>JAGRLG010000001.1 GCA_020441905.1 Rhodobiaceae bacterium | reverse complement strand
TGGCCGCACATATGGCAATCAAAGACCAGCCCCTTGGCGGCGCGCTCGATAGCGGCCACCGGGTACTCCATGGCGCGGCGCGGCACGAGGCGCAAAAGGGGCGACAAAATGCCAAGGAGGGAAGAAAACGCGCCATAGGCCGTCTCAAGGAAGCGCGAATGGCGAACCGACCACAGCCTTACCGCACGCATGACGCCCGCCCCCTGCCGCCGGCGGCGCGCACACCGCATATCGCCATGACCGGCCCTGCGTCACAATAACGCAGGATCGGGCGGCCATATTCAAGGCGGATGACGCCGGAACTGCCACAAAACGCCTTGCCTGGCCCCGAACAGTTCTGGATCCCAAGCCTCGCCTCATTCCGCCGCGCCCGCTCCGCGGCGCGGGTCGCGGAATGCCGCCGGCCTTTGGCCGAGGATTGCTGGCGGCGGCCATCGCGGCGGCGGCCCGACGCGGCGGTTTGCGGCGCGCCGGATGGCTGAGAGCATCCGTCCTTGATACCCGGCATAGGCCGCGGCCCGCCTGCGCAGACTTGGCCAAATCGCCTGAAATATGGCACTTTCCCGCCATGCAACAAAGATGGTATCGAGGAGACGGCGAAAGCGGGACGTCGAAGGCGGAGGCCATTGCGGCGGGCGGGAGCAATGCCGGCGCCGGCAGCCACAGCCCAGGCTGGCGGGGAAGAGAACACTTCCTGTCGCAGCGCTAATGGCATATCATGGCGCTCCCTTGCCAATTCGAGGAAGCATGATCATCCCCGTTCAATTGGATCCAATGGTTATAATTATATTGGATCCAATTTGTCGAGTCGAAAGTTTGCAGGCCCGGTTGTCAAAATGTCGCGCCCCAGCTCGCACCATCTAATTTCTATAGACTTATAGATTTTGTCAATCGGGCGGGAGCGGGGAAAGCGGGCAAATTCGGAAAATGGGCCGGGGCGAGCGCGGGGAGCAGGCAGGCCGGGCATACGCGCTTCGTAGCCACGCAGCGAAACAGGAGGCGGAAATGGCCAAGCAAGGACAGTGGGTTCTGGTCAAACTGCGGCAGATGATCATGAGCGGCGACCTGGCGCCGGGAACGCGGATCGCCGAGATTCCGCTGTCCGAGCAGCTGGGGGTTTCGCGCACGCCGGTGCGTCTGGCCTTTCGCACGCTGGAGCAGGAAGGGCTGTTGCAAAGGGAAGGCCGGCGCGGCTTTTCGATCCGCAAGGTGGGGGAAAAGGAGATCCGCGACGCGGTCGAGGTGCGGGGGGTCCTGGAGGGTCTCGCCGCCCGCCTGGTGGCCGAGCAGGGACTTTCCAAGAAAGGCCGGGCGGTGCTTTTGGAGTGCCTTGAAAAGGGCGACACCTTGTTCAGCAAAGGTACGATAACGGAAGAAGATATGTCGTCTTATCATGACCTTAACATGGTCTTCCACCAGACGCTTATCGACCTTGCCGATAACAGCGCGCTGTCGCTCGCGGTGGCCCGCAACAATCATCTTCCCTTTGCCTCCTACAGCTCGATAGCGGTCGACCTGAAAGCGCTGGACCGCGAATTCATGCGCCTCAAGCTGGCCCATATGCAGCATCACATTCTCGTCGACGCGCTGGAGCGCGGACAGGGCGCGAGGGCCGAAGCGGTCATGCGCGAACACGCCTATGCCGGAGCCTTGTATTTCGAGATGTTCTGGGGCAATCGCCGCCGCTATGGCGATGTCACCTTCATCACCGCCGCGGCCGAGTGATGGCGGAAACGCGCTGAAGGACCGCGCCGCGGGCCTGCGGCCTGCGAGGGCGGCGGTGCGGTGCGCGGCGCCAAAAAAAGCCCGGCGGCGCTGGCCGGAGGCGCGGCGGCACTCGGCGGCACTCGGCGGCACTCCGCGGCACTCGGAGGCACCGGGCAGCCCCGGGCGGCGCCGGGCGGCCAGCCGCATCCGGCGCGGCCCGCAGCAGCCAATCCGCCTCATCTTCACGCCACTGAACCGGAGCGAGCGACGCTCAGGCCATGCGCTCGAATCGATGTAATTGGATCCAATTTTGCGACAAACCGGAAGTCACCCCCCTTGCAGCGCCGATTATTCCGCCAGCGCCCGGTAATCTGCGCACTCGCCGGTCCGGACCGGACCGGATCTAAGGGCACAGAGCGGCGGCGCGGCAGAACGCGCCGGTGAACAGCCAGTGCAATGCCCCATCCTCCACGGCGCGGTTTCTTGACAGCACCGCGAACCGGACCGACACTGGCCGCTGGTTGAGATATCAACTCATAATGGCCGTGAAATCATGGCCATAAAATCGCCGAAGCCGGGTGGAAAATCGTTGACGATGACCAAGCGCAGCCAGAGCCGACTGCAAAAGCCCCCCGCCGGGACGGGCGGCAAGGTCGCGCTCGCCGGAGCCGCGGGGGTCCCGGGCCGCGAACCGCCGGGGACGGCGCCAGCGGGCCGCCCGCACCGCCGGGGCGAGCCGGCGGCGCCGGATTCTCCATCGGTGCTGATCGTCGACGGCCATCGGGCCGCCAATTTCAGTGAATACACACCGGCCCTGATCGGCATGATCTACAACCGGCTGTCGGCCAGCGCCTCGGGCCTCTACCGCTCGCGCTTTGGCGTCGGCATATCCGAGTGGCGTGTCGTCGGCCTGCTTGCCGCGCAGCCCGGCCTGGCGGCCTGGCGGGTCAGCGAGATTACCGGCATGGACAAGGCGGCGGTGAGCCGCGCCGTCGCCAGCCTGGATGCCGCCGGTCTTCTCGACCACGACGTTCTTGAAACCGACGGGCGGCGCAAGACATGGCGCCTTTCGGCGCGCGGGCACAGGCTGCATGAACAGATCCTGGACCTGGCGCTGGCGCGCGAAAAGATTCTGATGAGCGGCATATCCCGGCGCGAAATCGAAAAATTCAACGCCATTGCCCGGCGCATGCTCGCCAATCTTCCCCTGCTGGAAGAGAGCCAGACCAGGAAGGACGCTGCCAGGCGCAACGCGGCTGCCGCAAAGAAGAAACGAGGGAGGAAACAATGAGCGTTATCCACACCACCTGCCGGTTCTGCCTCGTGCGCTGCGGCATGAAGGTCGAAGTCGAGGATGGCGAGGTCAAGAAGGTCACCGGTGATACCAGCCACCCGATGAGCAAGGGCTATCTATGCGTCAAGGGCAAGGCGTCAATCGACATGACCTTTTCGCCCAGGCGCGTGATCTATCCGCAAAAGCGCGTTGGGGAGCGCGGCTCGGGCCAGTGGCGGCGGGTGAGCTGGGACGAGGCGCTGGGCGATATCGCCGAACGGCTGAATGCGATCCGCACCGAGCACGGGCCCAATGCCATCGCCGTGCAGGCGCTGCCGCCAAAGGAATATTTCGCCTATGACATCTTCCTTGCCGCGCTGGGCAGCACCACTTTCTTCAAGCACGATTCCCATCAGTGCTTCACGCCGCAGCTGATGGCCGACGTACTGACCTATGGCGGGCTTCTGACCTATCCCGCCTATACCTCGGTCCTGGGCAGCGACGTCATCCTGCTGTGGGGCATAAACCCTTCCGAGACCAATGGTTCAAAGCACCAGCGGGTGCGCGACGCCCAGCGCCAGGGGGCCAAGACCATCGTCGTCGATCCGCGCCCGACCCTGTCGGCGAAGGAAGCCGCGGTCTGGCTGCGGGTGCGCCCCGGGACCGACGCCGCGCTGGCGCTGGGTTTCATCCGCGAAATGATCGTCAATGGCTGGATCGACGAAGCGTTTCTGGCCCGGTGGACGGTCGGCTTCGATGCCCTGAAAGAACGGGCGCTTGGCTATACGCCGGAGCGCGTCAGCAAAATCTGCTGGGTGCCGGAAGAGAATATCCGGGAAGCTGCGAAGCTGTTCGGCGAAGCGGACAACGCCGCGCTCTATACCTTTATCGGCGCCACCATGGGCGGCAATTCGGTCGCCACCTTGCGCCTGCTCGGCTTCATCCCGGCGCTCAAGGGCAAGTTCGACCAGCCCGGGAATAACGGCTTCCTGCCGGCGACGGGCGTGCGCATGCCGAGCTATTTCGGCGCCAATCTGGGCATGGAGGAAACCCGCGATTTCTCGGTCCAGCTGTCGGCCGGCAAGTTCCCGCTGCTCGCCGGTCCCGATGCCATCACCACGCCCTACCCTCATCCGCGCCAGGTCATCGACGCGATCATGACGGACAAGCCCTATCCGGTGCGGGCGCTGTGGACCGACTGCAATCCGGTGGTGGGGCTGGAGGATTCGGCCGCCACCATCGAGGCGCTGAAAAAGCTGGACCTCTTGGTGGTGTCGGATCTGTTCGAATCGCCCACCGCAAGCCTTGCCGATTATATATTGCCGGTCACCACCCACCTGGAATCCAATGCCATTTCCGAATATTCCGGCGTCAACATGATCGCCGCCAGAACGCGGGTGATGGCGCCGCGCGGTGAGGCGCGCGACGAAGGCGATCCGGTACTGGAGGTGGCGGTGCGCATGGGGCTCGCCAACAAGCTGCCGGTTTCCAATTACGAGGAATTGCTGGACTACCGGCTCGAGCCATTGGGCATGACCTTCGCCGAGTTCTCCGCCGCCGGGATCTTCGAGCGCGCCAACGAGCCGGCAAAGCACGAGAAGGGCAAGATCCGCAAGGACGGCAAGCCTGGGTTCAACACCGCCTCGGGCAAGATCGAATTCGCTTCAGCCAAGCTTGCCGCGTTCGGCTACGACCCCCTGCCCGACTTTGTCGAGCCGCCGGACAGTCCCTATTCGGCGCCGCAACTTGCCGAAGACTACCCGCTGGTGCTGATCAGCGGCACGCGTTCTATCGAGTATTACAGCACCATGGGCATCGAGATCCCGCGCCTGCGCAGCCGCAGGCCATGGCCGACGCTGGAAATGTCGCCGCTGACGGCCGCCTGTTTCGGGCTTGAGGAAGGCGACTGGGTCAGCGTCGAAACCCCGAATTCGCCGCGCGCGATCAAGCGCCAGGTTGCCCTGATGGCGGGCATGGACGAGCGCGTCGTCAATGCCGAGGGACTTTGGTACATGCCGGGCTGCGAGGACCTGATCGAGGGCGTGCTGGAGGCCAACTCCAATGTGCTGACCCCCTTGCGCGACGATGTCGACCCCGTCTGCGGCGGCTCGGTGGCGCGCTGCCTGATCTGCCGGATCGCCAAGTGCGAACCGCCGGAGGCGGCGCGGCGGGACCACGCAGCCTAGAAGACCCGTTGGGCATTGCCCCGGGCTATGGCATCCGCGGCTTCAACAGGCATCTGCGCCAGCCAATAGCGGTTGACGTCGAGAATGTCCTTGAAGGCGCGCCAGCGCGGCACGGTGTAGGGGTCGGAACCAAGCAGGAACCGGTCGGCAAAGCGGATCAGCAGGGCGCGCCATTCAGGATCGAGGCCGCGCCCGGAAAGAATGCTGGACTCGCGGAACGACAGATCGGCGAGCAGTTGCGGGTGCCGCTCCATGGTTTCGGCGACCTGCCAGGCCGGTTCGACCAGGCCGGCATGGGCCCAGATCAATTTGGCATCCGGCTTGAGCCGGTAGATGGCGTTGATCTCCGCGGAACCGGAATGGGAATGCAGGAAGAGGCCGCGCTCATCGGCCAGATCGAGCAGGCGGCGGAACTGCGGGGTGAAGACATTCGAGGCGTCATAGAGGTGAAACTCGCCGATGCCGACATGAATGCCGCGATCGAGCCGCTCTTCCATCAGTGCGAGAATATCGTCGTCCTCGTACCAGTCGTCCATATCTGCCAGGGTGCGATAGGGCATGTAGAAGGGCACGATGCGCCGCGGATCGACCTCGTGGAGCATCAGGGTGCCGTCATCGGGAATTGAGGACACCAAGGCGCGCTCGATGCCGTTGGCGTCCAGCTTTTCGAACACCGATCGGGTGCCGATTTCATCCCAGGCATCGCGCAGGAAATGGATATGGGTATCGAATACAGCGCCCCGATAAAGCTCCCCGACCTGCTCTGCCATAGTCTTGGTTGTCGTCGTCATAGGCTGCCTCCTATTGCCGCGACCGGCCCCGCATCCGTCGTTGCGACAATGCGGGGCCGTATGCGTATTGCCGTTCTTTGCTAGTTGAGTTCCGGCGCGCTGCCGGTCTTGTCGATGCGCGCCACCGCGCCGAGGGCGCCAATCACGCTGTCATGGAGCTCCGGCGAGGACGCCGCGCACATGTCCTCGAGCACGACGACGGCGTAGTCGCGGTCGTGGCCGTCGCGCGCCGTGGTCTGCACCACCAGATCGGTGGCGACGCCGCCGAGCAGGATGGTGTCGATACCCTTGGCCTTGAGGATCTTGTCCAGCGGCGTGCCGAAAAAGGCATTGACGCGGTGCTTGGTGAGGGTCTCGTCGCTGTCCCGCCTGTCGAGAGAGGCGTGGAACTCGGTTGCCCAATCGCCGATCTGGAGGGCGCCATACTGCTTGGCGGCGCCAAGCAGGGGCGAGGATTCGGGGCATTCGCGATAGTCGGGCGAAAAGCCGACGCGGACGAATATGACCGGCATTCCCTTGGCCCGCGCCTTGCCGATCGCCGAACTGGCGGCCTCCAGGACGCCGCGTTCCTTGACCTGGGCGGGATAGCCCATGCCGGCGAACTTGCCGTCCTCATGCACCAGTTCATTGACGAGATCGAGAACCAGCAGTGCTGACTTGGACATGTATTTCTCCTCTTGTGTTCGTTTCCTGATGACGTGAAATCGTGAGATCAGCCGCAGCGCCCCAGGGCCGCGAGGCGGGCCTGGCGCAAGACGGCGGGATCGGGCGCGCCAGCGGCGAGGACCGCCGGCAATTCGCTGTCGAGAATGGATTCGAAGGCGGCGCGGCCGCGGGCATGGACGGCGCCGTAGCCGCGGATCAGGGCGGCGCAGGCGGCAACTTCCAGGGCGACGTCGTAGCCGGCGCCAAGGGCGGAATGGATCGCCTCCAGCCAGCGGCCGTAAAGCGCGCGCTCCTCGCCAAAGCGGCCCGAATAGGGGCGCAGCCAGCGCAGCGAGGCCAGCAGGCGCAGGGCCGCGAAGCCGGTGACGGTGTGGGACCGGATCTTGAGGGCAAGGCCGGGGGCACGGTCGCGCGAGCGCCGGCCCGCGGCGCGGCGCAGGAGCGGACGGGCGAGAACGGGCGGCAGCATCGAGGCCACCTCCTCCGCTCCCGGCCTCAGATATTCGATCACCCGCAGCGGCTCGCCCGGCGCGGCGCCGGCTTCGGCGCCGATGGCGGCGTGGCGCGCGGCGCGGGTCTTCAGCGCGGCGACGCGGATGACGTCCTCATAGGCCATCCAGCGCGCCAGGCGGCGGGCCACGGTGCGGCTGAGGGCAAAATCGCGGGCCGCGCCGCCCGCGTTGCGGTCGGCGGCGAAGATGGCGGCAAGATGTTCGAGATAGCGCGCCGCATAGGCCTCGTCCTGATAGGCGGCAAGGCGATCGGCGCCAAGACCGATCAGGCCCTTGAGGTCCTCCGGCGCGCCGGCAAAGGCGGGGCCGGGATCGCGGCCGGGCGGCGCCGTCCCGGCGGCCGGCCTGGCTTCGGGCATCATGTCCGGCTTTGCCCCGGCGAAGGCGAAGCCGGCGGCCAGCCCGCGCAAATTGGAGTCCACCGCAACCCCGGCTTCGCTGACGGCCTGCTCGAAGGCGGACAGCGGCACGGGCAACATCTTGCTGGCGGCAATGAGGCCGAGCAGGACCGCGTTGACGATGCTACCGGACTGGTCGGCCACCTGCTGGAGATCTCCGGCGATGACCCTGCGGGCAAAAGTTTCCGCCGCCTTGGCGATATGGGCGCTGTCGCGGACGGTTCCCTCGGGGCCGACCTTTTCGCCGATGGCATAGACACGGTGGGTCGAGAAAATCACCAGCGTGCGGTCGGGTGAAACGAAGGCGTTCTCGATCGCCCGGCCGGCTTCCACCGCCTCGGTGGCAACCACCATGTCGACCTGCCCAGGACAGGGATAAAGCGCCAGCACCGGCTCGGCCCCGGCCAGTTCGGCGCGGGTGGCGGGAAACACCTCAAGATAATAGGTGGTGGCTCCGGTGCGCTGGGCAACGCCCGGCACCGATGTGCTCTGCACCGGCAGATCGGCGATCTCGGCGGCGCGCACGATCCAGTCGGCAAGGACGCCGCCGCCCTGTCCGCCAAGGGCGCCGATGAGGATGGCGATGGGGCGCGGGGCGCGGGAGCGGGTGAGAGCTGCGCTCATGCCGCGTTTCCTCCCGTTACCATGGCGCGCAGGCGGGCAACGGCCTTTTCGAGCGGGCCGGCATTGACCACCGTCTCGACGCGCGAGAAGGACGGGCACAATGCTGCTTCATGGGCCATCTCGCCGCACAGTCCGCAGCCGACGCAGCTGGGGTCGATCCAGGTCACCGCCTCCTCGCGCAGCGGGTCGGCGCTGTCGCGCATCGTCAGCGAGGGGCAGCCGGAGGCGCGGATGCAGGCGCGGTCGCCGGTGCATATATCCGGATCGACGACATAGCGGGTGCGCACCACGCGCTTGCCGCGGGCGACGGCGGCGGCGGCCTGCGGCCTGACGCGGCGCTGGCGGGCGAGCTGGCATTCGGCTTCGGACAGGATGACCTTGAGGCCCATGTGGGGACTGGTCATGGCCTCGCGCAAGGTCGCGCGCATGGCGCTGACATCGTAAGGGTCGACGGAGCGGATCCAGTCGGCGCCGATGCCGGAAAGGGCGCCGCGGATGGTCATGGCATCGGGCGCGCGGGCCTGCGCGCTGGAGGGGATCAGCTGCTGGCCGGTGGCCGAGGTATAGCCATTGGCGAAAATCACCAGCACGACATCGGTGCCGTTGAACAGCGCATTGGCGACGCCCGAGGTGAGGCCGTTGTGCCAGAAGCCGCCATCGCCCATGACGGCAATGGTGCGGCGGTCGAATGCGCTGGAGACGGCGGCGGCGCTGGCAAGGCCGAGGCCATAGCCGAGAATGGTGTTGCCCATGTTGAAGGGCGGCAGGGTGCAGGCGGAATGACAGCCGATATCGGCGGAGACGTGTAGCGGCCCCAGTTCCTCCTCGATCAGCTTGATCGCGGCAAAGACCGGGCGCTCGGGGCAGCCGGTGCAAAAGCCGGGAGGGCGCACCGGCATCGGCGCGCCCAGGGCTGCCGCCGCCGCGGCGCGCAAGCTGGCGATGCGCTCGATTTCTCCCACCTGGACCTTGCGCTTGCCAAGGGCGGCGGCATGGGCGGCGAAAAAGCGCGTCAGCCCGGCCAGCATGACCTCGCGGGTGTATTCGCCTGCTTGCGGGAAGCAGCCCTTGCCAAGGACCTGCGTGGCTTTTTCCTTTTCCCTCAAGGCAGCGCCGATGGCGGCTTCCAGATAAGCGGGCTGGCCTTCCTCGACCACCAGCAGCGCCTCCTTGCCGGCGGCGAATTTTTCCAGTTCGGCGGGGATCAGCGGATAGGTGACATTGAGGACGTAGAGAGGGATTTCGCTGGAGCCGAAGAGATCGGCAAGGCCGAGCTGCTCGAGTCCGCGCAGCAGCGAATTGTAGAGACCGCCCTGAACGACGATGCCAAGCTTGGCCCTGGCCGGGCCGAAGACCTCATTGAGGCCGCTCGCGGCGATATAGTCGATGGCCGCGGGCAGGCGTTCGGCGATCTTCTTCTGCTCCTGGCGGAAATTGGAGGGCGGCAGGACGACGCGGCCGTAATCGAAACTGGGTTCCGGCAAGGGTCGGTTGCGCGATACCTCCGGCGCCACATTGTCCTTCGTTTCGAAGCTGCCATGGACATGGCAGGCGCGGATGCGGAATTCGACCATGACCGGGGTCTGGCTGGCTTCGGACAGCTCGAAGGCCTTTTCGACCAGTTCAACCATTTTGGGCTGATAGGGGCGCGGGTCGAGCAGCCACATCTGGGATTTCATCGCAAAGGCGTGGGACCGCTCCTGGATGATGCTGGCGCCCTCGCCGTAATCCTCGCCGAGGATGATGACAACGCCGCCGGTGACGCCGACCGAGCTCAAGTTGGACAGCGGGTCGGAAGCGACATTGGTGCCGACGGTCGACTTCCACACCACCGCGCCGCGCATCGGGTAATTGACCGATGCCGCGCACATGGCGGCCGCAGACGCCTCGTTGGCGCTGGACTCGAAATGGATGCCAAGCTCGTCCAGCAGCGGCCTGGCATCGGACAGAACGTCCATGAGATGGGAAATCGGCGCGCCCTGATAGCCGCCGACATAGCTGACGCCCGACTGCAGCACCGCCTTGGTGATGGCGAGAATGCCTTCGCCGCGAAATGTTTCGCCGGCGCCAAGGCGCAGCTTCTTCACTTCATTGACGAAGGATCTTTCCATGGCGGCAGTCAGGCCGCGCCGCGAAAACACGCCGGCCAGCACGCTGGATAGGGCCTCGCGGCCATTCTGGGCTCGTTTGCAACCTGCATAACCGTCTGAAATACCGTATATTTATAATGATTATTATTTACTGCATAACTGATATCTCAATATATAATTCGGAACTTGCCGAGTCAATTGCGCCCGGTCGTCACACCGTGGAAAAAGCGGAAAGAGCGTCTTCGCCCAGGCACAGCCGGGACGGGGGCATGCGGCGCCGCGCCGCCAGGATATCCTGGCGGCGGCGACTTGGGCCGCGACAAGGGGGCGTTTGAACGCTGGGTTCAGGTCCGGGTGTGGCCGAGGCGGCGCGACACCTGCTCCGCCATGGCGATGAGGTCGCGCGCCAGCGCACCGTCCCAGCTGATGTCGAATGTGCGCGCCGGTCCAAGCATGGTCAGGGCGCCGACAAGTTCGCCGGAATGGTCGAAGAGCGGAGCGCTGAGGGCGTTGATGGTCGCCTGCTCCTCGCCTTCGGTGCGGGCGATACGGTGGATGCGGATATCGTTCAGCATCTTGTCGAAGGAGCCGGAAGGGCGGCCATCGAGCTGGCGCTTTATTTCCTCCCCGGTACGCTCGCGCGGCAGGAAGGTGGAAAAGATCCGCCCCGTCGCCGAACTGACGAGGGAAAGCACATAGCCGACGCGCGCCGTGGTCGGCACCGGGCGCGAGCCTTCCGACCAGCGCACGATGGTCGGACCGTGACTGCCCCAGACAGCGAGAAAGCAGGTTTGATCGGTGCGGTCGCGCAGTTCTGACACCGCCTCGCTGGCTATGCGGACAACATTGAGCTGAGACAGCGCCGACAGGCCGATATTGAGGGCGAATTCGCCAAGGCCGTAGCGGCCGCCGGATTCGGACTGGGTCACCATGCCCGAACGGCCGAGGCTGACCAGGTAGCGGTGAGCCTTGGCCGGGGGCATGCCGGCGGCGGCGGCAAGCTCCTTGAGCATCACCGGGCGGCCGAATTCCATCAGGGTTTTCAGAAGATGCATGCCGACATCCACCGACTGGATGCCGATCTGCGGCTTGGTTCTTTTGCCGATGTCGCTCATTTGTCGTCCCGATGCCACCACATGCCACACACGCGCACCGCGCCAGGCTCCGGCGCAGCCTGAGCGCTGGTAAAGAAGCCGCGTCGCGGCGTCAAGCGGGCGCGCTGCGACCAAACCGCTTGCGCGGCCGGCCCGTCAGGCTGACCGGCGCAAATCGCGAACCCGAACCGCCTTGCCAACCTCCCAGCGCGGCAAGGCGCCAGGTGCGGTAACATCAACATGAACGGTAACGCCGACCGCCGACTTGATCCTGTCGCGGACCACTGCCGCAACACCGGCATATTCGCCCTGGCCAAGCTGGGGCGAGGCTTCGACCCTGACTGTCATCGCGACCATCGGCCCTTCCTGATGAACCACCAGCTCATAGTGCGGCACAACGCCGGGAACCGCCAGCAGCACGGTTTCGATCTGGGAGGGAAAGACATTGACGCCGCGAATGATGAGCATGTCGTCACTGCGCCCGACGACGCGCTGGATGCGGGCATGGGTGCGCCCGCAGGAGCAGGGCTCGTGGCTCAGGCTCGACAGGTCCCGGGTGCGATAGCGCAGGATCGGCTGTGCCTGCTTGGCCAGGGTGGTGATGACGATCTCGCCGATCTCGCCATCGCCCAGCGGCTCCATGGTGTCGGGATCGACGATCTCGATGAAGAAGCAGTCCTCCCAGACATGAAGGCCATGGCCGCCGATGCAGTTGACCGAAACGCCAGGTCCGGTCATTTCCGACAGGCCCCAGAAATCCCCGGTGATGATGCCGAGCCGGGATTCGATTTCGGCGCGCATGGCGTCGCTCCACGGCTCGGCGCCGAACAGTCCGACCCGCAGCTTGCTCTTGATGTCGATGCCCGATTCCTCGGCGGCTTCCGCCAGCTTGAAGGCGTAGGACGGATTGGCGATCAGCACCGTGGCGCCGAAGTCGCGCATCAGCATGAGCTGGCGCGCGGTGTTGCCGCCGGACATCGGCGTCACCGTGCAGCCCAGCCTTTCGGCGCCATAGTGAAAGCCGAGGCCGCCGGTGAACATGCCGTACTGGTTGGCGTTGTGGGCGACGTCGCCGGGCCGCGCCCCGGCGCAGGCCATGGAACGCGCCATCAGTTCGGTCCAGGTATCGATATCCTTCGCGGTATAGCCGACCACGGTGGGCAGACCGGTGGTGCCGGAGGAGGCATGGAGGCGGACCACCTGTTCGCGGGGCACGGCAAACATGCCGAACGGGTAGTTGCTGCGCAGGCAGTCCTTGGTGGTGAAAGGCAGGCGGCGGATATCGTCGAGGCCGCGGATATCCTGCGGCGTGACGCCAACCTCCTTCATCGCCGCCTGGTAATGGGGCACCCGCTCATAGGCGCGCGTTACCGTGTCGGTGAGACGCGCCAGCTGGAGAGCGCGCAACTGGTCGCGGGGCAGCAATTCCAATTCAGGCGCATAGAAGAAGTCGTTTCTGTCGTCAGCCACGGCGATACCTCACGGCAAACAGGTGTTGACCGGCTTTTCTGGCGGCGGGAATTGCCTAGTTCCAACCCGATTTTTCAGCAACACGGCTGCCGCCGGGTCCGCGCGCCGGGGTGAAGGCGATGGCATATCCCTGGTTGAATGCGGCCCGCACAACGATAACGAACTTGATCCACCAGCCGCTGGCAAAGGCGAGCAGGCCGGCCAGCGCGACGAGGACGCCGCCAAGGTCTGGCAGGGCGAGGACAGCGGCCAGCGCCAGCAGCGGCAGGCCATGGCCGAGGGCGGCGAACCAGGGGGCGGCGCCGGCCATCATGTCCATCGTGCCTTGCGGGGCGCCTTCCTTCAGGCTGGCGCAATAACTGCGCCAGATCGCAAGGCGCAGCGCCAAGAGCAGGGCCAGCACCCAGACCGGAGGCGCCGCCGCCGGCAGCGGCCCGAAAAATGCGATCTGGAGCAGGAAGTAGAGGCCCAGGCCTTCGGTCAATCCTGTCAGGATAAGCAGGGGGACCGAGGCCTGGACCCGCCAGGCCGGTATGCCCTTGCCCCCCTGCAGCATACGTGCCTGGCAATAGAGAAAAGCGAGCGCGGCCACACAGGCCGCCCACAAGACAGGGGCGCTGCCGGTGGCCAGGGCGCCAATCGCGAGGGCAAAGAAGACGATCGCGGCTATGGCCTCGCGGCTCATCCAGGAGCGCGCCGGGTGGCGCAGCACATTGATGAAGCGCATGGGGCGGCCGAGCTCGGTCCAAACCAGGGCAAGACCAAGGGCGATCAACCCCATGCCGCAAAGCAGCGGCGCCGAGGCAGCGGCGCCGCTACCCGCGGCAAGAGCGGCGGCGACAAACAGGCCGACGCCAGCTCCGCCAAAAATGAAGTTTCCCGCGGCGCGCCAGTCCCAGTTGGACTGAAGCCAGGGGCGAGAGCCGATCATCTGCGCTCCTCCCAGATGTAATGAAAGCCGGGGCCTGTCCCCAGTTCCTCGTGCATGCGGAAGCTCTTGTTCTCGGCCAGAAGGCGCGAAACATTGCTGTTCGGATCGTCGAGATCGCCAAAGGCCAGGGCATCGGCGATGCAGGAATTGACGCAGGCCGGGGTGGCATCGGGATCGATGCCGGGCGTCAGCCCGTTTTCCAGCCCGAAGTCGATGCGCTCGACGCAGAAGGTGCATTTCTGCGCCACGCCCATGCGCTTGGGGTCTTCGCGCGCTTCCTCGCTGGTGTTTTCGCGGTCATAGGCAAAATCGCGCTTGGTCACCTTGTAGCGGGCCTGATAGGGGCAGGCGACGGCGCAATAGGCACAGCCGATGCAGATGTCGTAATCGATGGTGACGATGCCGTCGGCGCGCTTGCGGGTCGCCGTCGAAGGGCAGACATCGAGGCAGGGCGGCTCGTCGCAATGCATGCAGCCGACCGGCACATAGGTGCGGCGGACATCCGGATATTCGCCGGTCTCGATGTCCAGCACCTTGCGCCACTGGACGCCGGGCGGCGTCGCGTTGGTCAGCTTGCACGAAGCGGTGCAGGTCTGGCAGCCGACACAGCGGCGCAGATCGGCGACCATGGCCCAGCGGGTCATTGCACCCTCCCGCGTTCCAGCCGGACCCGGACCAGATCGGCGCCCGAACCGGTGTTGTCAGTCAGATCGAGCAGCATCGGCACCAGCTTGTTGATGCTGGGGACGCCGAAATCCTTGGCCAGCGGCGTTGCCCAGTGATTGAACTGGGCGACCATGAGTATGGTGTCGGGACGGATGCCCTGGCGCAGCACGGCGCGGCCCTTGACCTTCTGCCCCGAGGGCCCGGTGACTTCGATCGGGTCGCCGTCGGCGATGCCAAGTTCGCGGGCGCGGGCCGCATTGATGATGGCACCGTCATGGCCGGCGATATTCTCCGCCACTTCATGCATCAGCTGGATGCCCGAGTTGGCGCCCCAGGAATATTGCATCGAGCGCGAAGTCATGAGCCAGAACGGGTAATCTTTCATATTGGCGCCGAAGGATTTTTCATAGGCGCGCTCCCAGATGCCGGGAATGTCGTGCCAGTCGGGAATGGCCTTGTATTCGGCCAATTGGGTGTCCCACCACTCGATGCCGTTTTCATGCAGCCGGTTGCCGAGTTCCTGGCCCATGCGGAGAAGGCGCTCCTGATAGGGGATCTCGTAGCGCAGGCCCTGGTCGATCAGAGTCGGGGTCAGGTACCAGTTGATCTGGGGGAAATCGCCGACGCGCAGGCCGTGCTTGCGGTAGTAGTCGATGCCGTCGCTTTCCTTGCCGTCGGTCAGTTCGGCGCTGCCGGCGCGGCAGGCGGCGTCCCAGATTTCTTCGACCGAGTTCTCCTTGGTGACATCGAGCGAGAAGTCATAGGCCTTGGTCTTGAGGGGAACGCAAGTTGCCCCCTTGTTGATCGCCGTATTATAGGCTTCCAGCAGTCCGGTGCGGCTGGCGATCTGGGTCATGATCCAGGTCATGTCGCGGACATCGCCCTGGGGCTCGATGATCGGCTGGCGCAGGCAGAAGCCCTGATACTCCCAGAACGCTTCCATGAACTTGGTACCGCCGATGCGGGTGATCTGGGTGCTTTCCAGGTCTGTGCATTCGGGCAGCAGCACATCGGCGAAATGGTTGGTTTCGTCGTGGGTGTAGGAAAATGAGACGATGAAGGGGAATTTGGCCACGGTGTCGCACATGGTCTCGGTATCCCAGAACGAGATCACCGGATTGGTGCGGAAGGTGAACCATATGTCGGGCGTGGTCATGCGCGGCAGGCCGGGGAACTCGCCGTCCTTCTGGCTCATCCATCCCATATGGGTCGGCCCCAGCGCCGGCGACCAGCCCGAATTGCCCGACAGCGGCACCAGGGTACGGCCGGCATGGCGCTGGTCGGGGTTGCGCACCCAGCCCTTCTTGTCGGTCGGATTGCCGGGGAAATGCATGAAACCGTCGGGACCGGGAGAAACAGAGAGGCGGCGGTCGCGTGCCGAGCGGTTGACGCGCACCGTGGTGCCCAGCGTGCCGCCGGGCACCTCGAGGGCGCCGACGAGGCAGGCGAGGACGGTGCGGCCCCAGCAGGCCTCATAGCCGCCCCAGCCATTGTTGACGGTCTTGCCCAGGGCGACGGCGACCGGGCGCAGGGGCAGCGTGCGGCCATTGACGACGACGGTTTCGCCGATACGGGCATGGTCGAGATATTCGTTGGCGATGCGCCGGATGGTCCTGGCCGGCACATCGGTGATGCTGGAAGCCCATTCCGGGGTATTGCCGGCCATGTGGTCCTTGAGGACCTGATGGGAGGTGCGGCACGCCTTGGCGCGGTGCTTCCACTTCTTGCCGTCGGCGCCGATCTCGACGCCGGAGACCTTGAACTCGCCCTCGATTGCCGGATCGATGCCGGGGGTATCGAAGGGCGCCGCGGCTCCGGTCTTGAGATCCCAGACCAGCGGCTTCTCGCTCTCGGGGTCGCGCATGAAAAATCCGTTCGGCGCCACCAGATAGGGCGAGGAGGTGCGTTCCTTCAGGAAAGGCACGTCGATGCGGCTGAGCGGATTCTCGTGCAGGATGACGTGGATCATCGCCATCATGAAGGCAGCATCGGTCTTGGGCCTGATCGGCACCCATTCGGTGGCGCAGCCGCCGGTGATCGACATATGGGGTTCGACCTGCACCCGCTTGAGGCCCCGTATGCGGGCTTCCGAATGGCGCATGACGCCGCACACGCCGCCGGAACTCTCGGTATTGGCGCCGAAGGAAACGACATAGTCGCAGCGCGGCGTATCCGGCGCCACGGTAAATGCCTTGTGCCAGAATTCGCCGTAGAGATGCTCCGAATGGGTGCATTTGACGCCCTGGCCGGAGCCGAAGGAGAAATCGACCGCGCCCCATGCGGCGAGGAAGGCCGGGAAGGTGCCGGCATAGGCAACCGGGGTGCCGCCGCCGCCGAGGCTGGAGGCGAGCCGTGGATAGCCCGATTCATCCACCACCCCCTTGGCGTGGATCTCGCGCAGTTTGCCGGAGACGATATCAAGCGCCTCGTCCCAGGAGATGGGCACGAAACCGGGGTCCTCGCCCTTGCCTTTTTTCGGGTTGGTCCGCTTCATCGGCTGCTTGAGGCGGTTGGGATTGTAGGTCTTCTGGATCAGGCCGTAGGCCTTGACGCAGACCTTGCCGTGGCCGGGGTGAACGTCGGCGACCTCGAAACGCGGCGCGATCTCGGTGGCGACGCCGTTCTCGACCTTGACCTCGACGATTTCCGGCCCGGCAACGCATTGATAGCAGAAGGTCGGAACCTTGCGGCTTTCGCCGGTGGAGGCACGGGGCATGGCGGCCACTCCCTTGGTCCAGTCTCAGATATGTTGGCGCAGAAAAGCGTCCATGGTGGCGGCGAGATAGACCGGCACTTCCTGCATCGGGTAATGGCCGGACCCGGCGAGAACCTCGAGGGAAGCGTTCGGATACCACTGCATGAAGGTCATGTTCATGACCTCCGCGGTCAGGGCGCCGTCATGCTCGCCGACGATGACCTTGAGCGGCGTCGCCATCCCCATGGCCTGTTCGACGAAATTGCCTTTGACCCAGGACTGGAGATAGCCGCGGAACGACTCCAGGGTGGTGGTGTCACGCGAGGCGGTGACGATCGACTGCACCCATTTGCGCGGCAGGCGGCCGCCGGTGGTGAAGTCGATGATCTGGAAGCGATTCTCGTCCTTGTCCGGCGCGTCGCCGAAGAGCGGCCATTCCTCGTCGCTCATCGGAACGCCGGACGCTGGCACCGGGGTAACGCAAATGCCGCATTTGACACGGCCCGGGGCATCCATGGCGATGCGCTGAACCACCTTGC
Organism: Rhodobiaceae bacterium; assembly: GCA_020441905.1. GTDB lineage: Bacteria > Pseudomonadota > Alphaproteobacteria > Rhizobiales > NORP267 > JAGRLG01. The sequence goes on along the minus strand of JAGRLG010000001.1, from coordinate 17,412 downwards.
CGCCCATGGAATGGCCGATGACATGGAATTTCTTCCAGCCCAATTTGTCGGCCAGCGCCAGGGCGTCGGAGGAAATCTCCTCGATGGTGTAGTCGCCCTTCTGGTCCATCGACTTGCCGTAGCCGCGCTGGTCGATGAAGGCATAGGTGAAGGCGTCGGTATCAAGGTGCAGATAGATCGGCTCGAACACCTTGTGATCGCCAAACCAGCCGTGAAAGACCAGAACCCCTTCAGGACCCTGGCCGAGCAGCGAATGCCCGATCGTCATTTTCCTGTCCTCCCTCCGGTGCCGTCCGCACCCCCCGGAGCGCACGGCTTGCCGCCTGATTTGTCCCTGCTGTCTTGTCCCTGCGGCCGAAGTGCCAGCCTCGCCGCATAGGCAGGTTTCTTATTCCGTAATCACTTATGCAAAGGTAAATTCTCTCGGTGTCCATTGTCAAGCCCCGCATTGGCGCCCAGGAGAAGCGCCAGCGGGCGATGCCTGGAGGGTTCTGTTCCTGTTTGCGGGCTGTTCGCGGGCAAAAGGGCGGGTAAAGGCCCGTGGGCTGCGATTGTGTCGCACTTTACGCCTCCGGCCGCGTGGTGGCATCATCGCCCTCCAGCAATCGGGGCCGTGCATGGGGACGCATTCCGGCGTGGTATCCGGGGCGTCAAACGAATTGGGGGGATCATGTCCACACTCGCTGAGAATTTCAATCTTGCCAATGAATTCAATATCTTGCGGATTATCTGCGGCTTTTTCTTCATTCCGCATATGATCGGCAAATATTCCGAACGCGAATTCACCATGGGCTTTTTCAAGAGCGCGGGCCTCAATCCGCCTGGCCTGTTCATCAATATCGCGCTTGCCGCCGAAGCGGTGATCTCGACCTGCCTGATTTTGGGCATCTATACAGGTTACGTAGCCTGGGCGGCGGTGGCCTTTCTGGCGCTGGCGGCGGTGGCCTGCTACCGCGTGTCCGGCGGCAAATGGTTCTGGAACCTGGGCGGCTTCGAATATCCGGTATTCTGGATGATCTGCTGTATCGTCGTTGCCCTGCACGGCTAGGATGAAGAATTCGCGCCTGGCGCGGGGCCGCCTGGCCGATGGGACGGCGCGGCGGCGAAACTTGCCCTTGCGGCGCGCCATGTTGTACTCGTCATAACGAACAATGCCGGCCCAAGCTCGCCGGCAGGCTGTATTCCTGCGAGGAACAAGGAAACAATAATGACCAGCAGACTATTCTCCCCGATCGAACTGCGCGGCCTCAAGCTGCCTAACCGCGTCGTCGTCTCGCCGATGTGCCAGTACAATTCCGTCGATGGCTCCGCGGGCGACTGGCATCTGATGCATCTGGGCAGTTTCTCGCTCGGCGCCGCCGGCCTGGTGATGACCGAAATGACCAATGTCAACGCCGTGGGCCGGATTTCGCATAAATGCGCGGGACTGTGGTCGGACGCCAATGAAGCGGCGGCCAAGCGGGTCATCGATTTCTGCAAGACCTATGGCGTCGCCGCCCAGGGCATCCAGCTCGCCCATGCCGGGCGCAAGGGTTCGAGCCACCCGCCGGCCGCCGGCGGCAAGGCATTGACGGCGGAAGAAGGCGCCTGGCAGACCGTGGCCCCCTCCGCCCTGCCCTATGACGCCGACTGGCCGGCGCCGCGCGAACTGAGCAAGGGCGATATTGGCGAACTGATCGGCGAGTTCGTGGCCTCGGCCCAGCGCGCCGAGCGCATCGGCTATGACCTGATCGAACTCCATGGCGGCCACGGCTATCTGTTGCACCAGTTCCTGTCGCCGCTGTCCAACCAGCGCTCGGACGAATATGGCGGCACGCTGGAAAACCGCATGCGGCTGCCGCTTGAGGTATTCGCGGCGGTGCGCAAGGTGTGGCCGGCGGACAAGCCGCTGGGCATGCGGGTATCGGCGACCGACTGGGTCGATGGCGGCTGGACGCCGGAGGAAACGGTCGCGCTGGCACGCGAACTCAAGGCGCTGGGCTGCGACTATCTCGATGTTTCCACCGGCGGGCTGGACCCGCGCCAGCAAATCCCGCTGGCGCCCGGATACCAGGTTTCATTCGGCGAGAAAGTGCGCAAGGAAGCCGGCATCGCCACCATGTCGGTGGGCCTGATCACCGACGCCCGCCAGGCCGAGGAGATCATCGCCTCGGGCAAGGCCGATTTCGTCGCCCTGGCTCGCGGCGCGATGTGGGATCCGCGCTGGGCCTGGCACGCCGCCGAGGAACTCGGCGCCGAAACGCCCTATGCGCCCAAGACCATGGCCTGCCATCCCAAGATGCGGCCGCAGATCTTCACCAATCGCATGGCCAAGGCGAGCTAGGCGGCATCCCGCCGCCCATTGGCCCGGCAATATCCAAAGCGCGCCGCGCAATTTCGCGGCGCGTTTTTTTGCTTGGGCAGGCCGGACCGGGTCTTGCCTTCAGATGGTATAGGGAGCCTCGATCCAGCTTTCGAGGATGCGGCGGTCGTTTGCCGCCAGGAAAGTCGAATCCCGCTGGGACCAGCCCATTTCCTCGCGGATCGATATCAGCATGGCGGGAGAAAGGAATTTCTTGGTCAGCATCAGGAAATACCAGGCCATCGGATAGCCGGCCTCGCGGTCGAGACTGGCCAGCATCTTGACGATGCCGCCGCCCATGCCGCGCCCGCTCATGTCGTAGGTATGGACCGCGGCGCCATGCGGCGACCACAGGCGAACCTTGCTCTTGTGCTCGCCGACATCGGCCAGCACCGGAAGCACTTCCACCGCCCAGCATTTATGGAACGGCAATTCGCCGCTGGCGCTGCTCTGTTCCCAGTCGCGAAGGAAACGGCGAAAGGCGGGATCGCCAGCATATTCGGAGGTCAATTCCTCTCCGATGGCGGAAAAATCCAGGAGCTGCTTGAACTGGTAGACCGGCGGCGCCACCGGCGTCTGCTTGACGGGGCGGCACTCCATAGGGTCGATGATGTCCTCGATGGTATCGGGGACATTGTCATGATCGAATAGCTCGCGGTCGGTGACCTCGCGCAGTTCCTCGACTTCGATCTGGATAAAGTCCAGCGCCCGCGGACCGCTGGAGGCGGAAAGGAAAAAGGTCTTGCCGGATATGGCGGTGGCCAGATAGCCGCTATCGGCATATTGCGCGGCAAGGCTGATGATATCGTCTTCGCCCTGCGCCCTTACCCACTGTTCGAGGTCGTCGGCGACACGTTCGCCGGTCGCGGTGACGATGCCTCCAACCCGGTACCACCCCTTGTCGGTGTAGGTGAGCGAGAATTCGCGCCCGCCGGCGGCGGCATTGATATTCTTCAGCAGCGGTTCCAGGGTCGCCGCCGGTTCGGTGGCAGCGCAGATCCGCTTCAATTTCTCCGCATCCAACGACACAGACGCTGCTCCTGTCGGACTTGCCACCTGCTGAAACAATACCGGTTCCGGCAGCCAAATACAGTCCCTGGTGCCAGTCCCAGCGGGCCGGCGCCGATCAACTAGAAGAACGGGCGTATGATGTCAACGCGCCGGATCAAATCGTTTAGGCGCGAGAAAGCCGTGTTGCGCGGCGGCGGCGAGGATGCGCCGACCGGGGCGCGAGGGCGGAAGCAATGCCGGGCACGGGGCACGCCGCGGCGCGGCATTCTTTATTTCCTGTCCCGGCGCTGCTAGAAAGCGATGCGAAGGCGCGCGGCAATACATGGAATGCGAGTGATGCGGTTTCACGATTCACAGGATCGAACCTCACGAACCGCTTTCGATGCGCCCGAAACCGGCGGTTTTCCTGGCGTGACCGCCGACGGCCTGGTGCGCACCGTGGCCCAGGTGGTGGAGAACGGCGCGCGAGGGGCCGTCCTGCGGGCGGAGCGCCAGTCGGCCTGTTCGTCCTGCCATGCCGCCAAGGGCTGCGGAGTATCCGGCCTGTCAAAACTGTTTTCCAACAAGGGACTGCAATTCCGGGTCGACGAGATTTCCGGCGCCCGGCCCGGCGACTGGTACGAAATCGGCATCGCCCAGAGCGCGCTGCTGAAAGCGGCCCTCGTCGTCTATCTGTCACCCCTCGGCGGGCTGCTGGCGGGTGCAATCCTGGCATCTCAGAGCGGCCTGACGGACGGTTGGATCGCCCTCGCGGCGGCGGCCGGCCTCGGCGCCGGCCTCCTCGCCGCGCGCGTCCTGGCCCTTTCCTCGCATCTTGTCTCGGCCACAGCACCGCGCGTCCTCGGCCCACTGCCCGCGCGCGCGATGCCGGCAGGCTCGTGCAATGTTGCCGGCTAGGCTTGGCATGCGCCTGCGCAATCTCGGGGTGATCGCCGTTCTGGCCGGGCTCCTGGTCAGCGCCGCCGCCTGCTCGGAGCCGCCAACCGAGTACAAGGCAACCGTCTATATCTTCGGCACACTGGTCGATTTCACCATCTCCGGCGCCAGGGAGGAGGATGCGCGCGAGGCGGTCGGCGCCGTCGAGCGCGAATTCCAGCGCATGCACACCGACTGGCACGCCTGGAAGCCGGGGGAACTGACGCGGCTCAACCAGGCGATTCACGACGGCAGGGCGATGCGGGTGTCGCCGTTCCTGCTGCCGCTGCTGGTCCAGGCCAGGAGCCTGTCGGCGGCCAGCGACAATCTTTTCAACCCCGCCATTGGCGCCCTGATCGCGGCATGGGGCTTTCACAACGACGAATTGCCGAGCGGCGTGTTGCCCGACCGCGAGGAGATTTCCCGGCTTGCGGCCCTCCATCCGACCATGGCGGATGTCGAGATATCGGGCGATATGGTGAGCAGCCGAAACCGGGCGGTTCAATTCGATTTCGGAGCCTTTGCCAAGGGCGCCGCCCTCGACCGGGCCATGGAGATACTGCGCGCCCACGGCATCGAAAACGCCATTATCAATGCCGGAGGCGACCTCAACACGCTGGGCAAGGCGGGCCGCGGAAGCGGCGGCGCGGCAAAGGCCGACGGGCGGCCGTGGCATATCGGAATCCGCGCTCCGGCGGGGCGCGGCGTTATTGCCGCGGTGGATCTGGCCGAGAACGAGAACCTCTACACTTCGGGAAATTACGAGCGCTACCGCGAGAGCGAGGGCATTCGCTATTCCCATATCATCGATCCGCGCGACGGGATGCCGGTGCGCCATATCGTGTCGGCGAGCGTGATCGACATGAACGGCGCCGTCGCCGATGCGGCAGCCACCGCCCTGAGCGTCGCCGGACCGCGGGACTGGCACCGGATCGCGCTCAAGATGGGGATCAAATTCGCCCTTTTGGTCGACGAGAACGGCACCGTCTATCTCAACCCCGAGATGAAGGCGCGGGTCGAGTTCGCAAAAGGCCAGCCGCCGGCCATCGTTGTCAGCCCGCCACTGTGACCTTGCACTCGATGCCCTTTTTGGGCAGCGCGCGGGCGGGAACGGCGGTGCAAAATCGAAACAGTAGAAAAATCCAAGGCATTATGGTAAAGGTGTACCAAATTACGTATTTTTTTATGCTACTTTCGTTTTGTGTCCGCGGCGGTTTTGGGACAGTGTTGGCGTTCGTCGCGATTGGGGTCATGGCGGGTTCACGGCCGCTATTTGTCAATCGAGGGTGAGTGAAGAGTGAAATGCGCGAATATATTTTCCTGATCCTCGGCACCGCTCTCGTGAACAATGTGCTGCTGGTCAAGTTTCTTGGCCTTTGTCCCTTCATGGGGGCATCGAACAAGGTCGATACCGCGCTCGGCATGGGTTTCGCCACCACCTTCGTGCTGACGCTCGCGGCGGCTTCGAGCTGGCTCCTGGAACGATTTCTGTTGCAGCCTTTCGGCCTCGAATTCCTGCGCATCCTCACTTTCATCGTCGTCATTGCCGCCGTGGTCCAGTTCACCGAACTGGCGGTCAAACGCATTTCGCCGGTGCTCTATCAGGTCCTCGGCATCTTTCTTCCCCTGATCACAACCAATTGCGCCGTGCTCGGCGTCGCGCTGCTAAATATCCAAGAGAAAAGCGATTTTTTGCACAGCCTGCTCTATGGCGTGGGGTCCGCGCTGGGGTTTACCCTTGTCATGGTGATCTTTGCCGGCATGCGTGAACGGCTTTCGCTGGCCGACGTTCCGGAGACTTTCGAGGGCGCTCCGATCGGATTTGTCATGGCCGGCCTGCTGTCGCTGGCATTCATGGGCTTTTCCGGCCTGCCGGTGCAATAGGGGAAACGGTAATGCTGACCGCAATTGCTGTTCTGACCGGACTTGGCGTGGTGCTGGGCATTCTGCTCGGCGTCGCCGCCAAGTATCTGTCGGTCGAAGGCAATCCGCTGGTCAAGGAAATCGAGGACCTGCTCCCGGGCAGCCAGTGCGGCCAGTGCGGCTTTCCCGGCTGCGGGCCGGCGGCCGAGGCCCTGGCCAATGGCAAGGCGCCGGTGACGCTGTGCCCGCCCGGCGGCAAGGCGGTGGCGTCGAAGCTGGCGGCCAAGCTCGGGGTCAGCGTCGATCTTGGCGAGGTCGAGGAAAAGCAGCCGATGGTTGCTTTCGTCAACGAGTCCCTGTGCATCGGCTGCACTCGCTGTTTCCAGCAATGCCCGACGGATGCCTTTGTCGGCGCGCCCAAGCATGTCCATGCCGTTTTTGGCGACATCTGCACGGGCTGCGGCAAGTGCGTCGAGGTCTGCCCGACCGAGTGTATCGAAATGAGGCCGATCCAAAGCACGGTGCAGACCTGGCACTGGCCCAAGCCCGCCGAACCGGCCAAGACCGCGCAAAGCGAGCCGGTCACATGATGGGCGCCCTGTTCAAGATCCGCGGCGGGGTTCACCCCGACGATCGCAAGCACCTGACCAAGGACTTGGCGATCGAGAAGATCCCCATGCCGCCGGTGCTGCACCTGCCGTTGCAGCAGCATATCGGCGCCCATGCCGAACCGGAGGTCGAGCGCGGCGACAAGGTGCTCAAGGGCCAGGTCATCGCCCGCGCCAAGGGCATGATTTCGGCGCCGGTGCACGCCCCGACCTCGGGCACCATTCTCGGCCTGCACTCCTATCATTCGCCGACCGCCTCGGGCCTGCGGTGGCAGACCATCACCATGCGCCCCGATGGATTCGACCGCTGGATCCGCCGCGCGCCGCCGCTCGATCCGCTGACCTGCCGGCCGGAAGAAATTTCCAGGCGGGTCGCCGATTGCGGCGTTGTCGGCATGGGCGGCGCCACTTTCCCGTCCGCGATCAAGCTCAATCTGGGCGACCGCCACAAGCTCGAGCAGTTGGTTATCAACGGCTCGGAATGCGAACCCTACCTGACCTGCGACGATCGCCTGATGCGGGAAAAGGCGGCCCAGGTCATCGATGGCGCGCGGATCATGGCCCACAGCATCGGCGTCGTGCAGGTCATCATCGCCATCGAGGACAACAAGCCCGAAGCGATCGCGGCGATGCGCGAAGCCGCCGCCGATGTGCCGGATACCAGCGTCGTCACCGTTCCGAGCCATTATCCGATGGGGGCGGAAAAACAGCTGATCCAGACCCTGACCGGCAAGGAAACGCCGGCAGGCAAGCTGACCGCCGATATCGGCGTTGTTGTTCATAACGCCGCCACCGCGCTGGCGGTGCATGACGCGGTACGCCACGGCAAGCCGCTGATCGACCGGGTGGTCACGGTGAGCGGGGGGGCGGTGGCGCGGCCGCGCAATATCCAGGCGCCGTTCGGGACGCCGATTTTCGACCTGCTCGAATTTTGCGGCGGGCTCAAGGAAGAGCCCGAGGTTATCCTGGTTGGCGGGCCGATGATGGGCCAGCCGATCAAGTCGGTCCATGCCCCGATCCTGAAAGGCACGAACGGCGTACTGGCGCTGACCAGGGCGGAAACCGCCAGCCGGCAGGTCATGCCCTGCATCCGTTGCGCCGCTTGTGTCTCGGCCTGCCCGATGGGGCTCCTGCCGCTGGACATGGCGGCGCGGGTGCGCAAGGACGAGCTGGACTCGGCCGTCAAAATCGGGCTGATGGACTGCATCAGCTGCGGCGCCTGCTCCTATGTCTGCCCGTCCAATATCCCGCTGGTGCAGTACTTCAATTTCGCCAAGGGCCGCCTCAAGGCCATCGACGGCGAGCAGCGCAAGCAGCGCCTGACCCGCAAGCTTGCCACCTTGCGTCTGACGCGCATGGAAGAGCAGATGCGGGCCAAGAAGGAAGCATTTGCCAGGCGCAAGGCCGAACAGGCGGAAAAGGCAGCGCAGGCGGCCGCAGCCCAACCGGCGGCGCAATCGGGCGCGCAAGAGGCTGTCGCGCAATCGGGCGGCAGCGCCGAAACGGGCGCGGCCGAGGGGGGCGATCGCCAATGAGTTCCAGAACGGTCATATCCGGACCCTATGCACATGAGAAGGCCAGCGTCAGGCGCTCGATGACACTGGTGATGCTGGCGCTGGCCCCGGCGACGGCATTTTCCTTTTATCTTTTTGCCTGGCCGGCCATTTTTCTTTTCCTGCTCATCGCGGCGGCGGTCCTGGCCTTCGAAGCGGCAAGCCTGGCCATTGCCGGAAAGCCGGTGCGGATTTTCCTTACCGACGGCTCGGCGCTGCTGACCGGCTGGCTGCTGGCGATGAGCCTGCCGCCAAGCGCGCCGTGGTGGATCGGACTGGCCGGAGCCGCCATCGCCATCATCGTCGGCAAGCAGATCTTCGGCGGCCTCGGGCAGAACATATTCAATCCGGCCATGGTGGCACGGGTGGCGTTGCTCATCTCCTTCCCGCTGGAAATGACCAGCTATGTCGAGCCGACACCGCTGTTTTCAAACCTCGCCCCGCATTTCGGCGACAGTCTTGCCGCCTTTTTCGGCCTGGGCGGCCATGTGGACGCAGTATCCGGCGCCTCGATACTGGGCCATATCAAGACCGAACTGGGGCGTGGCGCTAGCCTTTCGGAGGCGCTGGCCGGACAGTCCGGTCTTGGCGCGCTGGGGCTGGGCCAGGTCACTGGCAGCCTGGGTGAAACCTCGGCGGCATTGCTGGCGCTGGGCGGCATCTTCCTGATTGCGATGCGGGTCATCAGCTGGCGCATCCCGGTGGCGATGCTGGCGACGCTGGCGGCGATGGCGAGCCTGTTCAATTTTCTCGGCCCCGACCACTATCCGAACGCGGCGATCCACCTGCTTTCGGGCGCGAGCATTCTCGGCGCCTTCTTCATCGCCACCGACCCGGTGACCTCGCCGGTTTCCCCGCGCGGGCAGTTGCTGTTCGGCATGGGATGCGGCGCGCTGGTCTTCATCATTCGCACCTGGGCCGGCTATCCCGAAGGCATGGCCTTCGCCATCCTGCTGATGAACGCCGCCACGCCGTTGATCGACCGCTATGTGCGTCCGCGCATTTTCGGCCACGGTGCAAAAAAGAGCGGAGCGGCAAGTAAATGAACGCCAGCTCCCGCATTCAGGCGTTTCGGGCCAGCCCGCTGTTTCAGGCCCTGCTGCTGGGTGTTTTCGCCCTGGTGACGGCGGCTTTGCTGTCGATGGGCAACCAGACGACGCGGGGCGAAATCGAAAAGCGCAGGCAGGAAGACCTGATGGCCTCGCTGGTTCAGGTCATTCCCCATGAGATGCACGACAACGACCTGCTGGCGGACACATTGAGCCTGGCCGGTCCCGACGGGGCGCCGGTCACGATCTACCGGGCGCGCAAGGGCGGCGCCATCGTCGCCGCGGCCTATCTGGTGACCGGTCATGGATATGGCGGCGACATATCGCTGATCATGGGCGTCGATCTGTCCGGCAAACTGCTGGGCGTGCGCGTCATATCGCATTTCGAAACACCTGGTCTTGGCGACAAGATCGAGGAAAAAAAGAGCGGCTGGATTTTCGGCTTTGCCGGACTGTCGCTATCCTCTCCGCCCGCCGAGGAATGGAAGGTGAAGAAGGACGGAGGCCATTTCGACCAGTTCAGCGGCGCCACCATCACGCCGCGCGGCGTCGTGGCGGCGGTTCGCAAGGGCCTGGAATTTTTCGCCAGCCAGCATGACGCCATTTCCGGCGAAGCGGCCAAGGTGGCGGTCAGGCCGGCGGAGGCAGGGCAATGAGCAATCCCTATGCGCAGATCAGCCGCGACGGGCTGTGGAGCAACAATATCGTTTTCGCCCAGGTGCTGGCGCTGTGCCCGACGCTAGCGGTGACCGGCACCGCCACCAACGGCCTCGGCATGGGCCTGGCGACAACGGCGGTTCTGGTGATGACCGGGCTGCTGATTTCGCTGCTGCGCAACGTGATTACGCCGCAGGTGCGCATTCCCGCCTTCATCATCGTAATCGCCATGGTGGTGACCCTGGTCGAAATGGCTCTCAATGCCTGGGTGCACGAGCTCTACAAGGTGCTCGGCCTGTTCATCCCCCTGATCGTCACCAATTGCGCCATTCTCGGCCGCGCCGAGGCTTACGCCTCCAAGGAAAACGGCGCCCGCGCCGCCTTTGACGGGTTGATGATGGGTATCGGGTTCACCCTGGCGCTGGTGGTTCTGGGCGCGGTGCGCGAAATACTCGGCTCGGGCACGTTGTTCGCCAATGCCTCGCTGCTGCTGGGGCCGGCCTTCAAGCATCTGGAACTGGTGATCATTCCGGATTATCGCGGCTTCCTGCTGATGATCCTGCCGCCCGGAGGCTTTCTCGTTCTCGGGTTCCTGATGGCCGCCAAGCGGATCATCGAGCGCCGCCGGGGCCGCAGCGGCGCCATCGAGGCCGGATGCAGCCCGGCCGCGCACGGGGCTTGAGGGGAAGGTGGCGCGGTGAGCAAGAGAGGCACAATTCTGGTTGGCGTCGCCTATGCGACACTTGCCAAGCAGCTTTGGCTGCGGCTCGTCCTTCCTGAAGGTTCGACGGTGCGCGACGCCATCACCAAGTCGGGGATCCTCGACGAATTCACCGATATCGACCTCGACGCGCAGAAGGTCGGCATCTTCGGCATGATCGCCAGTCTCGACGACACGCTGAAGAATGGCGACCGGGTCGAGATCTATCGCCCGATCACCGCCGACCCGTCCGCGGTGCGCCGGCGCAATGTCGACCGCAACAAGAGCTAGGTGCCCGGCTTGAGCCGGGCCGGGCCGCCGCGTCAGCCGCGCAGCTTGGCCTTGACGTCTTCCGGCATGGCGACGAGGTCGATGGTCACCGGCTTTTGCAGCGAAACCACCGCCCAACCCTTTGAGTCATGGGCCTCCATGAGCAATGTCTCGCCGCATAGAAACCGGTGGGTGACGGTAAAGGAACGGGTGCGGACCTCGGTGATCTCGAGGCGGTGGCGGATCAGATCCTCCAAACGGGCCGGTGCCGCATAGCGGGCATTCATGGCCAGCGCCGGGGTGCCGCGCATCTTCCATTCTTCCAGATGGGGCACGATGTCGATGGCCAGCTTGCGCATCATCTGGTGATAGCCCTCGGTCATCCAGCGGTAATAGTTTGGGAAAAAAATGAAGCCGTGCGGATCGCAATCGCCCCATTCGACGACACGCTCATATTCGTAGACCGCCCCCATCACTCCTGCCTCCGCTCATGCTTTTTGGTGCCCGCACCTTCTGGCGCAATTGCCGTCCATGCGCAAGGCGCTTGGGCGGGCTCAGGCGGGGCGGCGGCCCAGGCGCCGGTGGGCGAAATAGGCGACCGCCAGCCAGAAGGCGGTGCGCACGCCCATGGCGGCGACGGTGCGCATTTCATAGGCGCCGCCCATGGCCACATGCCAGGCGAAGAGCGCGAAAGTGACGACAAGGCCTATGGCAATAAGGGCCGCCAACCACGCGCCCCAGCGCTGCCACAAAAACAGGCCGATGCCGGCGAGGATGTAGAGAAAGCCGGAGAGGAAATTGAACCAGAGCACGAAGGGCACGGCATTTCCCGCCGCGGCGCGGGCTTCATCGCCGCCGAACAGGGCTTTGCCGCCGGCAAACAGGGTCAGTGCGCCGAAGGCGACGGCAATCACGGCGACAAAGGCGACCCAGCGCGGGCGCGAGGTTTTGTTATTCATCGGATTTCCCTTTCCTCGCCATCGAGCCGGCCATCACGCAAGGTGAGGATACGATCGAAGCGGTTGTAGATCTTTTCGTCATGGGTGACGGCGATGACCGCCGCGTCCTGGTCCCGGGCAACCTTGCGCAGCAGATCCATGACGATGCCGGCGCGCTGGGAATCGAGGGCGGCGGTGGGCTCGTCGGCAAGGATGATGCGCGGACGGTTGGCCAGCGCGCGGGCAATGGCAACGCGCTGCGCCTCGCCGCCCGACAGGCTGGCGGGAAAAGCGTTTCGCCGGTTGCCGACTTCCAGATAGTCGAGCAGTTCAACGGCGCGCGCCCGCGCCGCGCCGCGCTCGACCCGCGCCATGTCGAGAACGATGGCTACATTGTCGGTGCTGTCGAGAAAGGGCAGCAGGTTGTGGAACTGGAAGATGAAGCCGATCTTTTCCAGGCGCAGCGCACGCAGATCGTGGCGCAGCCATTTTTCGTCATAGACCGTTTCGCCGTCGAGCCGCATCCAGCCGCTGGACGGCTCGACGATGCAGCCAATGACATTGAGCAGCGTGGTCTTGCCCGAACCCGACGGCCCGAGAAGGCCGATGACCTCGCCGGGATGCAGATCAAGGCTGACATCGCGCAGCGCATCGACCCGGGTTTCGCCGGCGCCGAAATGCTTGGAAATGTTGCGCAGTTCGACCAGCGGGGCGACGGCCCTGCCCCTCGGCCCGTCCGGTCCGGCCAATGCGGTTCGAGGTTCCATCGCTAGCTCCCCAGCGCGGTCGCCGGATCGACCTTGAGCGCAAGACGCACGCCAAGGCCGCTGGCGAGCACGCAGACAAGGATGACGGCGGCGGCCAGCATTAGCCCGTCCTCGGGCTGAAGCAGCACGCGGCGCGGGAAATAGTCCTTCACCGAAACGATCAGCATGGCGCCGAAACCAAAACCGATGGCGCCCATGGCCAGCGCCTGTTGCAGGATCAGGGCGACGATGCGCCGGTCGGGCGCGCCGATCAGCTTCAGGGTGGCGATCTCCTTCAGCTTGTCCATGGTCATGGTGTAGATGATGAGGGCGATGATGACGGTGGAGACGAGCAGCAGGATCGAGGTGAAAAGGCCGATCTGCTGGCGCGCCTTTTCAACTACCGAGCGGGTGAGGATGGTCTCCTGTTCGCCTTGCGTCATCGCCGACAGGTGCTTCCAGCGCCGCGCCGCCTCTGCAACTTCGATGGCAGAGGCGTTGGGCGCCACGCGCGCCAGCACGGCGTTGACGGTATCGATGCCGCCGCCCGCCGCGCCGCGCGCCTTTTCGCGCCGCGCCGCCGGGGGCGCCAGTTCGAATTGCAGCGCCTGGGAATCGAGGAGCGTCATGTAGATGATGGCATCGCCGCCCGACGATACCATGTTGCGGGTGAGGCCGACGACGGTGAATTCATCGCGCCCGAGGCGCAACCGCTCGCCAAGGGCAAGGCCGGTGCGCTGGTCGGCGACGATCTCGAAATGGCTGCGGGCGATCATCCGCCCCCCGGCGATCTCAGCCGGTCCGCCGGGGCGGCCGGGTTCGTAGCCGACGATCTGGAGGCGCAGCTTGCGGGCGCGATGGAAGGTTTCGATGGACTGGAAGGTCACCGAACCGGCCACGGCGACGCCGGCAAGGCGGGCAATCTGCTCGCGGGTATCGCCGGGAATGCGCGAGGCCTCGGCGAAGGGCCCCCGGGTGCCGGATTCGACCACCCATATGTCGGCGCCCGGCGCGCGCGCCAGGGTGAGCGCATCGGCGACAAGGCCGCGATAGATGCCGATCATCGACAACACGACGGCGAGCAGCAAGGAGAGGCCGACGCAGGTCAGCAGGAAGCGGCCGAGGTTGTGGCGGATATCGCGCAGGGCGAGGTTCATTTCATACCTTCGATAATTTTCGCCGCGCGCCCCTCCTTGAGGGATGGCGTCAGGACGTCGACAACACGGGCACCCTCCGGCAGCCCCGCGGTGATCTCGTGGCGGCCATCGAGGGTGCGGCGGCCGAGCGTGACGGGCTGGCGGGCAAGCCTGCCCTTGGCGACGGTCCACACCGTGCCGGCGCCGTCGCGCAAATCTTCAATTGCCGCCTCGGGAACCAGCAGGGCCTCGTCGATGGTGCCGGTGAGAACAATGATCTCGGCCTGCTCGCCGAGATGGAATTCCCTGGGGCAGTCGGCGCAGGCGACATAGACGCGGCGCTCCTCGGCAACGCGATCGCTTTCGATGCCGATGCGGGCGACCCTGCCGGTGAAGCTGCGCGCGGGGTGAGAACGCAGGCGCAGGGCGGCCGTCTGGCCGACGCGGATATCGCCGGCGCGCGCCTCGTCGACATAGGCCAGCACCCAGACCGAGGCCGGGTCGACGATGGTGAACAGGATCTCGCCGGGGCCCATCACCGACCCCAGTTCGCGCCGGCGCTCAGCGATTATGCCGTCGAACGGCGCGGTCAGGGTGTGATGACCAAGCAGCACGCGGTCATAGGACAATTGGGCCTGCGCGTTCTGCAATGCGGCCTTCGCCACCTCCAGGTCGCGCTCTGAAATTGCCAGATCGGCGGCGGCGGCGTCGGCTTCCATCTGCGCCTGTTCGCCGGATTCGGCGGATATGGAATGTGCCTGCACCAGAGCCTGGCGGCGGGCATTGGTGGTCTGTTTCTGGGCCAGAAGGACACGGGCCTTGCCGACCACCGCCGCCGCCCTTTCGACCGCGGCCTCGGCACTGACGACCCCGGCGGCGGCCTTGTCCATGCGCGCCTGCTGCTCCGCCGAATGCAGCCGGGCGAGAACATCGCCGGCGCGCACCTCGTCGCCGTGATCGGCATGCAGCTCTGTCAGGGCGGCGCCGACCTCGAAACCGATCTGCGACAGCAGCCGCGCCTCCACGGTGCCAAGGCCGAAGACCTCGACCCGAACATTGCGCTCAAGGGCAACGGCGCTAACCGTCACCGGCCGGAAGGCAAGGGCAAACCAGGCCGCGAGAACGAGTGCCGCGGCCGCGAGGGCTGCGATCGCATATCTGACGGGGCGGCTCATCGCGCTGTTCCTTCGCATGTTGACCTGCCCGCCGGCGCATTCAGCCCGGCAAGCTGGAGTTCGAGCAGCCGGCGGCCCTCGCCGGCAAGGCTGAATGTGCGGCCGGTGAGCGACCAGCGCAGCGCCAGTCCCTGAACCAGAGCCACGATCAGGAAGGCGGCGTCCACCGGATCGACCCCGGCGCGGGCGCAAGACCGCCCGTCGGCCAACAGGCCCTGAAGATGGCCATGAAACTGCATCATCAGACCATGGAAAATCCGGCGCAGGTGCGCGTTCTCGAATTGCAGTTCATGGGAGAACACGATGGCGAGGATGGCGGGCCGCGACTCCAGCAGGGACAATTGGGCGCTGACCAGGGCGGCCAGCTTTTCTTCCGGCCCGCCGGCGCCGCAAAGCACGCCCTGCCAGCATTGCGTCATATCCTCGGCAATGGACCGCGCAACCTCGCCCCACAAGTCCTTCTTGGCCGGGAAATGACGGAAGATGGCGGGCTGGGTCAGATCGACCGCATCGGCGACGGCCTGCATGGTGAGGCGGTCCGGCCCGCCTTTGGCGGCAAGATCGAGAACGGCGCCGACGATTTCGCGCTTGCGCTGCGGGGCCGGTTTTCTCATTTGCCCTTTCCTTCCGTCCATTGCCGCCTGCCGCCCCTCGCCTCAAGAGGCCTGGCGCGCCGCGCCTTCGCGCTCGCCCTCACGGCATCGCCCACACGGTCTCGCCCTCACGGCATCGCCCTCACGGCATCGCCCTCACGGCATCGCTCGATGGGCGCCAGCCACGATCAAATTAGTTAGTGCTAACTAATTATGTGAGGCAAGGAATGATTTCAAGTCCAGCGCCTGGGACAAGGATGGCGCCTTGAAGTCAATGGTTGCGGCGGCGGCGCGCCTCGTGGCGGATATTGATGATGTTGCCGGCGATGATGACGCCGGCGCCAAGAACCAGGATCGGATCCAGCGTCTCGGCATAGATGAAGGCGCCGATGACCAGGGCCAGCGGCAGCCGCAGGTAATCGACCGGCAGCACGATGACGGCATCGGCGAGGATCATGGCGCGGGTGAAGCAGTAATGGGACGTCACCCCGCACAGACCGACGAGAAAAATCCAGATCGCGTCATTCCATTGCGGCCAAACCCAGAACCAGGCCACCGGCACGGCGGCAATCGCAGCCTGGATGATGCCCATATAGAAGATGATGGTCAGCGGCTTTTCGGTCTTGGAGAGCGAGATATTGCAGATGAAGGCAACGGCATAAAAGACCGCCGCGCCAAGGACGAACAGCGCCGCCGGGTCGATGATGCCCAGGCCCGGACGCAGGATGATGAGCACGCCGGCAAAGCCGAACAGGACGGACAGGAGGCGCACCGGCGTCAGGCGCTGGCCGAGCAAGGGCGCCGCCAGCAAGGTGGTCCAGATCGGCGTGGTGAATTCGAGCGAGAAGACCATGGAAAGCGGCAGCAGCGAAATGCCGAGAAACCAAAGACTGATACCGCCCAGATGCAGGATGTTGCGCAAGAAATGCAGGGGCAGCCTTTTGGTGGCGACCTTGTGAAACCCAGTGCGCCAGACCAGCAGAAGCACGATCGCCAGCCCGGCCCAGGTGCGAAAGAACACCACCTGATAGATGGTCATGGTGTCGGACAGCTCGCGGCCCGATATCGCCAGGAGCAGAAAGGAGAGTACCGCGCCGGACATCCACAAAATGGCAAGCGGCAACGAGGGAGCGGCCGCGGCTTCAGCCTGATGGTTGCGGTCAACCGGCTTGTTCATGCTTGTTCTTGGCCTGCCTGGTGAACCACACGTCATACCTCTTGGCGGCGGCGGAAAATCGCCTGCCGCGAATACCTTGCCACGCCGATAGCGGCCCGGTCGATTACAAAAAAACCGGCGCGGCCTTCAGAACCATTTGATCGTGAAAAGACTGACATAGGCGGTCAAGCCGCCTGTGGGGGTGCCTTCCCAGCCCGCCGGCTTGTAGGTGCCGAATACGCGGTCCCAGAAATCGAAGGAGATACCGAAATTGTGGTGCCACATCTTCTTCTTGTGGTGAAGGTGGTGCACCGGGCGCGGCATCCAGAACACCAGTTCCGGGCGCTCGTGCTGGAGCTGGTGGGCATAGGCCGACCAGGCCGCCTGCGCCAGGCCGCCAAGGGCAAAGCCGATGCCGGCGGCGGGCGAGACGACAAAGCCGAGCCAGATGATGACAAGGGCGGGAAGGAAATAGCCGCGAAACTCGCCGAACCAGCCCTGCCCCGTCCCCTCCTGGTGATGCTTGGCGTGGTTCTTGCCGTAGACCACGCCGGCATGCATCAGTCGGTGGACCCAATACTCGACGAATGTGCCGATAAAGACCGCCAGGCAAAAGGCGATGAGGGCCTCGCTCAAGACAGCCATTTGCACTCGCCCCTTTCCTTGGCGCTCTTGGCGCGCTCTTGGCGCGCTCTTGGCGC
>JAGRLG010000009.1 GCA_020441905.1 Rhodobiaceae bacterium | reverse complement strand
GTTGTCTTCAAGTGTCGGACCGTCCTGCGGCCCAGAATGGGAAAACGGGCGGCGCGCGGCGCACCGCCACCGCGAAGCGAGGCTAGCCGACGCTGCCTTCGAGGCTGATGCCGACCAACTTTTGCGCTTCGACCGCGAATTCCATCGGCAGCTGCTGCAATACCTCCTTGCAGAAGCCGTTGACGATGAGCGCCACCGCCTCCTCCTCGCCCATGCCGCGCTGCTGGCAGTAGAACAGCTGGTCCTCCGAGATCTTGGAGGTCGTCGCCTCGTGCTCCAGGGTGATGGTCGGGTTCTTGGCCTCGATATAGGGAATGGTGTGGGCCGAGCACTGGTCGCCGACGAGCAGGGAGTCGCACTGGGTGAAATTGCGCGCGCCCGATGCCTTGGGATTGGCCACCACCAGACCGCGATAGGTGTTCGACGAGCGGCCGGCGGAAATGCCCTTGGAGATGATGCGGCTGGTGGTGTTGCGCCCCAGATGGATCATCTTGGTGCCGCTATCGACCTGCTGATAGCCGTTGGAAATGGCGATCGAATAGAACTCGCCGCGCGAGTCGTCGCCGCGCAGGATGCAGCTGGGATACTTCCAGGTGATTGCCGAACCGGTTTCGACCTGGGTCCAGGAGATCTTGGAGCGGTCGCCCCGGCAATCGCCGCGCTTGGTGACGAAGTTGAAGACGCCGCCCTTGCCCTCGGCATCGCCCGGATACCAGTTCTGCACCGTCGAATACTTGATCTCGGCGTCGTCATGGGCGATCAGCTCGACAACCGCGGCATGAAGCTGGTTCTCGTCGCGCTGGGGCGCCGTGCAGCCTTCCAGATAGCTCACATAGGAGCCCTTGTCGGCGATGATCAGGGTGCGTTCGAACTGGCCGGTATTCTTCTCGTTGATGCGAAAGTAAGTCGAAAGCTCCATCGGGCAGCGCACGCCGGGCGGCACATAGACGAAGGAGCCGTCGGAAAACACCGCCGAATTGAGGGTGGCGAAGAAATTGTCGGAGACCGGCACCACGGTGCCGAGATATTTCTTCACCAGGTCGGGATGTTCGCGCAGGGCCTCGGAAATCGGGCAGAAGATGACGCCGGCCTTGGCCAGTTCCTCCTTGAAGGTGGTGACCACGGACACCGAGTCGAAGACGGCATCGACCGCGACCTTGCGCGTCTGCACACCGGCGAGGATTTCCTGCTCTTTCAGCGGAATGCCGAGCTTGGCGTAGGTTTCCAGCAGCTGCGGATCAACCTCGTCCAGGCTGGCCGGCCCTTCTTTCTTCTTGGGCGCGGAATAGTAGTAGAGATCCTGGTAGTCAATCTTGGGATGGGAGACCTTGGCCCATTCGGGATCTTCCATGGTCTGCCAGCGGCGATAGGCTTCAAGCCGCCATTCCAGCATCCATTCCGGCTCGTTCTTTTTTGCCGAGATGAAGCGGACGGTGTCCTCGCTCAGCCCCTTTGGGGCCTTGTCGCTCTCGATATCGGTAACGAAACCGTATTTGTAATTGTCGACATCGATGCTTTTGACCTGCTCGATGGTCTCTTGAACTGCTGCCATTTCCTTCTCCACGCCATGCAGCTTCAAGGGCTGCCGGTTGGTATTGCACTTGGCCGCTAGGCCGCACTGGACCGGATGGCCGCGCGGGCGCGGATATCCGACCAAACCTCCAAAAACCGAGCCGTCTCCTGCTCGCCGGTTTCCGCGCCGATGGAAACCCGCACCGCGCTGGCGGCGGCTTCGCTCGCCATGCCCATGGCGCGCAGCACATGGGACGGCGCCACCTTGCCCGACGAACAGGCGGACCCGGAACTCACCGCGATGCCGGCCAGATCGAAGGCAATGACCAGCGACTCGGCGCTGCGCCCGGTGGCGGAAAAACACAGCGTATTGGGCAGCCGCGCCTCGCCCTCGCCGACAATTCGCGCCTCAGGCATGATCCCGCGCACGCCGGCTTCCAGCCTGTCGCGCATGCGGCGCACCTTGTCCATCTCCGGCATGGCGGCCGCAGCGGCCTTGGCGGCAGCGCCGAACCCTGCGATTCCAGGCAGGTTCTCGGTGCCGGAGCGGCGCCCGCCCTCCTGCCCGCCGCCGCGCATATGACGCTCGCCGAGGGCGATGTCCGGCGCACTCACCAGGGCGCCTACACCCTGCGGCCCGCCAATCTTGTGCGCCGACAAGCTCATCAAATCGCATCCAAGCTCCGCCATATCGACTTCGATCTTACCGGCGGCCTGAATGGCATCGCTATGCACAATGCCGCCGAACTCATGGACCAATGCGGCAATTTTACGCACCGGCTGCAAAACGCCGGTTTCGTTATTGGCCAGCATGACCGAAACCAGCGCGGCCTCGCCCGCGGGCAACCGGCGCAACATGGCTTCCAGGGCGGCGATATCGACAACGCCGGTTTCCAGAACCGGAATGATGCGGACCGCGTCGGCGGCGAAACGGTGGCCTTCCAGCACTGACGGGTGCTCGATGGCTGAAAGCAGCAGATGCCGCACCGGCGCCGCGTTTTCGCCCTGGCGCGCGAGGCGGTGGACTCCGGGCGCCAACGCCAGATTATTGGCCTCGGTTCCGCCGCTGGTGAAGGTAACTCCCGCCGCCTTCGCGCCGACGAGAGCGGCGACGTCGCGCCGGGCGGTTTCGATCAGTGCCCGCGCCGCCCGGCCTTCGGCATGAACCGAAGACGCATTGGCGCAGAGGGCAAGCGCGGCACAGGTGGCGCGCGCAGCTTCCGGCCGCAGCGGCGCCGTGGCATTATAATCGAAATATATCCGCGCCTTAGGCGTCATTCTTCAGTTTCCGATTCTCGGAAAGCCCTGGCCTCGCGGCCCCGGATCTCCGGCTATGCTCCACTCATCCGTTCTGCCTTGCGCTCTCCTGCACACTTGGCGCATCGCCATTATAGTGGCATTTGAGATACCTGTATTACCAAGATGGGCAGCCGGACGCGCAAAGGCAAGCGCGAACGATTCTCAATGTTGTCCGGCCGGGTTGTTTCAAAAGCTTGCTTTTTGCCCCCTGCATTGTGCTATTAACCCACCGGGCGGGAACCCCAAGCGCGCGCAACATATGTCCTGTGCGCAGCACAATGGGACCCGGAGACAGTATATTCGAACTATTCTAATCTAGCTATAGGAGGTTTGGTCGCGCGTCAAGAAACCGGCCGTCCGGGGACACGGGTTTCCAGGCCAGGATTTGGCGAGATTTCCGGCCCATTGCCAATATCCGCCCATGACGGGCACGGAGCGCCACACGGCGGTAGCCGCGTAGGGCGCCGGATCGCTCCATCACAAGCAGGCCGCAGCGACCAGCCTTCTTGAAAAAAGGAACATAGTCAGTATGCCCGAGGTAATTTTTGCGGGTCCGGATGGCCGCATCGAGGGGCGCTACCAGCCTGGAAAGGTTGAAAACGCACCCATAGCCATCATCCTGCATCCGCACCCCCAGTTCGGCGGAACGATGAACAACCAGATCGTCTACGATCTGTATTATATGTTCCTGAAGCGCAATTTCGCCGTGCTGCGGTTCAATTTCCGCGGTGTGGGCCGTTCGCAAGGGGTCTTCGACCATGGCACCGGCGAATTGTCGGATGCCGCCGCCGCCCTGGACTGGCTTCAGACCTTCAACCCGGATGCCCGCTCGTGCTGGATCGCCGGGTTCTCCTTCGGCGCCTGGATCGGCATGCAGCTGCTGATGCGCCGCCCCGAGATCGATGGCTTCATTTCCATCGCGCCGCCGGCCAATCTCTATGATTTCGCCTTCCTCGCCCCCTGCCCGTCTTCGGGCATGATCATCAACGGCACCCAGGACGCAGTGGTGCCGCCGGATTCGGTCAAGGGCCTGGTGGACCGTCTGAAGACGCAGAAGGGCATCGTCATCGACCACGAGATGATCGAAGGCGCCAACCATTTCTTCGAGAACAAGATCGACGATCTCATCGGGCGCGTCGCGGCCTATGTCGATATGCGCCAGAAGGCGCTTGGCGCCAACGCCGCCTGAAACGGCGCCGCAAATCCGCCCGGCACCGCGCCGGGCGCTCACTTGCGGCGGAAAATAAGCGAAAAATTGTTGGCCGGCATGGCAATGACCTCGTCGAGGCGCAGGGCGCGGCTGGCGGCCAGCCGGTCCAGGTCTTCGATATCGCGAACGCCCCAGTTGGCGTTGCGGGCGCGCAGGCTCTCGTCGAATTCGATATTGGACTGCGAGATGTGGCGCCCGCCGCGGCGGAAGGGGCCATAGACATAGAGCAGGCCCTCTGGCGCCAGCAGCGATCCGGCGCCGGCCATCAGGCCCTCGCTGGCCTGCCATGGCGAGATATGGATCATGTTGATCGCCATCATCGCCGCCGGCCGCTCACCGGCATTCATCCACCAGCGCGGCGCCATGACATCGATGTCGAGCGGCGCGGCGACATTTGACGTTCCACTTTCCGCGATCCAGGCCGAAATGCTCGCGCGGGACCGGGCGTCGGGGTCGCTGGGCTGGAAGGTCAGGGCGGGAAAGCGCGTGCCAAAGGCGCAGGCGTGCTGGCCGCTGCCGCTGGCGATTTCCAGAACGAGGCCGGACGCCGGCAGGCAGCCCTGCAGGACGTCGCCGATCGGCGCCACGTTGCGGCGCGCGGCGGGGGCATCCTGGCGGTCCGGCTCGCCCTGCCCGCTCATGCGCTGGCGCTCCTGGCGCCCTCGCCTGGGCGGGCCATGGCCAGGCGGCCGCCGAGAACGGGCTTTTCGACGCCGGTGGTGCCGGGAAATGTCAGCGGCAGGCCGCGCAGGCTGCGGGCGGCGAGATAGGCAAAGGCCTCGGCCTCGACGAACTCCTCGCGCCAGCCGTGATCGCCGGCGGTTTCGACCGTCGCCGGCGCCGGCACCCGCGCCGCCAGCTGGCGCAGGATGACCGGATTGCGCGCGCCTCCGCCGCAGACGATCCAGCGCCGTGGCGGCCGGGGTAGATGGCGCGCGGCACGCGCCAGGGCCTCGGCGGTAAAGGCGGCCAGCGTCGCGGCGGCGTCTTCAAGGCCGAGGCCGGCCACCGGTTCGATCGAAAAATCGTTACGGTCCAAGGACTTTGGCGGACGTTTCTCAAAAAATGATTCAGCCAGGAGCCTGGCCAGCGCGGCGTCATCGACATGGCCAGCGGCGGCAAGGCGGCCGTCTTCGTCCATGCGCATTCCGGCCCGCGCGGCAACCAGATCGTCAATCAGGGCGTTGCCGGGGCCGGTGTCGAAGGCGATCAGTTCGCCGTCCTTTCCAATCCAGGTGATATTGGCGACGCCGCCGATATTGACCAGGGCCAGCGGCGGCTCCAGCCCGGCGGCGACGGCAAGGGCGCGGTGATAGGCCGGCACCAGCGGAGCGCCCTGCCCTCCGGCGGCAATGTCGGCGCTGCGGAAGTCCCAGACGACATCGATGCCGGCGGCCCGTGCCAGCGCCTCGCCGTCGCCAAGCTGGATGGTGATGCGGCGTTCAGGGGCGTGAAACACCGTCTGGCCGTGAAAGCCGACAAGGTCGATCTCGCGGCGCGCCAGGCGGGCCTGGTCAAGCAGGGCCTCGATGGCGCGCAGATGGGCGGCATCGACCACCGCGGCGGCGGCGGCGAAAGCCGGCGGCGGGATATCGGCGGCGGCAAGCGGCGCGGCGGCAAGCGCGGCACGCAGCACTTCGCGCTCCTGCCGGTCGTAGGGCTGGAAAAGGCGGGCACCCGGCTCGGCGACCCCCTCGCCGTCGGTGCGCAGAATGGCGGCGTCGACGCCGTCCAGCGAGGTGCCGCTCATCATGCCCAGAACGGTCAGAACCTGATTGCCGGTGGCTATATTCATTTCCATCTCACCCGTGCATTGGCGCGACATTGCTGGTACATGAACGCAGGAAATTGGGCCGCGGGCAAGGCGGCGGACAAAAACGGCCGGTTGGCGATGACATCTTTCAAGTCGGAATTTCTCCACACGCTTTTCCAGCGCGGATTCATTCACCAGTGCTCGGATCCCGGCGCCCTCGACCAGGCGCTGACGGACGGCACGGTCACCGCCTATATCGGCTTCGACTGCACGGCGGCGAGCCTGCATGCCGGCAGCCTGCTGCCGATCATGATGCTGCGCTGGCTGCAAAAGACGGGTCACCGGCCGATCGCGCTGATGGGCGGGGGCACGACCAAGGTCGGCGACCCATCCGGCAAGGACGAAAGCCGGCAGTTGCTCAGCGTCGAGAAGATCAACGAAAACCTGGCCGGAATCCGCCGGATCTTCGACAAGTTCCTGACCTTTGGCAGCGGGCCCGGCGACGCCATCATGGCCAATAACGCCGACTGGCTGGACCAGCTCAATTACATCGATTTCCTGCGCGACTACGGCCGCCATTTCACCATCAACCGCATGTTGAGCTTCGATTCTGTGAAACTGCGCCTCGACCGCGAGCAGCCGCTGACCTTCCTCGAATTCAACTACATGATATTGCAGGCCTACGACTTCCTGGAACTCAACCGGCGCACCGGCTGCACGCTGCAAATGGGCGGCTCGGACCAGTGGGGCAATATCATCAACGGCATCGAGCTGGCGCGCCGCGCCGACGGCGCCCAGCTCTACGCCCTGACGACGCCGCTGCTCACCACATCGTCAGGCGCCAAGATGGGCAAGACCGCCGACGGCGCGGTGTGGCTCGATGGCGACTGGCTCAGCCCCTATGACTATTGGCAGTACTGGCGCAATACCGAGGATGGCGATACCGCGCGCTTCCTCAAGCTGTTTACCGAGCTGCCGCTGGAGGAAATCGCGCGGCTGGAAAAGCTGGAAGGCCAGGAGATCAACGAGGCCAAGAAGATCCTCGCCAACGAGGCGACGGCGCTGCTGCATGGGCGTGCGGCGGCGGAGCGGGCTGCGGAAACCGCGCGCAAGACCTTCGAGGAAGGCGTGCTGGGCGAGGATCTGCCGGTCATAGAAATCGCAAGCGGCGAATTGGAGGCGGGCCTTGGCCTGCTGCGGGCGCTGGTCGCGGCCAATTTCGCCACATCGAACGGCGAAGCGCGGCGCGCGGTGGAAGGCGGCGCGGTGCGCGTCAACGACGCCCCGATTACCGATGTGAGGGCAATGCTCGGCCCCGATGCGCTGAACGCGCAAGGGACGATCAAGCTGTCGCTGGGAAAGAAGCGCCACGCCCTGATCCGCCCGTCCTGAGGACACCAGGCCGGACTATCGCGGCTCCACCGGCCAGGACGGCAGGTTGACGCTGCCGGTATTGTCGGTGCCCGGACGATCGGGGCCGGCATAGGCCGGCAGGCGCCCCAGTTCGAACAGCACCTTGCGCAGGATGCCGGGAGTGACGACCGACAGCGGGTTGACGATGACATTCGGCGAACTGGTCGCGCCCTGCACCGAGAAATTCAGAGCCACGAGCCCGTCGTCCTTGCTGCCGACCAGGACCTGGCCCAGCACCGGCACGCGGCTGATCATGTTGTTCAGGCCGTAGGCGGGAATGAAGGTGCCGTTCAGCGCCACCTGGCGATTGGCGAAATCGATGGTGCCGCCGATGGTCGCGCCAACGCTGGGGCCGCGCAGCACCGATTCGCCAAGCTGAAAGACGCCCGGCCGGCTGCGGAAAGGCACCCGCAACTGATCGAAATAGGTCGAGGCGGAACCGGGGTTTTCCGCGCTGAGGCGCGCCTTGGCGCGGGCCGCGGTATCGATGGTCGAGAGCACCGGTTCGTTGTGGATGCGGAACTTGGAGATCTTGAGAAGGCCGGTGGTCGCGGCCGAGGCTTCCTCGGGAATATCGGCCAGAAGAATGAAGTCGCCGCCTTCGGCCCGGCTGTAGAAATTGGCAAGGCGCAGCACCGCCCCGGCATCTCCCGCATCGATGCGCAGCACGCGCGCATTGCCGGGGCTTTTGGTTCCCAGGGAAACGCGGAACGGCGACTTGCCGTTGAGCTGCCCGCCGATATCGAGCGCCGATACCCAGCCGTCTATGGCGACCATGCTGGCGCGGGCATTGCCGAGATAGTCGCCGCCGGTATTGGTGACCTTGCCGATCTCGGCATCGAGGACCACCTGCTGGCCATTCTTGCGGTCGACCTTTTGGGTTTCGCCGCCATCGCCGAGGCTGAGCGTCGATTCGATCAATGCGCCGGCATTGAACGATGTCCCTTTCAGCGTCACCTGCAATTTGCGCTTGCCGACGCGGTCCGCCAGCAGGGCCATGTCGTCGCCCGAATGGAGATTGAACACCGGCAGGCGCGCCGATTCGATGTCCTGAGACTTGTTGAGGACAATCTGGCCGCGCACGCGGGCTCCGTCACCGTCATAACTCAGTTTGTCGAGGACCATTTCGCCGGAAGATTTTTTCTGCGCCTCGAAGGCCAGATCGCCCGGGACACCGGCCGGCTTGGACCAGCCGAACGGCGTCGGCATGACCGCGGCCGCCTTCAAGTCGGCGAGCACGCGCGTCGGGGCCGCCTTGTCCGCGGCGCCGCCAAAGGCGCCGCCCGGCTCGAACTCAAACCGCACCGGGCCGCTGACATAGGGAATGTCGAGGCCGAATTTCTTGCGACCCTCGTCGTCCAGAACCATGCCGACGACAAAGCGCGAGGGGTCGTTCTTGCTCGCGGTGAAGGGGTAGCGCCAGACCACCTTGGCGGGTTGCTTGTCGACCAGCACCTCGCCATCGGCGGTAAGGACATCGTCCGCGACCTTGAGCAGCAAGACCCCATCGGCGACGTCGTGACCGGCGAAGACGCCCTTGCCAGTGAATTTGGACAATTCGGCATCGGCCTTGATCGTGACGTCATCGAGCTTGACGTTTTCAACTAGGGGCAATCCGAGCCGCAGCCTGACCTCGCCGGCACCGCCGAAATCGGCCGGCTTGATGCCCAGATCGCCCGGATATCCCAGCGGGTCGTGGTCGAGAAGCTCGAGCAGGCCGGGAACCGGGCCGGCAATATCGAATCCGATTTCGCCGGGCGGAGCCGGATCGGCGATATCGGGAATGCGCATGTAGCCGTTGAGCAATTCCAGGCGCTTGCCCGATGCCAGGGCGACATGGCCGCCGTCGACCTTGAGCTCGAAACGGTTGCCGGTGATGGTTCCCTTTCCCGAGCCGCCACGGATATAGGGCATCTCGCGCAAATAGGACGACGTGATGTCCTCGATGGCGAATTCGGCGCGCAAGGCGTCATCGGGGATCTTCTCGCCGGCTTCGATGCGATCCATGAGACCGGCCGGGAAGCTGGCCCTGATGGTGCCGCCGGCAACGCGCCCGGAGCGGATATTTTCATGCACCCAGCGATAGGCGCCAGGCGCCGCGAAAGAAGGCCAGACCATCTTGAAGGCGCGGATCGACATCGGCGTCAGGTCGGCGCGGACCTCGATCTGGGGCGAGCCTTCCGCCGGGCGGACACTGGCGGTCAGGCTGACATTGCCCTCCCCGGACAGCACCTCGCCCTTCTCGACCTGAAGCTCGCCGCTGGCAAGGTCGTACTGACCGGAAACCGCCATGCGATCCACCGGCAGCGGTTGCTGGCGCAGGTCGGGCGAACCAAGGAGAATGTCGCGCCCCTCGAAAGCGAAGCGCCACAGCGCCGGCGCGGCGCCCGATTGATCCTCGTCGGCCTCCTGGGGTTGGATGCCGACGATGCGGCCGGCCAGATTGATGCGCGTATTGCCCGAGAGGAACTGCGAGGGCTCGACGGTGACGGTGTGGCTCTGCCGGTCGTAGTTCAGGCGCAACGAGCCTTCATCGACCAGGATCCCGGTTTCGGCGGCATGGGCCGGGCGCAAATGGCCGGCGCCGACCGATGCCGCCAGCGAGGCGCTGACCACGGTGCCGTCATCGAGAACCTTGCCAGTGTAGTTGGCCGAAACCGGCAGATCGAAGACAGACAGCGCGCCCAGGGTCTGGAAATTTTCCGCCAGCAGACGGGGTACGACATCGTCGATACGGCCGGAGATTTCCACTCCGTCCCCGGTTGCCTGCACGCCGGCACTGCCGCGCACCGGCACCTCCATGCCTTTGTAATTGAGGCTGGCCTCGGCATCGATATGCAAGGCGCCGCCGTCGCGGGTGAGCAGGATGGAACCGCGAGAAATTTCCCAGCTGCGGCCGAGCTGCTGATGGGCAAAGAAGACGCTGGCATCGCGGATGCCGATCTGGTCGAGACCCGCCAGCTCGCCGCCGCCGCCCGACAGCAGGGCCTTGATGAGGGCGATGGTCTGTCCGGCCGAAGTGGCCTGTGCCGCCCGCGGGGTGTCGTTCTCCCCGGCGCCGGCGCCCGCCTGCTCGCCGGGCCGATCCGGCTGAGCCGCGTCCGGCGCCGCCATATTGACGACGATCCGCCCTTCGGGATCGAAAAGAATGGCAACGCGCGGTCCGATCAGGTCGAAACTGTGCGGCGTGATCTGCCCGAGAAGGAGCGGCAGGATGCGGATGCCGACCGCGGCCTTGGGCGCTTCGGCAACGGCGTTGCCGGCGGCGTCGAGCAGGCGCAGCGACTTGAGGCGCACCGATATTCCAGCGCCGGCGCCGGTCTTCTGGAGAACGGTGTCCTTGATGCGCACCGTGTAGCCGGGCAAGCGCGCATTTACCGCGCGCTCGATCGGCTCGGTGAGGAAGGAAAGTGAAATATCGCCGGAGGAGAGATGCCACAGGAAGACGCCCAGCGCGACACCTGCCACGATCGCCATGCCCGCGACCGTTTCCAGAACGATCATCGCGACGCGATGGCTCTTGGCCCACAGCAGGTAGGCGGCCCGGTAGCCAGATGGCCTCTTGCTCTTGGCGGACCCGCGCCCCATCCTCTCTCCAGTTTGTGCGAATCCGGGCATCAAACCTGACCTGCCCGGATCGTCATGTGAATCCTGTTCCGGCAGGCGGTCTTCCCGGCCTTGAAGCTCCGCCGCCGCCTCGCCACATCGGGCCGGAACCGTGCCTGGAAAATCCCCTCGTTCCAAGAGGATGATACGGCAGCCGGTAGTTGAATGCGAGGAAACATCGAACAATGACGAAAGGAAGGCGAAAGATGGTAAAAATGGCTGACGAAGGCGAAAAGGCGCCCGATTTCGAATTGCCGGGCGACGGTGGATCCCTGGTGCGCCTGTCGGCGCTGGCCGGACGCAAGGTCGTCGTCTATTTCTATCCCAAGGACGACACCAGCGGCTGCACCACCGAAGCGCTGGGCTTTTCGGCCGCAAAAGGCGATTTTTCCGCCGCCGATACCGAGATTATCGGGATTTCCGCCGATTCGGTCGCCAGCCACGAAAAATTCAAATCAAAATATGACCTGACCATCACCCTGGCTTCGGACGAGCAGAAAGCGGCGCTCGACGAATATGGCGTCTGGGTCGAAAAGAGCATGTATGGCCGCAAATACAAGGGGATCGAACGCGCGACATTTCTGATCGACCGCGAGG
Organism: Rhodobiaceae bacterium; assembly: GCA_020441905.1. Taxonomy (GTDB): domain Bacteria; phylum Pseudomonadota; class Alphaproteobacteria; order Rhizobiales; family NORP267; genus JAGRLG01. Next base: position 10,916 of record JAGRLG010000009.1, on the reverse strand, counting down.
GCCGCATCGCGAAAGTCTGGCGCAAGGTCAAGATTCCGGGCCATATCGAAGCGGTTCTGGAAGCGGCGCGCGCCCTGCCTTAAGCGTTGGCGCGGGGACCCGGGCGCAAAATCGCCGGCGCCGCACCCGGTTTTCCGATTGTTAACCTTAACCGGTGACACTGGCGGCATTGGAAGGGGTCCCTCGCCCCTGTAATTGCGTAGATTGCCGAGTGTCATATGTCCGAATTTGCCAGCCAGTACCGACGTGCCTCACGCCCGATCGATCGCTGGAGCGATCCTGATGCGCACAACGCCTGGTACGCCCGCGACTTCGCCCGCGAAAGCCGGCGCCTGCCAACGGCTTTCGGCTGGCTCGCCGTCGCCCTTCTCGTCCTGTGGACGGTCTGGACTACCGGATACATCATCGTTCAGAACGATGAGGGGGAAGGCGCGCGGGAAGTCGAAATCCGGCTGCGTTCCACCTATGAGACCCGTATCACCCGCCTGCGCAGCGAGATCGATTCCATCAACGGGCGCCTGATGCTCAACCAGGATGCCTTCGATTCCAAGCTGGAGGCCCTGCGCAAGCGCCAGAAGCACCTCGAATCCCGGCAGGTCCTGCTGTCGGAGCTGATCGAGGAAGCCAATCATCCCGCGCTTCAGGCGGCGGCGACCATTCTGGAATCCGACGCTACGGGTTCGCTGGGCGCGGCGAAAGATACCGCGCGCGAACTGCGCCTCGCCTTCACGCCCCGGCCGGCGATCGCGGAAACGGTGGCACGCCGCCAACTGACCGCGAGCACGCCTGGCGGCGGCGCTTTCACACAGACCGCTTCGTCCGGCGCCAGCAATCCGGCCGACCACGCGCTCGACCGGCTGTCGCAGGCCCAGGACCAGCTGGAGGCCTCGCAGCGCACCACCCTTGCCGAACTGGAGGCGCGGGCGGAAGCTGCGTCGCGGACCTATCGCGAGATCCTGGCCAATCTGGGCGTCGAGCCGGCGGACATCACCCGCAGCGAACATGGCGCAAGGCCCGACCTCGTCGCCGCCGGCATGGGCGGCCCCTTCGTGCCGATGGTGGTTGGCGGCGACAAGCCGCGCGATCCGTTCGAGGGGCGGATATCCCACGTGCGCGAAATGATCTTCACTTCGGCCGAACTCTATGACGGTCTGTCGCAGATTCCGGCGCGCGTGCCCATCACCGGCAAGCGCCAGGTGACCAGCGGATTTGGCATGCGCCGCGACCCCTTCCTCGGTTCCATGGCGATGCATTCCGGCCTCGATTTCCGCGCCCGCCAGGGCGAACAGGTGATGGCCACCGCCGATGGCGAGGTCAGCTTTGCCGGGCGCGCCGGCGGCTATGGCAATATGGTCGAAATCACCCATGCCAACGGCCTGGTCAGCCGCTACGCCCATCTCAGCGCGATAGCGGTTCGCGAGGGCGAGAAACTCAACGCCGGGCATGTCATCGGACGTGTGGGGTCCACCGGGCGCAGCACCGGGCCGCACCTGCATTACGAACTCAAGCTCAACGACAAGCCGATCAATCCACGCCGCTTCCTGAACGCCGCCGACCTGCTGGCGGCGGCCCAGAGCACCACGGCAAGCGATTAGGACAGACGCCTAGTCCAGGTCCTTGGCGGCGCCGGAGCCGGTGCCCTGCACCCGTTGCGCCAGCGCGGCGGCCATGAACTCATCGAGTTCGCCGTCGAGCACCGCCGCCGGATTGGTATTTTCCACCGAGGTGCGCAGATCCTTCACCAGCTGGTAGGGCTGGAGAACATAGGAGCGGATCTGGTGGCCCCAGCCGATTTCGGTCTTGCTGGCGGCTTCGGCCTGAGCGGCCTGTTCGCGCAATTCAAGCTCGCGCTCATAAAGGCGGGCGCGCAGCATCGCCCAGGCGGTGGCGCGGTTCTTGTGCTGGGAGCGCTCATTCTGGCACTGGACGACGATATTGGTCGGAATGTGGGTGATGCGGACCGCCGAATCGGTGGTGTTGACATGCTGCCCGCCGGCGCCGCTGGCGCGGTAGGTGTCGATGCGCACATCGGCCTCGGAAACCTCGATGTCGATGGTATCGTCAACCACCGGATAGACCCCGACGGAGGCAAAGCTGGTGTGGCGGCGGGCCTGCGAATCGAAAGGCGAGATGCGCACCAGGCGGTGCACTCCGGATTCGGTCTTGAGCCAGCCATAGGCGTTGAGGCCCTTTATCAGCAGCGTCGCCGACTTGATCCCCGCTTCTTCTCCGGGGCTGGACTGGATGATTTCCGCCTTGTGGCCCTTGGCCTCGGCCCAGCGCATATACATGCGCAGCAGCATCTGCGCCCAGTCCTGGCTCTCGGTGCCGCCGGCGCCGGCATGGACTTCGACATAGGTGTCGTTGCTGTCGGCCTCGCCCGAGAGCAGCGTTTCCAGTTCGCGCTGGGCGGCTTCGCGGCGCAGCGCCTTGAGCGACGCCACCGCCTCGTCGACGACCGACTGGTCTTCTTCTTCCTCGGCCAGTTCGATCAGGCCGATGGCGTCGTCCAGTCCTGTCTGCAACTGCCTGCAAGAGGCGATATCCTCTTCCAGCTTCTGGCGCTCGCGCATCAGATTCTGCGCCCGTTCGGGATTGTCCCAAAGGTCGGGCGCCTCGGCCTGGGCGTTCAGCTCGCCAAGGCGGGAATTGGCCTTGTCCCAGTCAAAGATGCCTCCTCAGGAGCGCGATCGACTCCTTGATTTCATCGACCAGGTTTTGTGCTTCCGCGCGCATCTACCGCGTCACCCTTTTATCAAGGTCCATTTTATCGAGGCCCGTTCGCGGCCCGTTGGCGGATTACTAGTCCGGCGCGCGCGGCATGTAAATGTCCAGCAGCCAGACAGGGATGGAATTCGCCGCCGCCGCACCGCAAAGCGGAGCAGGTGTACCATTTCGCTGGCTGCCCGGCCTCCCCTCCGATAGACTCCGGGCCGGCATGGACAGTTCCCGGAAGCGCCCTGGCGCCCTCAGCATTTCAAATGTGACCAAGGCGGCGCTGTACATGACAGCCGCCGCATTCTGTTTTGCCTTCATGAACTCCCTGGTTCGCGTCGCCTCGCAAAGCGTGCCGACCCTGGAGGTCGTGTTCTTCCGCAACCTGTTCGCCCTTGTCGCGCTGCTGCCATGGATGATGTCTTCCAGAGGGCAGGGATTGCGGACGGCGCAGCTGCGGCTGCACCTCATTCGCGCCGTCGTCGGCGTCACGGCGATGATCGTCTGGTTCATCGCCGTGGTTCAGGTGCCCCTGGCCGATGCCGTGGCACTCAATTTCACCTTGCCGCTTTTTGTCGTCATCGGCGCCGCGCTCGCCCTTGGCGAGCGGGTCGGCCCGCGGCGCTGGGCCGCCACCGCGGTCGGTTTTTCGGGCATGCTGGTAATCCTGCGCCCCGGCTTTGCCGAAGTGTCGCCGGCCAGCGTGCTGCCCGTGCTGGCCGCCATATTCATGGCGACCTCCATGCTGCTCCTGAAACGGATTTCGGCGAAGGACCGCGCCGGCACCAGCGTCGCCTATATGAGCATTCTGATGACGCCGCTGTCGCTCGTCCCGGCGCTGTTCGTATGGCAATGGCCAAGCCTCGAGGCTCTTGGCGTGCTGGCGCTGCTCGGAACGATGGCCATGTTGGCGCATCTTTGCCTGGCCCGCGGCATGGGCCATGCCGACGCCTCGGTGGTGATGCTGTTCGACTATGCCCGGCTGCCCTTCGTCGCCTTTTTCGCCTTCGTCCTGTTCGGCGAAGCGGCGGAATTCTGGACCTGGGCCGGGGCCGGGATCATCATTGCCTCGTCGTTCTATATCGCGCGGCGGGAGGCGGCGGCGGAGAAGTCGGCAAGACCACTCGAAACCGCAAGGGCGGCGGGAGAAATCTGAACCGGCCGGGCGGGCCGTTGGCGCAGGCGGCTAGTAGAGACCGCCCCTGCCCGACCGGATGGCCGAATCGGCTTCGGGACTGACGGTGAGCGGCTGGCCGCCGTCATCGGTGTAGCCGATGATCGAATAGCTGTCCGGCGGAGCGGTGCCGGGCTTGAAGGCTTCCATGATGACCTTCTCGTCGCCGGGCCGGGCCTTGAGTCCGGTCTTGGCGTCGATGCGGTACATGTTCAGCCCCGGCGGCACGCGGAAGGGGATGGCCGGGGTGCCAGCCAGCGCCATGGTCATGAAGTCGCGAAAGATCGGCGCGGCGACATGGCCGCCGGTGGCGCCGCGGCCCATCGGTCGCGGGTTGTCATAGCCGACGAAAACACCGACCGCGAGATCGGGCGAAAAGCCGACGAACCAGGCGTCGCGCTCGTCATTGGTGGTGCCGGTCTTGCCGGCCAGAGGGCGGCCGACGGCGCGCACCGCGGTCCCGGTGCCGCGCTGCACCACGCCCTCCATCATGCTGGTGATCTGATAGGCGGAATGCGGATCGATGATCTGAAGCCGGTTGTCGATCAGCGCCGGTTCGTCCTGGTTCTGCCAGGACTGCGCCGCGCAGGCTTCGCAGACCGACTTATCGTGGCGGTAAATGGTCGCCCCCCAGCGGTCCTGGATGCGGTCGATCAGCGTCGGCGTGATCTTCTTGCCGCCATTGTCGAGCATGGCATAGGCCGCGGTGAGCCGCAGCACGGTGGTCTCGCCGGCGCCCAGCGCCATGGAGAGCACCGGAAACAGGTTGTCGTAGATGCCGAATCTGCGGCCGTATTCGGCGATCAGCGGCATGCCCATGTCCTGGGCCAGGCGCACCGTCATGACATTGCGCGATTTCTCGATGCCAAGGCGCAGGGTCGAGGGGCCGTAGAATTTCTTGCCGTAGTTCTGCGGCCGCCAGACATCCTGCCCGCCGCCCTGATCAACCTCGATCGGGGCATCGAGAATGACGCTGGAGGGGGTGTAGCCATTGTCGAGGGCGGCGGCATAGACGATGGGCTTGAAGGACGATCCGGGCTGGCGCTGGGCCTGGGTGGCGCGGTTGAATTCGCTCTCGGCATAGGAAAAGCCGCCCACCAGCGCATGCACGCGCCCGGTATGGGGGTCCATGGCCACGATGGCGCCCTCGATCTCGGGCACCTGCATCAATTCCCAGGCATCGCCCTTCTCATTGGGCGCGACATAGACGACGTCGCCGACGGCGAGAACCTCCGCGACCGATTTCACCTTGTTGCCGAGCTTGCCATCGCCGAGCGACTTGCGGGCCCACGACACCGCCTCGAGCGAAAGCTCGGCGGCATTGCGCTCGGCGGTCAATTGGCCGGTCTTGTCAAAATCCGGCTTGAGCCCGACCAGGGCTTTCTTCTCGTCGACCTCGATCACCATCGCCAGCCGCCAGGGGGCGACATCGCTCAGGGCCTCGACCTTGGCCAGCGCCTCGCCCCAGTCGCCGCCCGGCTCGAGCCGGGTCACCGGGCCGCGCCAGCCGCGCTCGCGGTCGAAGTCGACCAGCCCCTTGACCAATGCCTTGCGGGCCATGATCTGGAGCTTCGGGTCGAGGGTGGTACGGACCGAAAGGCCGCCTTCGTAGAGCTTCTTCTCGCCGTAGATCGTATAGATCTGGCGGCGCACTTCCTCGGCGAAATAGTCGGCGGCGAAGATATGGGCGCCAGTGGGGCGCGGCGTCACGTCGAGCGGGCGGGCCTTGGCGGCCTCGCCGGCCGCCGCATCGGCAAACCCGTTCTCGACCATGCGGTCGATGACCCAGTTGCGCCGTTCGACCGCGCGCTCGGTGTGGCGGAAGGGGTGGTAGTTGTTCGGCGCCTTGGGCAGCGCCGCCAGATAGGCCGCCTCGTCCAGGGTGAGTTCGCTGGCCGACTTGTCGAAATAGGCCAGCGAGGCGGCGGCAACGCCATAGACGCCGATGCCGAGATAGATCTCGTTGAGATAGAGCTCGAGGATCTTGTCCTTGGAATAGGCACGCTCGATCTTGAGCGCCAGCAGCGCCTCCTTGAGCTTGCGCTCATAGGAGACTTCGCTGGTGAGCAGGAAGTTCTTGGCCACCTGCTGGGTGATGGTGGAAGCGCCGACCAGCCGGCGGCCGCTGGCGGCATTGTTGATATTGACGACGACGGCGCGCGCGATACCGGCAAAATCGATGCCGTTATGCTGGTAGAAATTCTTGTCCTCGGCGGAAAGAAAGGCCTCGATCACCAGATCGGGAATGGTGTTGATGGGCAGATAGAGGCGCCGCTCGCGGGCGTATTCGGCGACCAGCGAGCCATCGGCGGCATGGATGCGGGTGGTGACCGGCGGCTCATACTTGGCCAGGGCGTCATAATTGGGCAGATCCTGGGTGGTATCCCAGATGATATAGGCCACGGCCGCCGCGGCGGCGAGGCCGAGCATGATCGCCACCGCAAACAGATAGCCTATGAACCGGAAGATCATTCGAAAAACAGCCCGTGATTTGCCGCATCCGCACCGGCGCGCCCGCAATCGCCCATGACACGCCGCAAGCCCGCCCCCTCACTGCCCGGCACCGCCGGACTGTACGGGTGTATGGCGGCGTTGCCCGGCCCTGGGACCGGCCTTGGGACCGGCCCTGGGACCGGCCTTGGCGCGATCATACCCCAAACAGGTATGGCGTGGGGGATCTGAAGGCAAGTCTGTGGAGAGAATATGGCGGGAACGCAATTCAATTGCCCGTACCGCTCATGCGCGTTGCGAAATAGGCATCCAGCGCCGCGCCGATACTCGCCGCCGCACGCTTGCGCCAGCGCTCCGACGACATTTCGCGCACATCGCTGGAATTGGACATATAGCCAAGCTCGACCAGGACCGAGGGCACGTCGGGAGCCTTGAGAACGCGAAAGCCGGCAAAGCGGTGGGGATTGTGGTTGAGCCGCATTCTCCCCGTGGACATGGCGGAAACCAGATGCTTGGCGAAACGCACCGAGAAATTCTTGGTTTCGCGCTGGGCCAGATCGATCAGGATGTCGGTCACCTCATCGGGTTCGTCGACCAGGTCGAGGCCGGAAATGATGTCCGACTTGTTCTCCTTGGTGGCCAGAGCCGCAGCCTCCTTGTCCGAAGCGCGTTCCGACAGCGTGTAGACGGTGGCACCGCGCACCGAGCTGCTATTCAGGCTGTCGGCATGGACCGAGATGAACAGCGAGGCGCCATTGCGCCGGGCAAACGCCACCCGCTCGCGCAGCGGCAGGAAAACATCTTCGTCGCGCGTCATCTGCACCTTGTAGTGGCCCCGCCCGTTGAGATCGGCGCGCAGCGCGCGGGCAAAACCGAGCACGATATCCTTTTCCCTGGTGCCGTCCCTGGCGACCGCGCCGGGATCGCCGCCGCCATGGCCGGCGTCGATGACCACGATCAGCTTCTTGCGCGGCGCATTGCCGCCATTGCCGGCGCCATCTGTACTGGGCCCGGCGGGCGGGCGCGGATTGCTGAGGCGGTCCTGCTCGGACATGAAGGTGGCGCGATCGGTGGCGACAAGATCGACGGCAAGGCGGGCCGGCTGGCCATTTTCGGGCGGCAGGACAAAGGCCCGTTCGATCAGCACCGGCGACGAGGCATCGAGGACGATGCGCGACTTGCCTACCGCGATCAGACCGAAGCGGAAGGCGCCGACAAGGCCATGGCCGACGCGCCCGGCGCCATCGGGAAGGCGGAAGGCGATCTGCGGCAGGTCGATGATGACGCGGTAGGGATCGGCAAGGGCAAAGACACGGAATGGGACCTCGCGGTCCACCTGCATGACGAAGCGGGTATGCCTGGCATCGCCGCCGAGGCGGGCATCGGTGGCAACCGGCGTCGACCCTGCCGCCGGCACCGCCGGCGGCGCGGCATTGGGCGGGGCCTGGGCCGGCGAGGTCTGGGGAACGGGCTGCTGGGCCTGCTGGGCGGCGACCGGGGCGGCGGCCAGCATGACCGCGGCGCCAAACAGAATGGCGGGCAAGGCGCGGGGCCGCCAGACAATCCCGGACCGCCGCGCGGCGAGCGCAGCCCCTGTCGGGTCCGGATATGTCTTAGCGGGATCGGATCTCATCCGCTGGCCTATAATTGCTGCCTTCTGGTTGCTGCCTGCATTTTTCGCACGCGGCCGAACGCGCCGCCCTTCGCGGGTGTCATCGATCCGCAAAGGGCGCCGCCGGAAGCGGCCCTTCCCCGTTTATAGACCGGGGCAGTAAATGCAAGGTTGAACCCGGGGCCAATGGCGGGGTGGCAGAGCGGCGGGGACAGCGGAATCCGCGCGTGCCGGGGCCGAACCGATGTCACGATAGCGGCAAAACCCGTCATATCACTTGCCAAGTGTTGACGCACAACGTACATACCAAGAACTTAGGGAATTCGCTCATTCGGTCCGAATCTGCTTGTTCCAGCCAGCCGATTTTCCGCGAGGATTCAGCTTTTTGTTGAGGCCGGCTGCGGAATCGGCTTCAGATCAAGGCATGGCGCGGCCGCGGCTAGGAACCGCTATCCTGCGCGCCAGGCAATCGGACCGGATGAAGAATATTGCGTCCTGCGTACCAGCCGCGAGATTTTCGCGGGTCAGGATTTAAGGACGGCCAACGCCACCACCCGCACCGGACGAAGACCCGCGCGGCATGTGGACCAACAGACAGGCGCCGGAACGGCAATCGTCCCGCCCCGCCTGTCGCCAAGAGACAACGTAATGCGTGATCGCTGTGCGAACCCAATCCAGCCAAGAAACTCCGCCGAAGCGGCGGATATGGCTGTTCGGGCGGCGCACAAATCGCCGCCCGGCGCACGACGAGCCAGCGGGGCGGCAGAGCACCTGTATCAATTCAAGCACTTGAAGAGCGCGAGACCGGTCCGCCGGCTCGCAATCCACGCGACGGCCGGTCGGCCGCGCGGCGTTTGCGCGCGCTCTGGAGAAAATTTCAAATGGCTAACAAAATGCTCATCGACGCCACCCATTCCGAAGAAACCCGGGTGGTCGTCGTGCGCGGTAATCGCGTCGAGGAATTCGATTTCGAGTCCGCTGCCCGCAAACAGCTGCGCGGCAATGTCTATCTAGCAAAAGTAACCCGGGTCGAGCCTTCGCTTCAGGCCGCTTTCGTCGATTATGGCGGCAATCGGCACGGCTTTCTCGCCTTCAACGAAATTCATCCCGACTACTACCAGATCCCGGTTTCCGACCGTCTGGCGCTGCTCGAGGCGGATGCCGAGGACGCGCGCGAGGAATCGGAGGACAACGCCCGCGAGTTCCGCAACGAGCAGGCCAAGGGCGGGGGCGATAACGACGCCGACGGCGACGCGGAGGAAGTCGAGAACGGCGCCGAGAATGGCGACGACGCCGAGGGCGACGCGATTTCGGGCGCCAAGGGCCTGGTTGCCGCCACCGCGAGCGGGCTTGAGGAAGTCACCGAGGAGGACAGGGTCGAATCCGTCGGCGCCGAAGACGCGCTGGAGGAATTGCCGGCGCGGCGCCAGCGCAAGCGGCGCAAGATCTACAAGATCCAGGAAGTCATCAAGCGCCGCCAGGTCCTGCTGGTCCAGGTGGTCAAGGAAGAGCGCGGCAACAAGGGCGCGGCGCTGACGACCTACCTGTCGCTGGCCGGGCGCTATTGCGTGCTGATGCCCAATACGGCGCGCGGCGGCGGCATTTCGCGCAAGATCACCAGCGCCACCGACCGGCGGCGGCTGAAGAAGATCGCCGAGGATCTGGAACTGCCCGAAGGCATGGGCGTCATCCTGCGCACCGCGGGCGCCAGCCGGACCAAGGTCGAGATCAAGCGCGACTACGAATATCTGCTGCGCAGCTGGGAAAACATGCGCGAGCTTACGCTGGCCTCGACGGCGCCGGCGCTGGTTTATGAGGAGGGCAGCCTGGTGCGCCGCGCCATCCGCGATCTCTACTCCAAGGAGATCGAGGCGGTGCTGGTTGCCGGCGAAGAGGCTTACAAGGAAGCCAAATCGTTCATGCGCATGCTGATGCCGAGCCACGCCAAGAACGTGCAGCACTACAAGGACAGCATACCGATCTTCACCAGATCGGGGGTCGAGCCGCAGCTCGACGCCATGTTCAGCCCCGTGGTGACCCTCAAATCAGGCGGCTATATCGTGCTCAACCAGACCGAAGCGCTGGTTGCCATCGATGTCAATTCCGGGCGGTCGACCCGCGAGCACAATATCGAGGACACCGCGCTTTCGACCAATATGGAAGCGGCGGCGGAAGTCGCGCGCCAGTTGCGCCTGCGCGACCTGGCCGGCCTCATCGTCATCGATTTCATCGACATGGAAGACAAGCGCAACAAGCGCAATGTCGAGCGCAAGCTCAAGGAATGCCTGCGCGACGACCGGGCACGGATCCAGGTCGGCCAGATCAGCCATTTCGGCTTGCTGGAGATGTCGCGCCAGCGCCTGCGCTCGGGCGTTGTCGAGGGATCGACCCAGCCGTGCCGCCATTGCGAGGGTACCGGCGTCATCCGCTCGACCGAATCGGTGGCGCTGCACATGCTGCGCACGGTCGAGGAGGCGCTGCTCAAGGGCAAGCTGGCCAATATCACGCTGCGCACCAACCCCGATGCGGCGCTCTACATCCTCAACCAGAAGCGCGAGCACCTGCGCAATCTCGAGGAGCAATTCGGGATCACCATCCTCATCGAGGGCGATCCGGCCCTCATTGGTACCGAACACTCGATCGAGCGCGGCGCGCCGGTTGCCCGCGTCGAGCGCGTGGCAGCGGGCGAACCGGTTATCGAGATCGACGAGGACGATATCGAAGAGATCGAGGTTGAGGAAACCCAGGACGACGAGGAGCCGCGCAAGGGCCGGCGCCGGCGGCGCGGCCGGCGCGGCGGACGCGGACGCGACGGCGAAGAGATGCCGGCGCACGCACAGCGCGAGGGCAGCGAGCGCGACGAAGACGACGAGCCTGGCACCCAGGCGGCCGATGCCGGCGAACGCGACAGCGCCGGAGAGGGCGAACGCGAGGGCGAGGGCGAGCGCGAGAGCGAACGCGAGG
>JAGRLG010000054.1 GCA_020441905.1 Rhodobiaceae bacterium | reverse complement strand
TATTGTCCGCCCCGCGCGCGCAACCGCGCGAGCCGCGCCGCGCGGCCGAGGCACCCGTAGCTCAGCTGGATAGAGCGCTGCCCTCCGAAGGCAGAGGTCAGAGGTTCGAATCCTCTCGGGTGCGCCAGTTTTCCGCTCGCGGCGAGTTCGCTGCGCTCATCGTCTCCGCAAGGTCGCGCTTTCCGCTAGGGTGCCCTTGCGCCTTGGCGCGCGGGCGTCCAGTCGGACGCTTTGGTGCGCCAGGTTTGATCTTCCTTCCTCCGAAGTGCGCCAATCTTTTCGTTTCCGTCATTCTCCGCGATCGGCGCCGCGCCGCGCGGCCCGGCGTCTTTCCCGCTGGCCATAATTTCTGCTTATATAGTGGGGTGCCCCGGGGTCTGGCCGCATCAATGCAAAATGAGTGCGCAACAAGAGTGCGCAAGGGGGGGGGCAAGGAGGAGCGGGGCCATGATGCATTCACGCTTGCTGCTGCAGTTTCTGGCCGCCGCCGAATGCGGCAATATCACAGCCGCGGCCAGGGCGCTCAACATCACCCAGCCGGCCCTGACGCGGGCCATCAAGCAGCTGGAAGAGATTATCGGAACGGTGCTGTTCGAGCGTCTGCCAAATGGCGTCGCGCTGACCCGCCAGGGCGAAATCCTGGCGCGCCGCGCCAAGCTGATGGAGCTGGAATACCGCCATGCCCTGGCTGAAATCAGCTCTCTGGACCAGGGGCTTGCCGGGCAACTGCGCATCGGCGCCGGCCCGGTATGGATCACCACCATCCTGCCGCCGGTGATTGCTGCCTTTCATGGCCAGTATCCGCTAGTCAAGGTGCGGCTCACCAGCGGGGTCATCAGCACGCTGGTGCCGGCGCTGCTGGGCGGCGAACTGGATCTCGTCTGCTCGACGATCGATTTTCCATCGCAGCCCGAATTCGTCACCGAGCCTTTGATCAAGATCCGCCATGTCGTGGTGGCGCGCGAGGGCCATCCGATTTTCGCGCGCGGCGTGGCGCGAGCGCGCGATCTGTCGAAATATCCCTGGCTGGTGCTGGTCAACGATCATGTCGGCACCAGCCGCATCGGCTCCTACTTTGCCGCCAACGGCCTCGAACCGCCGGTGATCGCCGTCGAAACCAATTCGATCGGCATGTGCAAGATCCTGACGCAGGGCGACTTTCTTGCCCATTTCCCGGTGCAGATGCTGGGCGATGTGGAACGATACGGCCTGCGAAAGATTTCCCATGAGGGTACATTCTGGGAGGCCGAGGCCGGTATCACCTATCGCCTCACCACGCGGCCGGTGCGCGCGCTGGAAAGCTTCAAGGCCATACTGCGCAGCTCGATCGAAAGCTGAGGAGTGCCATAACATCAGGGCATGGGGAGGGGCGGTCTTTTCATTTGCCGGGCGCGGGGGCGAAAGGCCAAGCTGGCTGACAGCCTGCCGGTGCAACGTCGGCCGGCGAGAGGCCCGAAACAGCGAAGCAGGAGCCGGCGGCGCCGGCGAGGAGAGGCGATGTCTGGCATTACCGAACCTGATACAGGGCTGGTATTTCACGAACTCAGCCATGAATGGGGGCACGGCGCGCCAACCCTGCCGGGCTATGACGACGTGAAGATCTTCCGTCCCACCACCCATGCCAAGAATGGCGTCATGGCGCAGCGCATCCGCACCGTCATGCATACCGGCACCCACCTCAACGCGCCCTTGCACCTGGTCCAGAAGGGCGAGGGCGCCGGCCAGCTGGCTTTGGACAAGTGCTTTGGCCCCGGCGTCGTAGTGTCGCTGCCCAAGGGCGCGTGGGAGCTGGTTACGGCGCGTGATCTTGAAGCGGCGGCGCCAGCCATCGAGGCCGGCGACATCGTCGTCATCGTCACCGGCTGGCACGCCAGATACTCGGACTCGATCGAATATTTCGGCCATTCGCCCGGCCTTTCGGCCGAAGCCGCGCGTTGGCTGGTGGAAAAGGGCGTCAAGCTGGTCGGCGTCGATACGCCCCAGGTCGATCACCCGCTGGCGACCTCGCTCGGGCTGCACCGCAACGGCCCGCTGATGAAGCGCATTCCGGCGGCCTATGAGCAGGCCACCGGGCGCAAGGCGAGGGACGATTTTCCCGACTGGAACATCGCCCACCGCACCTTGCTGGAAGCGGGCGTCCCGACGATCGAGAATGTCGGCGGCGACATTGGCGACCTGCTGGGCAAGCGCGCCGTGTTCCACGCCTATCCGTGGAACTGGCACGAGGGCGATGCCTGCCCCATCCGCTTCATCGGCCTCACCGACCCTGGCGGCAAATACCGCCTCGAGGCGGGCGCGGAGGGCTGACCATGGACCAGCGGACAGGGAGCAAAGCGATGGACTATTCGGCCAAGACCGCAGGCCTGAAATTCTACAATCTGTCGGCGCGCTGGGGCCACGGCATGCCGGAATGGCCCTCGACGCCGGGCATCAATGTGCTCAACCACCAGTACCACGCCAAGGACGGCGTCTGCGTCCACGAATTCGAGGGCATCATGCATCGCGGCACCCATATGGACGCGCCGCTGCATGTCACCGAGAACACGCCGACCATTACCGGCTATCCGGTATGGCGTTTCTTCGGCACCGGAGTCGCGGTGTCGATCCCCAAGGGCAAATGGGGTGTGATCACAGCTGAAGATCTGGAAAAGGCGCGGCCGGCGATTCGCAAGAACGACATTGTGATGATCAATACCGGCAGCCACCGCAACCTCGCCGACAGCGACGAATACTATGCCTACTCCCCCGGCCTGTACCTGGAAGCGGCCGAATGGTTGGTGGAAAAAAAGGTCAAGATGGTCGGCGTCGACGTCCAGGCGCTGGACCATCCGCTCGGCACCAAGATGGTCGATCACGGCCCCGGGCCCTCGCACCCCCATCTTATGGAGGAATACAGGCGCGAAACCGGGCGCGATGTGATGAAGGACTTTCCGCTCTGGGAGCCGGCGCACAAGACGATGATGGTCAAGGGCGGCATTCCCGGCATCGAGAACGTGGGCGGGGACCTCGACGCCATAACCGGCAAGCGCTGCACCTTCATGGCGTTTCCCTGGCGCTGGCCGCAAGGCGAGGGCTGCGGCGTGCGCGTCGTCGCCGTCATCGACCCCGACCAGACTTTCCGATTTCCCACCGGCAAATGAGGATAGCCCCGTGATCAGCGAAGCCTTGCGCAATCCGAAATCCCTGTTCGACGTCACCGGAAAGGTGGCGCTGATTACCGGCGCCTCGGGCGCTTTCGGCCGCGCCTGCGCGCTGGCGCTGGGCGCCCTTGGCGCCAGGCTGGTGCTGGTGTCCGGCTCGGCGGATGAATTGAAGGGTGTGGCCGAGGAAGCAGGGGAAATCGGCGCCGAGGCGGTCACCGTCGTGCGCCGGCCGGATACGATCGAGGATGCCAGGGCCATGGTCGCGGCGGCGCTCGATGCTTTTGGCCGTATCGACATGCTGGTCATTGCCTCGGGGCTGAACAAGGCCGGTTTCATCCAGAACCAGAGTTACGAAGAATGGCAGGGCGTCATGAACGCCAATGTGCGCGGGCCCTGGCTGATGGCCAAGGCGGTTGGCGCCTACTGGATCGAGAACGAGATCAAGGGCAAGGCGCTGCTGATGTCCTCGGTGCGCGGGCGCCATGGCAATGTTTCCGGCTATACCGCCTATTGCACCTCCAAGGGGGCGACGGACGCCCTGACCCGGGTGCTGGCGACCGAATGGGCGCAATACGGCATAACCGTCAATGCCATCGCGCCAACGGTGTTCCGCTCCAAGCTTACCGCCTGGATGTGGAGCGAGGACGAGGTCGGCCAGGCGACGCGCAAGCGCACGCTGTCACGCATCCCCCTGGGGCGGCTCGGCGAGCCGGAGGATCTCGTCGGCATGGCGATCTATTTGTTGTCGCCGGCCTCCGACTTCTGCACCGGGCAGATCATGTATGTCGATGGCGGCTACACCGCGGGTTGAGCACAATGGCCAAAGCGCGCATCGCCGTCATCGGCGCCGGGCTGATGGGCCACGGCATCGCCTGGCGTCTGGCCGCGGCGGGCCATGAGGTCACGGTTCAGGACCCGAGCGCCGAGGCGCTTGGCGCGCTGGCCGCCCGCCTCGGCGAGATCTGCGACCTGCTCGGCGCCGGTCGGGCGGCGCTGAAGCGGGTTTCGGCCAGCGCCGATCTGGCCGAAGCGGTTTCGGGCGCCGATTTCGTGTTCGAGGCGGCGCCGGAAAAACTGGAGCTGAAGCAGGCTCTGTTTGAAAGACTCGAGGTCCATGCGCCGCCTGGCGCCATTCTGTGTTCCAACACATCGGCCATTCCGATCAGCGGGATTTCGGCGCGGACGCGCAATCGCGACCGGGTCGTCGGCAGCCATTTCTGGAACCCGCCGCATCTGGTCGATCTGGTCGAGATCGTGCTGATGGGCGAGGCCAACCGGCCGGCAGGCGAGAAGGTGGCGGCCCTGCTGCGCGGCGCCGGCGCCTACCCGGTTTTCGTCAATCGCGATATTCCCGGCTTCATCGGCAACCGGCTGCAACACGCGCTGAAACGTGAGGCCATCGCGCTTGTCGCCGCCGGAGTGTGCGACGCCGAGTCCATCGACGACGTGGTCAAGCACGGCTTCGGGGCGCGCATGGCCGTGCTGGGGCCGCTGGAGCAGTCGGACCTTGTCGGCCTCGACCTCACCAGGGCGATCCATGACACGCTGATGGGCGATCTCGACGTAACGGCGCGAACCCACCCCTATCTTGAGGACCTGGTGGCGCGCGGCGATCTGGGCATGAAGACCGGCAAGGGGTTCCGCAGATGGACGTCGCAACAGGCCGAGGCGGTGCGGACGCGGCTGCGCGACTTCCTGGTCGCGGCGGCACGGAAGAAGTGATCCGGCGCGGTGGCAAGCAAGGAGGGAAGCGATGCATGTGACACGGCTGGCCGACGCCCGGCCCTATGAGGCGGCCAAGCATTTCAACATGACGGGGTTGCGCCTGCAGGGCTTCGATGCCTCGCCGGCGCAAGGCTTCTGGGTCGGGCTGTCCCATTTCCTGCCCAATGGCGGCGCGGAGGGCTCGTCCTCGCCGCTGGAGCGGGTCTATGTCGTCGTGACCGGCGAGGTAACCGTGATCACCGATGACGGCGAGACGGTGCTGGGGCCAATGGATTCGTGCTATCTCGCGCCGGGGGAAAGGCGCGAGATCATCAACCGCACCAACCAGCCGGCCTCGATGCTGGTGGTCATGCCCTATCCGGAGGGCGGGAATCCGGCTTAGGCAGTGCCCGTGAGCTTCCTCCCCGCGCTTCAGTTTCCGTCGCCGGAAGCGCCGCCATGCTGCTCTCCCGCGCCGATGCGGGTCCGCGTGGCGGCGAGATTTATGCTCGCCTGGGCGTAGTCTGGCTTGAGTTCCAGGGCGCGCTCATAGCTTTTCAAGGCTTCGGGCAGGCGGTCGAGGCGCGCCAGGGCGCTGCCCAGGTTATTGTGGGCGGCGGCGGATAGCGGGTCCAGTTCCAGGGCCTTGTTCAGGATCTTTGCCGCTTGTTGCAGCATGCCGCGCTGGTAGAGCGTCAGGCCGAGATAGTGCCAGGCGAGCGCATTCTCCGGGTTCCATTTCACCGCGTCACGATAGAGCCTGTCGGCCTCCTCCAACTGACCGTCGCGGTGGCGCCGGATCGCTTCGGCAAGGGCTGCTGCCGCTTCCTCCCGGTCGCTTTCGATTTCTTCCTGCAGCTTGCGCGCGGCGCCGTGACCGGGGTCGAAGGCAAGAATGGCCCGGCAGCCGCTTTCGGCGGCGGACAATCCGCCCCTGGCCTTAATTCTCAGGGTTTCGCCCCAGGCCGGGGCAAGGCTCAAGGCATCGAGCGGGCCGCGAAGATTGTCGCCCGATTGCACGGCGATGCGATATCGCCGCACGAGAATTTCCTCGGCCCCGAAATCATATTTGTAGGAAAAGTTGCCGGTGCCGAAATCATATATCTTGAAGCCGTTTTCGATGGCCCAGCGTATTGCGAACAGGTGAAGGACGAATCCGGGCGGCGGCCTTTTGACGCTTTGGTCGCGGCCGGCGAGGAACTGGATGAGGCGCCCCTTGTTCCGGTCGACCAGGTTGATATTGACCGCGACCCGTTTGTCGCCCTGCCACATCACGGGCACGAATACCGTGCCGTCATCGAAACAGCGGCGGATCATGGCGCGGGTGCAGTCGACGATGTAGTCGGCATAGCCCGGGTTATCGGCCTCCCATCTGGCATGCCAGAGCTCGATGAATTTTTCCAGATCGCCGTCGATGGTGTCGCTGTCGGCGACGGCGATGCGGAATTCGGCGTTTTTTCGACCTGTCTCAGGGCGTTTCTGGCGTTGTAGCGCGTCTTCGAGCCCAGATTGTTCTGGAGAAAGGCCTCCCAGTCGGACTCAAGAGGGATGAGAACATAGACGTCGTGGTCGATGTTCTGGCCGTCCTCGGCGGTGTGCCTGCCGCGGGTTTTCCGCTGGATGGAAAACGTCTTTTCGGGAAAACAGCCGAACAGCATATTGAGCCGTTCTTCTGAGTTGAAGATGTCGTCGAGGTGGACCTCGGCCCAGTTGAGGTCCTTCAGCGCCTGGCCGAGGGCGCCGATGGCTTGCGCCTGCCATCGCGGATCGCAGATGAAACCGGTGTAGCCGGCATAATAGGACGCCGCCATGTGGATGGTGTGGCGAAACCCTGAGTTCGCGTCCAGCTGGCTGGAAATCCGCAAGGGGAAAAAGGCGACATAGCCGTGGTCGCCGGTTTCGGATCCATCGCCCTCAGGTCTTACTGCGAGGATAAGAAAATTGAAGGACTGCGAGCGGAACCAGTTGTGAATCCAGGTCCACGACAAGAAAAATTGCGCTTCAGGGTCGGCTTCATAGACACGTTCCCAACTGTCCTTGATGTCACGCAAATCATCTGCGGAATGGAATATGTCGACCTGCATTTTCTTCGCTCCAGGAGCAACGGTCCTGGCGGCCGATTATGACAGTAAAGTTGTAATTGCCGAAATTGTTCCTGAAAGTTGCGGCCGTTCCTGCTCGCAAGCCAGTTGTCTATATTGGCATTAGCCTTCCGGCATCGCCATGGCCGGGTCATAGAACCAGATAACGGCGCCGCCGCATTCTTCCTTGCGTGACGGCGCGCCGAAACGGTCCCGGATCGCCGCCGCGTCGAGGCCGCGCATGATGATGAAGTCCGGCGCCAGCGGTCCGCCATCGCCGGCATGGCGCGTGAACCATGCGCGGTTGAAGATCCAGCGATGGAATCTGCCGTTGACGGTTAGCTGGACGACATGGACGCGGTAGCCGGTCTGGAACATCACCGCCTTGGCGCTCCAGTAGTCGCCAAGTCCCGTCCGGTGACCGGCCTGCAGCAGGCAGGCGGCAAGAGGGTCTGCCGTGGCCAGCTGGCGGAACGAGGCGAGCGCGGCGGGCGCGAGCTGCATGGCCGCCATGGCCCACAGCAGCGCCATGCCGGTCAGGACCGGGGTCCTGGCCAGGCGCTGCCCGAGGCGCAGCATCGGTATCAGCAGGGCGAGAATGGGCATGGCGAGAAAGGGCAGCAGATAGCGCAGCGCCCCGGTGTCGTGAATGATGTTGAGCGTGACGGCGGCGGTGAGGGAGGCCCAGGCTGCGCCGGCGAAGAGGATTTCGGCGCTCTGCGACGGCTCCAGCCGCTGCCCGCCAAGCGCTCGCAGGCAGAGCCAGGCGGCCCGCGCGCCCGAAAGCATCGCGGCGGCGAGGACGGCGATGCCGAGCCAGTCGGCGGCGGCGAAGGTGGCGCGCATGAGGGCCGCGACGTGATCGACGGCATGCAGCGGAGCGGTGCAGTCGAACAGCGAGGCGGCCACGGGCAGGGCGCAGACGTGGATCTGTTCGCCAAGAGCGAGCAGGCTCGAATGCAAGGCGAGCACGATCAGGTCCTGGACCTGGAAGGCCGCGCCGGGCGGGCGCATGGTGCCGAGGAAATAGCCTAGGGGAAGGCCAAACAGCGCCACCTGGAGGGCGATGCCGGCGGCGCTCGAGATCGCCACCAGGCGAATGACGCGGTGCGCCGCCACCGCCTGCTCGGGCGGGCCGGCCGGGGCGAGGAGGGCGGCGGCGATGACCGCCGGGCCGGCGAACCAGAGCATGAAGAAAAGATCGGAAAAAGCACCGGCGGCGGAAAGGGCGCAGAGCAGAATTGCGGGCATGGCGCCGGCTCGCGGCCCAGGCTCGCGATGGAGCAGGCGAAGCACCGCCGCGATCAGGGCGAGGCCGAGCAGCAGCGTTCCGCCATGGATGCCGGGGAAGGCGACGTTCAACAGCAGCGCCGCGATTCCGCCCGGCGCCGGAGCCTGGGCGATCGCCAGCATCAGCACGGCGAGCAGGCTGGCCGCCGCGCCGATGGCGGCGGCGGGGCGCGAGAGGCCGCATACGGTCATGACCGCGCCCGCCGCGAAGGCGAGCGCCGCCAGCGCCACCCCGCCATAGACGACGGGCAGCCACAGCTGCGGCAGCGGGCTGGCAACCAGGATCACGGCGATCACCCAGTCCGGCACCGCGAACAGCGCCGGAGGCAGGTACCACGCGAAAAGGCTGGCGGGGTCGGCAAGCAGATCGCGGGCCAGCAGGAAGGCCTGGATATGGTCGGAGTTGAAGAGTCGGCCGCCCTGATCGCGCTGGGCGATGGCCAGCGCGGCGGCGAGCGTCAGGGCGCCGGCGAGGGCAGCAAAGCAAGCGCCGGCGGCGGCCGCCAGGACGGCGCCTCTGGCCAGCCGTCCGGCCGGTCTGACTTTTGTCACCACGTGCCCCCTTTCATCCCGCAAGGTCCATCGAGCCGCCCGCTCAGGCCTGTTCGGCCAGTTCCGCCTTGACCATGGCCTCGATCCTCTCGCGCAGGTTGCGGCGCAGGATCTTGCCGGCGGGGCTGATGGGAAAGGCATCCAGAACCTCGAGGCGCTCGGGCAGCTTGAACTTGGCGATCTGGCGCGACAGCAGGAAAGCGCACAGTTCGGGCAGGCTTAGCGTCTCACCCCCGGCCAGCAGAACGAAAGCGCAGGCCTTTTCGCCGAAGACCGGGTCGGGCATGGCAACAACGCAGGTGTTGCGCACCTTGGGGTGGGCGAGGATATGGTCCTCGATCTCGTCGCAGCTGATTTTTTCCCCGCCGCGATTGACCAGATCCTTCTTGCGCCCCTCGGTGAAGAGATAGCGCCCCTCTTTGCGCACGACATCGCCCATGCGGTAGAAGCCGTCGGCGGTGAATGCCTTCTCATTGGCCTCGGGGTTGTCGTAATAGCCGCGGATCGTATAGGGGCCGCGCACCAGAAGCTCGCCCGGCGTGCCGTCCGGCACCTCGTTGCCGGCATCGTCGACGATTCTGATCTCGTCATCGTCGCAGATCGGCTTGCCGGACGAGTTCTCGATGAGCTCTTCCGGGTCGTCGAGGCGGGTGAGGTTGATGAGGCCCTCGGCGGTGCCGTAATCCTCCTGGTACTGGCAGCAGAAGCGCTCCTTGACGCGGCGGCGCAGTTCAGGCTGGAGACGGGCGCCGCCATTCTGGATCAGGGCGAGGGAGGAGAGGTCGTATTGGGCGCGCTCCGGCGCTTCGAGCCAGGTCGCGACCAGCGGCACCGCGGCCGGAATCACCGTCACCTTTTCGCGCTCGATGACGGGGAAGACTTCCGTCGCCCTGGTGCCAGGGGCGATCACCACCCGTCCGCCATGAGCAAAGGTGGCGAGGATGCCCGGTGAGGCGAGGTTGTAATTATGACCCATGGGCAGGATGGCGAGGAATACCGTCCGGGGCGAGAATCGCGATACCCGGCCGGCGGCAACGGCGTTGAAGACATAGTCGTTATGGGTGCGGGGAATGAGCTTGGGCAGGGCCGTGGTGCCGCCGGACAGCAACATCAGGGCAACCTCGTCCGGATCGGGGCGCAACCGCGCAAGTTCGGCGCGGACCTGTTCGATGCCGTCACTCCCCACCATCAGGCTGGACAGCGCGGTCTGGCCGGGGCCGGCTTCGCCCGAGACGAAGACATGGGCGAGGCGCGGGTTTTCCTTCCTCATCTCGGCCGCCATGTCCCGGAAGTCGAAATCCTTGATGCGGTCGGGGATGAAATAGCCGGTGGCGCCAGACTTGCCCAGGAAATGGCGGATCTCGTTGGCGCGGTGCGGCGGCAGGGCCATGACCGGAATGACGCCGATGCGGGTCAGGGCGAGAAAAGCCAGCACGAAGTCGATCGAGTTGGGCAGTTGCAGCACAACGCGGTCCAGCGGCCGCAGGCCGGATTTCGACAGGGAATAGGCTAGGGTGTCAACGCGCTCGACCAACTGGCCATAGGTGAGCCGCTCTTCGCCCTGGACAAGTGCGATGGCGCCCGGCGCGCTTGCCGCGCTTTTCTCCACCATCTCGTTGAGCGTGATGTCCTGCCAGTAGCCCTTTTCGCGATAGATTCTGGCGAATTCCTCCGGCCATGGCGTGCAGCCTTTAAGCATATCCTAACTCCCTCTCGTCCGGTGTCTTCTGGTTCCGCTGTGGCGCCACCCCTATTGAGGCGCCAGAGCGGAAAGCTCGCGGCAGGTGGCGATCAGGAGATCGAGCGCCGGGCCGTTCTGCTCCAGCAATCCCTCGTCGCCGGTGGTGATGGTCAATACCGCCTCGGCCTCGCCCTGCCAGTTGAGAATGGGGGCGCTGATAGCCTTGAGGCCGGGAATGAAGCGCCCGTCGACGCTCGAATAGCCGCTGGTCCGCACGCGTTCGACCAGGGCGCGAGCCGACTCGACCGTTGGCTCAAGGTCGGGCCAGGACAGCTTCAACTCCCTGGCACGGGCAAGCTGGGCCTCGGCGAGGCTCCAGACCATGCGCTGGGGGCCGAAGGCGAGAAAGACGCGGCCCGTCGCTGAATTGAGCACCGGCATCACGGTGCCCAGCGCCAGCGGGGTGACGACGAAGCTGGCGGTGCGCTCCCAGCGCACCACGGTGGGGCCGTGCGGGCCCCAGATGGCGACAAGGGCGGCGGCGCCGGTGGCATCGACGATGTCCTCCAGCCGGTCGGCGGCGCGGTTGATGAGATTGTCGCGCGCCATGGCGGCAAGGCCGAGGTCGAGCGCGCCCTTGCCGAGCTCGTAGCGCCCGGAGCGGTGGCGCTGCATGACCAGGCCGGCATTGATGAAACTGGCGAGATAGCGATGGGCCTTGCTGGTCGTCATGGCGCCGGCGCGGGCAAGTTCCGACACGCTGGCCGGGCGTGACATGGCGGCCAGGATCTGCAACAGCGCCAGCGCCGAATCCAGCGACTGGATTCCGCCATGCGCGGAAGGTTCGGCGCCCGATAGCGCCGCCGCGTCGCTGCTGCCGGCGGTCCGCTTCATGACGCCCTCCTTAGAATGATTATTGCATAATGTGCAACTTAATGCATAATGCGGAAAATGTAAATGGCCGACCGGAGGAAATGACATGCGGATCGTAATTCTTGGCGCCGGGCCGGCGGGCCTCTATCTCGCCTATCTCATCAGGCGGCGGAACCCGCGCGCCGACGTGCGCGTCATCGAGCAGAACCCGCCGGATGCCACGTTCGGCTTCGGCGTCGTGTTTTCCGAGCGGGCGCTGGAATTTCTCGATGCCGATGATCCGGAAACCCATGCCGCGATCCGCCCGCACCTGATCGGCTGGCGCGACATCACCATCGACCACAGGGGCGAAAAGGTGCGCATCGACGGCGTCGGCTTCACCGCCATCGGCCGGTTGCACCTGTTGCAGGTGCTCCAGGAAAGGCTGGAGCAGGTCGGCATCGTGCCGCAATACAACCAGGCCGTGGCCTCGGTGGACGATCTGGGCGCGGCCGATCTGGTGGTTGGGGCGGACGGGGTCAATTCGCTGGTGCGCCGCACCTTCGAGGGCGAATTCGGCACCACCACGCAAACCATGTCCAACCGCTTCGTGTGGTATGGCACGCGCAAGCCGTTCGACACCCTGACCCAGACTTTCCTTGAGACGCCGGAAGGTCATTTCAACGCCCACCACTATCGCTATTCAGGGTCCATGAGCACCTTCATCGTCGAGGTCGACGAGGAGACATTCTTCCGCGTTGGCTTCGATGCAATGGACGAGGAGCGCACCAGGGCCAAATGCGAGCAGGTCTTTGCCGCCACGCTGGGCGGCTATCCGCTGGTCACCAACCGTTCGCTGTGGCGCCAGTTCCCCAGGATCTGGAACGAGCGCTGGTCCCATGGCCGCTACGTGCTGGTCGGCGACGCGCTGCGCACGGCGCATTTTTCCATAGGGTCCGGCTCCCGCCTGGCGATGGAGGATGTCATCGCCCTCGACCGGGCGCTTGAGGCAAATGGCGAAGACGTGCCGGCGGCGCTGGCGGCCTATGAGGCGGCGCGCCGCCCGATCGTGGAAAAGCTCTATGCGGCGGCCAATGCCAGCATCGACTGGTACGAGCGATTTCCCGAACATATGAAGCTCGAGCCCTACGAGTTCGCCCTTAGCTATATGCGCCGCTCCGAGCGCGTCAGCCTGGAGGAACTGCGCCGCAATTCGCCGCGCTTCATCGCCGGAGTGGAGGCGGCGCGGGCAAAGGCATAGTCATGATCAGGTGTTGATCGAGCCGCCGTCGATGGCAAGGGTCTGGCCGGTCATGAAATCGCTGGCCGGGGAGGCCAGGAACAGCAGTCCGCCGACAAGGTCGCGGGGCAGCCCCTTGCGCGCGATGGCGCGGCTGGCGAGGATCCTTTCGGTGGGCGCGAGATGGCGTGGATTTTCGAGCAGGCTCTCGCTTTCGATGAGGCCCGGCGCCAGGGTGTTGACATTGATGCCATGGGGTCCGAATTCGCGCGCGAGCGTCCGGGTAAGGCCGAGCACCGCCGCCTTGGAGGCGACATAGGCCGCCATGTCCGGCATGCCCTTATAGGCGGTTCCCGAGCTGATATTGATGATCTTTCCGCTTTTCGCCTTCATCATGTGGGGGGCGGCGTGCTTGGCGGTCAGAAATGACCCGCGCACATTGACCGCCATCACCTTGTCCCACAATTCGACCGGCAATTCATGGGCCGGATGCAACGGCATGGCGGCGAAATAGGCGGCATTGTTGACCAGGATGTCGATGCGGCCGAACTTGGCGATCGCGGCGGCGATGAGTTGGCGAACCTGCGTTTCGTCGCTGACATCGCATTTGACGAAGATCGCCGCGACGCCAAAACCGGTGGCAATTTCCTTGGCGGTGGTTTCGCCTTCGGCGATATCGGCGATGACGATATTCGCTCCGGCCTGGGCCAGTCCCTGGGCAAAAGTGCGGCCGATGCTCTTGGCCCCGCCGGTTACCAGCGCCACTTTCCCGGCCAATTGCGCCATGATCCAGCCTCCTTTACAGCCGCCCGCAGGGTCGAACTTATCCGGCGCGGCGGCCTGGCAAAAGGACATTCGGGCGCTCGCCGCGGCCCGCCGCGGGCTTTGCGGCTGGACTGCAAAAGGCTAATCGGGTAGCCCATGGGGGATTTTTATCGTGCGGCGCCGCGCGGCGCGGGCTTGCCCGCTATCGTGCAGCCCGGACCGACGAGTTCAGGTGATGCGATGACCATGATTGAACCGATCCCGGCCGCGGCCGATCCTGCCGGCGCAGCGAATTCCGACATCCGCCACGACTGGAGCGAGGAAGAGGCGGCCGCCCTGCTGGCGGCGCCACTCGCCGATCTGGTGTTCCGTGCCCAGGACCTGCACCGGCGCTACCAGCAGAGCAACGAGGTGGAGATGGCGACGCTGGTCAATATCAAGGATGGCGGCTGCCCGGAGGACTGCCATTACTGTTCGCAGAGCCTGAGCTGGGAAGGCGGTGTCAAGGCCGAGGCGCTGATGCCGCTGGGCGAGGTGGTGGAGGCGGCGCGCCGCGCCAAGGCGGCGGGCGCCCACCGCCTGTGCATGGGCGCGGCCTGGCGCAGCCCCAACGAGCGCGACCTCGGCAAGGTGTGCGACATGGTGCGCGCGGTGCGCGCCGAGGGGCTGGAAACCTGCGTGACGCTTGGCATGCTGAAGGAAGGCCAGGCGGAAAAGCTGCGCGAGGCGGGCCTCGATTATTACAACCACAATCTCGACACCTCTGAGGCGTTTTACGGCCAGGTGGTGACGACGCGCACCTATCAGGACCGGCTGGAGACGCTGGGGCGGGTGCGCAAGGCCGGCATCAAGATGTGTTGCGGCGGCGTTCTCGGGCTTGGCGAGAGTGAGAAGGACCGCGCCGCCATGCTCTGCGTATTGGCGCGCTTCGATCCGCACCCGGAATCGGTGCCGGTCAATTCGCTGGTGGCGATCGAGGGCACGCCGATGTCGGGAAACGAGCCGGTGGACGAGATCGCCATCGTGCGCATGATCGCGGCGGCGCGAATCATGATGCCGAAATCGACGGTGCGGCTCGCCGCCGGACGCATGGCGATGAGCGAGGCCGGCCAGGCGCTGGCCTTCATCGCCGGCGCCAATTCGATTTTCCTGGGCGAGAAACTGCTGACGACGCCCAATCCGGCCGAGAGCGAAGACGCCAATCTGATGAGCCGGCTCGGCCTCAGCCGCATGTAGGCTTGCGCCCTTTAAAGCAAGGCCCCGCGCCCGGATGCCGGACGCGGGGCCCGCGAGGCTATCTGTGGTGCAAACAACCCCTGCCGGAGGCAATTGAACCTTGCCGGCAGAGATGAGTTTTACCCCGACCGGCGCCAAAGTCACCCTTCGAGAAATGCCAATTCACAAGGCACGGCGTCAAACTGCCTATTAATTAGGCACGCCCAATGGCGCTGCCTAATTTGAATCCATCATGCCGGCCGGGGCGGGCGCCGGGGCGCAGCGGCCGCTGTTGCACTTTATTATTTTTCCAAAGCATTTCAGCCTTTTGCCTGAAATCCAGGCAGTGACTGCCCATATGGCACGGCCTTTGCTCTTTCCTGACCGGTGCAAACAATCCTGTCAGGAGGATCAAACATGACACGTGTCGCACAGACACTCAGGCGCGCCGGGGCGGCATTGGCCGTCGGTTCGGTGCTTGCCTTCGCCCCGGCGGCGCAGGCGGAAGAAACGATCAAGGTCGGTATTCTGCATTCGCTGTCGGGGACCATGGCGATTTCGGAGACGACCCTGAAGGATGCCATGCTGATGCTCATCGACGAGCAGAACAAGAAGGGCGGCCTTCTGGGCAAGAAGCTGGAGGCGGTGGTCGTCGACCCGGCGTCCAATTGGCCGCTCTTTGCCGAAAAGGCGCGCGAGCTGATTTCGGTCAACAAGGTGGCGGCGGTGTTCGGCTGCTGGACCTCGGTGTCGCGCAAATCGGTGTTGCCGGTTTTCGAGGAACTGAACTCGCTGCTGTTCTACCCCGTTCAGTATGAGGGCGAGGAATCCTCGCGCAATGTGTTCTATACCGGCGCCGCGCCCAATCAGCAGGCGATCCCGGCGGTCGACTATCTGGCGGCCCAGGAAGGCGTCGAGCGCTGGGTGCTGGCGGGGACCGACTATGTCTATCCGCGCACGACCAACAAGATCCTCGAGACCTATCTCAAGGACAAGGGGGTCAAGGCCGAAGACATCCTGATCAACTACACGCCGTTCGGCCATGCCGACTGGCAGACCATTGTCGCCGACATCAAGAAATTCGCCTCCCAGGGCAAGAAGACGGCGGTGGTCTCGACCATCAATGGCGATGCCAATGTGCCGTTCTACAAGGAACTGGCCAATCAGGGCATCAAGGCGGAGGACATTCCCGTCGTCGCCTTCTCGGTGGGCGAGGAAGAGCTGGCCGGTATCGATACCGCGCCGCTGGTCGGCCATCTGGCGGCCTGGAACTACTTCATGTCGGTGGAATCGGAAGCCAATGACGAGTTCATCGCCAAGTGGCAGGCCTATATCAAGAACCCGAAGCGGGTTACCAACGATCCCATGGAAGCCCATTTCATCGGCTTCAACATGTGGGTGAAGGCGGTAGAGAAGGCCGGCACCACCGATCCCGACGCGGTCATCGACGCCATCGTCGGCGTTGCGGTGCCGAACTTGTCGGGCGGCTATGCGTCCATGATGCCGAATCACCACATCACCAAGCCGGTGCTGATCGGCGAAATCCAGGACAATGGCCAGTTCGAGATCGTCTACGAGACCCCTGGCCTGGTGGTCGGCGACGAATGGTCGGACTTCCTGCCCGACTCCAAGGTCTTGCTGTCGGATTGGCGCAAGCCCCTGAACTGCGGGAACTTCAACACCGCGACCGGCAAATGCGGCGGGCAGGGATCCTAACGGGTCCAGGCCGGCTCCAGGACCGCGGGCGGGATTTTCTCCCTCTCGCCCGCCCGCGGTCCCGACCTCCCACTTTCTTGGCCAGCACAGGTTCTTAATTTCAACATGACCCGACCCCTTCCCCTCCTTCGTGCCATGGCCCTGCTGGCGGGCCTGCTGGCCTGGACGGCGGCGGCGCTGGCGCAGGACGGGCCAAAGGCGGGCGCCGAAGCGTTGCGCGCGCTGGTCAATGCGCTGGGAACGGGCGGATATAGCCAGACCAGCGACCAGATCTCGGCGCTGGCGGCAACCGGAGATCCTTCCGTAGCTCCGGTGCTTCAGGCGCTGGCCGACGGCGATCTTTATGTGCGCGAGGCCGATGGCGCGGTGTTCATCGCCGCGCGCGCCGGCAAGATCTACCGGCTGCGCGATCCCCTGAGCGGGCAAGACGCCGGGGAAGCCGGGCGCAAGGACATCGACAAGATAAAGGTCAATAACAGCCTGCGCCGGGCCATACGTGCCGCCCTTGGCGCGCTGACGCTGCAAGCCGGGGATCCCGGCCAGAGGTTGGCGGCGGCGCAAAACCTGTTCAAGACTCGCGATCCTGAAGCGCTGGAATCGCTGGACGCGGCACTGGCAAAGGAAAGCGACCCGGGCGTGCGCGCGGCGATGGCCGAGGCGCGCGCCGCCCTGGTGCTGCTGGCGCCGCCGGACCTGAGCGCCGGCCTTGCCGCGGTGGCGACCATCGCCGCGCGCGGCGACCGCGAGGCGCTGACCCTGCTCAAGGAAGCGGCTGCCGGCCAGGGCGAAGTTGCCGCGGCGGCGGCGCGGGCGGCCGGCGATTTGTCCCAGATCCTCCAGGTCTGGGACCTCGGGCAGAACATCTGGTACGGCATTTCGCTCGGCTCGGTGCTGCTGCTGGCGGCCATCGGCCTTTCGATCACCTTCGGCGTCATGGGGGTCATCAACATGGCGCATGGCGAAATGGTCATGATTGGCGCCTATACCACCTTCGCGGTGCAGGAATTGATCCGCACCTCGGCGCCCTGGCTGTTCGACTATTCGCTAACCTTTGCCATTCCGCTGGCCTTTCTGATCTCCGGCACCGTCGGCATCGCCATCGAACGCTCGGTGATCCGCTGGCTCTATGGCCGCCCGCTGGAAACCCTGCTCGCCACCTGGGGCCTGTCGCTGATCCTGCAACAGGCGGTGCGCAGCATTTTCGGCGCCACCAACAGGGAGGTCGGCAATCCGTCCTGGATGTCCGGCGCCTTCGAGCTCGGCCAGCTTACCATCACCTATAACCGGATGTGGATCATCGCCTTCGCGCTGTTCGTCTTCGCCCTGCTCATGTTCGTGCTGCGCCAGACGCCGCTCGGCCTGCAGATGCGGGCGGTAACCCAGAACCGGCAAATGGCCTCGGCCATGGGGATCCGCACGCCCTGGATCGACGCCCTGACCTTCGGCCTCGGCTCCGGGATCGCGGGCATCGCCGGGGTGGCGCTGTCGCAGATCGGCAATGTTTCGCCCAATCTCGGCCAGGGCTACATCATCGACAGCTTCATGGTGGTGGTGTTCGGCGGCGTCGGCAATCTGTGGGGCACCCTGGTCGGCGCCTTTTCGCTCGGGGTCGCCAACAAGTTCCTCGAACCCTTCGCCGGCGCCGTGCTTGGCAAGATCCTGGTCCTTGTGCTGATCATCCTCTTCATCCAGCGCTATCCGCGCGGCCTGTTCGCGCAAAAGGGAAGGGCGGTGGAGGCATGATCACGCGCCGCCTGTTTCTCGGCTCCGACCGCCTGGTCTTGGGCTTCATTGTTGTCATCGTGGTGCTCGGCATCCTCGTGCCGGTGCTGCATCTCGCCCTGCCGGAAAGCCACGCCTTTCACGTTCCGACCTATCTGGTGGCGCTGTCGGGCAAGTATCTGTGCTTTGCCCTGCTGGCGCTGGCGCTCGATCTGGTGTGGGGATTTTGCGGCATTCTTTCGCTCGGCCACGGCGCCTTCTTCGGTCTCGGCGGCTATGCCATGGGCATGTATCTGATGCGCAATATCGGCACGCGCGGGGTCTATGGCCACCCAGTGCTGCCCGATTTCATGGTGTTCCTCAACTGGGAGCAACTGCCCTGGTACTGGCATGGTTTCGACCATTTCTGGTTCGCCGCCCTGATGGTGGTTCTGGTGCCCGGCCTGCTGGCCTTCATTTTCGGCTGGTTCGCCTTCTCGTCACGGGTCACCGGCGTCTATCTGTCGATCATCACCCAGGCCATGACCTTTGCCCTGATGCTGGCCTTTTTCCGCAACGACATGGGTTTTGGCGGCAATAACGGCCTGACCGATTTCAAGGACCTGCTGGGCTATTCGATTCAATCTCCGGGGGTGCGCGCCGGCCTGTTCGCGGCTTCGGCGCTGGCGCTGGCCGGTGCCCTGGCGCTGTGTTCGGCCATCGTGCGCTCCAAGCTCGGCAAGGTGCTGGTGGCGGTACGCGACGCGGAGAGCCGCACACGTTTTCTCGGCTACCGGGTTGAGCATGTGAAGCTGTTCGCCTTTACCGTTTCGGCGATGCTGGCGGGCATTGCCGGTGCCCTCTACGTGCCTCAGGTCGGCATCATCAATCCGGGCGAATTCGCTCCCGCCAATTCGATCGAGATCGTGGTGTGGACGGCGATCGGCGGGCGCGGCACGCTGGCCGGTCCGGTCCTCGGCGCGGTGCTGGTCAATGTCGGGAAAAGCTATTTCACCGCCGCGCTTCCCGAATTGTGGCTGTTTGCGCTTGGCGCGCTGTTTGTCGGCGTCACGCTGTTCCTGCCCAAGGGCATCGTCGGCACCGCGAGGGCGGCACTGGCGGTGCGCCGCGAGCGGCGCCGCCTGGCCGGGTGCGGCCAGGGGCAAGGCGGCGGCGAAGGGCCGGCGCTGCCCGCGGCCTCGGCCCAGCTGGCGGAGTAGGCGGCATGAGCGAAGCCAAGACCCGAAGCCTGCTCTATCTCGATGGCGTCACCGTGTCCTTCGACGGCTTCAAGGCGCTCAATGCGCTTTCGGTGGTGATCGAGCCTGGCGAGATGCGCGCCATCATCGGCCCCAATGGCGCCGGCAAGACGACGATGATGGACGTCATCACCGGCAAGACGCAACCCGACGAAGGCACCTTGTTCTTCGAAGACGAGATCGACCTGTCCAAGCGCGACGAGGTCGATATCGCCCAGCTCGGCATCGGCCGTAAATTCCAAAAACCCACGGTATTCGAGCAGCACAGCGTGCGGGACAATCTGGAGCTGGCCCTGAGCGCGCCGCGCGGCGTGTTCGCCACCCTGTTCGCGCGCCGCAGCGCGGAGCAGGACGGCCGCATCGAAGAGGTGCTGGCGACGATCCGCCTTGGGGCCAAGCGCGACGCCCTGGCCGGCAGCCTGTCCCACGGCGAGAAGCAATGGCTGGAGATCGGCATGCTGTTGGCCCAGGACCCCAAGCTGCTGCTGATCGACGAACCGGCGGCGGGCATGACGGATGCCGAAACGGCGGAGACGGCGCGCCTGCTGAAGGAAATATCGAAAACACGCTCGGTGATCGTGGTCGAGCATGACATGGTTTTCGTGCGCGCGCTGGGGGTCAAGGTGACGGTGCTGCATGAAGGCTCGGTGCTGGCGGAAGGCTCGCTAGACCATGTCAGCGCCGATCCCAAGGTGGTGGAGGTCTATCTGGGACGATGAATGCGATGCTGGAGGTGGCTGGCCTTGATCTTCACTATGGCGCCGCGCAGGCGCTGAAAGGCGTTTCGCTGACCGCCGAGCCGGGCAAGGTGACCTGCGTGCTGGGGCGCAACGGCGTCGGCAAGACCACGCTGGCGCAGGCCATCGTCGGCTTGCAGGCCATCAGTGGCGGCGAGGTGACCCTTGGCGGCAAGTCTGTCGTCAGGCTGCCGGCCCATGAGCGGGCGCGGGCGGGCATCGGCTATGTGCCGCAGGGGCGCGAAATCTTCTCCCAGCTCACGGTGCGCGAAAACCTGGAAACCGGATTTGCGCCGCTCAAGCGGGCTGACCGCGTGGTGCCGTCCGACATATTCGACCTGTTTCCGGTCTTGCGCGAAATGCTGGGACGGCGCGGCGGCGACCTTTCCGGAGGCCAGCAGCAGCAACTCGCCATCGCCCGCGCCCTGGTGGCAAGGCCCAAACTACTCATCCTCGACGAGCCGACCGAAGGCATTCAGCCCTCGATCATCAAGGCCATCGGCGAAGCCATCGCCTATCTGAAGACCAATGCCGGCATCGCCATCCTGCTCATCGAGCAATATCTCGATTTCGCCCGCGAGCTGGCCGACACGGTTGCCATTCTCGACCGCGGCGAAGTGGTATTCTCCGGCATAGCAAAGGATCTTGATGACCATGCCGTTCGCCGCCATCTCGTCGTTTGAAGGGGCTGGACCGGGCCAGCATATGCAGCGCGCCCAGGGCCACTCACGCATCGCCTTTCGCACCGAGAGCGGGCAGACGCGCCTTGCCAACCTGTTCCAGGAGGGCGCCTGCAAAATCCGCCTGCCCAAGACGGAAGCCGGTGCGCCGCCGCTGGCCGTTCTTATCAATTCGGCGGGCGGGCTGACCGGCGGCGATCGCTTGAGCGTCGAGGCCCAGGTCGGCGAAGGCGGCCATGCCGTGATCACCAGCCAGGCGTGCGAGCGGGTCTATCGCTCGGCCGGCGGAGCGGCGCATTTCGACGCCAGTATCAAGGTCGGCCCTGGCGCCCGGCTCGACTGGCTGCCCCAGGAAACCATCCTGTTCGATCATGCGCGCCTGGCGCGGCGGCTGACAGCGGACCTTGCCGGCAATGCGCGGCTGCTGGCCGTGGAATCGGTGATTTTCGGGCGCACCTCCATGGGCGAAAGCGTCACTCAAGGCAGCTTCTGCGATCGCTGGCGCATTCGCCGCGACGGCCGGCTGTTGTTCGCCGACGATGTGCGCTTCAATGGCCCCATTGCCGAGTTGCTCGGCCATGCCTCCGTTCTCGCCGGGGGCTGCGCCATGGCGACGGTGCTCTATGCCGGCGAGGACGCAGAAGAGCATGCCGGCGGTCTGCGCGCCGCCCTTGGCGAAGCGGGCGCGGCCAGTGCCTGGGAGGGCAAGCTGGTGGCGCGGATCGCGGCCGCCGACGGCCAGGCCCTGCGCGCCGTGTTGGTCAAGGCGCTGGGGTTGCTGTCGGGAACGCCGCTGCCCAGGATGTGGCACTGTTAGGGGGACGGCATGCATCTGACACCGCGCGAAAAAGACAAGCTGCTGATCGCCATGGCCGCCCAGGTGGCGCGGCGCCGGCTGGAACGCGGGGTGAAGCTCAATCACCCCGAAGCGGTGGCGCTGATCGCCGATTTCGTCGTCGAAGGCGCGCGCGACGGGCGCAGCGTCGCCGAGCTGATGGAGGCCGGCGGCCATGTCGTCACCCGCGCCCAGGTGATGGAGGGGGTGGCGGAGATGATCCACGACGTCCAGGTCGAGGCGACCTTTCCCGACGGCACCAAGCTGGTCACCGTCCATGAGCCGATCCGCTGAAAGGAAAACGATATGATACCGGGCGAAGTCATTCCCGCCAAAGGCGAGATCGAGCTTAACGCGGGCGCCGTGGCGGTTACCCTCCAGGTTGCCAATCGCGGCGACCGGCCGGTGCAGGTCGGCAGCCACTACCATTTCTTCGAGGTCAACGAGGCGCTGGATTTCGACCGGGCCAGGGCCCGCGGCATGCGCCTCGATATTGCCGCCGGAACCGCGGTGCGCTTCGAGCCGGGGCAGCGCCGCGAGGTGCGGCTGGTGCCGATTTCAGGTCAGCGCGCCGTGTACGGATTCAACGCGAAGATCATGGCAGCGCTATGAGCGGTTTTTTGCAACCCGAGGAGGCGTGCCCATGGCCATGAAGCTTGAGGGCTCTTGCCGCTGCGGCGCGGTGCGGTTTGCGGTGGACAGCCACACGCCATATCCCTACCAGCGCTGTTATTGCTCTATCTGCCGCAAACAGGACGGCGGCGGCGGTTATGCCATCAACGTCATGGGCGACAGCGAAACCCTCGAGGTGGAAGGCAGGGAGGCAATCGGCATCTACCGGGTCGAGATCAGCGATAACGGTTCCAGCCATTTCAGTTCGGCGGAGCGGAACTTCTGCATGAAATGCGGGACGGCGCTGTGGCTTTACGACCCCAACTGGCCGCAGCTTGTCTACCCGTTCGCCTCGGCAATCGACACCGATCTGCCGGTGCCGCCGTCGCATGTTCATCTGATGCTCGATTTCGCGGCGTCATGGGTCGAGGTGCAGGACGGGCCGGGGGACCAGCTTTTCCCCCGCTATCCGAAGCAATCGATCGAAGATTGGCACAAGAGCCGCGGGCTCTGGATCGACTGAGGAAACGGCTGATGCCCACCCGGATTTCGCGCAGCGCCTATGCCGACATGTATGGCCCGACCACCGGAGACAGGGTGCGGCTGGCCGATACTGAACTTTTCATCGAGGTAGAGAAGGACCTCACGATTTACGGCGAGGAGGTCAAGTTCGGCGGCGGCAAGGTGATCCGCGACGGCATGGGCCAGTCCCAGGTTGCCCGCGCGCAAGGCGCCGTCGATACCGTCATCACCAATGCCCTGATCCTCGATCATTCCGGTATCTACAAGGCCGATGTGGGCTTGAAAGACGGGCTGATCTGCGCCATCGGCAAGGCCGGCAATCCGGATACGCAAGCCGGTGTCGACATCATCATCGGCCCGTCAACCGAGGCCATTGCCGGGGAAGGCAAGATACTCACCGCCGGCGGCATGGACGCCCATATCCATTTCATCTGCCCCCAGCAGGTGGAGGAGGCGCTCCATTCCGGCATCACCACCATGCTCGGCGGCGGCACGGGACCTGCCACCGGCACCAACGCCACCACCTGCACGCCGGGCGCCTGGCATCTCGCGCGCATGATCCAGGCCGCCGATGCCCTGCCCATGAATCTCGCCTTTGCCGGCAAGGGCAATGCTTCGCTGCCCGCCGGGCTGATCGAGCAGATCGAGGGCGGGGCCTGCGCGCTGAAACTGCACGAGGACTGGGGCACAACGCCGGCGGCGATCGACTGCTGCCTTGCGGTGGCCGACGATCACGACGTGCAGGTGATGATCCACACCGACACGCTCAATGAATCGGGTTTTGTCGAAAACACCATCGCCGCCTTCAAGGGGCGCACCATCCACGCCTATCACACCGAGGGGGCGGGCGGCGGCCATGCGCCGGACATCATCAAGGTCTGCGGGCTGAAGAATGTGCTGCCGTCCTCGACCAATCCGACCCGGCCCTACACCGTCAATACCCTGGCCGAGCATCTCGACATGCTGATGGTGTGCCACCACCTCGACAGCTCCATTCCCGAGGATGTCGCTTTTGCCGAAAGCCGCATCCGCCGCGAGACCATCGCGGCGGAGGACATCCTCCACGATCTCGGCGCCTTCTCGATCATCGCCTCCGACAGCCAGGCCATGGGCCGTGTCGGCGAAGTGGCGATCCGCACCTGGCAGACGGCGGACAAGATGAAGCGCCAGCGCGGGCGGCTGGCCCAGGAAAAGGGCGAGAACGACAATTTCCGCGTCAAGCGCTATATCGCCAAATACACCATCAACCCGGCGATCGCCCACGGTCTTTCGCGCCATATCGGCTCGGTCGAAGTGGGCAAGCGCGCCGATCTGGCGCTGTGGACCCCCGCCTTCTTCGCCGTCAAGCCGGATCTGGTGCTGATCGGCGGCTCGATCGCGGCGGCGCCGATGGGCGATCCCAATGCCTCGATCCCGACGCCGCAGCCGGTGCATTACCGACCCATGTTCGGCGCTCTTGGCGGCGCGCTGGCGGCGTCGAGTGTCACCTTCGTCTCGAAGGCGGCGGCGGCGGGCAACCTGCGCGCCCGGCTGGGGGCGGCAAAGGAATTCGTGGCGGTGGAAAATACCCGCTCCGGCCTGACCAAGGCGTCGATGATTCACAATGACGCGACGCCTCGCATCGAGGTCGATCCGGAAACCTATGAAGTGCGGGCGGACGGCGAATTGCTGACCTGCGAGCCCGCCGAGGTGCTGCCGATGGCCCAGCGCTATTTCCTCTTCTAATGCGGGCAGCAGATCAAATCCGGTGCAACAAAATGACGCATAAAGAGGCAGTTGATCTAGTTCTTAGAAATTTTCTAAAACAGTCCAAGTTCAGTTTCGGCCGGCTTGGCCCGGCCGCTTATCGCCGGATTGAGAACAGGGGCGCCGCATCGCATTCGCGGGCGCCGGTTCATGAGCAAACAAGGAGTGTCTTACGTGCCTGTCAACAAACTGCCCGACGTCGTCTTCCGCACCCGCGTCCGCGACGAATCGATCGAGGGACCGAATCCCTATCGCTGGGAAGACAAGACCACCGCCGACTATTTCGCCGGCAAGCGCGTTGTCCTGTTTTCGCTGCCCGGCGCCTTCACACCGACCTGCTCGACCTATCAGCTTCCCGACTACGAGAAGCTCTACGGCGAATTCCAGGCCGAGGGCATCGACGCCATCTACTGCATTTCGGTCAACGATGCCTTTGTCATGAATGCCTGGGGCAAGTCCCAGGGTGTCGACAAGGTCGGGCTGATTCCGGACGGCTCGGGCGAGTTCACGCGCAAGATGGGCATGCTGGTGGCCAAGGACAATCTCGGCTTCGGCATGCGCTCGTGGCGCTATGCCGCCATCGTCAACGACGGCGTGGTCGAGAAGTGGTTCATCGAGGACGGCCTCACCGACAATTGCCCGACCGATCCTTACGGCGTGTCCTCGCCGCAGAACGTGCTGGAAAAGCTGCGCGCCGGGGAATCCGTCGCCGCCTGACCGCAAGCGGCATTTTTCTGCCAAAGGCGTCCCGGACAGGCTCTGTCCGGGGCGCCATTTTTTTGCGCCGCCTGCGCCGTCCGGCGTCTCGCGGCGGGGGGCGGCCATGCTAAGCGCCGGCGAATTCCGCAAGGCTGGGGAGTGGACAGGCGAGGCCATGGGCCGCATCGTGCTGGCTCATGATGAGCGCTACCTTCGGCGCAAGGCGCTGCACCTGGAAGGCGGCGGCGCGCTGCATGTCGATCTGGCCCAGGCGGCGGCGCTGGAGGAGGGCGATGCGCTGGTCCTCGACGACGGTCGGTTCGTCGTCATTGCCGCCGCCGAGGAGGATTTGTACGAGATCACGGCGCGTGACCGGCTTCATCTGAGCGAACTGGCCTGGCATCTCGGCAACCGTCATCTTGCGGCACGGATCGAGGAAGGCCGGATTCTCATCCTGCGCGATCATGTCATAGGCGCCATGCTCAAGGGGCTTGGCGCCGATGTGCGCGAGCTGCGCGCGCCCTTTGTTCCCCTGCGCGGCGCCTACCAGCAGGGCGGCACGGCCGGGCATCACCAAGGCCACGGGCACGATCATTCCGATCACGGGGGGCATCGCCATGGCTGAGCCGTCCCGCCTCGCGCCGCCCCTGGAAGACGACGCCGGCACGCTCCGCAATGGCGACCTCGTCACCCTGATGCACTGGCTTTCCCCAGCCTTTCCTGTCGGCGCCTTTGCCTATAGCCACGGGCTGGAATGGGCGGCGCGGGAGGGTGTGATCACGGACCGCGAGAGCCTCGGGCAATGGATCGGCGATTTGCTTCAACATGGCAGCGGCTGGAACGACGCGGTGCTGTTTGCCGAAAGCCACCGCGCGGCCGCCGCGCGTGACGGCGAAGGGCTGGCGGCGCTGGCGGAACTTGCCCGCGCAATGGCCCCTTCGAAGGAACGGGCGCTGGAAACCCTGGCCCAGGGCGAGGCTTTCCTCGCCCATATGGCGCCATGGCCGAGCGCGGCGCTGGGTCTGCTGGCTGAAAACGCCGGCGGCCCGGTGGCCTATCCGGTCGCGGTGGCGGCCGCCACCGCCGGGCGCGGCATTGCGCTTGAGGCCGCGCTCAGTGCCTATCTTCAGGCTTTTGCCGTCAATCTGGTGGCGGCGGCCCTGCGCCTGATGCCGCTCGGCCAGAGCGAGGGCGTGGCGGCGCTGGCGGGCCTTTGTGACATCGTCCTTGCCGTCGCCAGGCGCGCCGCGCGCTCGGGGCTAAACGATCTGGGCAGTGCCACCATGGCCAGCGATATCGCCGCCATGGCCCATGAAACACAATATTCGAGGGTGTTCCGGTCATGACCAAATCGCCAAACGGTCCCTTGCGCGTCGGCATTGGCGGGCCTGTGGGCGCCGGCAAGACGACACTGACCGAAGCGTTGTGCAAGGCCCTGCGCGAGCGCTATTCGATCGGCGTGGTCACCAATGACATCTACACCAAGGAAGACGCGCTGATCCTGGCGCGGTCGCAGGCGCTTTTCGAAGACCGCATCGTCGGGGTGGAAACCGGCGGCTGTCCCCATACCGCGATCCGCGAGGACGCCTCGATCAATCTGGCCGCGATCGCCGGGCTCAATGCCCGCTTCCCCGATCTCGATGTCGTCTTCATCGAATCGGGCGGCGACAATCTCGCCGCTACCTTTTCTCCCGAACTTGCCGATCTGACGATCTATGTCATCTCGGTGGCGCAGGGCGAAAAGATCCCGCGCAAGGGCGGGCCGGCGATCACGCGCTCGGACCTCCTCGTCATCAATAAGATGGACCTGGCGCCCCATGTCGGCGCCAGCCTCGAGGTGATGGAAGAGGATACACGGCGCATGCGCGACGGGCGGCCCTTTGTCTTCACCGACCTGAGGCGCGGCCGGGGCGTGGCCGAGGTCATCGCCTTTATCGAGGCGACGGGCGGCCTGGCGGCAGCCGGCGAGGGGGCCGCCGCCTGAGCCTCAGGAGGCGGCGAACTGCCTGGCGCGCTCGCGCAGCACGAATTTCTGGATCTTGCCGCTTGCCGTGCGCGGCATCTCGTCCACGATCTCCAGGCGCTCGGGCCAGTAACTCTTCGAAATGCCCTGGGAAGCCAGATGGGCGCGCATGGCTTCCATGTCGATGTCGGCAAAGGGTTTGGGCAGGATGAAGACGCAGCCGCGTTCGCCAAGGCGCGGATCGGGCATGGCGACGATGGCACAATCTGCAACCTGGGGCATGTTGTAGAGCGCGTTCTCGACCTCGACGACGGGAATATTTTCGCCGCCGCGGATGATAATGTCCTTGCTGCGGCCGGTGATGCGGATATAGCCCTCCTCGTCCATACGGGCGAGATCGCCGGTATCGAACCAGCCTTCCTCGTCGATATCGTAGAGGTCGGGGCGCTTGAGATAGCCGACGAAGAGCCCGGTGCCGCGTATCTGGAAGCGGCCTTCCTGGCCGCGCGGCGCCTCATTGCCGGCTTCGTCGACGACGCGCACTTGCGACCCGGGCAGGGCGTGGCCGTCGGATTCGCGCACCTTGTGTCCGGATAGTTCGGTGGTGGTGAGGATGCCGCATTCGCTCATGCCCCAGCCGCCGACAACGGTGATGCCGAGGCGCTCCTGGGCGGCGGCGACCACGGCGGGCGGGATGGGCGCTCCAGACGTGACGAAGAGGCGGAAATCCGGCATGTCGTCGGGCTGGACGCCTTCGAGTGCCGCCAGATCGGCCAGGAAAGGCGTGGAGGCAAAGGTATAGGTTGCCTTGTACCTGGCGATGAGGTCGCGCGCGGTCGCCGGATCCCAGACATCCTGCATGATGAGGGGCGCGCCGATCAGCAGCGCCAGCAGGGCGCCATATTCGTAGCCGGCCTGATGGGCGAAGGGCGAGGGCATGAAGATGATCTCGTTTTCCCCAAGGCCCATGCGAGCGGCAAATTGCAGCGTGGTGCCGATCAGGGTGTTGGAGGTGTGCATCACCCCCTTGGGCTCGCCGGTGGTGCCGGAAGTGAAAAGCAGCTGGGTGACGCCGTCGGGATCCGCACCGCAGCCTTCGGGCAGGGGATCGTGGTTCTCCTCCAGCAGTACCTGCTCGAAGGAGTTCCCGCCCTCGCCATCGATCAGCAGCACATGATCCAGCCCGTCGATTTCCTCATGTAGCTGCAAGGCGAGCCGGCCATGATCGAAATTGCGGAACGACGAGGGGGCGATGAACACCTTTGATCCGGCCTGGGCCAGCATGAAGGACAGCTCGCGGTGGCGGAAGATCGGCATCATCGGGTTGTTGACGGCGCCGATCCGCGTATTGGCGATGAGTAGGGCGGGAAACTGCCACCAGTTGGGCAGCTGAAACGACACGACATCGCCCTTGCGCACGCCGAGGCGGCGCAGATTGGCGGCAATGGCGGTCGCCCTGCGGTCGAGCTCGCCATAGCTCATGGTCATGATGTCGCCCGAGCGGTGGCGGTGGCCGATCAGGGCAATGGCCTCTGGCCGGTCGGCGACCCATTGGTCGAAATAGCCGGTCAGCACGCGCTGCGGCCAGATCCCGCGAGCCGCCTCGGCGGCCCGCCTCTTTTCATCCAGTTGCACGCCCTGCATGGCCTCTCTCCGCGCCGTTCCCGATATTTCGCATCTTTTCGGGCGGGTCAGCCTTCGAGGAACTTGCGCACCCGTGCCTGTGTGTCCGGGTTCGCGAACAGGGACTCGGTGCCCGTCAGTTCGCGTTCATAGCCGTCCTGGCCGGAGAAGATGGCGCCATCGATGCAGGTCTTGGAAAAGCCCAGCGCGGCCGGCGAGAGCCTGGCGACCTTGGCGGCGAATTCCTCCGCAAATGAAGATATCTCGGCGCGCGGCACCGACCAGTGGGCAAGGCCGACCCTTTCGGCGGCGGCACCGTCCAGCACCTCGGCGGTGAGGATGAGGCGCTTTGACATGGCTTCGCCGCAGATACGGGTCATGCGCTGGGTGCCGCCGGCGCCGGGCAGCAGGCCGAGCCGGACCTCGGGCAGGCCGACCTTGGCCTCGTTGGCGATGATGCGGAAGTCGCAGGCCAGCGCCAGTTCCATGCCGCCGCCCATGGCGGCGCCGGCAACTTCGGCGATGGAAACCAGCCGCGACCTTTCCAGCCGTTCATAGACCTCCTGGATGCGGCGGACAAAGGCGATCATCTTCTTGCGCTCCTCCGCGGAGGGAAAACGCGAAGCCATCAGCTTCAGGTCGGCGCCGGCGCAGAAGGTGCGCTGGTCGGAGCGGATGAGCAAGACCGAGACACCGGGCGCGGCTTCAGCCTCTCCGATGATCTGCGACAGGCGGTCGAGCCATTCTTCGTTGATGGCGTTGACCGGGGCGCGCGACAGGGTGGCAATGGCAATGCCGTCTTTGATTTCAAGGGTAATCACTGTTCTGTCTCCGTCTTGGGGGGTTCGAGTTCGGACGCCGCTGGCGGCTCTTTGCCGGTTAGCGGCCGCCGGGAACGACACCCTCGTTGCGCAGGCGTTCCAGCACGCTGGCGCCCGTCTTGCTCAGGAAAGGCTCGATCAGGATCTGCACGCCCTGGTTGATATATTCGTCAAGATCGTAGCGTCGCCGCAGCGCCCATTGCTTGAGCGCCCAGGCGTGGCAGAAATTTACCAGCTGATAGACCAGGAGATGGGTGTTGACCGGGCGCACCAGACCGGCCTGCGCGCTTGCCGCGAGGCAGTTCTCCAGCAGCTGGTTGGTGGCGGTTTCGCGCGCCTTGATGACGTCCTGGCGGTCGGCGGGCAGCGACTTGGTCGAGCGATAGGCCAGAACGGTGGCGTCGAGCAGGCTGTCGACAATGCGGCAATAGGCGCAAAAGGCGCGCACCAGCTGCTCCAGCGGATCGGAAATGCCGTCGAGCGCCTTGGGGATCTCGCGCTCATAGGCTTCGAGCACATTGATCAGGGTCAGGAACAGCACGTCATCCTTGTCGTGGAAATACTGGTAGATCAGGCCGGTGGAGATGCCAGCCTCCTTGGCCACCGCCTGGATGGTTGTGCGATAAAAGCCCTGCTTGGAGAACAGCTTGGTCGCTGCCTTCAGAATCTGGGCGCGCCGTTCCTCGACCAATTTAGGGTCGGTGACCAAACTTTCCACTTGACCGGCGTCCGACATGGTCTGGCCTCCGTTGTTCGCCTAACCGTCCAGATGCCTGGCGATGACCATGCACTGGATGTCATTTGTGCCCTCATAGATCTTTGTGACCTTGGCGTCCCGGTAATGGCGCTCGACCGGGTAATCCTTCAGATAGCCGTAGCCGCCGAGGGTCTGGATGGCATCCGAACACACCTGCTCGGCGGCCTCGGAGGCGGCCAGCTTGGCCATCGCCGCCTCGCGCAGGCAGGGCCTGCCGGCATCGCGCAGGGCCGCGGCGTGATGGGTCAGTTGCCTTGCCGCCTCGAGCGACGTCGCCATGCGGGCGAGGCGGAACCCGACCGCCTGATGCTCGAAGATCGGCTTGCCGAAGGTCACGCGCTCGCGGGCATAGGAAATGGCGGCCTCAAGGGCGGCGCGGCCAATGCCCAGCGCCACCGAGGCGATGCCGATGCGCCCGCCTTCCAGATTGGACAGGGCGATGCGATAGCCTTCGCCTTCGGCGCCAAGGCGCATCTCTTCACCGATCTCCAGATTATCGAGGGCGATCTGGCAGGTATCGGAGGAGCGCTGGCCGAGCTTGTCCTCCTTGCGCACCACGACATAGCCGGGATTGTCCGTGGGCACGAGAAAGGCGGAAATGCCTTTGGCGCCAAGCGAAGGGTCTGTGCCGGCAAAGACCAGGGCAAGCTGGGCATTTGCGCCGGTGGTGATGAACTGCTTGGTGCCGTTGAGCACATAGTTGCCGCCCCTGCGCCGCGCCGTGGTCTTTTGGTGCGACGCATCGGAACCGCCCTGGGGCTCGGTGAGGAGAAAGGCCGACAGCATTTCGCCGCGCGCCATGGGGCCGAGAAAGCGCGCTTTCTGCTCATCGGAGCCGTAGCGCAACAGCGGCGCGCAGCCGACCGAGTTGTGGCCGCTCATCATCGAGGCCAGCCCGGCATCGCCGGCGGCGATTTCTTCGAGCGCCAGGGCCAGCGACAGGTTGTCGGCGCCGGCGCCGCCGAATTCCTCCGGCACGGTGAGGCCGAGAAAGCCGAGGCGGCCCATCTCGGCCACCGCGTCGATGGGGAACTCGGCATCGCGGTCCCAGCGCGCGGCATTGGGCGCCAGCGCTGTTTGCGCGAAGCGCCGCGCCGCCTCTCGGATCGCTTCGTGATCCGCGCCGAGAATCACTTTTTCGCTTCCGCCAGCAGGGTGTCGGCGATGATCAGCTTCTGGATCTCGGTCGTGCCCTCATAGATCCGCAAGGCGCGGATTTCGCGATAAAGCTCTTCCACGATCATGCCGTGGACTACGCCAAGGCCGCCGAAAAGCTGGACCGCCTTGTCGATGACCTGCTGGGCGGCCTCGGTGCCGTAAAGCTTGGCCATGGAGGATTCGCGCACCGCGCGCTCGCCGCGCACGTCCTTGGCCCAGGCGGCGCGATAGATCAGCAGCGCCGAGGCGTCGATTTCAATGGCCATTTCGGCCAGCGCGGTCTGGGTGAGCTGAAAATTAGCCAGTTTCTGGCCGAAAACACTGCGCTTCTGAACCCGGCCCATGGCTTCGTCAAAAGCGCGGCGGGCAAAGCCGAGCGCCGCGGCGCCGACGGTGCAGCGGAAAATGGACAGGGTGGAAACGGCGATCTTGAAGCCCTCGCCGGGCTTGCCGAGCATGGCGCTGGCCTTCACCCGGCAATTGTCCAGGGTCAGCGTCGCCAGCGGATGCGGGGCGATGACCTTGATGCGCTCGGCGACGATGAGGCCGGGATTGTCGGCCTCGACGATGAAGGCGGACAGGCCCTTGGCGCCCGGCGCCTCGCCGGTGCGGGCAAAGACGATATATTGATGGGCAATGCCGCCGTTTGAAATCCAGGTCTTGGTGCCATTGAGCACATAGTCGTCGCCGTCTCTGGTCGCTGTCGTGGCCATGGCGGCGAGATCGGAGCCGGCATCGGGTTCCGATGGCGCGAAGGCGGCGATTTTCTCGCCGGCGATGACGCCGGGCAGATAGGCCTCGCGCTGCTCCCTGGTGCCGAACAGCGAGATCGGGCCGCTGCCCAGGCCCTGCATGGCATAGGCAAAATCAACGATGCCGGCGTGGCGGCCCAGGATTTCCCGGCTCAGGCACAGGCTGCGGACATCGAACTTGCCTTCTTCGGTCAGCACACAGGTGGTTTTGAGCAGATCGGCCCTGGCGAGGCGGCGCACGATCTCGCGGCAATTGGCATCAAGCGCTTCGTCATCTTCGACGTGAAGGTCCAGGTCGGAAAGCTGAGTCGTGGCAAAGCGCTCCAGGTCCTGGGCGAGGCGATGATGCCGCTCCTCGAAGAACGGCCAGTCGAGATAGCTCTGGTCCGGCATGTCGGTTTTCTCGCTTGGATCTGCCTGCTTGGAGCAAAGAGCCTGAAGCAGGAAAGTTTTCCTCGGTAAAGAAGCTGGAGCAGCTTGCCAGGCAGGCTGCTCCAGCAGTCCTTCAAGCCTTAGTTGCCTTCGAAGACCGGGGTCTTCTTGGCCACGAAGGCCTCATAGGCGCGGGTGAAGTCCTTGGTCGCCATGCAGATGGCCTGGGCCTCGGCTTCGGTTTCCAGCGCCTGCTCGATGGTCATCGCCCATTCCTGATGCAGGCACTTCTTGGTGACGGTGTGAGCGAACCAGGGGCCGTCGGCCAGTTCCCTGGCCATGGCATAGGCACGGTCCATCAGGGCTTCCGGCTCGACGACGTCGTTGAAGTAGCCCCAGTCCTTGCCCTCGTCGGCCTTCATGACGCGGCCGGTATAGAGCAGTTCGGAGGCGCGGCCCTGGCCGATGATGCGCGGCAGCATGGCGCAGGCGCCCATGTCGCAGCCGGCGAGGCCGACACGCACGAAGAGGAAGGCGGTCTTGCAGCGGGTGGTGCCATAGCGGAAGTCCGAGGCCATGGGCACGATGGCGCCGGCGCCGGCCGAGATGCCGTCAACGGCGGCGATGATCGGCTGCGGGCAGTTGCGCATTTCCTTGACCAGGTTGCCGGTCATGCGGGTGAATTCCAGCAGGCCGTCCATGCTCATCTTGGTGAGCGGGCCAATGATGTCGTGGACGTCGCCGCCGGAGCAGAAATTGCCGCCCTCGCCGGTCCACACCACAACGCGGACATCGTCCATATATTGCAGCTTGTGGAAGGTGTCGCGCAGTTCGGCATAGCTCTCCATGGTGAACGGATTCTTGCGGTCCGGACGGTTCATGGTGACGGTGGCGACGCGGTCCTTGACTTCCCATTTGAAATGCTTGGGCTTGTAGTCAGCGCCTTTCAATTTGTACATCTCGTAATCTCCTATGGTCTTTATTTCCCGGCAAAAGCCGGGGGAATTTGTGCCCTTGCGGGCGTTGATGGGGTGCCGGTCAGCCGTTCATGACCAGGCCGCCGGAGACCGAAATCACCTGGCCGGTCACGAAGCTGGCGCGCTCGGAG
Source organism: Rhodobiaceae bacterium (assembly GCA_020441905.1). Lineage (GTDB taxonomy): Bacteria > Pseudomonadota > Alphaproteobacteria > Rhizobiales > NORP267 > JAGRLG01. The sequence continues at coordinate 128,996 of JAGRLG010000054.1, read as the reverse complement.
GCGAAGTACAGGATGGCGTCGGCAATCTCGGACGGCTTGGCGAGGCGGCGCATCGGGGTGACGCGGACAAAAGCCTCGCGGTGCTTTTCCGGGACCGCGCCGAGCAGCGGGGTGTCGGTCGGGCCGGGGCACACGGCATTGCAGGTGACATTGTAGCGCGCGACTTCGCGGGCCAGCGACTTGGTGAAGGCGATGGCGCCGCCCTTGGCGCCGGCATAGACGGTTTCGCCAAGGCTGCCGACGCGGCCGGCGTCGGAAGCGACGTTGACGATGCGGCCCTCGCCCTTCTCGATCATCGGCTCGATGAAGGCGCGCGAAACCATGACCGGGCCCATCAGGTTGAGGTCGACGACCCGCTGCCAGAACTCAGGGGTGTTCTGGATGAAGGGTTCGATCTTGCCCCAGCCGGCGACATTGGCGACGATATCGACATGGCCGTATTCCTTGACCGCGGCGTCGCGGAAGGCGTTGATCGAATCCTGCTTGGTGACGTCGAGCAGGGCGAAAATCGCCTTGCCGCCGGCCTTGCGGATCTCGGCGGCGGCGGCTTCGCCGGCCTCGGCGTTGATGTCGCCGAGGACGACATTGGCGCCGGCGGCGGCGAACGCCTCGGCGGTGGCGCGGCCGATGCCCGAACCGGCACCGGTGACGACGGCTGTTTTACCTGCAAATTTCATTTCTGATCCTCTTGCACCGTTCGGCCCGGCTGCTCCAGACCCGTCAGGGGCGCTGGATCGTCCGCTTGTTCCCGTCTGGTGCGCCGCCCCGGTTGAGGGCCGCGCGGCAGTGGGACGGACCGGGCCATAGCTTCGTGAAACCGGGTTGAATGAATAATCATTCAGTCAGAATAGTTCAAGTGAAAAATGCCAATGGACCGGCATTTTCCGGGCATTGTCCCTGTGCTCTGGAGTGAAAGGGGCGAAACCCGCCGCCGGCAAGGGCGATTGGCAACGCGATGTTCCGGCACAGAAGCAGCGCCGGGCAAATGCGCAATATGAAAAACGGTTCGGTGCCCCCGGGCCTAGTGGCTGGTGCCTTCCGAAAAGGTAATCTTGTTCCAAACATTGTACTTGCCCGAGGGCTTGGACATCGGAATACGCTTGATTTCCTCCAGCGACTGCGCGTCGAAGACAATGACCGCGCCATCGTCCTCCCAGATCGAAACCAGGGCATGGCGTCCGTCGCGGTCAAACTCGACATGGGCCACCGTTTTCCCCGGTTCCGGTTTCAGGGTCCGGACGATTTCAAGGCTGCGCTTGTCGATGATGTGCATGACATCCTTGTTGGCGCCGAAGAAGACATCGACCCAGGCAAAGTCGGAGTTCTCATGGCTGCGCATGAAGAATCCCGGCCCCAGCGTGTCGAGGGTCTTGATGACCTTCCAGGTTGTCATGTCGATGATCGAGACCTTGCCTTCCTTCAGATGCGGGGTCGCCATGACATCATGCCCCTGCCACTTCCAGGAAATGCCGGAGCCAAGATGGGGCAGGCCGGGCAGGTCGATGCGCGCCACTTCCTTGCGCACCGTCAGGTTGACGACGCTGGCGTAGGTGCCGGATCGCGCGGAGCCGATCAGGTGCTTGTATTCGGGGTCGAAGAAGAAATCATCGAGCGGCTCGGCGACCGGAATTCGCGTCAGCGCGAACAGGCCGGAGGACGAGGGCAGGGCCTCGACCATGCCCTTTTCATAGGAATGGACCAGGCCGGTAAAAACCGGCGGCGCATTGGGGTCTGTGGCGATTTCCCAGATCTCGGCGACATCCTTCAGGGCGGCGATGAAGCTGTCGCGCTGGGGCGCCTGGTAGACGGCGGAGACGCGCGACGAGTTTCCCTTCTGGTCCTCGACCTTGAAGGTCTTTTCGACCGTCAGGTCGGCGGTGGACAGCACGACCAGGGAGTGGGGCAGGTAATTGGCGACGGCGAGATGCTTGCCGTCCTTTGAAATGGCGATGTTGCGCGAGTTGATGCCGGCCCGCACCTCGCCAATGACATTCAGGGTCCAGAGGTCGTATTTCATCACCCAGCCGTCGCGCGACATGAAGAAGACATAGCGCCCGTCGGGGGTGAATTTCGGCCCGCCATGCAGCGCGAAGCGGGTGGCAAACCGGGTCATCGGCTCAAAGGTATCGCCGTCCAGAATGGTGGCGTGATGGTCGCCGGTTTCGACGACGACGAAGAGGTTGAGCGGATCGGCGTCAAATTGCGGCTTGTCGGCCTTGGGCGCATCGGCGTTGATGCTGCGGCTGGCGGCGATCTCGGCTTCGCCCCAGACCGGCATTTCGGCGAGCGGCGCATAGACGAATTTGGCCAGCGCCTCGATTTCTCCGGCGGCAAGCTTGTCGCCGAAGGCCGGCATCTGGGTCTGGCCGCGGCCTTTTGTGATGACCTCGGCGGCGCCCTTGGGCGACAGGCGGCCGAGGTTTTCCGGCAGAAGCGCCGGTCCGGTGCCGCCAAGGCGGTCGGCGCCATGGCAGGATGCGCAATGTTCGGAAAACAGCGCCGGGGCGTTGATGCCGGTGCCGTCCTCGGCGGCCAGGGACTGGCCGGCGCTGGCGACGAAAAGCGCCAGCGCGGCGGCGACAATAGCGTTACGCATGCTGATTGGCTCCAGCCGCCTTGCGGCCCGTGAACGGGGTTACTTCCAGGCGCTGCCCGCCTTCATCGATGCCGATTTCGCTGTCGGTGAGATAGCAGGCCGGATCCTCGGCCCAGGGATCGCCGGTGAGCTGCAGGGCGCGCACGCGGGTATTGCCGCCGCAAATGTCGAACCAGGCACAGGCGCCGCAGCGCCCGGAAATGGTGCGCGGGTGTTTTTTCAGCCCGGCCATGATCGGGTCGGAGGTGTCCTGCCAGATCTGCGAGAACGGGCGCTCCTTCACATTGCCGAGCGAATAATGCCACCACATGGTGTCGGGATGGACGTTGCCGAGATTGTCGATATTGGCGACGTTGACGCCGGAGGAATTGCCGCCCCACTGCGCCAGCTTGGCCCGGATATGGTCCTCCAGGTGGGGGAAGTTCTTGCGCACCCAGAACAGGAAGTAGACGCCGTCGGCGTCGTTGTTGCCGGTGACGAATTCCTTCTTCTCGCCCTTTTGCGCCGCCGCCCAGGCGCGGTCGAACAGCGTGTCCATGGCGCCTTGCGTGATCTCGCGCCTGGCGTCATCGCCGCGATTCTTGTTGCCGCGTCCGGCATAGACGAGGTGGGAGAAATAGAACTTGTCGATACTCTCGCGCTCGGCGAGATCGAGCAGTTCGGGCAGTTCGTGGGCATTGTCCATGGTCATGGTGAAGCGCATGCCCACCTTCAGCCCGCGGTCGCGGCACAGGCGCAATCCGTTTAGCGCTGCCTTGAATCCGCCCTCCATGCGGCGGAATTCGTCATGGGTCTTTTCGATGCCGTCGAGGCTGACGCCGACATAGTCATAGCCGATGGCGGCGATGTCCCCGATATTGTCCCTGCCCATCAAGGTGCCGTTGGAAGACAGGCCGACATAGAAACCCTCGTCCTTGGCGCGGCGGGAAATCTCGAAAATATCCGGCCTGAGCAACGGCTCGCCGCCAGAGAGAATGAGCACCGGCACGCGGAAGGATTTGAGGTCGTCCATGACCTCGAAAACCTGGGCGGTCGACAACTCGCCGGGAAAATCGACATCGCCGGAAATCGAGTAGCAATGCTTGCACATCAGGTTGCAGCGGCGGATCAGATTCCAGATCACCACCGGGCCGGGCGGGGACCGCCGCGGTCCCAGCGGGCTGGGGTTGGCGACCTCTTCCATGAACTGGCTCAGGCGGAACATGGGAACTCTCCTCAGGCCGCGATACGCAGGCCGGTTTTCTTCAAGATCCGGGTCGAGACCAGGACGTCATGGCCGCGAACCGCGCCAGCGAGCAATTTCGCGATGGCCGCAACCTTGTCATCGACCTCGGCCTGGCTGGTGCCGTGCACCATGGCAAAGAGGTTGTAGGGCCACAAGGGCAGATGGCGCGGGCGCTGGTAGCAATGGGAAACGAAATCCAGCGCCCCGACGCGCCGTCCCAGCTTTGCGATGTGCTCGTCCTCGACATCCCAAACCGACATTCCGTTGGCGGTGAGGCCGAGGGCATAGTGGTTCGGCACCACGCCGATGCGCCGGATGATGCCGCATTCAAGCATCTTTTTCAGCCGCGCGATGACCTCCGCGCCGCCGATCCCGATTTCCTCGCCTATGGCGTCATAGGGCCGTGCCACCAGCGGCAGGCCGGTTTGCGTCGCGGCGATGATGCGGCGGTCGATGGCATCGGGGGCGGAAAAGCGGGGCGCGGGCACGGACTGATTCACACTTCCACCTTCAGGCCGATGAAGAATTCCTCGATCTTTGGAAAATCATAGACCTCGATGCCGGTTTCATGCCGGATTTCGTCCAGCACGGCGTCCTTCTGCTCGGGCTGCTCGGTGGCGACGACAAACCACATATTGAGCGCATGGGCGCGGGCATAATTGTGCGCCACCTCGTCATGGGCATTGACCCGGGCGGCGACTTCCTCGAAGCGCGCTTCGGGCACCTGCATGGCGCAAAGCGAAAGCGCGCCGCCGAGGCGCTCGGCATTGTACATCGGCCCGAAGCGGCTGAGCAGCTTGTCGTCGGCAAGGCCCGATATCCGGGCGATCAGTTCATCCTCGCCAATGCCGAATTTCGCCGCGGCGTCGGCAAAGGGCGTCTCGGTGAGCGGAAAGCCGCCCTGGAGGCCATTGACGATGGCGCGGTCGGTATCGTCGAGGATTCGCCCCATCAAGCGGCACCCCTGTGGCCGCCGGCCCCGCGCCCGTTGGAATAGCGGGCGCCGCGCTGTTTGAAGCAGCGGCGCGAGAACAGGATATCGCGATCGACCTCTGCAAGGCCGCTGGCAAGGGTGACGCTTTCGATCGCGGCCTTCACTTCGCCGCGTTCGCGGCCGTGGATCATGGCAAACAGGTTGTGGCCCCATACCGGCGGACGGCGGGTGCGGCGGTAGCACAACGAAACGATGTTGTGGCAGGCAACCAGGGCGCCGGCGGTGTCGACCCGGTGGTCGGGAACGTTCCAGGCGACCATGGCATTGGCGGTGAATCCGAGGCTGCGATGGCGGACAATGCAGCCGAAACGGGAAATGATGCCGGCTTCATGGAGGGCGGCGAGGCGGGAGAGGACTTCCTCCTCCTTCCAGCCCAGACGCAGGGCGATTTCGGCATAGGGGCGAGGCGCCAGCGGCAGTCCGTCCTCGATTTCGGCAAGGAGACGGCGGTCGTCTTCATCGGGTTCGGCCCGGTGCGGCGCGCTGCCGGCGCCGCGGCGCGCATTGCCGCGGCCGTCGAGAGGGAAGCCGAGATCGATGTGATAGGCGCATTCCAGCGGCAGATCGACGACCTTGAAACCGGTGGTGCGGGCAATCCGCTCCAGCGTCGCGGCAAGCGCCGCGGCATCGGGCGCGGTGACGACGAACCACAGATTGAGGTCGTGTTCGCGCTCGTAATTGTGATTGACGCCGGGCTCGGCATTGACCAGGTCGGCGACTTCCTCCATCCGCTCCTCGGGCACGGCCATGGCGGCGAGGGTGCTGGCGCCGACCGAGTTCGGCTTGATCACGGCGCCGACCCGGCTCAGCCGGCCGTCCTCCTGACATTCGCTCAGCACCGAAATGACTTCGGCCTCGGAGAGGTCGAAGCTGCGGCCGAGATTGGCATAGGGCCGTTGGCACAGGGGAAAATCCCTCTGCCAATTGTCGAGCAGGCCGATCCGGGGGTCGGCATGGAGAATGGCAATGCTCATAGTCCGATCCTGGTGGCGCGGGCGGTAAAAAATATCCCGCTGGGTTTGGCAATTTTCAGTTCGCCGCGCTTGGCAAAAGTGCGGGTATCGTAAATCTCGACCTTGTCGGCGTCGCGCACCGAGATCCAGACCTCGTCGCCGCGCGGCGTGAATTCCATGTGCAGGACCGCCGGCCCGGGCTTGAACTCATGGATGATCTTCAGGCTGGGAACGTCGACAACCTGGACGGTATCGTTGAGGGGATGGGCGAAATTGACCCAGACCTGGCGCCCGTCGGGGCGGGCAACGGCAAAGACCGGCTGACCATGGACGGCGACGCGGCCGGCCTCGGCGAAGGTCGCCGCATCCATCGCGATCAGCTCGTGGTGGCCGACCTCGGGCAGGATGAAGCGCCCCCCTGCCAGGGCCCAGCCCTCCAGATGCGGCATCTTGTAAACGGGGAGCTTTTCTTCGCCGCGGCCATAGCCTTCCAGGATGCGGCGGGGCTCGGGCTTGCCGGCCCACAGGTCGAGATGGGACAGGCCGTCTTCGCCGAACAGCCCGGCGATATAGTGCCGGCCGTCCCCGGTGATCAGGCCGTCATAGGGCTGGCTGCCGATCCCGGCAAAGCGTGTCAGCTGCGGATTCGGCCCCTGCGAGAAATCGGCGATCCAGATCTCGCCGGCATCATAAAGCGAGAAGACAAACCTGCGCCCCGGCGCATCGACCAGACCGACGGTCTTGGACAGGGCGCCCTTGGGCCCATAGGCCGCCGGGATGTCGGCCACCAGATCGAGCGTGACGGCATCGAAGACCTTGACGCCGCCAGGCTCGTAATTGGAAACGGCGATCAAGGTGCCGTCGTCGGAAATGGCGCCGCCGATCGAATTTCCGCCCTGGACCACCCGCTTGGCGATTTTCATCTCCAGAAGGTCGACCTTGGTCAGGCCGCCATCGCGGCCGAAGACATAGGCATAGCGCTGGTCGCGGGAAAACACCGCCGAGGCGTGGGAGAGGTCGCCGAGGCCCTCGACGCGGCCGAGGACGCGGCGCCCGCTCCATTCGACGATGGCCAGCGACCCGCTGGCGCGCTCGATGACAATGCCCAGATCACCGGTGCCGCGGGGCTCGCCCGCCGCGGCGCCGGCAAGATTGGTGAACAGGACAACGAGGCTTAGGACCATGGTCCTGATGGCATTCATTCGATGGTTCCCTCTTTCAAGGCCCGCGCAATCCACATCGCTTCGGTCTCGTCGATCTGGCCGCGCCAGGGTGGCATCGGCGTGCCCGGAATACCGTCGAGAATGATCGCGGCCAGTGTCCGGGCGTCGGCGCCGGCCAGGGTCTCCGGCAGCAGCGGCCGGCCAAGCCCGCCTTTCAGCGTCATGCCATGGCACGACCCGCAGTCCTGACGGACCAGATAGGACAATTGCTTGCCGCGGGCGGCGTCGACCGCGCCCTCGGCGAGGGCCGGCAGAGAAGGCGCGCCGCCTGCTGCAACGAATCCCAACGCCAACACAGACCAGATGTTTCCTGGCTTACGCGGTGAGCGCCGGCGATTTTTCGCCTTGATGCGCATCCATGCCTCCGAGTTCACGGGCAAGGCCCGCAACCTTGCCGATGACAAACAGGACCGGCCCGTCAAACTCCAGTTCCGCAACCTTGCTCTCCAGCGCATCGAGCCTGGTCAGGCAGCGCCATTCGTCCTTTGTCGTGCCCCTGGCGACAATCAGAACCGGTGTATCGCCGGCCAGGCCGTGTTCGGCCAGCCTTTCGCAAATCAGCGGTGCGGTGGCGCGCCCCATATAGACCGCTAGCGTGGTATCGGGGTCGGCAAGGCCTTTCCAGTCGTAATCGAGATCCATGTCCTCGCGGCAATGGCCGGTGATGTAGCGCACGCTGGTGGCCAGACCGCGATGGGTCAGCGGTACGCCGGCGGCGGCGGCGCAGCCCTGCGCCGAGGTGACGCCGGGAATGACCTCGAAGGGAATCTTGTGCTTTGCCAGCTCGAGGGCTTCCTCGCCGCCGCGGCCGAAAATGAAGGGATCCCCACCCTTGAGGCGGATCACATGGCGTCCGCCAAGAGCCAGGCGCACCAGGAGGGCGTTGATCTCGCTTTGCGGCATGGAATGATTGCGCGGCGCCTTGCCGACCGAAATCAGCGCCGCGCCGCGCGGCGCCAGATCGAGGATCTGCGGTGACACCAGACGGTCATAGACGATGACATCGGCGGCCTCGATCGCCTTGGCGGCCTTGACCGTCAGCAAATCGGGATCGCCTGGACCGGCGCCGACCAGAACTACCTTGCCGACAGCGGGCATGACATCACGTGCAGAGTTTCCCTGGGGCATTCTATTGACTATTCCCGCGCCTCGGTGTGCCTGCCTTGATTTCTATCAACAATGCAAATCGGGCAAGATGCGCGAACGTCGCACCGCGTGCCGGTGCCGCGCGCCCCGCCCCCCTCCGCATCGCCCGCATCGCCCGCTCCGCCCGCATCGCCTAGCCGGGCTTGGCGGGAGGAAGGGGCAGGCATGCGGCGGATCCGGCCGCCTAGGGCTGGACCTCGAGACGGCCGCGCATGCCTTCCTTTTCCCAGTGCGGACCGCAGAGATATTCATGCTCGCCCGGCGCAAGGTCGATGGCCATCTCGACATGCTCCTCGGGAAACAGGCGGACCGACTCTTCCTTGCCGTCGGCGCGGAACCAAACCGAATGGCTGGTGCGCTTGTCGACATTGACCCAGCGCACGGTGACGCCCGGTTTGACTGTCAGTCCGCCGGGGCAGAAATGATAGCGGTACATCATGACGATCGGCATGGCTTCCCCGGAAGCCTCCTTGCCGAACAGTTCCTTGTAGCGCTCGCCCGCTTCGGCGCAGATCTTCTCACGTTCCGCTTCGCTGTCCTTTTGGGCCAGGGCGGGCGTGAGCAGAAAGGCGAGCGCCAGGGCGCCGGCGAAGGCGATCCCTGGCGTCAATTTGCGCATGGCCTGTCTCCTTAGGGGAGAGCCGGCGGGCGGTGCCCGCCAGGGCCCTATTTCTTCACAACATTGATATCGGCGTCGGCAGTGTCGAGGCCGAGTTTATACTCCAGCGACACATGGTGGAACCGGGCCACGGTGTAGTCGTCGTGAATGGCGAAGCCGACGGTGTAGATCTTGCCGGCCTCGATATTGACATCGCCCGGCTTGTCCGAGGTCAGCGGCCGGCTCAGGACGACGGTCCAGGTGGTGCCGTCCAAGCCGCCCTGGGCCGTGATCGCGGCGCCGGAGGCCATGTCGCGGTGGGCGAGAATGTCGCCGTTTTCCGACTTGCCGGAAGATGTGAAGCGGATCACATCCATAAAGGTGCCGGCCTTGGCCAGGGCCTCCAGCTCGTCCTTGGTCTTGGGCTTGTTCCAGCCGCCGCGCGCCGCGCCGCGCCGTCCGGCAATCTCCATCTCGGTCCGCGATTCGGCGAGATACTTGGTGATGCCGGCGCTCAGTCCGACGATATCCTTGATTCCATCGGCGCCAGCCAGGGCGTCGGGCTTGGGCTCGTCGGGCATGTAGCGCGAGTCGTTGTGGCAGGTGACCCAGCAGCCGGCCTGCTCGGCATATTCGATGCCCTGGCCGGCAAACATGACCGCCAGCTTGACCTGGTTCTCCGGGTCCATCTTGCCGCCGTCGACAAAGGGAACCGGGTGATGGCCGTCATCGGTCCAGCTCAGCTGCATATAGAGGTTCTTGTCGTCATGGGCGGTCTTGACCTGCATTTCGATGAAGGGCCGCTTGCCGGGGATCGGCGTCGGCTCGATCTTCTCGCCGGACACGATCTTCTTGCCCATGTCCTTCACTTCCTTGGCGTGACAGGTCGAGCAGCGGTCGCCGGCCTTGGTCACGGCCCGGGCGCCGCCATGGTCCTTGCCGGTCTGGATCCACTCGAAGGAGGCCTGGCCGGGATAGAACAGGGTTACGGTCTTGGCCTCGCGCGACGCCCAGTCGATATCGGCGCCGGGGCCGGATGCGGCGGCCGGTGCCGCGGCAGCGCCGCCAGCAGGTTGGGCAGCAGCAGCGCCGCCGGCCAGGGCCTTTGCCACGGCCTGCTCGATGCGCGTCTTGACATTGGCTTCGGCGGCGGCGGCCTCGGCCTGCCTGGCTTCCTCGGCCGCCTTTTCACGCGCCTCGACGGCATTGAGATGGGTGATGAAATCCTCCGGCACCTGGCGGGCGAAAGCAACGACCGGCTTTTCCAGTGCCTCCAGTTCCTCCTCGGGCAGCTTGTCGCGGACATTGTTGTGCGCGATGCCCTTGTGGCAATCGATACAGGTCTGGCCGTTCTCGAAAGCATTGAGGTGTTGCTTGCGCGCGCGCGGGCGCTGGAATTCCGGGTTCATCGCATTGAAATTGTGGCAGTTGCGGCACTCGCGCGAATCCGTGCGCTTCATGGTCGCCCAGACGCGGCGCGCCAGATGCAGACGCCGCTCCTCGAATTTTTCCTTGGTGTTGATGGAGCCGGTGATCTTGTAGAAAATCTCGCGCGATGCCTGGATCTTGCGGATGAATTTATGAACCCAGGGATCGGGAACATGGCAGTCCGAGCAGGCGGCGCGAACGCCGGTGCGGTTCTGATAGTGAATGGTCTTCTTGTATTCCTGGTAGACGTTGTTTTCCATCTCGTGGCAGGTGATGCAGAAATTCAGCGTGTTGGTCGCCTCCATGGCGGTGTTGAAGCCGCCCCAGAAGATGATGCCGAAGACAAAAAAACCGGCGGCTCCGATGAGCGGAATTCCGAACAATGAATAGGTCAGCCAGCGTTTGATACCGCGCGGCGCGGCCGCCATGTCCTGTTTGCCGGCGTCGTTGGTGTCGCTCATCTCAAGTCTCCGTCAAGCCATACTGGTTGGCCATGCTGGCCAGGAATAGGGTACGAAAAAATTTGAACGCGAACCTGTTGGGGCCGCGTCCATATAAAAAAGAGCGGAGGGGGTTGGCCCCTCCGCTCGATTTGTGGCCCACTTAAGTGGTGTGGTGCACGCGATTATAGACGTTGAACTTGCCGGTCGGAGTCTCCAGCCCCTTGATGCGGGCCTTCTCCTGCAGGGTCTTGGTGTCGTAAACGACGATCTCACCCTTCGACCAGTTCTTCTTCTCGCCGCGGACCCAGACCGAGACCCAGACTTCGCTGCCGTCATTGTTGAATTCGGAATGAACGGCAACCGCCTTGGGCTCTTCGGTGACGCGGATCGTCTTGACGATCTTGCGGGTCTTCTTGTCGATGACCTGGATCGACTGGTTGACATCCGCTTCCGGATGCAGCGTCTGATCGGCAAAGACATAAGGCGAGTTCGGATGCGTCCTGATGAACAGGCCGGGACCATCGGTTTCAAGCGAGTAGCAGATCTTCCACGCCTTGTCGGCGGCCTTTTCGGGATCGTTGCCCCAGACCGTGACCTTGCCTTCGCCAAGATGGACGGTGCCGGCAACCGCGCCGCATTCGGGATCCTGCCAATTGGCGCCGGGACCCGGGTGCGGCTTCTTGCCGGTTTCGATCGAAGCGACGAACTTGCGGTCGACCGAGTCCATGATCTCTATCCGGTTCGAGGCGTTGGCCGCGATCTGGAAGTAGCGCTGGGTCGGGTCGTAGAAGCCGTCATGCAGGAACTTATGGCTGTTGATCTGCTCGATGCGCAGATTGTCGAGGTCGGAATAATCGACCTGCCAAAGCTGGCCCAGTTCCTTCACGGCGACGATCCAGGTCGGCGCCTTGGGCGTGTTGTAGATCGCCGCGACACGGGCTTCGTTGACAAAATTGCCGTCAACGTCGACGCCGCGGGTCGAAACCACCTTCAGCGGTTCCATGGTGACGGCGTCGAGGATCACGAAATGGGGGGGCCAATAGCCGCCACCGATGACGTATTTGTCCTTCCATTCGCCGAAATGCGAAACCGCGACGTCGCGGGCATCAGCCGCGATCTGGGTTTCGGCGACCACCTGGGGCGGATCCATCCACAGGTCGATCTTGGTCATGCGGCCATCGCGGCCCTGGGTATACCAGAAACGGCCGTCGGACGATTCCTTGGTGACGTGCACGGCATAGCCGGTGTCAACCTTGGCGACGACTTCCTTCTTGTCGCCGTCGATGATCGCCATCTTGCCGACGTCGCGCAGAATGACGACGAAGAAGTTTTCCCAGTTGCGGCCATGCATCGGCTTGGTGGGATAGTCTTCCGGCTTGATGTGGACCTTCCAGCGCTCTTTCATCTGCGCCAGGCTCATTTCCGGAGCCTGCGGCGGATCCATCATGATGTAGGTGGCCATATCGCGGATTTCTTCCTTGGTGAAGAAATCGTCGAAGTTGTTCATGCCGCCTTCGGTGCCGAGCGTGATGATCTTCTCAAGACGCTCCTGGCCCAGCTTGCGGGTATTTTTCGGCTCAAGATTCTTGCCGGTCGCACCCTTGCGAAGGGCGCCATGGCAACCAGCACAGCGCTGGAAATAAAGTGTTTTCGAGTGCTCAAATGCCTCTTCGGACAATTTCGGCTCTTGCGCGCTTGCTGTCGACACGGCGCCGGCCACCAAGGCAGACCCAAGTGCCAAGCCAAGCACTGCGCCAGTTAGCGCTAATTTCGTCATGACCTGTTCCCCTGATTAGCAGGTTGTTGATCCGCGCAGGCTATGCGGTTTTGCGCCCGCCGATATGATCTCAATCAATATATATTAGGAACAGGTGATGTTTCGGGCCGAAGGAGGGTTCCGATCTTGGGCCTGGAATCCCGCTATTTGCCGGGATAGTTTATAAAATACCAGTAATTACAATGTCCTAGATCATTGTGGCCGCTTGCGGGCCGGCAAGTGCCGCCGCCCCGGCTCCAATGCCGAATTGATCGGGGCCGGGGCTGTGGGGCCAAGCGTGGCAACATGCCGCTGGAGAAAACAAAAAAGGCGCGGGAGCCAGCCCCCGCGCCTTCCATGTGCAGCACAAGCCGCCGTGGTCAGTAGATATCCTGGCGGGTGTTCATGAAGTTGAACTTGCCAGTCGGAGTGACCAGGCGCTTGTCCTTGATCACGGTCTTCAGCTTGAGGGTCTTGTCGTCGACGACAACGATTGCCGACTCCTGGTCCTTGCCGTTCCACACCGAGAACCAGATCTCGTCGCCGCCGGCGTTGAATTCACCCTGGACGACGCGCCGCGCGCCCTCGGTGATGCCCGACCATTCGCCGATCGGCAGAACGGTGTATTCGGGCTTGTCCTTGGCCATTTCCGAGATCTTGAAGACGGCGACCGAAGAGGAGATCTCCGCTTCCGGATTGAGGGGCGAATCGACATAGAGGTGGTCGGACTTGGGATGCGACTTGACGAACAGCGAGCCGCCGCCCTGGCCTTCCAAGGTCTGGACAACCTTCCAGGCCTGCTCGGGATGCTTTTCCGGATCGGTGCCGATCAGGGTGACGACTTCGTCGCCAAGATGGCTGGTCACCCAGACCGGGCCGAACTTCGGATGGACCAGATTGGCGCCGCGGCCGGGGTGCGGGGTTGCGCCCTGGGTGTCGACGAGGCCGGCAAGCTTGCCTTCCTTGGTATCGACAATTGCGACCTTGTTGCGCGCATTGGCGGCGACCAGGAAGTAACGGCCGGTCGAATCGAAGCCGCCGTCATGCAGGAAGCGCTCGGCCTCGACGTCCGTCGTCTTCAGGTTCTTGATGTCGGAATAGTCGACCATGAGAATATGGCCGGTTTCCTTAACATTGACGATGAACTCGGGCTTGTAGTGCGAGCCGACGATGGAGGCGACGCGCGGTTCGGGATGATATTCCTGGGTATCGACGGTCATACCGCGGGTCGAAACGACCTTGATCGGCTCCAGGGTGGCGCCATCCATGATGACGAACTGCGGCGGCCAATAGGCGCCGGCGATGGCATATTTGTCTTCCCAGCCCTTCATCTTGGAGGTTTCGACGGAACGGGCTTCCGAGCCGATCTTGATCTCGGCAACGGTCGCCGGCGGGTCCATCCACATATCGATGAGGTCGACCTTGGCATCGCGGCCGATGACGAAGAGATAGCGGCCGGAGGCGGAAATGCGCGAAATATGCACCGCATAGCCGCTGGTGATGACCTGCTCGATCTTCTTGGTCTTGCCGTCGATGAGGGCGATCTCGCCGGTGTCACGCAGCGTGACCGAGAACAGGCCGTCGAGGTCAAGCTTGTTCATCTTCTTGGTCGGGCGCTTGTCGACCGGAATGATCAGCTTCCAGGTCGCCTTGATCTTGTCGAGGCCGAATTCGGGCGGCTGGGCCGGCTCGTTGAGCAGATAGCGGGCCATCAGGTCCACTTCCGCTTCCTTGAGCAGGCCGGAGGTGCCCCAGTTCGGCATGCCGCCGGGAGAACCGTAAGTGATGAAGTCCTTCAGGTAGTCGTAGCCGCGCTCCTTGGTGATGTCGGTGGTCAGCGGCTTGCCGGTCGCGCCCTTGCGCAGCACGCCATGGCAGCCGGCGCAGCGCTCGAAATAGATCTTGTTGGCGGCGGCAAATTCGTCGGCGGTCAGCTGGGGGGTGCCCGGCTTGGTGCCAGGCTGCTCGCCGCCCTGGAGAACGTCATGGCTGGGCTGGTACTGGCCGCCCGGCGTCGTCTCGTGCTTCTTCAGATCCGCTGGTGCCGGCTTCTCCGCCGACAGTGCCGGCATCATGCCGATCGCGAGGGCCAGCGGCAGAACCAGACCCGCCGCAATACCCAATTTTCGTCCAAACCTAGAACCGGTCATTTAATCCCTCCAGATCTACCAGTTACGGTTGCGGCTAGATGTCCAGTTATGACGCCGCGCTGTTTGACTATGATCAAACCGGTCTGTGTTTGATCCATTATAGAGATCCTGTCATGCGGTCTGTTGTCGCAACCATCTTCCGGGGCGCTGTTCGGCTGCTCATTTTTTCCCTGTTTTCAGCCATTTTCTTGAATGCTGGCGGGGCGGCCGAATTATCGCCCAGCGAGCTTCGCCCGCTGGCCGCGCGCCTGTTCGACTCGCCGCCGCTCCAGATTACGGTGGGTCCGGTCAAAGGCGAGCCGCCGGCGCAGGGCGTCTTTCGCAACGGCCACCTGATCGGATATCTGGCCTCGACCTGGACGATCGCGCGCTCGGTCGGCTATTCCGGCAAGCCGATCGACATTCTGGTCGCGGTCGATGGCAAGGGCGTGTTGCGCGGCGCGCATATGGTGGCCCAGAGCGAGCCGGTGCTCATCCTCGGCATCTCCCATGAAGACCTTGCCGGGTTCGTCTCGGCATTTTCCGGCCTCGATCTGAAGGCGCCGCTGAAGGGAGCGGACGGCGCACAGGTTTCGGGAATTCCCCAGTCCTTCAGTGGCGCCACGGTTTCCAGCGCGGTGATGCGCGGCGCTATCCTGCGCACCGCCAGGGCCATCGCCAGCTCGCGGGGCATCATCGCAGGCACGGCCACGCAATCCCTGGCGCCGGCGACATTCAGCAAAGCGTCCTGGGACGATCTGATCGAGGAGGGCGCGATCGCGCGCCGGCATATCACCGTCGGCGAAGCCAATCAGGCGCTGGGTGTCGAGGCCCAGTCCGACGATGGCGGAACCTTTGTCGAGCTTTTCGCCACGCTTTTGACGCCGCCGCGCATCGGCCAGAATCTCCTAGGGCCGATTGCCTATTCGGAGCTGGCTGCGGGTCTGGGGCCGGATGATCACGCCATTCTGGTGGCGGGCAATGGCCTTTATTCCTTCAAGGGCACGAGCTATCGCAAGAGCGGCACCTTCGATCGCATCGAGCTGATCCAGGGCACGCAGACCATCCGGCTCGGAGCGGCCAATTACCGCAATGTGCGGCAATTGGGAATCGCCGGCGCGCCGGCCTTGCGCGAGATCGGCCAGTTCGTCATTCCCGGCAATAGCGGCTTCAAGCCCGCCGAGCCGTGGCAGATCAATCTCATTGCAACGCGCGACCTTGCCGGCGGAGCGGTGGCGGTGGCCGAATTTGCCCTGCCGTTCCGCCTGCCGCCGCGCTACGTCAGCGGATCCGCCGAGGCGCCGGCGCCGGCCGCTTCGCTGTACTGGCTGGAAAACTGGCAGTCGCGGGTGCCGGGAATCATCGTCATCACGGTCATGCTGGCGGTGCTGTCGGCGATCCTGGTGTTCCAGGATTCGCTGTCGGAACGCTTCCGCCTCTATCGAATTGTGCGCCTCTCCTATCTTGCCGCCACCTTGTTCCTGATCGGCTGGTGGCTGGGCGCGCAATTGTCGGTGGTGCACGTCATCTCCTTC
Source organism: Rhodobiaceae bacterium (assembly GCA_020441905.1). GTDB lineage: Bacteria > Pseudomonadota > Alphaproteobacteria > Rhizobiales > NORP267 > JAGRLG01. The sequence continues at coordinate 112,970 of JAGRLG010000054.1, read as the reverse complement.
GTGCAGGCGCTGCTGACCGGATTTTCCTGGGAGCTGTTCCTGCTCGATCCCTTCGTCTTCATCCTCTGGAGCTTTGTCGGCGTCGCCCTGCTGTTCTGGGGCCGGGGCGTGTTCTGCGGCTGGCTGTGCCCCTTCGGCGCCTTGCAGGAACTGCTGAACGAACTGGCGCGCAAGGCGGGACTGAAACAGATCAACGTCAATTTCGCCCTGCATGAGCGGTTGTGGCCGATCAAGTATATTCTCTTCCTCGGCCTGTTCGCGGTATCGCTGAATTCGGTGACGGCGGCCTTTACGGGGGCTGAAATCGAGCCGTTCAAGACCGTCATAACCCTGAAATTCATGCGCCAGTGGCCCTTCGTCCTGTTTGCGCTCGGCATATTGGTGCTGGGACTGGTGATCGAGCGCTTCTATTGCCGCTATCTGTGCCCGCTCGGGGCGGCGCTGGCCATTCCGGCGCGGCTGCGCATGTTCGACTGGCTGAAGCGGCGCAAGCAATGCGGCACCGAGTGCGGAGTGTGCGCGCGCCGTTGCACGGTGCAGGCCATCCATCCCAATGGCAGCATCAATCCCAATGAATGCATCAATTGCCTAAACTGCCAGATGCTCTATTACGACGAGCGGACTTGCCCGCCGCTGATCGAGCGGGCAAAACGGCGCCAGCGCCGCGAGGAGGTCGCGGCCAGGCGCGAGGCCGACTCGGCCGGGGCGTGACGGCCGGGCGGGACCTGCAAGTTCCGGCCGGCGCATTTTGAAATCGAGCGGGGCGCGAGAGCGCGGCAAGGGGCGGGCGCGGCCGTTAATCCGCGAGGCACGGGCTGATTGCCGATACGGCATTCAGCCAGACAGGAGTGTTTGAAAGTGCGTAACGATGAATTGGGCCTGCCAATCCTGACCTATGGTTTCAGGGTGTTTTTTCTTGCCGCCGGGGTCTATGCGGTGGCTGTGCTGGCGGCGTGGCTGACCTGGCTCGGCCTGCATCTGGCCGGAGCGGTGGTGACCGGCCCCAGCTTTTCCGGCGCGCCGCATCTTTGGCACGGCCATGAAATGATCTTCGGCTATGCGATAGCGGCGGTGGCCGGCTTCATGCTGACCGCGATCCCGAGCTGGACGGGCGCGCGGCCGGTGACCGGAACGCCGCTGGCGGTTCTCGGCCTGGTGTGGCTCGCCGGGCGCGTCGTGATCTGGCTGTCGGCGCTGCTGCCCGGCGCCGTGGTGGCGGCGGTGGATCTCGCCTTCCTGCCCCTGTTCGCCTATTTCGTCACCCGCGGGCTGTTGCTCAAGCCGGCGCCGCGCAATCTGGTCTTCCTGGTTTTCCTGGCGTTGCTGTTCGTGTCCAATCTGGCGGTTCACCTGGAGTGGAACGGCATAACCGGCGACAGCGCCCTGTGGGGCCTCTATTGCGCCATTCTCACTCTGGCACTGATGGTTTCGATCATCGGCGGGCGCATCGTTCCGGCCTTCACGCGCAATGTGCTGGTGCGCGAGGGCCAAACCCTGTTGCCGCGTTCGTTCCCGGCCGTCGACGCCATTGCCCTAGGCGCAGGGACGCTGACGGTACTCGGCTATGTCTTCGGCGCGCCGGCGCAGCTGGCCGGCGCGGTCGCCGCCCTGGCGGCGGCGGCCCATCTGGTGCGGCTTTCCTTTTGGCGCTTCCAGGCCACTTTGGGGTCGCCGATCCTGTGGAGCCTGCATCTCGCCTATTTGTGGCTGGTGATCGGCTACGGCCTGCTGGCGGCGGCGCTGCTGACCGGGGCGCTGGGCGAGGCGCTGGCGATGCATGCCATCGGCATCGGCGCCGTCGGCGGCATGACCCTGGCGGTGATGACGCGCGCCGCGCTGGGCCATAGCGGCCGGCCGCTGGTCACCGCGCGCGCCATCACCTGGTCCTATGTGCTGGTGGCGCTGGCGGCCGTGGCGAGAACATTTGGCCCGGTTGTCCTGCCGGGATATTATCTGGAAATTGTGCTTGGCGCGGGCGCGTTCTGGGTTGCGGGATTTGCCATATTCGTGGTGGTCTACTGGCCAATCCTGACCGGGCCGTCTAAAACTGCCGATTAGGGCGTTTGATATTGGTCAATGCAGCGGGAATTGGCGTCAGGGATCTTGGGTCCCGCTTTGCACGGCGCTCGCGTAGTCTGAGGATCGAGCCGATGAATTACGAGAAGATTTTCAAAACAGCGGTGGAACAGGTTCGCGACGAAGGCCGCTACCGCGTCTTTGCCGATCTTGAACGGATCGCCGGCGAGTTCCCCTATGCACGCAATCACGGCCCCGGTCCGGACCGTATCGTCGGCTGGTGCTCGAACGACTATCTCGGCCAGGGACAGAACCCGGAAGTGATCGAGGCGGCCTGCCAGGCGGCGCGCAAGATGGGCGCCGGTTCGGGCGGTACGCGCAATATTTCGGGCACCCACCACCTCCACGTGCTTTTGGAAAAGTCGCTGGCCGATCTCCACGGCAAGGAAGCGGCGCTGCTCTTTACCTCGGGCTATGTCTCGAATTCGGCGACGCTGTCCACCGTGGCCAAGCTGCTGCCGGGCTGCATCATCTTTTCCGACGCCCTCAACCATGCCTCGATGATCGACGGCATCCGCCAGGCTGGTTGCGAGCGGCGCATCTGGCGCCATAACGACCTTGCCCATCTTGAGGAGCTGCTGGCCGCGGCCGAGCCCGGGCGGCCGAAGATGGTGGCCTTTGAATCGGTTTATTCGATGGATGGCGACGTGGCGCCCATCGCCGGCATCTGCGACCTCGCGGAACGGTACGGCGCCATGACCTATCTCGACGAAGTTCATGCCGTCGGCCTATACGGCAAGCGTGGCGGCGGTATCTCGGAGCGCGACGGGGTCGCCGGCCGGGTGACCATCATCGAGGGCACGCTGGCCAAGGCCTTTGGCTGCATGGGCGGATATATCACCGGGTCGTCGGCGCTGGTCGATGCCGTGCGCAGCCACGCCGCGGGCTTCATCTTCACCACCTCGCTGCCGCCCGCGGTTGCCGGCGCGGCCCTGGCCAGTGTCGAATATCTCAAGGTTCATGACGAATTGCGCCAGCGCCACCAGGAGCGCGCGGCAACGCTGAAGAAGCGCCTGACGGCCGCCGGATTGCCGGTCATGCCGAGCGAAACCCATATCGTGCCGGTGCTGGTGGGTTGCCCGGTGCGGGCCAAGGCGATCACAGACGATCTCATGGTGACCCATGGCATCTATGTCCAGCCGATCAATTATCCGACCGTGCCCAAGGGCACCGAGCGGTTGCGGCTGACGCCCTCGCCCTTCCATGACGATATCCTGATGGGCAATCTCGTCGAGGCCCTGCTGGCAAGCTGGGCAAAGGTCGATCTGCCATTACGCAACGTCGCCTGAGACGATTGATTTTTGTCAAGGAAGCTGCCGGGTGTTGCGCTAGCTTCGCGCCAGCCTGAGGGCGGGCCTGAAGCTGTAACTTGACCTTGGCATCACAATGTCTAGTTATATGGCCACCGCCGAAGATCAGGGGGGTCTGACTTCGGTTTGGTCCGGCGCATTCCCGGGCAAAGGAGTTCCGGGGTGTGCCCAGTCGCCGCATATCCTGAAAGGGATATCAAAGGAGTTCCGGGCACGTAGATATCCGCATCTGGCCGGATGCCATGGCGCCAATGTGGAAAGGATCGGGTGAGACTGACCGCTCGGGGGCGGCGGTTCTCATGAACATATGAAGGAGATTGGAATGAAGCGTACATCCCTTTTTGCCGCGGTGCTGCTCACCGCGGCCGCGGCGGTTGCCGGGCCGGCCCTGGCCGATGGCGATGCTGCCAAGGGCGAGAAGATCTTTAACAAGTGCAAGGCCTGCCACGTCGCCGACGAGGCCAAGAACAAGGTTGGCCCGAGCCTGAAGGGCTTGTTCGGCCGCAAGGCGGGCACTGTCGAAGGCTTCAAATATTCCGACGCCATGATCAATTCGGGCCTGGAATGGAATGCCGAAACCCTGAAAACCTATCTTGCAGACCCGAAGGCAGCCGTGCCGGGCAACAAGATGTCCTTTGCCGGCATCAAGAAGGAAGACCAGATGGAAGATCTGCTGGCCTATCTGGCGGAAGCCACCAAGTAGGTCTGGCGGATTTGCAGCTTTTGCGATTTTTCGCAATTGCCGCATGAATTGGGGGCGTGGCCGGCGATGCCGGACGCGCCCCTTTTTGTTGCGTTTGCGCCGCTATCCGGCCGCCCTTGCGGGGGCGGCGCCTTGCGCCGGTAAGGGCGGTGACGTCTTCAGAACAGGCCCTGGAGCGGATTGGGACCAATCACCAAGGGGTGGAAGGCCACCAGGGCGACAAAGGCGGCGAGGGCTGCGGCCGGCCGAAGCCAGCCGATCTCGCGGCCCAGGCCGGAGGCGCCGTACCGCACCAGGGCGAGTCCGGGAACAAGCGAGGTTTCACGCCGCCAGGCGCCGGCGGCGTCGTCGGCGGAGCGCGCCAGCACGATTTCATTCTTGACGATGGCCCAAAGCGCGATCAGGGCCATGATCGCGAAAGCGGCAAGGCGGCGGGCATCGCCGGTATTGGCCATGTGGAGCGCTGTCCACAGCAGAATCGCAAGGCTGCCCGGCGTCCTTGCAATGCGGTAGATGCCGGACGGCGCCAGCAGGGTGTCGCCGCGCCGCGCCCGCGTGGAGAGGCGGCACAGGGCTCCGAAAACCGCCAGCGGCATGAGAACAAGCGCGAGCCAGCGCATGGCGAGGGAGGACACGAACAATTGCGGCCCGGTTTCGGCGGCAAGGAACGTAACGACGAAGGCTGCCAGCGCCGCGGTTGACACGGTGGAATGCAGGGCGATGAACCCGGCCGGACCGAGCTTGCGGCGCAACGTCTCGCGCATTTGAGGCGCCGACAGGACGACATGGCTCGCCACCAGGGCCAACCCTGCCGACATATAGGCGATCCATCCTTCCATGGGGAGCTTCCGGTCGGTTCTTGCGGCGGGTCAGTGCTGGTCCGGCGCCCCGGCGAGCGCCGCTTCGACGAGCTTTGCGGCGCGCGGCGGCATGTCGAGGGCGAGGGCGGCGGCATGGCCGGCGGGGGACATCTTGGCCCAGGTCTTGCGCAGGATGCCGATCACCTTGATGTCGTCATAGGACTTTGAGAATTCAGCGAAATAATTTTCCAGAAAGACGATGCAGGCGACATCCTCAAGGGTTTGCGCCTCGGCGTCATATTTCAGTTTTTCCTTGCGGATCAGGGCCGCGACACGGGCGATATCGCCGCTGTCATAGCCGGCCGCGGCCATGATCTCGCCGACCCGGCGGGCGTGGAAATCCTTCAGCTCTGCGCGCCATTTGAGATAGCCGACCCGGCCCTGCGGATAGCTGTCGCGCGGGCTGGTCCAGCGCTCGATATGCTGGCCGCGCACGGCAATGCGCAGCAGTTCGGAAGCGTCGGGGGCCAGTTGGCCAAGCGTTTGCGCCATGCGGCGGCCATAAACCAGTTCCACGGCCTCGCCGGCAGCGGTGCGGCGCGGATCGGCTGAATTGGCGCTGTCGATGGCGGCCAGTACAGCCGCAAACCGGGTCGCGGTCATTGTTTCTTCGCCGCCTCGGACTGGCGCCGGTCGTCATCGGCATAGTTGCGCAAGCGGGCAACGTCGGAAATCGCCGCCGTATTGTGGTCGATGCGCACGCCGAGCGGGCGCAGGCGGGCAAAAGCGCGCGACAGGCTTTCCGGCTTCATGCCCAGCCTCCCGGCGATCAGCGCCTTGTCGTAAGGCAGGCCGATGGTGCAGGCGCCCTCCTCGACCGGGCAGAGCGAGGCAAGGAACTCGGCCACCCGCTGGGCGCCTGTATGTGCCTTCAGCTGTTCGATTTCCTGCACCAGGCGGTGCAACTGTTTCGATGTCGAGGCCAGCATGGACAAGGCGATATCCGGCGATCTGCGGATTTTTTCGGTCAGATTCTCGGCCGGCAACTGAACGACCCGGCAATCGGTCACCGCCTCGCAACTCGCCGGATAGATCCCGCCGGACAGTGCCGCCGCTTCGGCGAAATTCTGCCCCGCGGTGAAGACGCCGACGACGGCCTCGTCGCCGGCGGTGGTGAGGCGGTAGATCTTGAGCCAGCCTTCAAGAACGACGAAGAAGGCGGCAGCCGGATCGCCCTGGAGAAAGAGAATCTCGCCGCGCCCGAGCGTGTGCACGGTGGCCTCGGCGAGCAGTTCGCCGAGCGAGCTGGGGCTCAGCTCGCCGAAGATAGCTGTATGGCGAACAATGGCCAGATCGGTTTCGTTCAAGGCTCCGGGCATTTGGCAACCAGCTTCGGTCTGTACCTGCAAGGTCTAGCGGCCTTCATGGCCCAAGAGGGCGTGCGGCGCAAGCAAAGTCGCGCGCGCCATAGGTCCAGGTGCAAGACCGGTGCTGCCAGCGGGCCGGGCAACCGGAGGGCCGTTTTCAGCCCGGCACCACCGCGGTTGCCTCAAGTTCAATCTTGCCGGGGTGGTCGAGCAGGTCGGAGACGAAAATCATGCTCATGGCCGGAAAGTGCTTGCCCATGAGGCTGCGCCAGATCTTGCCCAATTCGCCGCGCACGCGCAGATATTCCGGCTTGTCGCAGCAAAACGCGGTGATGCGGCAGATGTGTTCCGGCTTGCCGCCGGCCTCGGCCAGAACCGCCAGCACGTTTTTCAGCGCCTGTTCGAATTGCGGCACCAGGTCTTCACTCTCGAAGACCTGCTGCGCGCTCCATCCAACCTGACCGGCGATAAACACGATCTGACCGGCCGGAGCGGCGATGCCATTGGCATAGCCGATCGGCTTGGCCCATCCTTCCGGACAAAGAACCTTCATTGTTTCCCCCTTATTCCATTTCTTGTTGTCGCCCGGCGCGTCTCGTCGTCGGCCGGCGTGCTATTCCAGATAGACCGGCGGGTCGGGATCCTCGGCCCAATCCTCGGCCGGCTCCGGGTAGCGGGTCAGCAATTCCTCGACCAGGCGCACATGTTCGGCCTCTTCCTCGCGGAATTCCTCGGACCACTTCTTCATCTCGTCGTCCTTGGCCGTCTTGACCAGCTGGTCGAAGAAGGCGAAGGCCCGCTTCTCGGCGCGCAGCGCCATTTGCAGAGCATGCCACGGTGTCATCAGATAATGGGCGCGGTCGAGCTCTGCGGCCTCCGGGGCTTCGAATTCGCCCCATTTGTAGTCGGACGATTTCAATTTCGGCAGCGCCTTGTCGCCGGCGCGTTCGAGGATCTCCTTGGCGTGATGCTCCTCATGGCCGGCCAGCTTGCGGAACAGAGCCGCCAGTTCGCTGTTGTTGTGAACCTCCATCTGGTCGGCGAGCAGATTGTAGCGTTCCACCGCGTCGACCTCGATGACATAGGCGTGGGCCAGCAGTTCCTCGACGGATTCGATGGCTTCCGGCCCCGGCTGGGACGTTTTCGCCGTTGCTTTGTCCTCGCTCATATCGCGAACATCTCCCCGAGTTGGTCAGTGTCGCTGGTGGCCTCGCGGCCAGTCAGCTTGTAGGGCGCGCGGTTGCCCCGATAGAGAATGCCGATGTTGAAACCGTCATCGGTCATGATACGCCGCGCGGCGCGGGCCGGATCGTCGGTTTCCTCGACCGCGGCGGTATGCACGACATCCTTCCAGCCGCGTTCGTCGGGGCGGAAGGTGACGCAGGGGCTGAGGATCTGGACGAAGGAGAAGCCGGGATGCTTGATCGCCTCGACCAGCACCTCGGTGGTGCGGTTGGGGTCGCCGGAGAAGGTGCGGGCGACGAAATTGGCGCCCGATGCCAGCGCGATCACCAGGGGATGGAACGGCGACAGGCCGGTGCCGCCCGGCGACAGCGCGCTGTCCCAGTCCGGCTCCGTGGTCGGCGAGGGCTGACCCTTGGTCATGCCATAGACGCGATTGTCCATGACGATATAGGTGATGTCGATATTGCGCCGGCAGGCGTGCTGGAAGTGATTGCCGCCGATCGAGAAGCCGTCGCCATCGCCGCCGGCGACGAGAACGGTGAGATCCGGGCGGGCCACCTTGAGTCCGGTGCCGATCGGCAGGGAACGGCCATGAACGCCGTGGAAGCCGTAGCAATTGACATAGGCAGGGATACGCGACGAACAGCCGATGCCGGAAATGCAGGCGACGTCTTCCGGCCTGCGGCCGAGTTCCGCCAGGGCCCGGGTCACTGACAGCAGAACATGATAGTCGCCGCAGCCCGGGCACCAGACCGGCTTGATGTCCGACTTGTAGTCACTGGCCTTGAAGGCGGGTGCAGTGTGCGCGGTCACGGGATTAGCTCCAGTCCTGAATTTGGCTCAGAATTTCTGAGGGGCGAATGGTGAGGGGGCCGGGAATGTGATAGCTGCGAACCTCGGAGGGAAGTTCGTACTGGGCCCTGAGGTAATTGGCGAACTGGCCCGAATGGGTCTGTTCGACAACCAGGACCTTCTTGACCCCTTCCAGGGCCTTGGCCATGGCGTCGGGCAGGCAGGGCGAAATCAGGCGCAGCGAAATGAGCTTGACCGCGATGCCGGCCTCGCGGGCCGCTTCCACCGCCTCGAGGGCGGCGGCGGTGCACGATCCCCAGGTCAGGACCGCCAGTTCGCCCTCGCCGTCGATTTCGGCCCAGTGCGAGCCGTAATCAAAGCCTGTGATCTTGCGCAGGCGCTTGTTCATCTGCGTCATGTGGTCTTCGGCGCGGGTTGACGGCGTGCCGCGCGGATTGTGCTCGAGGCCGTCAGCGGTGTGCTGGCCGCCGGCAACGCCGGGAACCGCCATCGGGGACACGCCCGATTCAGTGACAGCATAGCGCCGGTATTCGCCCTCGATGTTCTGGGCGAGCAGGCGCTTGCCGACAAAGGCTATGTCCGCAGGCGGATCGATGACGATCTTGGCCTGGCCGATGAACTGGTCGGACAGCACGATTGCCGGGGTCTGCATCGCCTCGGCGAGGTACACCGACCACTGGGTGGTGAACAGGCAATCGGAGACTGAATTGGGGGCGGTGACGATATGGGGTGCGTCGCCATGCAGCCCATAGACGGCAATGTTGAGATCCGACTGTTCGGACTTGGTCGGAATGCCGGTGGAGGGGCCGCCGCGCATGACGTCGACAATGACGCAGGGCACTTCGGCGGCAACCGCCAGGCCGATGGACTCGGTCATCAGCGCCAGGCCGGGGCCGGAGGTGGCGGTGATCGCGGGAACGCCGCCATAGGAGCCGCCAATGACCATGTTGATCGAGGCCAGTTCGTCCTCGGCCTGCACCAGGGCGCCGCCAAGCTTGCGCAGGTTGGGCGCCAGCCATTCCAGAATCTCGGTGCCGGGCGTGATCGGATACGCGGCGGCAAAGCGTACGCCGCCGCGCACGGCGCCAAGGCCGGCGGCCTCGTTGCCGGTGATGATCCAGCGCCTCTTGTCCGATTTTTTCGGTTCCGCCAGCGCGGGGGCGTCGGTCAGGGTTTCGGCGAAGCGGTAGCCGGCTTCGACGGTGGCCTTGCTCGAATTGACCGCTTTTTCGCCCTTGGAGCCGAGATTGTCCTGGATGAGTTCGTAAATGGTGTCGATCGGCAGGCCGATGATGCCGCCGACGACGCCGGTCGCCAGCATGTTGGGGCGGCCGCCCTCGATGGCGCCAAGCACCTGCTTGACCGGCATGTCGAACATGCGCGCGCCCGACTTGACGACCACTTCCGGCACCTCGCCCGAATCGGGGTCGGCAATGACCATGGTATCGGGAGTCAGGTGGATTTCGGCCGAGAAGCGATCGAAATTGAGCCAGTCGACAACGAACAGAATGTTGTAGGACTCGGCCGGGACATCGACCCGGCGGTTGGAAAAACGCAGCAGAGCCGCTGCCTCGCCGCCGCGGATCTGTGGCCCGACGGATCGGGTCATCAACCCGAACCAGCCGCTGCGTGCCGCAGCCTCGAGCAGGAATCCGCCTGCGGTCATGACGCCTGCACCGCCGCTGCCTGTGACGGCGACGGAGAGGCTTGATTGTACTTTGCGCTGGTTTGTCACGGCGCCAATGTCCCCTTTGTTTCAGCGTACCGGGAAAAGATGCCAGAGATACGGGTTGACTTAATTTCGTATTCCAGTACGATTTTACGATATTGAGTGAGTTTCTGGCTGTCAAGGCGCTTGGCGTCGCACCTGCTCCCGCTCCGATGTGTTTCGGCAACAAGACCTTGGGGCCATCGAAGCGGGTGAGCGCGGCAAGGTCTTTGAGCCAGATCAAGGTATGCCTGGCTGAGGAAGGGGATTAATCGGATCATGGCTGTTTCCGCTTACAGATGGGATATGACCGGGGTCAAGGAACCCATGGTGCGTACCGAGTTCAGCGCCGAGCCCGGCGCGGGCGAGGTTGTCGTCGAGGTTGCCGGTTGCGGCGTCTGCCACACCGATCTTGGCTATTATTACGATGGCGTGCGTACCAACCAGCCCTTTCCTTTGGCTTTGGGCCATGAAATATCGGGGCGCGTGGTGGAAACCGGCGCCGGGGCAGAGGCCTGGAGGGGCAAGACGGTCATCGTTTGCGCCGTCATCCCCTGCGGAACCTGCGACGCCTGCGTGCGCGGCAAGGGCACGATCTGCCCCAACCAGAAGATGCCGGGTAACGACATCCAGGGCGGCTTTGCCAGCCATATTGTCGTGCCCCAGCAGGGCCTGTGCGAGGTTGACGAAGCGCGCCTCGCCAAGGCCGGGCTGGAACTGGCCCAAGTTTCGATTGTCGCCGACGCGGTGACCACGCCCTATCAGGCGGTGCTCCAGGCCGGCATCGAGCCCGGCTCGCTGGCGGTGGTTATCGGCATTGGCGGGGTAGGCGGATACACGGCGCAGATCGCGGCGGCATTCGGCGCCAAGGTGGTGGCGATCGATGTCGACGACGACAAGCTGGCCAATATCGCCAAGCACGGTGCGGCGCTGACGCTGAATGCGCGCAATCACGATGGCAAGGGTCTGCGCGACGCCATTCGCGCCTTCGCCAAGGAAAACGGCCTGCGCCAGACCGAATGGTATATTTTCGAGTGCTCGGGAACCGCCGTTGGCCAGACCACCGCTTACGGTCTGCTTAATCGCGGCGCCACCATGGCGGTGGTCGGCTTCACCATGGACAAGGTTGAGGTCCGGCTTTCCAACCTGATGGCGTTTCACGCCCGGCTGCTGGGCAATTGGGGCTGCGTGCCGGAGAATTATCCCGGCGCTCTCGATCTTGTCCTGGATGGCAAGATCCAGGTCGCGCCCTTCGTCGAAAAACGCTCGCTGGACGACATCAACCAGGTTTTCCACGACGTTCATGCGGGGCAGGTCAAGCGCCGCGTCGTTCTGGTTCCGGGCAAATAGGTTTCTTGGAGGAGTTTCGCTGAAATGAATGGGGATACCGCGAAAATCGTGAACAACACGGCGCCGGCCAAGCTGGTCGATCATCGTCTCGGTGGCGGCGAGAACTGGCCCGGGGTGGTCTATGAGAAGCGCCCGGCCAAGGACGTCAACGGCAATGTCGTCGACGGCCTCTACAATGCCTGGATCATTCTTGACAATCCCAAGCAGTACAATTCCTACACCACCGACATGGTGAAGGGCGTGATCCACGCCTTCCGCGATGCCTCGGTGGCCCGCGACGTCGTCGCGGTGGTGTTCACCGGCGCTGGCGACCAGGCTTTTTGCACCGGCGGCAACACCAAGGAATATGCCGAATATTACGCCGGCAACGGCCAGGAGTACCGGCAGTATATGCGCCTGTTCAACGACATGGTGTCGTCGATCCTGGCGTGCGACAAGCCGGTGATCTGCCGCGTTAACGGCATGCGTATCGGCGGCGGCCAGGAAATCGGCATGGCGGCCGACTTCTCCGTGGCCCAGGATCTGGCCAAGTTCGGCCAGGCCGGTCCCAAGCACGGCTCGGCGGCCATCGGCGGCGCAACCGACTTCCTGCCCCTGATGATCGGCTGCGAGCAGGCCATGGTTTCCGGTCTTTTGTGCGAGCCCTTCACCGCCCATCAGGCCTATCAGCTCGGCATCATCATGGATGTGGTTCCGGCGCTGAAGGTGGATGGCAAGTTCATTCCCAATCCCACCGTCATCACCGACAAGATGTTCGATGACTGGGGCCGGGTCTGCTATGGCAAGGCCAAGACCGGCGAGGAACTGGCCAAGGGCAAGGAAGTCCTCAAATCGGGGACCATCGATTTGTCGCTGCTCGACCAGAGGGTCGAGGAGCTGTGCACCAAGTTCCTCACCACCTTCCCCGACTGCATCACCAAGTCGCTGGAAGAACTGCGCAAGCCCAAGCTCGAGGCCTGGAACCGCAACAAGGAAGACTCCCGCGCCTGGCTCGCCCTCAATATGATGACCGAGGCTCGCGCCGGCTTCCGCGCTTTCAACGAAGGCACCCGTGAATCGGGCCGCGAGATCGACTTTGTCGGCCTGCGCCAGGCGCTGGCCAAGGGCGCGCCGTGGACGCCGGAACTGACGGAGAGCCTGATGCCGGCGAGCAAGGCGGCGGCCGAATGAGCGACGTGCTCAAAGTCTGGACCGACCGCGAGGGCAAGCTGTTGCGCCTGAGGCTGAACCGCCCCAAGGCCAATATTGTCGACGCGGAAATGATCGGCGCCCTCGACGCGGCGCTGGCGCAGCATGCCTCAAATCCGGGGCTGCTGGCGGTTCTGCTTGATGCCGAAGGATCGCATTTTTCCTTCGGCGCCAGCGTCGAGGAGCATCTGCCCGAGCGTTGCGCGGACATGCTCAAGAGTTTGCACGGACTGGTGCTGCGCATGGTCCGCTGTGAAATACCGATCCTGGTTGCCGTGCAGGGCCAGTGCCTTGGCGGCGGGCTGGAAGTGGCAATGGCCGGACACATGATGTTCGTTTCCGCCGATGCCAAGCTCGGCCAGCCGGAAATCAAGCTTGGCGTTTTTGCCCCGGCGGCCTCGTGCCTGATGCCGGAGCGGATGGCGCGAGTGGTGGCGGAAGACCTGTTGTATTCCGGGCGCAGCATCACGGGCGCCGAGGCCGTTTCCTGCGGTCTTGCCAATAATGTGTCGGACGATCCGGAAGCGGCAGCGCTTGCCTGGTTCGACACTCATGTCGCCGCCTCGTCGGGCGCGGCATTGCGTTATGCGGTGCGCGCCGTGCGCATCGGATATGCCGAACGCGTTGCCGAGCGCATCGCGGCGGTCGAGAAACTTTATCTGGACGGCCTCATGTCGACCCGCGATGCGGTCGAGGGGTTGGACGCCTTCATCGCCAAACGGCCGGCTAAATGGGAGCATTGTTAGTCATGTCCGCACTTGAAAAGATCAATGAGCGGTGCCTGGACCTCTTCGAGGACCTGCACTTCAAAGCAGCGCGCGAATGGAAAGCGGCCGAGCCCGGCCGCAAAGTGGTCGGCTTCATGCCGGTCTATGTGCCACGCGAGATCATCCATGCCGCTGGCATGCTGCCGCTTGGCATTACCGGCGGCGGCGACCAGATGGAAGTCATCCACGGCGACGCCTATTACCAGAGCTATATCTGCCGCATTCCGCGCTCGACCATCGAGCTTGGGGTTTCGGGCCGCCTCGATTTCGTCGATGGCATGCTGTTCCCGTCGATCTGCGACGTGATCCGCAACCTGTCGGGCATGTGGAAGCTGATGTTCCCGAATGTCTACACCCGCTATTTCGACGTGCCGCAGAATTATATCGATGACATCGGCGGCAATTACTACACCCAGGAACTGGCCGAGCTGGTCGAGGGCCTGGAAGAGCTCGGCGGCCGCAAGATCACCGAGGAGCAGCTGCGCAATTCCATCGCGCTCTACAATGAGAACCGGGCTCTCGTCCGCGAAGTCTACGACTTCCGGTCCAAGCAGCCCTGGAAGGCGCCGGCGGCCGATGTCTATCTGCTGGTGCGTGCCGGCTATGTGCTTCCCGTCGAGGAGCACAACAAGATGATCCGGGAGTGGCTGACGGAATCGGAAAAGGTCGACCGGCCGCTGCGCGACAATTGCCGCGTCATCGTCGCCGGCCTGTTCTGCGAACAGCCGCCGCTCAACCTCATCAAGTCGCTGGAACTGGCCGGCTGCTATGTCGTCGACGACGACCTGCTGCTGGTGTCGCGCTGGCTGCTCGAGGATGTGCCGCTCGAGGGCGATCCGCTGCACAACCTGTCCCAGGCGTTCCTGCACCATTCGGAAGAGACTTCGGCCAAATATGTGCCGACGCTCGCCGAAAAGGGCCAGCACCTGGTCCGTGCGGTCGCCAAGCGCGGCGCCGAAGGGGTTATCTTTGCTTCTCCCAGCTTCTGCGATCCGGCCCTGCTGGACCGGCCGATGCTGCAGAGCGCGCTGAAAAAGGCCAATATTCCCTTCATCGCATTCAAATACGCGGAAAATTCCGGCCAGATGCAGCCGATCCGTGAACAGGCCGGCACCTTTGCCGACTCAATCAAACTGTGGAGCGAAGCATGACCGAGATCACCACACCCAAAGGCGCCTCCCCGGAAGTCATCAAGGATGACTCGATGTGGAAGCAGAAGGAGATGATGGCCGGTCATTACGATCGCATCACCTCCGCCCATGAAAACGGCCTGAAGGTCTGCAACACCTTCGTTCCGGGCAACCTGAACGAACTGATCCGCTGCTTCGGCCTGGTCAACAATCTTCCCGAGGTCAACGCCATTCAGTCGGGCTTGCGCAAGAAGAGCGGCAACTTCGTGCTGGAAGCGGAAAAGCACGGCCACTCGGAAGACGTCTGCACCTATGTGAAGTCGGACATCGGCATGATGGAGAAGGGCAATATCGCGCCCAACGGCAAGAAGTTCCCCGATCCCGATGTGCTGCTGCTGTCCTATACCGGCTGCTTCACCTTCATGAAGTGGTTCGAGCTGCTGCGCGAGCAGTATGACTGCGAGACGATCATGCTGCACACGCCTTATGAGGGTGACGGCAAGATCACCAAGAACATGCGCGACTACATGGTCAAGCAGCTGAAGGACGATGTCATTCCGAAGCTGGAGCGGATCTCGGGCGTCAAGTTCGACATCGACCTTCTGCGCGAAAACCTGGTGAAATCGGCCAAGGCCGAAGAAGACCTGGTCTGGGTTCTGCAGTCGGCCAAGAACAAGCCGTCGCCGATCGACGCCTATTTCGGCGGCATCTACTATATCGGGCCGATCTTCGGCGCCTTCCGCGGCACCGATGACGCCATCGAGTATTACAAGCTGCTGCGCGCCGAAGTCGAGGCGCGCGTCAAGGCCGGCCGCGGTCCGGTGACCCCGGACGGCGACATGGGCAAGGAAAAGTACCGTATCGTCGTCGAAGGCCCGCCGAACTACACCAGCTTCCGCGATTTCTGGAAGATGTTCTACGACGAAGGCGCGGTGGTCGTGGCCTCCTCCTATACCAAGGTGGGCGGCGTCTACGACTTCGGGTTCCGTCACGATCCCACGAACCCGCTGGAGTCGCTGGCCGATTACTGCCTCGGCGTTTACACCAATCTCAATCTGCCCCAGCGCGTCGACATGCTGGAAAACTACATGAACGAGTATGAGGCGGACGGTCTGCTCATCAACTCGATCAAGAGCTGCAACTCGTTCTCCGCCGGTCAGCTTCTGATGCTGCGGGAAATCGAGAAGCGCACCGGCAAGCCGGGCGGTTTCGTGGAAAGCGATCTTGTCGATCCGCGCTACTTCTCGCCGGCCAACATCAAGAACCGGCTGGAAAGCTATTTCCAGATGATCGACCAGAAGCGCAGCGGTAAGACTAAAGGAGTTGCGGCATGAAGACCTTCATCGGCGTCGACCTCGGGTCGACCACCACCAAGGCGGTGCTGATGGACGAGAACATGGATGTTCTCGGCCGCGGCATCACCAACTCGCGCTCGAACTACACCACGGCATGTAACGTGGCCAAGCTTGAAGCGCAGATCTCGACGCGCCTTACGCTGTGCCGCCGCAACCTGACCCAGCGCGTTCCCGAACTGGGCGGCAAGCTCGACGAGTTCCTGACCCGTCTGGAACTCGGCTTCCGGCTCGAGCAGTTCCTCGAACAGCTTGAGGATCTGAAAGCGACCTGCATCGGCAATGTCTCCGGCGACCGTTTCGCCGGCATGGAGAAGCAGATCATCGAGGTGCTGGAGGCGGTGTTCAAGGGCGTCGCCGCCGAAGCGCCGAAGCTCTACGAGCCCGATGCGCCGCGCAAGTCGGACTTCTTCCGCGATATCGCCGGTTCGATGTACATGGCCCATTCGCAGGCCCGCGGCAAGGAAGCCGGCATTGCCTATGACATGCTGCTCAATGTCTATGACAAGTCGATCATCGAGGTTGAGAACCGTCCGCCGAACGCGGATATGGCCGCCAGCTTCCTGCGGGCGCTCGATCGCGCGCTGAAGGGCATGCCGGGCCTCAATGTCGACGTGAACACGGTCCGCAAGGCGGTCCAGGACGCGCTCGACGTCGAACTGGAAGAAACCTATCTGGTCGGCACCGGCTATGGCCGCGTGACGCTGCCGTTCTCCAAGGAGCACATCCGCTCGGAGATCCTGTGCCATGGCCTGGGCGCCCACATGATGTATTCGGGCACCCGCACCGTGCTCGACATCGGCGGCCAGGATACCAAGGGCATCCAGGTCGATCCCAAGGGCATCGTCGAGAACTTCCAGATGAATGATCGCTGCGCGGCTGGCTGCGGGCGCTATCTGGGCTATATCGCCGATGAAATGAACATGGGCCTGCATGAGCTTGGGCCCTTGGCCATGAAGGCCAAGCGCGTCGCCAAGATCAACTCGACCTGCACGGTGTTCGCCGGCGCCGAGTTGCGCGACCGTCTGGCGCTGGGCGAGGCACGCGAGGACATTCTGGCGGGCCTGCACCGCTCGATCATCCTGCGCGCCATGTCGATCCTGTCGCGTTCCGGCGGCATTCGTGACCAGTTCACCTTTACCGGCGGCGTCGCCAAGAACGAGGCGGCGGTCAAGGAACTGCGCATCCTGGTCAAGGAAAACTACGGCGACGTTCAGATCAACATCAACCCGGACTCGATCTACACCGGGGCGCTCGGCGGGGCGACCTTTGCCCACCGCGCCGTGACTGGCAACGCCTGAAGGAGAGAAGCTGATGACAATCGCAGCAGGTATTGATATCGGTTCGGGCGCGGTCAAGGCGACCTTGTTCGAAGTCAACAAGGACGGCACCACCAAGTGGCTCGGCAAGGATCTGCACCGGATCCGGCAGCGCGACCCGATGGAGCTGGCCAAAGAGGCCTATCACAACTGCCTCGACCAGGCGGGCCTCAAGGAAGACGACGTCGATTACGTCGCTTCGACCGGCGACGGCGAAACCATTCCGTTCCGCACCGGCCATTTCTACACGATGACGACGCATGCCCGCGGCGCCATCTATCTCGACCCGGAAGCACGCGCCGTGCTCGATGTCGGCGCCCTCAACGGGCGCGCCATCAAGATCGACGAGCGTGGCAAGGTGCTGTCCTACAAGATGACCAGCCAGTGCGCGTCGGGCTCGGGGCAGTTCCTCGAGAACATCGCCCGCTATCTCGGCATTTCGCAGGATGAAATCGGCGAGCTGTCGAAGCAGGCCGATGATCCGGAGAAGGTGTCGGGCATTTGCGCCGTGCTGGCCGAAACCGACGTCATCAACATGGTGTCGCGCGAAATCAGCGCCTCGAACATCCTGAAGGGCATCCATCTTTCGATGGCCGGACGCCTGTCGCGTCTGCTGAAGTCGGTCGGCGTCGACGACGTGGTCATGGTCACCGGCGGTCTTGCCAACGATACGGGCATGGTTGCGGCCCTGATCGAGGACATGGAAGCGCAGAAGATGATGATGCCGGTGCGTCGTCACGACGACTCGATCCAGGCCGGCGCGATCGGTGCCGCGCTTTGGGGCGCATATCGTTATGAGCGCCTGAAAGAGCTTGACGCACTGCCCGCTGCTTCGTGATAAAGGCTTGAACAAAAAGGAGGGCCTTTTACATGGCATTGGTTATTACGGATGCTTGCACGGCGTGTGATGCGTGCGAGCCGGTTTGTCCCAATCAGGCGATTTCCGCCGGCGATCCGATCTACAAGATCGAACCGCTTAAGTGCACCGAGTGCGTCGGCGCGGAAGACGAGCCGCAGTGCGTGCTGGTTTGCCCGGCGATGTGTATCGAGCCGGATCCGGACTGGCCGGAGAGCAAGGAACAGCTGATGGAGAAGTACAACCAGCTGCATTCCTGATCGCCGCTGCCATTTCGGCAAGGTATCAGCCGCCCCGAGGACCAAACGGTCCCCGGGGCGGTTTTTTGTCTTGTCCGCACCCGGTCCGGGCAGCCGGGACAGGAAAAAAGGCGCGGGGCCCTTGGCCCCGCGCCTTCAAAGCGAACGGTGTCCTTGGCGCTGGTCTAGATGGTGCGGCGCAGAACCAGGCGCTGGGCCGGCTTGAAGCCGCATTTGCTCAAGAACCCGTTCAGCGCGTAGTGATCCCAGACCACTTCGGTGCGCACGCGCTCGACCTGGAGCGCGGAGAGGTTGGCCATGAGCTGCGACATCAGCGCGGTGCCGACATGCTTGTGGGCATAGGCCGGATCGACGCCGATGGAATCGATTTCCGCTTCCGGTTCGGTCTGGCCGAACTCACCGTAATCGACGCGGGCCATCAGATAGCCTGCGGCCATGCCGTCGATCTCGGCAACGAGGGAAACGCGGACCCCGGCCTGTTCCAGGCTTTCGGCCAGCTTGCGCTCATAGAAAGGGCGGCGATTGCGGCCGGTGACATGGCGGTCAATGGCGACGATGGCATCAAGATCATCGGCGGTCATCGAACGCACGGGCACCAGATCGCGCGACAGGGCATCGAAATCATCGCCCGAAGAATCGGAATGATCGATCTCAACTCCCTCGCCGGGTTGGGTCGGAATGGTCAGTGTGGCATTTGACATGACAAGAAATCTCCTTCGCGGGCAATCCTACCAGCTGTTGGGGTTACCGATATCGCGCGCGAGTATGGTGCGGGGGGCGAGTTCGAATCCGGCGGCATCCAGAAAGCCGAGCAGGCTGAGATCGGTCCAGTCGGCCTGGGTGTGCATTTCGCTGATCTTCTTGTCCCGCATCACCTCGTCGACCCGTGCCATCAAGGCGCGGCCGATGCCGCGCCCCTGCGCCGCCGGGTCGACGCCGACGGCGTCCAGAACGGCGATTTCACCGGGCGCGCCGAATTCGCCGGCGAGGACGTGAACCATGGCAAAGCCCTTCAGCTGCCCGTCTTCCTCAGCACCGACATAGATGAACCCCTTGGGGTCCTTGGTCGCGGCGGTCAGACGGCGCTCGAAGAAGCCGCGACGGACCCGGCCCCCCACGGCGGCGTCGATTGCGATTGCGGCGTCAAGGTCGCCGGCCTGGAGAGGGCGCAATACGAGGTTCGACGTCCTCTTGCCCTTCGAAGTTGCGGTATTACTGCTTGCCATATGGTTGGCTCCCCTGGTGTAGATGGCCTCTAGCGGCTCATCGCGTAAGCGGTACTCAATTGGCCGTCTTCCTCATCGTCAATGACGTCGTCGAGAACGGGTAACAGACCCATTTCTTCTTTTTGTATGTGGGCGATCATTCGCTCGATGAATTCGCCGACAAGGCGGCGGAATTCTTCCCAGTTCTCGACCGTGAACCCGTTCTGCCGCGCTTCCTTGGACAACGCGACGAGGCGCTGGCCGATAGGGAGCATGACATGGTGTTCCTCGGTGAGCAGGATGCCGATATTCTCGTCGCCCATTTCCGCCAGGCGGGTGAAAAGATGCTCTTCCTCGAACGAGAAATGCCCGCTGATCTCGGATTCGACGTTGCTGGCAATGTCGCGCAGCAGTTTTGCGACTTCGTCGTCGGCGGCATTGGGCGGGTTGCCCGGACGATGCGCCATCACCTGCTCCTCCATCCGGTTGAGAAGCGAAATCGTCGCCATGTGCTCATTGTGCAGGGTGTTGGTGATGTTACGCATATGGTGCATCGGATAAACCTCAACTTCTGGACGCCGGCCAATAATATTATTTTGGTACTATAATACCAATTTATTCATTCCTCAAGGCTTGCCGCGGGATGGGCTTTGGGGCTGTCGGCGCGGCGGTGCCGATGGGCGGATGCCATGCGCCGAAGCGCGGCGCCATGCCAGGGGCGGGAACAAGGCGGCCGCAATTTGCTCGCATCTTGTCCGGTCGTCACGCATTGCTCGAGGCCGCCACTTCATTGTTCGAGAATAGTCTACGGACCAGCACCAGGGCAAATGCCGCGAAGGCCAAGGCGGCAAAAAATCCCGCGGCGGCACCAGCCTGAATCAGCAGCGGGATGCCGAATGCAATGCCGGCGACGGCGAGGACCAGGGCGGCGAGGTGTCCATAGGCGTGAATCTGAAGCGGGCGCTCGGCGGTCAGTTCCGACAGCAGGGGCGGTTTGCCCTTGATCTTGGCGGCATGCATCGAGGCCAGAAACGGCATGATGCGTTGCAGGATGCCCATCAGGAAGGTGAGCAGCCATCCCCACAGCAGCACGAAGCCGGCGATGGCCGGACCACGCGGCCCAAGGAGATCGAAGGTGGCGGCAAGCGCCAGAACGAGCCCGAGGGGCAGCACCGCCCAGGAGATGCGGACGAGAAGGAAGGACAACCCCATGCGCTTGCGCATGCGCTTGGTCCAGATGGCGTTCATGGTCCACAGATAGATGCCGGTGCCGGCAAGGGCCAGGCACAGGCCGAGGGCGAAGAGCCATGGCGCGGCGGCGAGGGCGCCGGCGGTGCAGATCAGGATGGCCGCGGCCCAGGCGCCCAGCCCGATGCGGCCGATGGTTCCTGTCGGCGCGGCGGCGAGGGTGAACATGGGCACCAGGACATGGCTGAAGCCGATGGCCAGCATGCCCATGAAGCCGAAAACGGCGATGGTGAGATGGGCGAGGGCAACGGCGCGGTGGTCCGGTAGCAGCGCGGCGGAAAAGTCGAAGACCAGGCCCAGGCCCAGCAGGACAAGGATGAACAGCGAGCTGACCGCCAGCCAGCCATAGGCCGAGACCAGAGGCAGGTCAGAGGCCTGGCGCAAATTGCCGGCGAGCAGCCAGGCGAGGACGAAGAGGCCGCCGCCGGCAAGGACGCCCCCAGCCGCCATCCATGCCGGGCTGTAATTGGCCATGCCGTGGACCAGCACCAGCACGCCCGGAACATAGAGCCAGAACGCAAGGCGCAGCGGCCAGGCGGCGGGCATCGGGCGCCTTGTGGCGACGGGCAGCATCTGCAGCGCGGCGCCAATGGCGACGGTGCCGAAAACGCCAAGGGTCAGGAGATGGAGGGCGGCCAGCGCGGGTCCCGGGCCGCCGGCGAAATCGGGCGCCAGATCGGCGGCATAGAACAGGAAGGCCCACATCAGGATGTGAAAGGCTATTCCGGCGATGAAAAACCGGAATGGAACCGATGGCGGCAGAAGACGGCTTTGCGCGCCGCCAAGAAAGGTCGGGCCGATGCTCATGTGCTTTCCTTATCGAGGCGCAAGCGAACCTCGGCGGGCTCGCTTTCAAGCCGGGTCCACTTCCAGTGGCGCTCGGTCAATTCGGAATAGAGATGAACGGGGTCGCGGTCCAGATGAACGAAGACCGGTCCGGCGATTGCGGGCGTTTCAATGAGCGCTATGACCGCCAGCATGGGGCCGGGCGGCGGAACGCCGCGCCCGTCCACCGTCCAGCCGGTTTCGTCCTGGACGATTTGCGCGGCGCTGCCGGCGCTGCCGCCTGGCGCGGCGCCCTGGCCGTGGCCGTGGCCGCTGGCGGCGACACGACGCAGCCAGACGCGCCAGTGCGCGCTCGCGACTTCCTCGCCATGGCTTTCAAAACCCTGGGCTTCGAGAACGCGGCGAAGCGGCACCGGGTTGAAAGGCGCGTCGATGGTCAGTGTTTCGCCCAGGGCGATTTTTCCGGCCAGGGCGACGACCTCGCCAAGGGGGTCCTCGCCGGACGCAATCAGCCGGCGGACATCGATCCGCCGGCTGTCATCACTGATCTTGCCGACCCAGGCGGGCCGGCCCCTTTTGAACGGGTTGAGGCCCTTCAGGCCCATTACCCGGCGAAAAGGGCGCTGGCCTGGCGCCGGGCCAGGGCCGCGGCGATGCGGCGGCGGCCGAAGGGCGCAACCAGGGTGGTCCGCATTGGCGAAACCTGCTTCTGGACCAGGTCGCCGATCTTGTCGAGCACCTCGTCGGAAAGCGGGCCACCGACTAATTCCTCGATACCCTCGACAATGAAGGGGCGGGAATTGGTGCCGGTCACGGCGACCTTCAGATCGCCGATCTTGTCGCCATCGCGCCTGAGTGCCACGGCGACGCCGGCCAGCGGGAAGTCGATGGCGCCGCGCACGCGCATCTTCTCGTAGACCGTCGGCAGGACATCCTTGGGCAGCAGCACGGCGGTCACGAACTCGCCGCGCTTCAGCGCCAGATAGTTCTGGCCGTCTTCGCCATAGAGGTCGGGCAGGGCAATGGTCCGCGAGCCTTCCGGCCCGGTGACTTCGACCTGCGCCCCCATGACCAGCAGCACTGGCGCCAGATCGCCGCTATAGGCGGCGTGGCAATAGGTGCTCTTGGGCGCGACATGGCAGGTGTCGCCCTTGTATTTGAGGCAGAAATTATTCGATTCCCGCCACCACTGGCTCTGGTTGTAGAACACGCAACGGGTGTCGAGACAGACATTGCCGCCAACGGTGCCGGCGGCGCGGTGGCCGGGGCCGGCGATCGACTTGGCGGCGGTGATGACGGCCGGATAGGCGGCGGCGATCTGCGCGTTTTTCGCCAGATGCGCCAGCGTCACGCCGGCGCCGATGCGGGCGCCATTGGCGCCAACTTCGATTTTCTTCAGATCGGCAATGCCGCCAAGGTCGATCAGCAGGTCGGGGTCGCCAATGCCGCGGCGGACATTGGGGATCAGATCCGTGCCGCCGGCCAGATAGCGGGCGCCTTCATTGTCGCGGTGTGCCGCGGCGGCCTCCTGCGCGGTGGCAGGACGCACCACGCGGAACTCGGGAAGTACCTCGGTCATGCATTGCTCCGTTTGGCAGCTTCAACTTTGTCGCGGTGCTGCTTCTTGGACAGCGCCTCGACCAGCTTGTCTGGGGTGACCGGCAGCGTGTTTATGCGCAGCCCGGTGGCGTTGTAGATGGCGGCGGTGAAGGCTGCCATGAAGGCCGGCAAGGCGCCTTCGCTGGCTTCCTTGGCGCCGAAGGGGCCGTTGGGATCGTTGGCCTCGACGATATAGGTCTCGATGGGGGGCGACTCGACAATGGTCGGGACCCGGTAGTCGAGCAGGTTGGCATGCATCGGCAGGCCGTTCTTGGCATTGAAGGTGGTGACCTCGCTCAAGGCCTGGCCCATGCCCATCCAGATCGCGCCTTCGACCTGGCCTTCGACCGATAGCGGGTTGATGGCGAAACCGCAGTCGTGAGCGACCCAGACCTTGTCGACACTGACCAGCCCGGTGTCCTCGTCGACATCGACCTCGCAGACGACGGCGCCGTAGCTGAAGCCCATGGTCGAGCCGACCGCGGCGCCGCGATGCTTGCCGCCCTGGAACTCGGTGGGGACGGTGAAGGTGCCCTTGACGGTGATGCAGCCGGTGTCGACCAGCGCCTGGGCGCAGACTTCCTTGAAAGTCAGCCCCGGATCCTGGCTGCCGGCGACGCGGTAGGTTTCGTTCTCGACCTCGATGTCCTCCGGCTTGGCGTCGAGCTTGGCGGCAGCGGCGGCCACCAGCACGTCGTTGAGGGCGCGGCCGGCGTCGATGGCGGCGTTGCCGACCATGTAGGTGACGCGCGAGGAATAGGAGCCGTTGTCCTTCGGCGTCACCGCGCTGTCATTGGCGATAACGCGGATGCGGCCGAGATCGAGCTTGCAGACTTCGGCGACGGCCAGCGCGACCACGGTCGAGGAACCCTGGCCGATATCGGCGGCGCCGGTGAGGATGGTAACACCGCCGTCGAAGTCCATCTTGACGTTGACGGTGGCATGGGGCTCCCCGGTCCAGTGCACCGGCTTGGCGGCGCCCGACACATAATGCGAGCAGGCCATGCCGAGGCCCTTGCCCTTGGGCAGCTTGCCCCAGCGCTCTTTCCACTTGCTGCCTTCCTCGACCCGGTCGAGGCACTGATCAAGACCGTAGCTGGTCACGAGCAGCCCGTTCAGGGTCTGGGTCGGCGCGGTGAGCAGGTTGGCCCGGCGCACCGCGAAGGGGTCAAGCCCGAGTTCCTCGGCCATTTCGTCGAGCAGCGACTCGAAGGCGTGACGCATGTTGACGCCGCCATGGCCGCGCATGGCGCCGCAGGGCGGACGGTTCACATAGATGCGCTGGCCGTGATAATTGGAGGCTTGGATGTCATAGATCCCGTGCAGCAGCGAGCCGGAATACAGAATGGTGACGATGCCATAGCCGGCATAGGCGCCGCCCAGCTGCTTGACCATCTGGTCCACCGCAGTGATCTTGCCTTCCTTGGTCAGGCCGATCTTGATGTTGACGATGGTTTCCTGGCGCCCGCGATGGGTGAGGAAGGTCTCTTCGCGATTGAGGTGAAGAGCAACCTTGCCCTTGGCGGCACGGGCCAGCAGGCAGGCGATGATCTCGAAATTCAAGGTTTCGGTGCGGGCGCCGAAACCGCCGCCGACAAACGGCTTGATGACCCGGATCTTGGACGAGTCCATCTCCATGCAGCGTTCCAGCATCAGGTGCACGTAATAGGGCACCTGCGAGCAGGTCTTGAGGATCAGTTCCTGGCGTTCGTCGTCGAATTCGGCCAGGCAGGCATGCGGTTCCATGTGGAGGTGGGTGACCTCGCCGCAATGATAGGTGCCTTCGCGGACCAGGTCGGCATCGGCGAATCCGGCGGCGACATCGCCGAAGGAATGCTTGACCTCGCGCTCGATATTGCCGGGCTTGTCGTCATGCAGCAGCACCGCGTCGGGCGCCTGGGCTGCCTCGGCGGTCTGGTACTGGGGCAGCTCGCGCACCTTCATCTTGATCAGCGACAGCGCTTTCTTGGCGGTGCGCAGATCGACGGCGGCGACGGCGGCCACCGGCTCGCCGCGATAGCGAACCTTGCCCTTGGCCATGCAGTATTCGTTCATGGCGATGGGCAGAATGCCGTAGGTGTGATTGACGTCATCGCCGGTGACGACGGCGATCACGCCTTCAAGTGCGCGCGCCGCGGAGACGTCGAGCTCGAGAATTTCGGCGTGGGCATAGGGGCTGCGGTAAACCGCGCCGGCGTACGCGTCGGCGAAGGGAAGGTCGGCGGAGTATTTGGCGCGACCGGTGACTTTCTCGACGCCATCGACAAGCGGCTGGCGCGTGCCGGCGGCATGACCGCGAGCTACGACATTCATGATGCTACCTCCTCGGCTGCGGTTTCAACCGCCTCGATGATCTTCACATAGCCGGTGCAGCGGCAGATATTGCCGCCAAGCGCGGTGCGAATGGTGTCCTTGGAGGGCTTTTTCTCGGTGCGCAGCAGCGCTTCGGAAGCCATGATCATGCCCGGCGTGCAATAGCCGCACTGAGTGCCGAGTTTCTCGTGGAACGCCCGCTGCAGGGCGGACATGCGGCCGTTTACGGCCAGGGATTCGATGGTTTCGATCTTGCGGCCTTCGACCGTCGCTGCCAATGTGATGCAGGACAGGTGCGGCTCGCCGTCGATCAGGACGGTGCAGGCACCGCATTCGCCGCCGTCGCAGCCCTGCTTGGTGCCGGTATTGCCGGTCACTTCGCGGAGATACTCGACGAGCAGCATATTGTCCGGCACCAGATCCTGCCGGTTCTTACCGTTCAAAGTAAGACTTAGAACGCGCTTATGGGTCATATTTGCCTTCCCCAATTCATCCGTGCCGGACGATACGCGGCCCGGATTTACCCTTAGCTTGCGTGTGGAAACGCCTACTGCCACCCATGGGTAACATGACCACCGAGCATAGCGGAGGATCCCGCGCGGCGAAACGGCCGATTGCGAGATTCTTCCGCCAATTGGCGGGACATTTGCCCAGGCGCGGTGAAGGGTTGTTCAGTCGCGCTGCCAGCCCGGGTGGGCGCTGGGGGTGGCGATGCCGGGGGTGCCGCGCACAGGCATGCGCTCGATCGCCAGGCCCTGAACATGGGCCAGCTTGCGCACGATATTGAACTTGACGTGCCAACCGCCGAAAACCGCGCAAATCGCGGCAATTGCGGTGGCAATCGGAGCCAGCGCCGGCACGGCCATGGCAATGACGACCAGGGCCGCCGGGACGGCAAATGCCAGGGTCCAGACAGTGGTGCTGATCCGGGCCAGGCGGCGCACGACGGCAACCGGCGCGCGGCCGTCACTCATGCGTTTGCGGTACTGGAAAAAGGTCAGCGCCCGGACAAAAAGGGCGATCAACAGCAAGGGCAGGAGCCAGGCCGGACGCGACGGCTCGGCCAAAAGAATCAATGCGGCCAAGGCTGTACCCTCGGCAATGCCGGTGGCAAAGATGACCGGCAGCACCGAGGAATCGCGCCAGGCGGGAATTCCCCGCGAGGCGTGCAAAATGCGCGCCTGGCAGAACAGGAAGACTGCGCCCAGCGCCGCCGCCAGGGCGATCAGCGCCGCCGATCCCGTCCACGCGGCGGCGAGGCCGGCCAGGGTGAGAAAGGCGGCGGCATAGGCCTCGCGCGACATCCAGGAGGTGAAGGGATTGCGAAAGACGTTGAGAAACCGCCAAGGCTTGCCGATTTCGAGCCAGACGAGAAACAGGCCGGCGCCGACAAAAGCCAGGGCGATGAGCGCCGGCAGCGGGAAGGAAACGCCGCCAAGCAGGGCGGCGAAGGCCAGCACGATCATCAGCCCCGAGCCGGTGCCGCCGAAGAGGAAATTGCCGGCGGCGCGCCAGTCCCAATAATCCTGAACCACTGGTTTGATGGAAAACATGTTCAGTCCCACAGATAATAAAAGCCGGGATCTGTGCCGAGATCCTCGTGCATGCGGAAATTCTTGTGCTCTTTCAACATCTTCGAGACGTTGGACTTCGGATCCTCGATATCTCCGAAATGCAGCGCGTCGGCGATGCAGGAATTGACACAAGCCGGGGTGGCTTCCGGGTCGACGCCGGGGGTGAGGCCCTTGGCGCAGCCCTCGTCAATTCGATCGGCGCAGAAATTGCACTTGGTCGAAACGCCAAGCTTGCGCGGATCGTATTGCTCGGCCTCGTTTTCGGCGGCGTCGGCGCCATAGGCGAAATCGGCCTTGTCCACCTTGTAGCGTGCCTGGTAGGGGCAGGCGACGGAGCAATAGGCGCAGCCGATGCAGATGTCCCAATCGATGGTGACGATGCCATCGTCGCGTTTGCGCGTCGCCGTCGAGGGGCACACCGCCATGCAGGGCGGATCGGCGCAGTGCATGCAGCCCACCGGCATGAAGGCGCGCTGGACATCGGGGTATTCGCCTACCTCGACATCGATGACGCGGCGCCATTGCACGCCGGGCGGAGTGGCATTGGTGTGGCGGCAGGCGGCGGTGCAGGTCTGGCAACCGACACAGCGCCGAAGGTCGGCGACCATTACATAACGCGTCATGCTGCTTCTCCAATGCGGCGCACCTGAACGCGAACGAGGTCCGAGGAGGAGCCGGTCGCGTCGGTCAGCCGCATCGACATCGGGGTGACCGTATTCATGCTGGGTGTGTGGAGGTTCTTGGCATAAGGCGTCTTCCAGTGGTCGAACTGGCCGATCATGAGAATGGTGTCGGGGCGGATGCCCTGGCGCAGGATGGCCATGCCCTTGGTTGAGCGCAGCGACGAGCGGACCTCGATCAGGTCGCCTTCGCCGATGCCGAGCTCGGCGGCGCGCCCGGCATTGATGATGATGCCGCCATGGCCGGCGACATTGTCGGCCACTTCCTTGATCATCTGCAGGGCGACGTTGTTGCCCCAGGCATATTGCATCGAGCGCGAGGTCAGCAGCCAGAACGGGAAGTCCTCACCGCCGGAGGAAATGCGGGCGTCCTCCTCCCACATGCCGGGGAAGTCCTTCCAGGCCGGCAGGGCCTGGTACTCGGTGAGCTGCTTCTCCCACCAGTCGATGCCATGCTCGTGGAGGCGGTTGGCCAATTGCTTGCCGACGCGCAGCAGGCGCTCCTGATAGGGCATCTCGAAGCGCAGGCCCATCTCGACCATTTTCGGGTAGAGATACCAATTGACCTGGGAGAAGGGCTCGGTCTTGAGGCCGTTTTCCTTGTACCAGTCCAGGCCGTCGGAATTCTTGCCGCCGGTAAGCTCGGAGCTGGCGGCGCGGCACACCGCGTCCCAGATTTCTTCCTTGCTGTGCCGTTTGTTCTCTTCCAGCGAGAAGTCGTATTTGCCGCCCTTGTCCTTGAGGCGGACGCCGAGGCCGCCGCGATTGATGCGGTTGTTATAGGCGTCGCGTAGGCCGGTGCGCTCGGCAAGCTCGGTGGCGATGTCGGTGAAGTCGCGGGATTCGCCGCGGGCTTCGATCGCCGCCTGGCGCAGGGCGAAGCCATGATAATGCCAGAACTGCTCGACATATTTGGTGCCGCCGACGCGCCACAGCTGGGTGCTCTCGATATCGACGCAATCGGGCAGCAGGACGTCGGCCATGTGGTTCGTCTCGTCCATGGTGAAGGCGAAGGCAACGACGAAGGGGAAGCGCGAGATCTTGCGCGCGACGCCCGGCGCGTCCCAGGCCGAAATGGCCGGATTGGTGCGATAGACGAACCAGACGTCGGGCTGGGTCGGCTTGGGCAGGTTCTTGGGCGGCTCCTCCTGGAACATCCAGGCCAGATGGGTCGGTCCCAGCGCCGGGCTCCAGGATGAATTGCCCGACAGCGGCACCAGGGTGCGATAGGCGTTGCGGATATTGGGCCGCGACACCCAGTTTTCCTTGTCGGTCGGGTTCATCGGATAGTCGAGGAAGCCTTCCGGACTCGGGGCGAGGGAGCCCATACGGTCGTCGAGCGGCTTGTTGAGGCGCACCGTGGTGCCAAGGGTGCCGCCGGGCACCTCCAGCGCACCGAACAGGGTGGCGAGCAGGGTTCTGGCCCAGCAGCATTCATAGCCGCCCCAGCCATTGTTGACCGTCTTGCCAAGGGTGACGGCAATGGGGCGGTAGGGCAGGACCTGGCCCTCGATCTCGATGGTTTCGCCGACATGGGCATTGGCGACGAATTCGTTGGCGACACGGCGGATGGTATCCACCGGAACGTCGCAGATCTTGGCCGCCCATTCCGGGGTGCAGTTTGCGACATGGTCGAGCAGATGGGAAAAGGCCGGCCGGCACTCGATGTTCTTGTGCTCGGTGGCGGCGCCATCGACGCCGACCTCGAGGCCCGAGACCTTGAATGTGCCTTCCAGCGCCGGATCGGTGCCGGGGGTATCGAAGGGCACCGCCTTCTTGGTCTTGAGATCCCACAGCAGCGGCTTCTTGGTTTTCTTGTCGCGCAGGAAAAAACCATCCGGCGCGATCAGATAGGGCGAGCCGGTGCGGTCCTTGAGGAAGGGGATGTCGAGAGCCTCGCGCGGGTGCTCGTAAAGCGCGACATGGATCATCGCATACATGAAGGCGGGGTCGGTCTTGGGGCGGATCGGCACCCATTCGGCCGAGCAGGCGCCGGTGATGGAGAGCGCCGGCTCGATCTGGACCCGCTTCATGCCGCGGTCGCGGGCATTGGCATGGCGCCAGACGCCGCAAACGCCGCCGCTGGCCTCGATATTGGCGCCGAAGGACACGTTGTAGAGGGTGAGCGGGGTATCGGCGGCCACGGTGAAGGCGCGGTGCCACAATTCGCCGTAAAGATGCTCCGAATGGGTGCACTTGACGCCCTGGCCGGAGCCGATGCCGAAATCCACCGGACCCCAGGCGGCGAGGAAGGCCGGCAGCGAGCCCATATAGGATTGCGGCGTGCCGCCGCCGCCGGAGGAGAAGGCGACGCGCGGATAGCCGGATTCGTCGAGCAGGCCGGTGGCGCGCACGCCGTTGAGCTTGTCGGCAATGATGTCCATGGCCTCGTCCCAGGTGATGGGCACGAATCCCGGATCCTCGTGGCGTCCCTTGTTGGGATTGGTGCGCTTCATCGGCGTCAGCACCCGGTTGGGATGGTAGGCCTTCTGCACGATGCCGAAGGCCTTGACGCAGACCTTGCCGCCGCCGGGATGAACACTGGCGGCGGAGAGGTCGGGCTCGATGCCGACGGCAACGCCGTTGCGGACATTGACGGTCAGAAGATCGGGGCCGGCGACGCACTGGTAGCAGAAGGTCTTGACCTTCTTGTCGACGCGGTCGGCCTGGGTGCGGAACTTGCGCGAGACGAATTTCATTGTGCGGCCTTTGCTTTGGCAGCCTTTGCGGCGAGGCGTTCCTTGACCTTGGCGACATCGATGATGAAGCGGTCGTGGCGGCCCTTGGCGACGACGGCATCCACCGGGTCGGCGACCGAAACATTGAAGGAGACGGCGCGGCCGTCGAGCTTGGCGATCTCCACCGTCACCTCGGCCCACATGCCCAGCAGGGTCGGCGCCATATGGGCGATATCGACATGGGTGCCAAGGGAATCCTCGCCCTCGTCGAGGTGCTCCAGCAGCATGTCGCGGCAGGTCTGCTCGATGTCGCGGATGACATAGGGCGTGCCGTAAACGCGGCCGTCGTCGCCGCCGCCCTGGCTCCCGGCGAGAAAGGTGATGACGCGATTTTCGTCAACCGTGAACCTGCGGGTTGTCTTAACGCCCTGCTTTAACGTGTCTTTCATCGCCTAACCTCTAGCTCCTCTCGGCAAGTACGGTGCCCCGTGACGGCCGGTTACCGGCCGGTTCGGCACACTATGTATTACACTTTTATCACAAGAACCGATAATTTCGTATCATATTATCGATTCAGGCTTCTGCCAAGATGTCAAATTGCGGCATTGCGGCGCGTCTGACCGTCCCCTGACTGAGGGCAGCGAAACAGAGTATGGCGCGCGCGGCAACATAAAGTACGCGCCAAAAGGAGGAGGTACAAAAGCTGGATAATCGTACCGGATTACCGGTACAATGGGTGCGGCGGGCAATGCGCGGCCGGACACCGGCGGGCGCCGCCAGAGGGTGACAGAATTTGCCACGGGAAAAGGGTATGGGCACGGGTTCCGGCACAGGCGGGGAAAAACCAGAAATCATGGCCGAAGAACCGGCAGGCTATCGCATTCGCGCGGCGGCGGAAGCCGACTGGCGCCAGCTCATGCATGTCGACGAGCTGGTATCGGGGGTGCTCAAGCCGGACTATTGGCGCGACCTGTTCGCCAATCTGAGCGAAAAGCGCCTGGGCGAGCGCTTTATCTACCTGGCCGAGCGGACGGGCGGGAAGGACGGCGGCGCCACGGCGATCGGCTTCGTCATCGGCGAGGTCCGGGCATGGGAATTCGGTTCCGAACCCTGCGGCTGGGTCTTTGCCATCAGCGTGGATCCCGCCGCGCGCGAGGGCCGTGTCGGCGAAGCCTTGCTGAAGCGGATCCAGCGCGCCTTCAAGGACAGCGGGGTGCGGATCGTGCGCACCATGATCGCGCGCGACAATCACCTGCTGATGTCGTTCTTCCGCGGCGAAGGCATGACCGCCGGCCCCTATATCCAGCTTGAGAAAGAAATGGAATGACGGTCGGCAAGCCAAATCGCGAGGCAGGACAATGAAGCTGCAAACCTCCAGCCGGATCGCGATCTATGCCGTGCTCGAGCTGGCGCGCGACCCGACCAGGCAACTGCCCGCCGCGGGAATCGGCGAGGCCTACGGGGTATCGATCCATCACCTGGCCAAGGTGCTCAACACCCTGGTGCGGTCCGGGCTGGTCAAATCGGTGCGCGGCGCCGGGGGCGGCTATCTGTTCACCGGTTCGGTCAAGCGCACGACCCTGCTCGACATCATTTCGCTGTTTGAACCGGTGGAAGTGTCCGAGGGCACGTCCCGGCGCGAGGCCGAAACCCAGGGCGGCATGGCGCTTCAGGCCATCCTCGACGAGATCGACGATATTTCGCGGGCGACGCTGAATTCAGTGACGCTGGCGACGATGCTCAAGCTTATCGACCAGGGCCGCTTCGACCGGGCGCCGGGCGAAGCGGGGGGCCGCGCCGGCGAAAAGCGGGGCTAGCCGCGATCGGCGACCAGGCTGTCCTCGCCGATGCGGTCGCTGGGATAGATGATGACGCGGGCGCCCGCGGCCAGGCCGGACAGCACCTCGCCGAATTCATCATTCATATGGCCGATTTTTAGGGTGCGGATATGGGCCCGGCCGTCCTCGACGGCAAAGACGCTCCAGGCTCCCTGGTTGCGGAACAGGGCGCTGACCGGAACGCGCAGCGCGCCTTCGACCTCGGCAACCGATATCGCGGCCTCGACGCGGTAGCCATGGGCCAGGCCCTCGGCGGTCGCGCTGGCGGCATCGATGTCGATACGCACATTGACCCGCTGTTCCTCGACGCCCAGCGCCGAAACCTTGGTAAAGGCATAAGGTTCGATGCGGCGCACCTTGCCCTCGATCTCCCCGGGGCGGCCCCAGTTGCGGATCGTGGCACGGGCTCCGGGCACCAGGCGCACCGCGTCGGTGGATAGCAGATCGACGACGATTTCCAGATCGTCCGGGGCGCCGATCTCGAGCAGCGGCGTGCCCGGCTGCACCACGCGCTCGCTCTCCTGCACCACGCGAAGCACCTGGCCCGACACCGGCGAGCGAACCTCGACGCAGCAGCCGGCGCGGCCGCGAAGCACCGGGTCATCGGCGGGCTGGATCAGCGCCGCCCTGGCCTGGTCGAGTTCGGCGAGGCGCACCTGGACCATGGCGATGGCGGTGGCGTGGGCGGCCTGGCGCGACTGCATTTCGGTTTGGGCGCGGTCGAGGGCGGCGGCTGAAACCGCGCCGCGGCTGCTCAGCTCGCGCGAGCGCTCAAGCTGCGAGCGGGCGAATTCGAGCTCGATGGCGGCGCGGTCGCCTTCGGCCCTGGCCAGGGCGAGGGACGCCTCGGCGGCTTTGACGGCGGCCTGCCTTGTCGCCCTGGTGCGCGCGTCGAGCGGCGTCGGGTCGGCCTCATAGATCCGGGCGACAATGGTGTCATTGGCGAACACCGTATCCCCGGCATGGATTTCGATGCGGCCAAGGCGGCCCTCGACCGGCGCCGAAATGGTGTAGACATCGCGTACCCGCGCCTCGCCGGTTCCCGAGACGGTGACCGCGACAGGCCCGGTGGAAATCGGCGCGGTGTCGACCGGCACCGGCTGGGGGCGGAAGGCGACCGCCAGACCGGCGAGAACCAGGGCGGCCCCTATTCCCCAGGGCAGCCAGGCGCGGACGGTTGTGCTCATGGTGCGGCTACTCCCGGGTTTTCAGGACGGACACCAGGTCGAAACGGGCAACCCGGCGGGCGACGACAGCCGCCGACAGGATTGCCGAGATGGAGACAACCAGCACCGCGGCCCCATAGGTGGCGCCGGAAATCACCAGCGGCAAACGGTATAGTTCGGTTTCATAGGCGCTTGCCAGGAGAGCGGCAAGACCCCAGCCGGCAAGGCAGCCCAGCGGCAGCGCAACGAGGGTCAGAATGGCGATCTCGCCGACCAGGATGGCGGCGGCCTGGAATCGCGAATAGCCGAGAACCATCAGGCTGGCCAGTTCGCGGCCGCGCTCGGACAGGGAGATGCGGGCCGCGTTGTAGACGACGCCGAGGGCGATCAGGGCGGCGAAGCCGACATTGAACAGGGTCATGATGGTCAGGTTCTCGGCAATGGTGGAGCGCAGCAATTCGCGCGCCGCCTTGCGGGCCGAGACGCCGGCGATCTGGGGCAGGGACTTGAGGCGGGCGAAGATCGCGCCCTCGGCCTCGGCATCGATGAGCAGGCGGGCGCCGGACAGGCGCGGCCCTTGCCCCAGATGGCGGTCGAGGGTGGCGGCATCCATATAGGCGCCGTTGCCGATATATTGCTCCACCAGCTGCACCACCGGCACATCGATGACACGCCGCAGGCCTTCGAGAAACTCGATCCGGACCATGTCTCCGGGCTTGAGGGCCAGGTGGCTGGCAAGGCCGGTCGACAGGGCCAGACCTTCGGGGGGCGGCGATACCGGATTGAGGCGCGAATCGAGCAGGCGGGCGAGGTCGTCGCCAGGATCGATGCCGGTGATGGCTTCGCGGCGCGACAGGTGGCCGTTGCGCAATCTTGCCGCCGCCTGGCGCATGGCCTCGACGCGGATAACGCCGGGAATGGCGGCCAGCTCGGCCAGCACCCGGGCCGGCGCCTTTTCGTTGAAGGTCACGGTGAGGTCCTGGCGCTGGGCGCGGGTGAAATCGACATCGAGCAGCAGATCCATCGAATCGAGGGCGAACGAGCTGGAAATATAGAGCGCCCCGGCCATGGCCATGCTGGCGACGGTGAGGCCGGAGCGCAGCGGCCAGCGCAGGATGTGGCGCAGTACCATGCGGGCGGCTCCGGTCAGTGCCGCCGACAGGCCCAGCCGTTCGATCAGGCTGGACCGGTAGCGCGGCGGCGAGGGCGGCAGCATGGCCACCGCGGGCGGCAGGCGGGCGGCGCCGAGGGCGGGCAGGAAAACTCCCGCCAGGGCGGTGGCGCAGGCGAAGAAGGCCGCGGCGGCGTAGACTTCCGGGCTGAAGACGAAGGTCAGGAAGGGGAAGTGGAAAAAGCGCACATACATCAGCGTCATCAGATTGCCGAAATAGGTGCCAAGGGCAAAGCCGATAGCAATTCCCACCGCGGAAATCGCCAGCGCCAGCTTGGCATAATGCCAGGCCACCGATGCGTCGGAATAGCCGAAGGCCTTGAGCAAGCCGATTTCGTGGCGCTCGGTATCGATCAGTCGCGACATGGCGGTATGGAGCAGGAACAGGGCGACGGCGAGGAAGATGGAGGGCACGAAGCGCACCATGATGGAGAGCTGGTCGAGTTCGCCGGAAAGGAACCAGTTCGATACCTGGTCGCGGCGCGAAAAGGCTCCGGTGCCGCCGAAGGGAGCAAGTTCGCGGTCAAGGGCGGCGATCACCGCCTGCTCGCTGGCGCCAAGGCGCAGGGTGAGCGAAATCTCGTTGAACGCGCCGTCGAGGTTATAGGCGGCGGCTAGCCCCTCGCGGTGCAGCCACAAAACGCCGAAGCGGCGATCGTCGGGCACGATGGATCCGGGGTCGATGGCATAGACATATTCCGGCGACAGCACGATGCCGACGACGGAAAAAGCCTGGCGGCGGCCATGGACGATGGCGGAGAGCCGGGCGCCGGGATTGAGCTTGTGGGCATTGGCGAAGGCCTCCGAAAGCAGCACCTCGTCGTTGCGCCCGGGATGGGGCATGCGGCCCTTGCGCAGCACCGTGCGGTTGAGGCGCGCTTCGCCGCTGCCGGGCAGCGAAACCAGCTGGCCGGTGATCGGGAAGCTGAATCCCGGCAGATCGAGAATGGCGCGGCCGACGACCCGGTCCTCGACCTGGCGCACGCCGGGGATGGCGGCGATGCGGGCGGCAAGAGAGGAGGGGGCGCGGGTGACGTTGGCGAAGATATCGCCAAAGCTATAGCGCTCGTAATAGGCGGTGCGGGTTTCCTCCAGCGAGCGCAGGACGCCGTAAGCCATGACCACCACGGCGACACCGCAGGCTATCACCAGCGCGATGGCCAGCGCCTGGGCCCAGATGCGCCGCAATTCGCGGATCAGCTTGCGGTTAAGGCTGGTCATGGCGCTACCA
The DNA here is from genome assembly GCA_020441905.1 of Rhodobiaceae bacterium. Lineage (GTDB taxonomy): Bacteria > Pseudomonadota > Alphaproteobacteria > Rhizobiales > NORP267 > JAGRLG01. The sequence goes on along the minus strand of JAGRLG010000054.1, from coordinate 77,297 downwards.
GCTCAGTGTCGCCGGCGCGGCGCGGCTGCGGTTGGCTTCGATTTCGGCAATGCGCCCATCGGCGAAGCGCACGATGCGGTCGGCCATGGCGCCGATGGCGGCGTTGTGGGTGATGATAGCGACGGTGGCGGCCAACTCGGCGCTGACATTCGCGATCGCCTCCAGCACTGCTATGCCGGTTTTCGAATCGAGGGCGCCGGTCGGCTCGTCGCAGAGCAGAACCTCGGGCCGCTTGGCGATGGCGCGGGCGATGGCGACGCGCTGCTGCTCGCCGCCGGAAAGCTGGGCGGGGAAATGGCCGCGCCGGTCGCCGAGGCCGACCAGGGCCAGGGCGTCGTCGGCCTTCATCGGACTTTGCGCGATATCGGTTACAACCTCGACATTCTCGCGCGCCGTCAAACTGGGGATGAGATTGTAGAACTGGAACACGAAACCGATATGGTCGCGGCGATAGCGGGTCAGTTCACCGCCGCTCATTGTTCCAAGCTCGCGGCCGGCAAAGAACACCTCGCCCGCCGAGGGACGGTCAAGACCGCCGACAATATTGAGGAAGGTCGATTTGCCGGAGCCGGAGGGGCCGAGCAGGACGATCATCTCGGCGCGGGCGATCTCGAGGTCGACGCCGCGCAGGGCATGCACGGCGGCGGCGCCCTCGCCATAGACCTTGGTCAGGCCGCGAATGGCAAAGAGAGGCCCGGCGGCCTGGCTTGGCGGCAGTCTGGATGGCGACCTGTCGGACATGGCGCGGGCAGGATCGCGGGGCGCGGCGCCAAAGGCAAGCCCCGCGGTGACGTTGGGCGCCGGCGGCCCCGCCTTCGTCAATGGCAGCGGAAGCTCGTGACCCAGATGGCGATGTCGAAAATGTCGAACGAGACCCCCTCGTCGAACTCGCCTTTGATGGAAACCTGGCCCTTGCAGGAGATCGGCTTGTCGTGGCCGATATAGACCTGGCCGCAGCTGTCGGCCAGATCGTAGGAATAGTCACCGTTCTTGTCGCGGCCATAGGACTTCACGATCCGCCCGGTGATGGCGAGCTTTTCGTTGTCGTCGATGGTTGCCAGGCGCTTGTCGATGTCGCAGCTGCGCTCGGCATGGGCCAGCGGCGCACCAGCCAGAAGCAATAGTCCGCAAATACAAAGAGATCGCAGCATGTCTCCCCCCAATGACCATAAATGCCGCAAACAGGAAAATAGCATGCGACCGGGGCGGCGCAAATGCGAAAGGGCGGCAGCTTACTGACAGCGGTAGCTGGTTACCCAGATCGCGATATCGCCGAATTTGCCGATGGACTCTTCGGCATCGAACTTGCCGTTGATGGTCACCGCGCCCCGGCACTGGATGGGTTTGTCGTGGCCGGCATAGATGGCGCCGCAATTGTCGGCAATGTCGTAGGAATAGACCTCGAAATCGTTGGGGCCGTGGGCCTTGGCGATGCGCCCGGTCACGGTGAGCGGGTCGCCGTCATTGAGCTTGGCGACCCGTTTTTCGATGTCGCAGATACGTTCGGCATGTGCCAGCGCCGTTGTCGCCAGCAGCATCGCGCCGCAAACCAGAATTGTTCGCGCCATTTGCCTTCCCCCTGATCCCCCCAGGCGCCGCATCACCGATGATAATATTCCATATGAAGGGGCGGGACTATGGGCCAGTATCGGGCAGGCCGGAAAATCGGGAAGGCGGGAAAAAATGAAGGCGAGGATCTCGACCAAGGGCGTATATGCCGCGGTGCTGACGCCGCTGGACTCCGATCTGCGGCCCGATGCGCGGCGCATGGCGGCGCATTGCCGCTGGCTCTTCGATCATGGCTGCGACGGGCTGGCGCCGCTGGGCACCACGGGCGAGGCCAATTCGCTCGGCGTTTTCGAGCGCGAGAAGCTCATCGGCGATCTGGCCGATAGCGGCCTTGATATGGGGCGCATGATCGTCGGCACCGGCACGCCGGCGCTGGCGGACACGGTGCGGCTGTCGCGCGCGGCGCTCGAGGCCGGTGCCGGCGGGCTGCTGGTTCTGCCGCCATTCTATTACAAGGAACCGGGAGAAGAGGGGCTGTTCGCCTATTTCGCCAGGCTGGCGGAGGCTTTGGGCGAGAACGATCCGCGCATCCATCTCTATCATTTCCCGCTCATGAGCGCGGTGCCGGTCACGCTGCAACTGGTGCTGCGCCTGCGCGCCGCCTTTCCCGGCCTTTTTGTCGGCCTCAAGGATTCCGGGGGCGATTTCGCCAATAGCCGCTCCTTCATCGACGCCCTTGACGGATTTGATGTCTATTCGGGATCGGAGGAACTGCTGCTTCAAAACCTGGAGGCGGGAGGCGCAGGCGGCATTTCGGCGACGACAAATGTCACCGCGCCGCTGGCGAGCGCGGTGCTGGCGGCCTGGCGAAAGGGCAATTTCGTGCAAGCCGCCGCGGCGCAGGATCGCGCGACCCGGGCGCGGCGCGCCATTGCCGCCTTCCCGGTGATTGCGGCGTTGAAGGCGATCGTGGCGCGCTCGCGCGGCGACGACGCCTGGCTGCGCCTGCTGCCGCCGCAGGTTGCGCTGGCCGGGGATCAGGCGGCGCAGCTTTTCGAGGCGCTTGACGGACTTGAAGTGATGGGTGGTGCGACAGGCTGATGCCTCAGACGGCCATGGAATGGCGCGCGGCACTCTTGGGCAGATAGGCGTCGAAAGCGGCGCAGATGCTGCGCACGAAAGTGCGGCCCTGGTCGGTGACCGAAAAACCGTCGGGCCCCGGTTCGATCAGGCCGTCCCGGGCGAATTGCTGCAAGGCCTCGGCGCTGTCGCGGCGCAGGCCGGCGCAATCGCCGATTTCCTTCTCCAGCGCGCTCCAGGATAATTCGAGGTCGCACATCAGCCTTTCGATGAGATGGGCGCGGCGCAAATCCTCGCCCTGAAAGGCATATCCCTTGGCGACCGAGAGGCCCCCGCCCGAAACCGCGCGCTGGTAATCGGCGATGGGAACGTGGTTCTGGACAAAACCGTGAGGCAGGCGGCCGATCGCCGAGGCGCCGAAGCCAAGCAGGGCATCGGCGGTATCGGTGGTGTAGCCCTGGAAATTGCGGCGCATCGTGCCGTTGGCGGCCGCCTTGGCCAGGGGGTCCTCCGGGCGGGCAAAATGGTCGAGGCCGATCCTTGCAAAACCGGCCTCGACCAGTCGCCGGGCGGCAAATTCGGCTTGCGCGTAGCGCGCCGCCACGTCCGGCAGGGAGGACTGGGGAATCATTTCCTGATGCCGTTTCATCCATGGTACATGGGCATAGCCGAACAGCGAGATGCGGTTGGGCGAAAGGGTGAGAACCTGGTCGATGGTGGCGCCGATGCGCGCCTCGTCCTGGTTCGGCAGGCCGTACATGAGATCGACATTGATGGCGGCAACGCCGCGCTGGCGCAGACCGGCAATGACATCCCTGGTTTCTTCGTAGGGCTGAATGCGATTGATCGCCTTTTGCACCTGCGGATCGAAATCCTGAATACCGATGCTGGCCCGTGTCAGCCCGGCCTCGGCGAGGGAATCGATCTGGTTCGCGGTGAGGCCGCGCGGATCGATTTCGACAGCGAATTCGGCGTCCCCGGCAAGGGTGAAGCCGCTACGCAGCGCGCCGGACAGGGCAAGGAGGTCGGCGCCCTCCAGGATGGTCGGCGAACCGCCGCCCCAGTGGATATGCCGCACGCGGCAGCCGGGATCGACGCGCCCGGCGACGGCGGCGATCTCCTGCATCAGGGCGGCGAGATAGTCGGCGACCGGGGCGTAGCGGCGGGTGATCTTGGTGTGGCAGCCGCAAAACCAGCACAAGGTGTCGCAGAAGGGCACGTGCACATAGAGGGAAAGCGAGGCGCCGGGCGCCAGATCCGCAAGCCAGCCTTCATATTCGCGCGCGCCGATGGCCCCGGAAAAGTGCGGGGCGGTCGGATAGCTGGTGTAGCGCGGCACCGGGCGCGCATAGAACTGGAGCAGGTCGGGAGTCATCTGGGCACAATGGCGCCTTGCGGGCGCCGCTCTCCTTGATTTGTATCAAGCGTTGGGCCTAAGTGCGCGAAGATGGCGCCGGATCCGGCTTTCGTACCTTTTCTTTTGTCGAAGTCGCGAATAGAGTCCGTGCGGTTCGGCGTTGCGTTTAACAGGCCAGTTTTCATGGATGACCGATATGTAGCCGGTGGGCTGATCTCGCGCTGCGAGCATTGTGCCGTGCGAAACGGGGCGGTATGCGGTGCCTTGAAGCCGGATGAAATCGAGCACCTCAACCGGATTGTCCGCCGCAGGACCGTCAAGCCGGGCGAAACGATCCTGTCCGACGAGGAGCCGGCCGATTTTCTCGCCAATATCGTTTCCGGCGTAATCAAGCTGACCAAGACCCTGTCCGATGGCCGCCAGCAGATCGTCGGACTGCAATTCGCGCCGGATTTCCTGGGACGCGCCTACGGGGCCAGCCACCGCTATTTCGCCGAAGCGGCAACCGAGGTGGAATTGTGCTGCTTTCCGCGCGCCGAGTTTGAAAAGCTGCTGGTCATCTATCCCGATCTTGAACACCGCCTGTTCGAGCGCACGCTGCGCGAGCTGGATGCCGCGCGCGAGTGGATGGTTCTGCTCGGCCGCAAGACGGCGGAAGAAAAAGTGGCGAGCTTCATGGTCATGCTGGCCCGCAGGTCGGCGATTATCGGTTGCGGCGGCAAGGACCCGCAGGATGTCGCCCGCTTCATGATGCCGCTGACCCGCGCCGATATCGCCGATTGCCTGGGCCTGACCATCGAAACGGTCAGCCGCCAGATCACCCGGCTGAAGGTGCAAAGCGTGGTTCGCGTGCTCGATTCGCGCTCTTTCCTGGTTCCCAGCATGGACCGCCTCTGCGCCGCCGCCGGGCTCGACTCCACCGAGATCTGAGGCGCACCTATTGACGATTGTCAAAGTGGTGCATCGAGCCGGCTTTTAGGCTAAGAACACAACAAACGTCCGGCCCGGACCAGTGGGGGAAACCATTATGGGATATCGTACCGTTCTGCTGAATTTGCAGGACGCCGATCGCGCTGATGAAATTATCAGCGCCGGCGTCAGAATCGCCAAGGAATTCGGCGCCCACGTGATCGGGCTGCATGTCGTTCCCAAGGTTCAGTATTTCTATGCCACCGCGGCGATCCAGGTGGCCACGGAAGTGTTCGAGGCCGAGCAGAAATTTTATGATGCCCAGGCGGAAAAGATCCGCGCCATATTCGACCGCGAAATGCCCGGCGACCTGGTCAGCGAATGGCGCCGGGTGGAAGCGGGCGGGCCGGCCACCAGCAGCACCATTGTCGAGCACGCCATGTGCGCCGACCTGGTCGTTACCGGGCAGGTCGACCCCGAGCGCGGCTTTGAAGGCGATGCCGGAACGGCGGAGCGCCTGGTCATGGAGAGCGGCCGCCCGGTCCTGATTCTGCCCTATGCCGGCAAGTTCAAGGTTATCGGCCAGAATGTGCTGGCCGGCTGGAACGGGAGGCGCGAATCGGTGCGCGCCGTATTCGATGCCCTGCCGTTGCTGAAGCGCGCCAAGAGCGTGCGCCTGATGTGGGCCAATCCTGAAAGCGAGAATGGCGGCGAGGGGACCGGAACACCGGGCAGCGAGCTGGCGGCAACCCTGTCGCGCCATGGCGTCAAGGTCGAAACCACCCATACCGTCACCCGCCAGATCGGCATCGGCGACGAATTGCTGTCGCGCGCCGCCGATCAGGGCGCCGATTTGATGGTGATGGGCGCCTATGGACATTCGCGGGTGCGCGAATATGTCTTTGGCGGTGCTACCCGGCATATTCTGAAGCACATGACCGTTCCGGTACTGATGTCCCATTGATGCCCGGCTGTCGGCCGGACCACAGATCCCGATCAGGAGCATTGCGACGCGATGGCAATGAAAAAGATTCGTCTCGAACTGGCGCGCGACCACGACTTCCCGCAAGGCAGCCGCCACCACGGCTATGAGCTGTCGGCGCCGCTGGATGGCGACGACCGCATCGACGCGGAGACTTGGCGCAAGTTCCGCGAACGCTGCCGGGTACGCCGGTTCTGGGGAGAGCAGCCGGACGAAATCGGCCACCTGGTGCGCAAGCCCGGCGGCGCCTGGGCCTTTCACTATGATATCAATGGCGACGAGGACGACGACGAAACCGGCTACCGGTTCAACAATCACCTTTTCCGCCTCGGCGAATATGTTTCATTGCGCGAGCATGACGACGAGTTGCGCACGTTCCGCGTTGTGTCGGTGACGGATCTGCCGGACTAGCGGATCTGCCGGACCAGGCGGCGGACAGACCTGGTCTGGCCGCCCGCCCGTCCTTTTTGCGCCAGTCTTCGGGTGCCGGGTATCAGTCGATCCCGCACCGGCGCCCGGTGGCCCGATCGGACTGCTTTTCCGTTTCCCTCGGCTCGTCGCCGCGAATGCGGGTTGCCAGGTCGCGGTCGGCGCGGTGGACCCGCATCTTGCTCTCAAGCTCGAGCAGATCGCCCCGGGTCAGCCGCTCGGCCGCCTCGGGCAGGACGACATCGCGCTCCCAGCCGAGATGGCGGCGATAGCTTTCGAAAAAGCCGCGCAACATATAGCCGAGCATTTCCGGATTTTGCGGCGAGCCGCCGGACGCGAGCGGTTGCAGGGCCTCGATGATCTCATCGGCAAAGCCCTGGTCGGCGCCATGTTCGCGGATCATGCGCTCCAGCATGGTGAAAAGCGGTTCGCCGGGTTCGCAGCGGTTCTGCAGCAGCGGGATCAGGCCTTCATTCTCGTCGCGATGGAGCAGGGGAAGGTCCCTGGTCAGAACGAACAGCACTTCGTTCACCAGCGCGCGATCGACATTCCCGGGCAGACTATCGGCAATGCGCTCCAGCATGTCGCAAAGCGCTTGCTGCGAAGAACGCTGGCGGTCGATCAGGTCCAATGGTTGGTGTAATGGCACGGCCAACTCTCGGTTTGCTCAAGGGGCACCCGACCAGGACAAGGGCTTGGCCACGGGGGCACGATTGCAGTTCAATTCCCCAATCGCATGTAAATCCCAATGTATTCATGTGGTTTCATGAACCGGATTTTCCATACACGCCAAGCATTCAGTATTGGTGATTTTGGTACGATGATCCGGCTACGGGAACCTTGATATGGGTCAATGTTGGGGTGTATTCACTGGTGCAACCTGCAGCTTCCGAGCTGCGGTGTGCCGGGATTCGCGGGGCGAATCATCGGCCATATTGCGTGGTTTACGGGCTTGGCTCTCGGGCCGGGACTACGGGGAAGCAATCCTGGAGGGAACAACATGATTCCGGCAGCAAAGATGATCGCGCTCGCCATCGCGGCGCTATTCGCGCTCGTGCTGGCCGCCAAGGCGACAGACAGCCTGTTTGCCGTCCATGCCTGGATTGCCTTCCTGTTCTGCCTGGGCGCCATCGCGATAACGCTCAAGGTCATGCCGATGGGCAAGGCGGCCAAGGCCGGGGAGCAGGGCAAATATCTCGACAGCGTCATCAAGGCAGGCACCATCGCCACGGTATTCTGGGGCGTCACCGGCCTTCTCGTCGGCGTCGTCATAGCGCTCCAGCTGTCCTATCCGGCGCTCAATCTTGATCTGCCCTGGACGACCTTCGGGCGGCTGCGCCCGCTGCATACCTCGGCGGTCATTTTCGCCTTTGGCGGCAACGCGCTGATTGCCACCAGCTTCTATGTCGTCCAGCGCACCACGGGTGCCCGGCTGGCGCTGGGAAACACGGCCTGGTTCGTGTTCTGGGGCTATCAGCTGTTCATCGTTCTGGCGGCGACCGGTTATGTGCTGGGGGTGACCCAGTCGAAGGAATATGCCGAGCCCGAGTGGTATGTCGACCTGTGGCTGACCGTGGTCTGGGTGGCCTATCTGGCGGTGTTCCTGGGCACGCTCTACAAGCGCAAGGAACCGCATATCTACGTCGCCAACTGGTTCTATCTGTCCTTCATCGTCACCGTGGCCATGCTCCATGTGGTCAACAACCTGTCGCTGCCGGTGTCGGTGTTCGGCGCCAAGAGCTATATCCTGTGGTCGGGCGTGCAGGACGCGCTGACCCAGTGGTGGTACGGCCACAACGCGGTGGGCTTTTTCCTCACCGCCGGTTTTCTCGGCATGATGTATTATTTCGTGCCGAAGCGGGTCGGGCGGCCGGTCTATTCCTACCGCCTTTCCATCGTCCATTTCTGGACCCTGATCTTCCTTTACATCTGGGCCGGGCCCCATCATCTGCACTACACGGCGCTGCCCGACTGGGCGCAGACGCTGGGCATGGTGTTCTCGATCATGCTGTGGATGCCGAGCTGGGGCGGCATGATCAACGGCTTGATGACGCTGTCGGGGGCATGGGACAAGATGCGCACCGACCCGATCATCCGCATGATGGTGCTGGCGATCGCCTTTTACGGCATGTCGACCTTCGAGGGGCCGATGATGTCGATCAAGTCGGTCAATTCGCTCAGCCACTACACCGACTGGACCATCGGCCACGTCCATTCCGGCGCCCTGGGCTGGGTCGGCATGATCAGCTTCGGCGCGGTCTATTTCCTGGTGCCGAAATTGTGGGGCCGCAAGGAATTGTACAGCCTGCGCCTGGTCAACTGGCATTTCTGGCTGGCGACGCTGGGCATCGTCTTCTATGCCTCGGCGATGTGGGTGTCGGGCATCATGCAGGGGCTGATGTGGCGCGAATACAGCGAACTCGGCTTCCTGGTCTATTCGTTCGCGGAAAGTGTCGAACGCATGCATCCCTTCTATGTCATCCGCGCGGCTGGCGGCCTGCTCTATCTGACCGGGGCGCTGGTCATGGCCTACAATGTCTGGCGCACCATTCTCGGCCATGAACGCTCCGAGCGTCCCGTCGGGATGCCGGCGGCGGCACGGACCTGAGGGCGGAGGAAATCGCGATGATCAAACACGACAAAATTGAAAGAAACGCGACCCTGCTGCTGGTTCTCAGTCTCCTGGTCGTCACCATCGGCGGACTGGTCGAGATTGCGCCGCTCTACTACATCGAGAACACCATAGAGAAGGTGAAGGGCGTGCGGCCCTATACGCCGCTCGAATTGGCGGGGCGCAATATTTACATCCGCGAGGGCTGCTATGTCTGCCACAGCCAGATGGTGCGCCCGTTCCGCGACGAGGTGGAGCGCTATGGCCATTACTCGCTCGCGGCGGAAAGCATGTATGACCATCCCTTCCAGTGGGGATCCAAGCGCACCGGGCCGGATCTTGCCCGGGTCGGCGGCAAATATTCGGACGACTGGCATGTCGGCCATCTGAAGGACCCGCGCGCCCTGGTGCCCGAGTCGGTCATGCCGGGATATTCCTTCATGGCCAGCGCCGAGCTGCGGACCGACGACATCGCCGCTCATCTGAAGGCCAATTCCATGATCGGCGTGCCCTATAGCGAGGACATGGTGGCCAACGCGCTGGCGGATCTGAAAGCGCAGGCCGGCGCGGACGAGGATGGCGTCGAGGGCCTGAGGGCGCGCTACGGCGAAAGGACTCTGGCGCGCGACTTCGGCGGCAACGGCAAGAAGATCACCGAAATGGACGCGCTGGTCGCCTACCTGCAAATGCTCGGCACCCTGGTGGATTTTTCCGCCTACAAGTCCGACGCGCCCGAGAACCTGAGGTAAGGCAGTCATGGACTACGAAACGCTTCGTCATTTCGCCGATACCTGGGGCCTGGTTTTCCTGGTCACGATCTTTCTCTCGGTCATCGCCTGGGTGTTCCGCCCGGGCGCCGGAAGGGTCTACGAGGAAAGTGCCCGCATCCCGTTGAAAGAGGACTGAGCCATGGCCGACGTCGAACGCGACGAGATTAGCGGCACCGATACCACCGGCCACGAGTGGGACGGGATCAAGGAACTCAATACGCCGCTGCCGCGCTGGTGGATCCTGACCTTCTACGCCACCATTGTGTGGGCGCTGGGCTATGTGATCCTGTATCCCGCCCTGCCGCTCATCGACAGCGCCACCGGCGGCCTGCTCGGCTATTCGAGCCGGGCCGAGCTTGCCGCCGAACTGACCCAGGCCAAGGCGGCGCAGGCGCAGTATCTGGACCGTATCGCCAGCGCCTCGCCGGCCGAAATCCGGGCCGATCAGGACCTGCTCCAGTTTGCCATCGCTGGCGGACGCTCGGCCTTTTCCATCAATTGCGCGCCGTGCCATGGCGCCGGGGCGCAGGGCGCCGCCGGCTACCCCAATCTCAATGACGATGACTGGCTGTGGGGCGGCTCGCTGGACGAAATATACGCCACGCTGAAGAACGGCATTCGCGCCCCTCACAACGACGATACGCGCGATTCCATCATGCCGGCCTTCGGCACCGACGAAGTGCTCGAAAAGGCGCAGATCGCCGATGTGACCAATTTTGTCCTCGCGCTCTCGGGCAAGGACCATGACAGCGCGGCGGCACAGCGCGGCGCGGAAGTCTTCGCCGACAATTGCGCTGCCTGCCACGGCGAAAAGGGAACCGGCAACAAGGAGTTCGGCGCCCCGTCGCTGGCCGATGCGATCTGGCTCTACGGTCAGGATGCGGCGGCCATCGGCGCGCAGATTTCGAGCCCGAAGCATGGCGTGATGCCGGCCTGGGCCGGACGTCTTGACGATACCGTGATCAAGCAGCTAACGGTGTATGTCCATTCGCTTGGCGGGGGCCAGTAAATCAAGATGAACGGCCTCGCCGGGACAGGCGAGGCCGATCGTCCAGGACATCCGATGGCCAGCATTGACGGCAAGCCCGAAACCGTTGACCGCGTCGAGGTCGAGGCGGTCAACCGGGAAGAAACCCGCGAACTCTATGCCCGCCGGGTCAAGATTTTCCCCAAGCGCGCCAGGGGCACCTACCGGACGGTAAAATGGTGGGTCATGGCGGTGACCCTCGGCCTTTACTATCTGCTGCCCTGGGTGCGATGGGACCGCGGCCTCTATGCGCCCGATCAGGCGGTGCTGGTGGACCTCGCCCACCGCCGCTTCTATTTCTTCTTTATCGAGATCTGGCCGCAGGAATTCTATTACGTCGCCGGGCTGCTCATCATGGCCGGCGTAGGCCTATTCCTGGTGACCTCGATCCTGGGCCGGGCGTGGTGCGGCTATACCTGTCCGCAAACGGTCTGGGTCGATCTCTTTCTTGTCGTGGAACGGTTCATCGAGGGCGACCGCAGCGCCCGCATCCGTCTCGAGCGCGCGCCGTGGACATTGTCGAAGATCGGCAAGCTGATAGCCAAACATTTGATCTGGCTGGTGATCGCGGTGGGCACCGGCGGCGCCTGGATCTTCTATTTCGCCGACGCGCCGTGGCTGGCCGGGGCGCTGTTTTCAGGCGAGGCGCCGATGGTGGCCTATTCCACCGTCGGCATCCTGACCGCCACCACCTATATCTTTGCCGGGTTCATGCGCGAGCAGGTCTGCATCTATATGTGCCCCTGGCCGCGCATCCAGGCCGCCATGTTCGACGAGAACACGCTGCTGGTGACCTATAATGACTGGCGCGGCGAGCCGCGCTCGCGCCACCAGATGAGCCAGCCGGGCGATTTCGGCGATTGCGTCGACTGCAATCAATGCGTCGTGGTGTGCCCGATGGGCATCGATATCCGCGACGGCCAGCAGCTGGAATGCATCACCTGCGCGCTGTGCATCGATGCCTGCAACACGGTGATGGAGAAGTTCGGGCGGCCGCGCGGGCTGATCTCCTACACAACCCTGACCGACTATACGGAGCGTGCCGCCGGCAAGCAGGCCAAGCTGAACTGGCACGAGGTGGTGCGTCCGCGCACCATCATCTACACTGCGCTGTGGGCGATCGCCGGGCTGGCCATGCTCGCCGTGCTGGCGATGCGCGACCGCCTCGACATCAATGTTCTGCATGACCGCAATCCGCTTTTCGTGCAACTGTCGGATGGCGGCGTGCGCAATGGCTATACGGTCAAGGTCTTGAACATGGTCCAGCAGCCGCGCGACTTCGTGCTGTCGCTCGATGGGCTGGAAGGCGGTTTGCTGTCGGTCGCCGGCAGCGACGAGGCGCCGGCGCGGTCCACCATCTTGCGGGTGGACGCCGACAAGGTGCGCTCGGTACGGGTCTTCGTCTCCGCGCCGGGCGGCGTTGCGGCGGGCGGACGGGCCGATTTCAGGTTCGTCGTCAAGGATCGGGCCAGCGAGGAGACAGCGGCGCGCGAGGCAGTGTTCCACGCCGCGGGCGGACGGAAATGACGCAAATGGCACCAAGCGGAAAACAGCCGCGGGAATTCACCGGACGCCACATGCTGATGCTGGTGACGGGTTTCTTTGGCATCGTCATCGCCGTCAATCTGGTCCTGGCCTATTTTGCCAGTTCGACCTGGACCGGGCTGCTGGCCAAGAACGGCTATGTCGCCAGCCAGGACTACAACCATGTTCTGGAAGCGGCCGCGCGCCAGCGCCAGACCGGCTGGCACAGCAATCTGGCGCTGGTGGCTGGCGGGCTGGAATTCGTGCTTCAGGATGCCTCCTCGCGGCCGTTGGACGGGTTCGCCGTTACCGCTTCGATCGGGCGGCGCACCAATGAGGGCGAGGACCGCGATCTTGAACTCACTGGGGCCGGCGGCGGGCGCTATGTCTATGATGGCGCTATCGCGCCCGGCGCCTGGCGGGCGGAGGTGGTGGCACGCGACGGCGGCCAGCTGCGCTACCGGCGCATATTCGATTTCACGGTGACACGAGGCGGCTGAGCCATGAGCTGCTGCGCGGGAACGCTGGCGGGCGGAACGGACCGGGATCAACTGCCCGATCCGGCGGGCTGGGTTCGCCCGGCCGGGGCCGGCCTCAGCCAGCTCGACCTGCTGGTGCCGGGGATTCATTGCGCCGGTTGCATTTCCCGCATCGAGCGCGCGCTCAATGCGCTCAGCGGCGTTACCCATGCCCGCGTCAATATGTCGACGCGGCGGGTGGCGGTCAGCTGGAAGGATGGCGCGGTCGATCCGCGCGCGCTGGTCGAGGCGGTGGCCGGGCTCGGCTACCGGGTTCAGCCCTTTGACGCGGCGGCGGCCGGCGGCGGGGGCGATGAGGAAGAAGGGCGCGAACTGCTGCGCGCCCTGGCGGTGGCCGGATTTGCGGCGGCCAATGTGATGCTGCTGTCGGTGTCGGTGTGGTCGGGGGCGGAGGCAGCGACGCGCGATCTGTTTCACTGGCTTTCGGCCCTGGTCGCCCTGCCGGCGGTGGCCTATGCCGGGCGGCCGTTTTTCCGCTCGGCGCGCCGCGTCCTGGCGTCGGGCGGGCTGAATATGGACGTGCCGATTTCGCTGGCGGTGGCGATGGCGGCCGGCATGAGCCTGTTCGAGACCATCACCCATGGCCCGCATGCCTATTTCGACGCCTCGGTGAGCCTGCTGTTTTTTCTCCTCATCGGCCGCTATCTCGATCTGCGGATGCGGGCGCGGGCGCATTCGGCGGTTCGGGAATTGATGGCGCTCAACGCCGCCGGGGCGACGCTGGTCGAAGCCGATGGCGGGCGGCGCTATGTGCCGCTGTCGCAGGTCGGCGCCGGGGCGCTGGTTGCGGTTGCGGCGGGCGAGCGCGTGCCTGTCGACGGCACGGTGATCGAGGGGGTGAGCGATCTCGACCGCTCGCTGGTCACCGGCGAAAGCGTGCCCGAAGCGGCCGAACCCGGCGCCACCGTCCATGCCGGCTGCCTCAACCTGTCCGGGCCACTGGTGCTGCGGGTGCTGGCGGCGGGCGAAGACACTTTCCTGAGCGAGGTCATCCGCCTGATGGAGGCGGCGGAGAAGGGCAAGTCGGCCCATGTCGCATTGGCCGACCGGCTGACGCGGATCTATGCCCCGGCCGTCCATGTGCTGGCCGCCGCGACCTTTGCCGGCTGGCTATGGGCGAGCGGCGACTGGCATCAGGCGCTGGTGGCCGCCACCGCGGTGCTGATCATCACCTGCCCCTGCGCGCTGGCCCTTGCGGTGCCGGTGGTCCAGGTGGTGGCGAGCGGCGTCGCCTTCCGCAGCGGCGTCATGGTCAAGGACGGCACGGCGCTGGAACGGCTGGCCCAGATCGACACCGTTGTATTCGACAAGACGGGAACGCTTACCCTGGGGCGCCCCCAGGCGGTCTTCGCCGCGCCGCCGGACCCCGAGGCGCTGGCGCTGGCCGCCGGCCTTGCCCGCGACAGCCGCCACCCGCTGGCCCGCGCCATCGTCGCCGCGGCGGCGGAGCGCGGCATCGCCCCGGCTCCGGTCAGCGCGGTGCGCGAGATCGCCGGCAGCGGCCTTGAAGGAAAGACACGCTCGGGAATGGTGCGGCTCGGCCGGGCCGGCTGGAGCGGCGGCGAGGCGGCTGGGGCGCAGGATGGCGGCGGCCAGCAGATGGAAATGTGGCTGTCGTGGGAACAGGGCCTGCCGGTTCGCTTCGCTTTTGAGGACCGGTTGCGCGAGGATGCCGCCGAGACGCTGGCGCGGCTTGGCGCGCTCGGCCTCGATGTCGAGCTATTGTCGGGAGATCGCGCCGGCGCGGTGGACAGCGCGGCGTCACTGCTCGGCATAAAGCGTGCGATCTCGGGCGCCCGGCCCCAGGACAAGGTGGCGCGGCTCAAGCAACTGCGGGCCTCGAGCCGCCGCGTGCTGATGGTGGGCGACGGCATCAATGACGCGCCGGCCCTGGCGCAGGCGCATGTCTCGATGTCGCCGGGCAGCGCGGCGGCGGTGGCGAGCACGCAGGCCAGCTTCGTCTTTCTCGGCGAAAGGCTGGCGGCGGTCGCCGACATGATCGTGCTGGCGCGCCGCGCCATGGGCATCGTGCGCGGCAATTTCGCCCTCGCGCTGGGCTATAACCTGCTGGCGGTGCCGCTGGCCATGGCCGGCCAGGCTTCGCCCCTCATCGCCGCCATCGCCATGTCGTCGTCGTCCTTGCTGGTGACGCTTAACGGCTTGCGCCTGCGCGGCGATTTCGCCCCGGCGCCGGCGCGGGCGGTTGCGGTTCCACATGGCGGAGGGGCTGCGCCGGGCGGCGAGGGAGAGCTGGAGGCGGCGGCATGACCAGTCTCCTGGTTCTCATTCCGGCGGCGCTCGTTCTCGGCGGGCTTGGCCTTGCCGCGTTCCTGTGGGCCCTGCGTTCGGGCCAGTTCGAAGATCTCGATGGCGCCGCCCATCGCGTGCTCAATGACGATGACGACTAGGTAAAGGTGCGGCGCTCAGGCGCCGAAGGCGGCCAGCAGCTGGCGCGCATTGTGGCGCATCATGTCGAGATAGGTCGCCGCCGGACCGCCCGGTTGCGACAGGGTGTCGGAGAAAAGCTCGCCGCCAATGGCAATGCCGGTCTCGCGCGCGATCTGCTCCAGCAGGCGCCTGTCGGAGGCGTTTTCGACAAAGAGCGCGGTTACGCCCTGATCGCGAATCTGGCGGATCAGGGCCGCGACGTCGCGCGCGGAAGGTTCGGTGTCGGTGCTGGTCGAGACGGGCGCCAGCATCTCCACGCCATAGGCCCTGGCGAAATAGGCGAAGGAATCGTGCGAAGTGATGATCCTGCGCTTTCCTTCCGGCAGGCGGCCAAGGGAATCGCGGATTTCCCTGTCCAGGGCGGTGATGGCGGCGTTGTAGCGGGTGGCGTTGTCCTCATAGGCGGGGCAGCCTTCGGCGTCGATACCGCACAGTGCGCGGGCGATATTGGCGACATAGACCAGGGCGTTTTGCAGGTCCTGCCAGGCATGGGGATCGCTGGCGCCGTCCCGCGCGCCGCCGTCGTGATCGCGGCGGCCGGGCTCGGCGGGCAGCGGGGTGATGCCGTTCGACGCGACCGCCACGGGTCCGGAAAAGCCGGCGGCCTCGATCAGGCGTGCCGTCCAGCCCTCGAAACCAAGGCCGTTGACGATGAACAGGCTGGCCTCGCCCATCGTTCTGACGTCGCGCGGGGCGGGCTCGAAGACATGGGCATCGGCGCCGCGCCCGACCAGGGCCGAGACGCGCACCCTGTCGCCGCCGACCTGGCTGACCATGTCGGCAAGAATGGAGAAACTGGCGACGACCCTTTGTGCCGGCGCGGCGGGTGCCGGCGCGGCGCCAAGCAGCGGCGCGGCAAGGACGGCGAGACAAATGAGACAACGGAGCATCTTCACGGCTTGCCTCGCGATGTCACGCTTCGAGATGGCGCGCCGGGAGCAGGCGCCAGGCCAGGCCGCCATTGGCCCCCAGCAGCATCGAGGCAAGATAGAGGCCGCCTGCGACAAGAACGATGGCGGGGCCCGACGGCAGGTCGAGATGAAACGAGGCGAGCAGCCCGAGCCAGCAGGACAGCGCGCCGATCATGAGAGCGGCGAGGAGAAGGCCGGTGATGTCATGGGCCCAGAACCTTGCGCCGACGGCGGGCAGGATCATGATGCCGATTGCCAGCAGGGTGCCGAGGGCATGAAAGCCGGCCACCATGTTGAGCACCAGCAGCATCAGGAAGCCGATATGGGCGAGGCCGCCGGCGCGGCTGACCGTGCGCAAGAAAATAGGGTCGATACACTCGATCACCAGCGGCCGATAGAGGAGGGCGAGGGCGGCCATGGTCACCGTGGCGACGCTGGCGAGAAACGCGACCGCGCCGTTGTCGAGGGCGAGCACGGTGCCGAAAAGCACATGCAGCAGGTCGATATTGGAGCCGCGCACGGAGACGATGACGACGCCGATCGACAGGGCGATGAGGTGGAAAGCGGCGAAGCTGGCGTCTTCCCTGATGACCGTGGTGCGGGTGACGAGGCCGGCCAGCAGGGCAACGGCGAGGCCGGTGGCAAGGCCGCCGATGCTCATGGCGGTGAGCGAGAGCCCCGACATCAGATAGCCGACGGCAACCCCGGGCAGGATGGCATGGGCCATGGTGTCGCCGATCAGGCTCATGCGGCGCAGCATGAGAAAGACGCCGACCGGCACGGCGCCGAGGCACAGCGCGAGGCTGCCGACGAGGGCGCGCTTCATAAAGGCGAATTCGCCAAAGGGGCCGAACAGGAACTCGGCCGGCGCGTGCAGGAAATCCGCCGCGGTCATGCCGCCCGCCGGCCGCAGATGGCGGCATGTTCGTCCCAGGCTTCCATCATCTTGCGCGCGGCGGCCATGGGGTCGGGCGACGCCAGGATCTTTGCAGTCGGTCCCCAGGCGACCTGTTCGCGGGCCAGCACCAGGGTGCGGGGAAAGTGCGCGCGCACCAGATCCATATCGTGGAGGACCGCGACCACGGTGCGCCCCTCGCCGTGCCAGCGCAGAACCATGGCCATGAGGTCCTTCGCCGTCGCCTCGTCGATGGCGGTGAAGGGTTCATCGAGCAGCATCAGCGGAGCATCCTGGAGCAGCAGGCGGGCGAACAGGGCGCGCTGCATCTGGCCGCCCGACAGGGTGGCGATGACGCGGCCCTCGAAGCCGGTCAGCCCGACGGCATCTATTGCCGCGGCGATCCTTGCCCGTTCGCCGCCGGCAATGCGGCGCAGCCAGCCGGTGCGGCGCCAGCCGCCCATGGCGACGAAGTCGAACAGCGAAAGCGGGAAGGCGCGGTCGACCTGGCTGCGCTGGGGCAGATAGGCGATGTCGCGACGCCCGCCCGCCATGGCGATGCGGCCTTCGAGCGGGCGCAGCAGGCCGGCCAGTCCCTTGAGAAGGGTCGACTTGCCGGCTCCATTGGGACCGATCACCGCCAGCAGGTCGCCGGCATCCACCGTGCCGCTCAGATGGTGGATGGCGGGATGGCGCTCATAGCCAAGGGTGACATTGTCGAAGGTGATGGCGCTGCTCATGGGATCGACCTCAACCGATGGCCCACCACACGGCGAGCCACAGCACGGCGCTGGCGCCAGCGGCGATAGCGAGCCGCTCGGCGCCGCCAAGGCGCAGAATGGAGGCCGGGGCGGGTGTTTGCGGGCTTTTCATGCGCGGTCCCTTCCCGGCAGGGAGCGAGATCCGCGGCCGGTGCCGGAACCGGCGCCGGAGGCGCAGGGCGCGCAGGTGCCGGTCATCTCGATCATCGCCTTCTTGAGCTTGAAGCCGGTGCGGGCACAGATGCTTTCGAGCCGCGACACCATGCCGGCATCCTCGATCTCGACCACGGCGCCGCAGCTCTCGCACAGGGCAAAGGCAGGGCGATCCTCATGGTCGTGTTCGCAGCAGGCGATGAAGGCCTTGATGCTCTCGATACGATGCACCAGCCCCTTGTCGCGCAGGCCGTCGAGGGCGCGGTAGACGGTGAGGGGCGCGCGAAAACCCTGATCGCGCAGGTTCTCAAGCAGCTCATAGGCGGTGCGCGGGCCGCGCACCTTGCGCAGGGCGTCGAGCACCAGGCGCTGGTTGCGCGGCAATGCCCCCTGCGCTGGCAAAGCGCTATGCGGCTGCATGATCGTCGTCCTCCAGGTGGCGCGCCCCCAAGTGGCGGGCCCGCCGGTCCAAATCGCGTCCTGTGCATTGGCGGCCCCGGCGCCATGGGCCGTCCGTGAAATGTTATAAAATTACATAACCGGGAAATCAAATGTTTTGCGCCGGCCGCGGCGCCGGGCGATGGCACTGGGCGATGGCACTGGGCGATGGCGGGCAAGAGGGGGATTGGCTGTAGATGGCGGCGAGATTGTGGGCGGCAGGACTTGGCGGCAGGACTGGGCGGCAGGACTTGGCGGCAGGACTTGGCGGCAGGACTGGTCGGCAGGACTGGTCGGCAGGACTGGTCGGCAGGACCTGGCGACAGGGGGCAGGCGCCGGACGCCCCGGGCGCCCCGGGCGCCCCCGGCTTAATGGAAGAAGACGGGAAGAGGGCGAAGGTCAGTCCCCGGCGGCAAGCGCCTCAAGATGCAGCGCGGCGCTGGCGGGGGAAAAACAGCAGAATATGACGCGCGAGATCTGGTCCGAGGCGGCGGTGAAGGCGCGCACCGCGTCAACGGCGATCATGGCGGCGCGGTGGGCGGGAAAGCCGTAGACGCCGGTCGAGATGGCGGGAAAGGCGATCGTTTCGAGCCGGTGCGCGGCGGCAAGGGCCAGGCTGTTGCGGTAGCAGCCGGCCAAGAGGGCATCCTCGCCGAATTCGCCGCCCCGCCACACCGGGCCGACGGTGTGAATGACGAAGCGGGCGGGAAGATCGAAACCGGGAGTCAGGCGGGCGTCCCCGGTCGGGCAGCCGCCAATGGCGCGGCAGGCGGCCGGCAGGCCCGGCCCGGCGGCGCGGTGAATGGCGCCATCGACGCCGCCGCCGCCAGCCAAGCGCTCATTGGCGGCGTTGACGATGGCATCGACGGCAAGGCGCGTGATGTCGCCGGTATGAACTTCGATGCGGGCGGCCATGCCAAGGGCTCCTCGACCTGTCTGGCCATGATAGCGCGGCGGCGTTCAAACAGCGATGCGCGGCGCGGGCGGGGGCCAAAAAAAGCGGGGGCATAAAGCCCCCGCCCATTGTCCGTTCCCGGACGCCGCTATTCGGCGATGCGCAGGGCGGAGAGCTCGCTGGCGATCTTCTGGAAGGTGGCGATCAGTTCCGAGCCGTTGTCGGCGGTGAAAGCCTTGTCCTTGTCGCTGGCGCAGTTCTTGAGCAATTCGCGGGTTTCGCCGTTGTTGAAGTCGAAAAGGATGGTGTAGATGAGGATGCCGGCGCGCTTGGCATTGCGGCAGGCGCGCTGGGTGCGCTCGTCCATCATCTGCTTCAGCGCCGCGCTGCTCGATGTCGGCGGGCGCAGGCGGCCCTGGCTGGCAAAGCCATAGGCGGAATACATCGACTTGTTCTCGTTGTTGAGGCCGATCATCTGGTTTTCGCCGTCGGTCATGAGAACGATGATCTTGTGGTTGTGCTGGGTGCCATCCGGCAAGCCCTCGGTGAAGGGCGCATTGGCGGTCAGGGTGCGCCAGCCCCACATCACGCCTTCATGGATATTGGTGCCGCCATAGGCGTTCATGGTGTTCAGGGCGCTGACAATATCGGATTTGCGGTTGGTCAGCGCCGTGATGGGATTGGAGTCGCAGAGGAAATTGGGACCGACCTTGGTGCCGTACTGGGCGCGGATGGCGGCGGTAATGCCGGGCTTGTATTTGCCGGTATTGCCCTGGGCCTCGGCCCAGGTCGGGCCGCCCTTGCCCTTGCCCTTGCCCTTGCCCTTGCCCTTGCCCTTGCCCTTGGACGACACATTGTCGTCGAGATAGTTGTTGTAGGCCGGCTCGCCACCGGCATTGTCCGAGTCCGGCTCGTCGGGGGCGAACATGGGCACGAAATAGGATTCCGGCACGCTGGGGTCCGGCGTGGTGTCCTCGACATCGAGCGGCTGGGGCCGCGATTCGACGCAGCCTTTCCATTTGGCATTGGCGATATTGTCGAAAAGCTGGAAGCGGTTGGCGGTCGTGGTGAAATTCTCCGAGTGGATCGGCGATACGCCGTTGCCGTCGATCCAGCTGGCGTTGCGGTATTGCGGGCCGACATTGACCGCGGCGGCGAAGGGCACGACCGAGATCTTGACGGTGTCGGAGGTGTCCTTGCCGGCGAACATGGTATCGGTAAGGGCGCGCGCGGCATCCCTCAAGTCGCGGATCTTGCTGCCATACATCGAGCCGGAATTGTCCAGCGCCAGGGCGATCTCGAAGGTCTGCAGCCCGGTAACCGTTCTCGACGAGGCGCCGACCGCCATGTTCTCGACGCCGAGCAGGGCCATGAACAGGGTCTTGACATGGGTGGTGGCGGCCAGGGTGACCTCGCGATCGGTGACCTTGATGTCGATCTTCGACAGGTCGGCCGAAATCCCGCTACCCATATTGGACAGGAAGGTGGCCTCGGCCATCTTCTTCAGGTCCTTTTCGGGAATGGTGCCGATGGAGCGGTTGACCGCCAGCGAGGTGGCATCGAGCGCGTTCTGGATCCGCGACTTGGCGCGGTAGGCATTGGAATAGTCGATTGCCGCGCCGACCAGGCCGATCAGCGGAATGACCATGATGGCAAACATGGTGGCGATGTTGCCCGACCTGTCTCGGCCCATCCGGCAAGCGATTGCGGTCAGCGACTTCCAGGCAAACATGTTGGTGCCTCCATCGAAATAGTCAAAATATGGCTAAGTTCTAATATTAAGGTGTTTCAATTCGGTGAATCTTCCAGCATTCCGTAGCGGCGGCCCGAATTGCCTGCCCTGGCGAGCGGCAACGCCCATGCGCCGGCGCCATCCGCAACGGGGCCGGGGCGCTTGACATGCGGCGGCCTCATTTGGCACTCACAAGTTTGGTGGCTGATGCAGATGCGGCTCGGCTCGGCGCCGCGCAGCGCGAGCCGGCGGCGATGGGGTAGGGTGAATCAATGAGCTATCTTGGCGGGCTGCAACCGCGCCGCCGCTCAGTTGCCGTGTCTGTCGGCGGTATTGCCATTGGCGGCGGCGCCCCGGTCGTCGTCCAGTCGATGACCAATACCGACACCGCCGATGTCGAGGCGACGGCGCGCCAGGTGGCGGCGCTGGCGCAGGCCGGTTCGGAACTGGTGCGCATAACGGTGGACCGCGACGAGGCGGCGGCGGCGGTGCCGAGGATCCGCGACCGGCTGGGCCAGCTTGGCGTATCCGTGCCGCTGATCGGCGATTTCCATTATATCGGCCACCGGCTGCTGGCCGATCATCCGGCGGCGGCCGAAGCGCTCGACAAATATCGCATCAATCCCGGCAATGTCGGCTTTCGCGACAAGCGCGATCGCCAGTTTTCCGAGATGATCGAGATTGCGCTGAAATTCGGCAAGCCGGTGCGCATCGGCGTCAACTGGGGCAGCCTCGACGAGGAGTTGCTGACCCGCCTGATGGACGAGAACGCGCGCGCGGCGCGGCCGCGCGATGCCGGCACGGTGATGCGGGAGGCGATCGTGCAATCGGCTCTGGGGTCGGCGGCGCGCGCCGAGGAACTGGGCATGGCGCGCGAGGCCATCATCCTGTCGGCCAAGGTGTCGGGGGTGCAGGAGCTGATTTCGGTCTATGGCGATCTGGCGGCGCGCAGCGACCACGCGCTCCATCTCGGGCTCACCGAGGCCGGAATGGGGGCCAAGGGCATCGTCGCCTCGGCGGCGGCGCTAGCGGTGCTGCTCGAGCAGGGCATCGGCGATACCATCCGCGTCTCGCTGACGCCGCAGCCGGGCGGCGCGCGCACCGAGGAGGTGGCGGTGGCGCAGCAGATCCTGCAAAGCATGGGCCTGCGCAATTTCGCCCCCGAAGTGACGTCCTGCCCGGGCTGCGGGCGCACCACGAGTACGGTCTTTCAGGAACTTGCCGAACAGATCCAGCTCTATGTGCTGGGGCGCATGGCGGCCTGGCGCGCCGATTTCCCCGGCGCCGAGATGCTCAAGGTCGCGGTGATGGGCTGTATCGTCAATGGCCCCGGAGAATCCCGCCACGCCGATATCGGCATATCGCTGCCGGGCACCGGGGAGGATCCGGTGGCGCCGGTCTTTATCGACGGCAAGAAGGTCGCGACCTTGCGCGGGCCCGGCCTCACCGACGAATTCAAGGCCGTGATCGAGGACTATGTGGCGCGCAAATATGGCGGCGGCACCCGAGCAAGCTGAAGCTGTTCCCCTGATCGAAGCCGTCGGGCCGGCAAGCGGCGGCCATGTCAAGCGTGAGCGCGCCGTGCCCGAAACCCGATCGAGTACGGATCCTAATGGCGGCGGTCCCTGACGAAGCGCGCGGCGCCGCGCAGCAGGGCGGCGCGCTCGCCAAAGGGGGCAAGGCTGTCGCAGGCCTCATCGGTCAGGGCGGCGAGATGTTCGCGCGCGCCCTCGATGCCGAGAAAATCGACCAGCGTCGCCTTGCCGGCCTCAAGGTCCTTGCCGGTGGCCTTGCCGAGTTCCGCCTCACTGGCTTCCCGGTCGAGCAGGTCGTCGGCGATCTGGAACGCGGCGCCAAGGGCGGCGCCATAGCGGCGCAGCCGGTCGCGGTCCGGCTCGCCGGCGCGGCCCAATATGGCGCCGGCGGCACAGGCGTGCTCGATCAGGCACCCGGTCTTCATGTGCTGCATGCGCATCGTCTCGGCCTGGGACGGTTCGGTCAGCCCGGCGGAAAGATCGAGCATCTGGCCGCCGGCCATGCCGCGGCTGCCGGCTGCGCGGGCAAGGTCGAGCGCCAGTTCGGCCCGCACCAGCGGGTCGGCGAAGGTAAGCGGGTCGGCGAGGATCTCGAAAGCCAGTGTCAGCAGGGCATCGCCGGCCAGGATCGCGGCGGCTTCGCCATAGACGACATGGACGGTGGGGCGGCCGCGGCGCAGGGCGTCGTCGTCCATTGCCGGCAGGTCGTCGTGAACCAGCGAATAGCAATGCAGGCATTCAAGGGCGGCGGCGGCGCGCATGGCCTGCGATTCGGCGGTGCCGAACATGGCGGCGCTGGCGATGACCAGAAATGGGCGCAGGCGCTTGCCGCCGCCAAGCAGCGCATGGCGCATGGCAGAGAGCAGCGGCTCGGGCGTTTCAGCCTCGATCGCGGCAATGATGGCGGCAAGCTGCTCGTCGATGCGTTTTGCCGTGGCCTTCAACTCGGCTTCGAAATCCATTCGCTCGCCCGATTCATGTCCCCGCCCCGCGCGCGCCGGCACGGCGGCGCTGAGGATAGTGCGCGCTGGCGCGTTGCACAAAGCTTGGCGGCTGTGTAACCCAGACAGCCATGGACGATGAAGCCCAAAATAAGGCCCCCGCTGATTCCCCCCGTCCGGCGGGCAAAAGGCTGGGGCGCCCAAGGCTGGGGCGCCCAAGGCTGGCGCGGGCCGGGCGATGGATGGCGGCGGCGGCCGGTCTGATCTTCGCCGCGCCGGTGCTGCTGACGATCGTCTTCGCCTTTGCCGATCCGCCCTTCTCGGCGCTCATGGTGTGGCGCGGGCTGGAGGGAAATGGCGCCGACTATCGCTGGACCAGGCTGGACGATATGGGCCAGGCGCTGCCGGCGACGGTGATCATGACCGAGGACGGCAGGTTTTGCGCCCATTGGGGCGTTGACTGGGCGGCGGTCGCCGAAGTCATCGAGGATCTTGGCGAGGGCGAAGCGCCGCGCGGCGCCAGCACCATCACCATGCAGGCGGTCAAGAACCTGTTCCTGTGGCCGCATCGCAGCTATGTGCGCAAATTCATCGAGGTGCCGCTGGCCTATTGGCTCGAACTGGTCTGGAGCAAAAGGCGGATCCTGGAAGTCTATCTCAATGTCGTCGAATGGGGTCCCGGCATTTACGGCGCCGAGGCCGCGGCACGGCATCATTTCAACGTCGCCGCCGGCGATCTCTCCTGGCGCCAGGCGGCCCTGCTGGCGGCGACCCTGCCCAATCCGCGGCTGCGGGCCGCCGGGCGTCCGGGGCCGCTGACGCTGCGGCTGGCGGCGCAGGCCGAAAGGCGGGGCCGCCAGGCCGGCGCCTATATCGATTGCCTCAAATAGGTCTGGCGGGTGCTCAGGGAAGAAGCCAGCGGCGCCAGGCATCGGCCAGGTACCGGCCAGGCATCGGCCAGGTACCGGCCAGGCATCGGAATGCGTGCCGCGCCCCTAGCCAATCGCGATTTGCTTCTGTATAAGACGCCGCGGATAGGCGCTGCCGGCCACATTTTCGGCGCGCGATCCTGCCCGAACATGAATTTTGCCAGATGGAGACACGCCGATGGCTGTGCCGAAGAGAAAAACATCGCCGATGAAGCGTGGCTTCCGCCGCTCGGCAGACGCGCTGAAAGATCCGAGCTATGTGGAGGACAAGGAGTCCGGCGAGTTCCGCCGCCCGCACCACATTGATCTCAAGACCGGAATGTATCGCGGCCGCCAGGTGCTGGAAGCCAAGGACAAGGCCTGAGCCTCGCGCTACCGAAGCAAGGTTTTTGAGGGCCGGCGCGGCGAGCGCCGGCCCTCTTGCTTTATCGCCGCCGCAATGGTGGTGATTGCCGCAGCGGATATCGGCGCTATTATCTTTCCCGCGTCGCCGATTCTGCCACCGGGAGGCCCGCCATGCTGCTCTCCGTCCCCCTGCTCGTTCTGCCTGTCATCGCCTATAACGTCCTTGCATTCTCGACCGGCATTGCCTGGTCCGACGAGGTCCTGGGGCTGGACATGGTTTCCGGCGCCCGCTGGGTGATGTCGGTGTCCGACCTGTTTATCGCCGTCACCCTTGTGCTGCTGTTCGGCGAAATATTGAAGGCGACCCGCACCGGACCAGGTTCGCTGGTCGACCATATCCTGTCGACGGGCCTGTTCATTGTCTGCCTAGTCGAATTCCTGCTGCTGCCTCCGGCGGCGACCTCTGTCTTCTTCCTGATGACGGTGATCACCCTGATCGATGTCATAGCCGGCTATTCGGTCACCATCAGCGCGGCGCGGCGCGATTTCGCCCTCGACCGATAGCCGGGGCGGCGCTGGGGATCCTCGGGGGTCAGACGCTGCGGCTGTCGCAAATGCCGATGCGCCGGGCGCCGCTCAGGGCCTCGGCGGCGTTATAGCGGGCACTGCCATCTTCGGCCGGGGCGCGGCGGCGCTGGCGGGTCTGGGGCAGGCCGATGCGATTGGCCAGAAGCTGGGCGATAAAAGGCGCCGAATGGCGGGCGCGCGGGGCGCGGGGCGCTTGGGGGGCGGCCTCAAGCGCGATCAGGTTGCGGCTGGCCTCGCGGCGCTGGTCGCGGCCGTCGTCCTGGCCGCCGGACGCCGTAGCGTCCGCTTCGCCGATGACGTCCCGGCGCGCGCCGCCGCCCGAAGCCGCCAAAGCCGTATTTGCCGTTGCGATCCTGGTAATCCGCATTTTCGCCGTCCCGATCTGATACATCGGTCCATACCGCTGCAAGCAGCCTGCCACCTGGCAAGACCTTGTTAACCATATCAGGAGCGCGAGGCAGCGCAATGCCCCGCCGCGAGTGCCGGCCAATCAATCAAGCACTTGGGGATAAAGCTATTTTCGCGCCAGTTCGTCGAGCCGCGATTGCATTGAGGCGAGCTGGTCCTTGAGCGCCTTGAGGTCGTCCGCGCCATCCTGCGGGCTGGCTTCGCGCGCCGGTTTGCCCTGTTTCGGGGCAGAGCCTGTCTCACCGGTGAACGGCGCGAAGGCGGCGAGCGCGTTTTCAAACAGCGAAAGATTGCGCTGCACCTGTTCCTGGACGATGTCGAACGGATTGCCGCTCAGGGCGCCGACAATCTGGCTCTGGAACTTCTCATGCTCCTTGGCCAGGGAATCGAGGCTGAACTCGAGATAACTCGGCACCAGCTTCTGCAGGCTGTCGTCGTAGAAACGGATCAACTGGCGCAAGAAGGGAATGGGAAGCAGGTTCTGCCCCCGGTTCTCCTGCTCGAAGATGATCTGGGTCAGGACGGTGCGTGTAATGTCCTCGCCGGTCTTGGCGTCGTGGACGAGAAAATCGCGGTCGGCCTTGACCATTTCGGCAAGGTCCTCGAGCGTCACATAGGTGCTGGAATCGGTGTTGTAGAGACGACGGTTGGCATATTTCTTTATGACGACCGGC
Source organism: Rhodobiaceae bacterium (assembly GCA_020441905.1). Lineage (GTDB taxonomy): Bacteria > Pseudomonadota > Alphaproteobacteria > Rhizobiales > NORP267 > JAGRLG01. The sequence goes on along the minus strand of JAGRLG010000054.1, from coordinate 50,906 downwards.
TTTCTCTCCTCTTTCTTGTCCTGCACTTGGAATTTCCTTGTCCTTGGCCGGTGTGGCGACCGGTGTCGGGCGCAGATATTGGCAGCCCCCGAAACCAAGATACGAAATTGCCGTGCCGCGTGCCACTTTTTTGTGCATGGCAGCGAAGCCGTCGCTGCATTGCGGCCATGAGGGCGGAAAGACCGGGGGGAACCGGCGCCGCGGCGCCCGATTTTGGGCCGAAACGGGACCATTTGCCAATCGCGAGCGGATTGACAGGGGGCGCCGTCGCGCTCATTTATAGGCGTCACCCGCGTTAAGGCCGAGAACGGCCGGGCGGGTTCACTAGCGGCGCGGCCAGGGCCGGCGTCCAGCGTGTTTGGCGCCGGGCAAACCATGGCAGTGCGGCGCCGATGCCCGGTATCAAGGGCGGGACGGGCTGCATTGAACGTTCTTGCCGCCTTGCCTTTTCAGATGGCTGCCAGCAGGGAGAGATATCTCTATGAGTGATGATTCAGTTGTAATCGTGTCGGCGGTTCGGACCCCCGTCGGTTCGTTTAACGGCGCGCTGTCTTCTCTGCCGGCGCATGTCCTCGGCGGGACCGCGGTGCGCGAGGCGCTGGCCCGCGCCAAGGTCGAGGGCGCCGAGGTTTCCGAAGTCATTCTCGGTCAGATTCTGACCGCGGGCCAGGGCCAGAACCCGGCGCGCCAGGCATCGATCGGCGCCGGAATTCCCGTCGAGGTGCCGGCCTGGAACATGAATCAGCTTTGCGGTTCGGGCCTGCGCGCGGTGGCGCTTGGCGCCCAGGCGATCCGTAATGGCGATTCGAAGATCGTCGTGGCTGGCGGCCAGGAAAGCATGAGCCAGGCGCCGCATTGCGCCCATATGCGCAACGGCACCAAGATGGGCGGCCTGGAACTGGTCGATACCATGATCAAGGACGGTTTGTGGGACGCCTTCAACGGCTATCACATGGGCAATACGGCGGAAAATGTCGCCAACCAGTGGCAGATTACCCGCGACCAGCAGGATGCCTTTGCCGTCGCCTCCCAGAACAAGGCCGAAGCGGCGCAAAAGGCGGGAAAATTCAAGGACGAGATCGTTCCGGTAACGATCACCACCCGCAAGGGCGAGACGGTCGTGGCGGAGGACGAATATATCCGTCACGGGGTCAAGATCGAGGATATCGCGAAAATGCGCCCCGCCTTTGCCAAGGACGGCTCGGTGACGGCCGGCAATGCCAGCGGCATCAATGACGGCGCCGCCGCCGTGGTGGTGATGAGCGCCAGCGAAGCCAAGAGGCGCGGTCTGGCGCCGCTGGCCCGCATCGTCTCCTGGGCCCATGCCGGGGTCGATCCGGCGATAATGGGAACGGGTCCGATCCCGGCGTCGCGCGCGGCGCTGGAAAGGGCCGGCTGGGGAGTCGACGATCTCGATCTGGTGGAGGCCAATGAGGCCTTTGCCGCCCAGGCCTGTGCCGTCAACAAGGATATGGGCTGGGATCCGGCCAAGGTGAATGTCAATGGCGGTGCCATTGCCATCGGCCATCCGGTGGGCGCCTCGGGCTGCCGGGTGCTGGTGACGCTGCTGCACGAAATGGCCAAGCGCGATGCCAAGAAGGGCCTCGCCACGCTGTGTGTTGGCGGCGGCATGGGCATCGCCATGTGCGTGGCGCGCGACTAACGCCCAATACGAAAATCGGACCGGCGGGAGTAATGTCTTCCCGCCGGTTTTTTTCCAGCATTCCAGTGGACCTTTTCTAATCCCAATTTGAAAGGGGAGCTTTTTATGCCGAGGGTAGCAATCGTGACGGGGGGGACGCGGGGCATCGGTGCCGCCATTTCCATCGGCCTGAAAGACGCCGGATACACGGTGGCGGCATCCTATGCCGGCAATGACGAGGCAGCCAACAAGTTCAAGGGCGATACCGGGATCGCGGTCTACAAATGGGATGTCGGCGACTTTGGCGCCTGCGCCGCCGGGATCGCCAAGGTCGAGGCCGATCTCGGTCCGGTCGAAATCCTCGTCAACAATGCCGGCATCACCCGCGACGGGCTGTTGCACAAGATGAGCGCCGAGAACTGGCACACTGTGATCCGCACCAATCTCGATTCGGTGTTCAACATGACCCAGCCCCTGATCAACGGCATGCGCGAGCGCGGCTTCGGGCGCATCATCACCATTTCCTCGATCAACGGTCAAAAGGGCCAGATGGGCCAGACCAATTATTCCGCCGCCAAGGCAGGGGTGATCGGGTTCACCAAGGCGCTGGCCCAGGAAGGCGCGCGCAAGGGCATCACCGCCAATGTCGTGGCGCCGGGATATATCGGCACCGAAATGGTGATGGCGGTGCCCAAGGAGGTCTTGGAGAAATCCATCCTGCCGCAGATTCCGGTGGGGCGGCTGGGCGAGGTCGAAGAAGTGGCGCGCTGCGTCGTCTTCCTGGCCTCCGATGAAGCCGGCTTCATCACCGGCTCGACTCTGACCGTCAATGGCGGCCAGTACTTCATCTGAGGCTGGCCGCGCGCCGCGGGCGGCACAAGAATAATTCGGGCGCGCCCCTTGGCGCGCCGTTGCCGCCATCCGATATGAGGATCCATCGCCGCTTCCGCTGGCGGCAGTCCCGGTGATCCATGTTGGTGGTCGAAATTCTTGGCGGCCTGCTGCTGCTGTTCGCAGGCGGCGAGGTTCTGGTTCGCTCCGCCCTGGCGCTGGCGCGCGCCGCTGGCGTTTCGCCGCTTCTGGCTGGGCTTACCATTCTGGGCTTCGGCACATCGACGCCGGAACTGGCAACCAGCCTTCAGGCGGCGCTGATCGGGTCGCCAGGCATTGCCATCGGCAATGTCGTCGGTTCCAATATCGCCAATATCCTGCTTATCCTCGCTCTGGCCGCCCTGATCATGCCGTTGGCCTGCAGCCGCGCCTGCTGGCGCCGCGACTGCCTGACGATGATGGCGGCGGCGCTGTCTCTTGCCGCAATATGCGTTTCCGGCCGCATCACGCCGCTCCATGGTGTCATGTTTCTGCTCGCCCTGATGGCCTATGTCTTCTTTGCCTGGCGGGCGGAAAGGCAAGCCGCGGCGGTCCTGGCGGCGGCGGCCTCCCAGCCTCGCGCCTGTGACCTTTCGGCGGCGGTTCGCTCTGGGGCGGCGGATGCAATTCGTCCGCAATGGCTGCGCAATGCAGTGCTGTTCGCGATCGGCCTTGGCGGCGTCATCCTCGGGGCGCGGTTGCTGGTGCAGGGATCGGTCGAACTGGCGCAGTTGGCCGGCCTGTCGGAAACGGTGATCGGTCTGACCATCGTTGCCGTCGGCACGTCGCTGCCCGAACTTGCAACCTCGCTGGTCGCGGCCTGGCGGCGCCATCCGGAAATCGCGTTCGGCAATATTGTCGGCTCCAATATCTTCAATGTGTTCGCCATCGTCGGCGCAACGGCGGTTGTGGTGCCGATCGAGGTGCCCGGCGAGATCATGGCCTTCGATATCTGGATCATGCTGGCGGCCAGCTTGGCGCTGCTGGTTTTTTCCGCCTCCAGCTGGCGTCTTTCGCGCATCGAGGGCGCGGTATTGATTGCTGGATATGCAGCTTACCTGGGCTGGCTCTTCGCCTGAAAGGCTGGCGGCGCCTAGCCGGGGCTTTCCGGCTGCCATCCCGCCGGCGCCATTTCGAACGCGGAGAACTCAAATCCCGGCGCCACGGTGCAACCCGCCAATGACCAGGCGCCGCAGCTGCTGGCGCTTTGCCAGGCCCGGGCCGGCACGATGCCTTGCGGGCGCTCGCCGGCCTTCAGGTCACAGCCGAGCAAATGGGTCCGGGCCGGCCCGCCATTTTCGGCCACAAGCAGCCGCAACGGCGCGCCGGCATGCCAGTGCCACAGCTCGGCGGCATCGACGCGGTGCCAGGCCGAGATCTCGCCCTCGCGGAGCAGGAAATAGATGGCGGTGGAGGCGGCGCGGCGGTCCAGCGTCAGCGGGTCGCGGAAGGTTTCGCGGTAGTGGCCGCCTTCGGGGTGGGGCTGGAGTCCCAACAGCTTGATGACCTCGTTGGCGTCAAGGTTCTTGTCCGCCGCCATATCCGCCAATCCCTTTTTTTAGAAGTTGTCCTTGCGCTTGCGGATTTCGGCGAAGACCCGCGCCGGGTCGGCGCCCGCCATGCCGATCTGCGCCTGGGTTTCGGGGTTGCCCGCGCGCAGGAAGGGGTTGGTGTCGAGCTCGTCGCCGATGGTGGTGGGCAGGGTCGGCTTGCCGCGGGCGCGCAGGGCGACGATCTCCTCGGCGCGCTCGACCAGCAGGGCATTGCCCGGCTCGATGGTGAGGGCAAATCTGGAATTGGCCTCGCTGTATTCATGGCCGCAATAGACCGCGGTCTGCGGCGGCAGCGCCATCAGCTTTCGCAGCGAGGCCCACATTTGCGGCGGCGTGCCTTCGAAGATGCGCCCGCAGCCGAGCGCGAACAGGGTGTCGCCGGTAAAGAGCGTTTCGTCGCTTTCGAACCAGTAGGAGATCGCGTCCAGGGTATGGCCCGGCGTGGCGATGACACGGGCCGCGTGACCGCCAAGGTCAAAGGTGTCGCCATCGGCAAGCTCGATATCGATGCCGGGGATCTTCGAGGCCGCCGGTCCGGCGATCGTGCAGCCGGTCCTGGCCTTCAGTTCCAGATTGGCGCCGGTGTGGTCGCCGTGGTGGTGGGTGTTGAGAATATGGCTCAGCGTCCAGCCGGCCTCGGCCAGCGCGGCCTCGATGGGGCCGGCTTCCGGGGCATCGATGGAAGCGGTGGCGCCGCTTTCGGGGTCGTGTACGAGGACGCCGAAATTGTCGTTCAGGCACATGAACTGCCGGATCTGGAGTGCGGTCATTATCTGCCCTTGGTTCCTTGCGGTTCGGGAATTTTTTCAAAATCGGGAAGGTGAAGGTATCATTCACCACCGCGGCGGCAAAATGGCCAGCCGCCTTTCCGGCGGCAGGGCGGCGAGAGGGTGCCATGTATCTCGACATCGTCGAGCTTCGCGACTTCTACCACGATCCCCTGGGCACCGTGGCGCGGCGGCTGATCGGGCAAAGGGTGCGCTCCTTCTGGCCGGTGACCTCGGGCATGTGCGTCGTCGGGCTGGGCTATGCGGCGCCCTATCTCGATGTCTATGCCGCCGAGGCACAGCGGGCGCTGGCGCTGATGCCGGCGGCGCAGGGGGTGGTGCCATGGCCCGCCAAGGGTCCGTTCCGCTCGGCGCTGGTCGAGGAATTCGACCTGCCGCTGCCCGACGCCTCGGTGGACCGGCTGCTGATGGTCCATATGCTGGAAATGTCGGAAGCGCCCCATCACCTCTTGCGCGAGGCGTGGCGGGTGCTGGAGCCGGGCGGCAAGCTGATCGTCGTGGTGCCGAACCGGCGCGGCATGTGGGCGCGCCTCGACACGACGCCTTTCGGCTATGGCCGGCCCTTCAGCCGCGGGCAACTGGTCAAGCTGTTTTCCGACGCCATGTTTCAGCCCGAGGGCTGGGCCAGCGCCCTTGCCATGCCGCCGCTGCGCCGCCGGGTGCTGATCCGCTATGCCGCGGCTTTGGAGCGTTTCGGCCGCCTCGCCATGCCCGGTTTCGAAGGGGTCCTGGTCGCCGAGGCCAGCAAGCGCGTGCTGGCGCCGATCAAGCTGGCGCCGGCGCGGCGGCTGGGGGCGCGGCTGCGCCCGGCATTGTCGCCACCGGCAACGGGCGCCAGCCGCGCCAGCAACGGCTAGTCCAGCCCGCCATCCTTGCGCGACAGCAGAAAGACTGCCTGCTGGCCGAACAGATTGCGCAGCCACAGCGGCGCCGTGTCCGGCATGCGCCTGCCGCCGCCGCTGAATACCGTGGTGCACTCGATGGCCACATTCATATCGTGGCACAGGTCGGTGAAATCGCGGATGGTGCAAAAATGGATATTCGGCGTGTCGTACCAGGTATAGGGCAAGTGGCTGGAGATCGGCATGCGGCCGAACAGCGAGAGTTGCAGGCGCACGCGCCAATGGCCGAAATTGGGAAACGACACAATGGCCCGCTTGCCGATCCTGAGCAGGTGCGTAAGCACCGTGCGGGGGCGGTGCGTGGCCTGAATGGTCTGGCTCAAAATGACATAGTCGAAGGCGGCGTCGGGGTAGTCGACCAGATCGCTGTCGGCATCGCCCTGGATGACGGCGAGGCCGTTGGCGACGCAGCGGTTGACGCCGGCCTGGCTGAGTTCGATGCCGCGGCCGTCGACATTGCGCTGGTCAACCAGCAGCGACAGCAATTCGCCGTCGCCGCAACCGATGTCGAGCACCCTGGTATCCTCGCTCACCAGTTCCTTGATGAGCTCGAAATCGGCGCGGGCCTGGCGTTCCGCTTCGGTCACGGCTGGCCTCCCCGGCTATCGCGCTCTTTGGCCCGCTCTTTGGCCCGCTCTTTGGCATGCGCTCCGGCCTGGAGTCCGCGCACGCGCTCTCCGGCCTTGAGGAAGCCGCGGATGGTGGCGTGCAGTTCCGGTTCGTCGAGAAGAAAGGTGTCGTGGCCCTTTTCGCTCTCGATCTCGACAAAGCTGACGCTGGCGCCCGAGGCGTTGAGGGCATGGACGACCTGACGGTTGCCGCCGGTCGGGAACAGCCAGTCGCTGGTAAAGGAAATGATGCAGAACCTGGTTCTGGTGCCGGTGAAGGCGCTGGCCAGCGAGCCGCCGTAATCGGCCGCGAGGTCGAAATAGTCCATGGCCCGCGTCATGTAGAGATAGGAATTGGCGTCGAAGCGGTCGACAAAGGTCATGCCCTGATGGCGCAGATAGCTCTCGACCTGGAAATCGGCGTCAAAGCCGAAGGTCAGGCTGTCGCGGTCCTGAAGGTTGCGGCCGAATTTGCGGCTCAGCGCCTCCTCCGACAGATAGGTGATGTGGGCCGCCATGCGGGCGACGGCGAGGCCCTTTCGCGGGCTCTTGCCTTGTTCGATATAGTTGCCGCCGCACCAGTCCGGATCGGCCATTACCGCCTGGCGCCCGACCTCGTGAAAGGCGATGTTCTGCGAGGTGTGGCGGGCCGCGGTGGCGATCGGAATGGCGGAAAAGACGCGTTCGGGATAGCTCGCCGCCCATTGCAGCACCTGCATGCCGCCCATGGAGCCGCCGATGACGCAGAACAGGTCGGGGATGGCAAGATGGTCGAGCAGCATGGCCTGGGCGCGCACCATGTCGCGGATGGTGATCACCGGCAGGTCGAGGGCATAGGCCTTGCCGGTGGCCGGATTGATCGAGCCGGGGCCGGTGGTGCCCATGCAGCCGCCGACGACATTGGCGCAGATGACGAAATAGCGATTCGTGTCGATCGGCTTGCCGGGGCCGATCATGAGCTCCCACCAGCCCGGCTTGCCGGTAACGGGGTGGGTGTTGGCGGCGTGCTGGTCGCCGGTCAGGGCATGACAGACCAGAACGGCATTGGCGCGGCGGTCGTCGAGCGTGCCGTAGGTCTGGTAGGCAATGGTGAGCGGGCTCAGGGAATGGCCGCTGTCCAGGCGCAGCGGCTGGTCGGCGCCGAACTGGGCGATTTCGCTCTTTGGACTGGTGTTTTGCTGCGCGGTGGCCATCCGTCGGCTGCTCTTCTTGTTCCTGCTGCCGGCCCCGGACCTGACTGCGCGTTTCGGGCTGGACACGCTTTCGCTCCCGCTTGCACGCCGTGCCGGCGCTTTCGAATTCAAGACGCCCGGCGCGGTGGTGCGGCGGGCGCGAATGATCTGATCGGATTACGCCGGGCGGCGCTGCCGGGGGCCGGCGCGCATCTGGCTGCAAACCAGCGCCGCGGTTGTCCGCAGCGCGGCCCTAGCTAGGTATCAGAGCCAAGCAATGTCAATGTTTTCTTTGATTTTGCGACTTCGCGCCCGTATGAATAGCCGGCATTTTCCACCCCGCCGCGGCGCGGGCGGGACAGCGGATGGTAACGGGCAAAATCATGACAAGGCGAGGCATCGGTATCGAGCAGATCCGTCGTGAGATCGACGCCATTGACGCGTCGATGCACGAATTGCTGATGAAGCGCGGCGAGCTGATCGCGGCCTTGCAGGATGCCAAGGGCGTTGGCGGCGCGCGCGGCACCACGGCGCTGCGCCCGGCGCGCGAGGCGCAGATGCTGCGCGCCCTGGCGGCGCGCCACCACGGCGCCTTTCCCATCGTTTCGGTGGAACGGATCTGGCGCGAGATCATCGGCAGTTTCACCCAGTTGCAGGCGCCGTTCCGGGTCGTGCTGAGCGGCGGCGAGGCGGCGGTCTTGCGCGAATATGCGCGCCATTATTTTTCGGTGACAACGCCGGTGTCTTTGCTCGACAACGCGGCGGCGGTGATCGATACCATCGCCGGCGACGAAACCGCGGTCGGGGTGGTGATGGATGAAAGCGGCAAGCGGCGCGCCAACCGGCCGGCGCCGTGGTGGCTGACCCTGGCGCAGCGCGGCGAGGGTCCGGCGCGGGTGGTGGCGCGCTTTCCCTTTCTGCTGGGTGCCGATCGCGGCGCGGTGGCCCAGCGCTCGGCCTTCATGCTGTCGCGCGCGCCGGTGGAGCCTTCGGGCGAGGACATGACGCTGGTGGTCGTGCCGGTGGATTCGGTGCGCGACCCGACAAGTGCCAAGAAGGAGATCGAATTGGCCTTTGTCGGCGCCCAACTGGGCGGGTTGTCGATGCGGCTGACCGACATGGCCGAGGATGCCGGCGGCGCCGGCATGGCGCTGGTCGAGATCAGGGGCCATCTGGCGGCGGCACTGATCGAGGAAGCCGATGCCGGGCTGCGCTGGATCGGCGGCTATCCGGTGCCTTTCGATCTCAATTCCGGCAACAAGGCGGACGAGAAATGAGTGCAGTGGCGGGGCGCCCGGCGCCAAAACCGGGCATAATGGACATCTCGCCCTATGTCCCCGGCGACGACGGCGCCGGCCTTACGGGCCGGGTGTTCAAGCTCGCCTCCAATGAGACGCCGCTCGGCGCCAGCCCGGCGGCGATTGCCGCCTATCGCGACAATGCGAGCCGCCTGGCGATCTATCCCGATGGCTCGGCAAGCGCGCTGCGCAAGGCCATCGGCGCCCATTTCGGTCTCAATCCGGACCGTATTGTCTGCGGCGCCGGGTCCGACGAGGTGCTCAACCTGATCGCCTGGGCCTATCTTGGCCCCGGCGACGAGGCGATCTATTCGCGCCACGGCTTTCTGGTCTACCGCATCGCCATTCTCGGTTGCGGGGCGACGCCGGTGGTGGCGGAGGAAAAAGACGCGCGGGCCGATGTCGACGCCCTGCTGGCTTGCGTTTCGCCGCGCACCCGGGTCGTCTATCTCGCCAATCCCAACAATCCAACGGGGACCTATCTGCCGATCGACGAGATCCGCCGCCTGCATGCCGGGCTGCCGCCGGGCGTGCTGCTGGTGCTCGACGGCGCCTATGCGGAATATGTTCGGCGCAACGACTACGAGGCCGGCATTGAGCTGGTGGCGACAAGCGAGAACGTGGTGATGACGCGGACCTTCTCGAAGATCTACGGCCTCGCCAATCTTCGCCTCGGCTGGGCCTATTGCCCGGCCCATGTCGCCGATGTGCTCAACCGCATTCGCGGACCGTTCAACATTTCCGGACCGGCCATCGCCGCCGGGGTGGCGGCGCTGGGCGACCAGGCCCATGTCGATGCGGCGGTTGCGCATAATGAAACATGGATGGCGCGCCTAGAGGCGGCCTTCACGGGGCTCGGCCTCAAGGTCACGCCGTCGGTCGCCAATTTCCTGCTCGTCCATTTCCCCGATGTGCCGGGACTTAGCGCGGCTCAAGCCGACGCCTTCCTGCGTTCCCGCGGCCTGGTGCTGCGCCGCGTCGCGGCCTACGGCTTCGACAATGCGCTGCGCATGAGCATCGGCAGCGCCGAGGCCAATGAACTGGTGATCGCGGCGCTGGGCGAGTTTCTCGGCGGGCGCGAGGCGGGGCGGCGATGAGCGGCGCGGGCTTCGACCGGGTGGCGCTGATCGGCCTTGGCCTGATCGGATCCTCGCTGTCCCATGTGATGCGCCGCGAGGGGCTGGCCGGCCATATCGCCGGCACCGCCCATTCGCAAGGAACCCGCGACAAGGCGGTGGCGCTGGGCCTGGTCGATTCCATTCACCCCAGCGCCGCCGAGGCGGTCGAAGACGCCGATCTGGTGGTGCTGTGCGTTCCGGTCGGCGCCAATGCCGAGGTGGCGGCGCAGATCGGGCCCCATCTGAAAGCCGGGGCCATTGTCACCGATGTCGGCTCGGTCAAGGGCGCGCCGCTGCGCGATATCGCGCCGCATATCCCGCCCGGCGTTCACCTCGTGCCCGGCCACCCGGTGGCCGGCACCGAGAATTCGGGACCCGAATCGGGCTTTGCCGAGCTGTTCGAGAACCGCTGGTGCATTCTCACCCCGGCCGGGGGCACCGATGAAGCGGCGGTGGCCAGGCTTGCCGCGTTCTGGCGCGCCTGCGGCTCCAATGTCGAGATCATGGACGCGGTGCATCACGATCATGTGCTGGCCATCACCAGCCATATCCCGCACCTGATCGCCTACAATATCGTCGGCACGGCGGCGCATCTTGGCGAAGTGACCCAGAGCGAGGTGATCAAATATTCCGCCGGCGGCTTTCGCGATTTCACCCGCATCGCCGCCTCCGATCCGGTGATGTGGCGCGACGTCTTCCTGCACAACAAGGAAGCGGTGCTGGAGATGCTGGGCCGCTTTACCGAGGATCTGACGGCGCTGCAGCGCGCCATCCGCTGGGGCGACGGCAAGATGCTGTTTGATCTTTTCAGCCATACCAGGGAGATCCGGCGCGGCATCATCGAGGCCGGGCAGGAGGTCGATGCGCCGGATTTCGGCCGCCGCGTGACCAAGGAACCGGCGGGCGGCGGCGAGGCCTGAGGACAGGCGCGCCGGGGCGCGCCCTGTTTCAGGCACTGGACAATCGGGCCGGACATGGGCAGTCAGGGCGATTTGTGGGTGTTCGGCTACGGCTCGCTGATGTGGCGGCCGGACTTTCCCCATATAGGGCAGGTGCAGGCGACCCTCTATGGCGCCCACCGCGCCTTGTGCGTCTATTCCCATGTCCATCGCGGCACGCCGCAACGCCCCGGCCTGGTGCTGGGACTCGATCACGGCGGCGCCTGCCGCGGCGTCTGTTTCCGCGTCGCCGGGGCGCAAGCCGAAGGCGTGATAGCGTATCTGCGCGAGCGCGAACAGACGACGCTGGCCTACCGCGAGGTGCGCCGGGTGGTGCGCCTTGGCGATGGCGGGCTGGTGCGCGCCCTTTGCTATGTCGTCGATCGCCGCCACCCGCAATATTCGGGCGCGCTGGATCTCGACACTCAGGCGCGGCTGGTGCTCCAGGGAGAAGGCCGTTCCGGCGCCAATATCGATTATGTCCTCAATACCGTGCGCCACCTGGAAGAGATGGGCATTGCCGATCACCGGCTCGGCGCGCTGGCGAACAGGATCGGCGCGCGGCCGGAGGGCGAGTGAGGTTCAGACCAGGGCCAGGGCGCGCAACTGGCCGGCCGCGGCCTTGAGGTCGCGCTCGACGGCACGGCGGGCGGTTTCGGATCCTGCGAGCAGATGGACATGGATCTCGCTGGCGCCGGCCTCGGCCATGCGCGCGAACAGGCCGCCGGACAGGCTTTCGGCGCTGGTGCCGCCGATGCGGCCGATCCACAGCGGCTTCCTGCCGCCGCCCGCTGCCGGACGAACGAAAATGACATTGGCCTCGTGATAGCCCGGCCATTCCTCCAAGGCATAGACGGTGTGCAGATAGCGGCGGCCCGACTGGCCGCGCCAATAGCGAAAGGCGCCTCGGGTGATGTGGCCGCTCAAGGCGCCGACCGGCTCGTCAAGGACTGGCATGCAAACCTGCAACATGAGAACAAAACTAGAACACTTGACGCAAGACCGTCAAGTGCAATCGAATCTAGCCGGTGCTGGTTAGCAGAGCGTTAGCCGCATTTGGTGTAGCCGCAATTCGTGCACAGGTGGCAGCCTTCCTGGAATACCAGCGCCGCGGCATCGCAGCGCGGGCAGTAGCGCCGCTCGCGGCGCGCGGGCGCGGAAGGATTGGCGCCGGGCTGGCCGCCGCCGCTGTCCGCGGCCGCCGTTCTATCTCCGGCGATTTCAACCGGGCCGGCGAGGAAACCGATGTCGATCATGTGGCGTTCGATGATGCCGCCGATGGCGGCCAGCAGGCTGGGGACATAGCGCCGGTCGAGCCATTCGCCGCCGCGCGGATCGAACACGCCCTTGAGCTCCTCGACGACAAAAGAGACGTCGCCGCCGCGCCGGAAGACCGCCGAAATCATGCGCGTCAGGGCCACGGTCCAGGCGTAGTGCTCCATGTTCTTCGAGTTGATGAAGATCTCGAAGGGGCGGCGGCGGCCATCGCGCACGATATCGTTGATGGTGATGTAGATGGCATGCTCGGAGCCGGGCCATTTCAGCTTGTAGGTATAGCCGGGCAGGCTCGGTTCGCGGTCCAGCGGTTCGGCGAGGTAGACGACGCCGCCCTCCTGGCCGCGCCCGGGCTGGGCGGCGAGGGGCAGGCTGGCCTGTCCGGCCGCGGTCCGGTTCGCCGGGCGCGGCGCAATCTCTTGCGCCCCAGTGCTGAGCACGGCGCCGGTAACCTCATTCGGGCGATAGGTGGTGCAGCCCTTCAGGCCCATGGCGTGGGCCTGGGCGTAGACGTCCCGGAAATCCTCAAAGGAGATATCGGCCGGGGTGTTGACGGTCTTGGAGATGGCGCTGTCGACAAAGGGCTGGAGCGCCGCCTGCATGCGCAGATGGGCGGCCGGCTCCAGGGTCTGCGCGGTGACAAAGGCCGGCGGCAATTTCGCATCGGCGCCAAACTTTCCGCAGAACAGCCGGAAGGCATAGTCGGCGACCTCCTCTTCGTGCGCGCCGCCATCGGCGGCGAGCACGCGGCGGCGGAACGAGAGGGCGTAGATCGGCTCGATGCCGCTCGACACATTGCCGGCGAAGAGCGAAATGGTGCCGGTGGGCGCGATCGAGGTGACAAGGGCATTGCGCACGCCATTGGCCGCGATCAGCTCCCTGACCTCCTTGTCGAGGCGGGCAATGCCGGGGGCCGCCAGATAGGCGTCGCGATCATAGAGCGGGAAGGCGCCCTTTTCGGCGGCGAGCAATGCCGAGGCCCGGTAGCCGGCGTTCTGTATCGCCTTCATCCAGCCCGATGCCGCCCTGGCCGCATCCTCGCTGCCATAGGTCAGGCCGCACATGACGAGGGCATCGGCAAGGCCGGTCAGCCCGAGGCCGATGCGCCGCTTGGCCAGGGCCTCCTCGCGCTGGGCCTCCAGGGGATAGCGCGAGATGTCGATGACATTGTCGAGGAAACGCACCGCGCCAGAGGCAACCTCTTCAAGGGCGGCGGTGTCGAGCGCGGCGCTGGCGGTGAACGGATCGCGGACCAGGCGGGCCAGGTTGACCGAGCCCAGCAGGCAGGCGCCATGGGGGGGCAGGGGCTGCTCGCCGCACGGGTTGGTGGCATTGATCGTCTCGCAATAGGCGAGGTTGTTCTGATCATTGACACGGTCGATGAAGATCACCCCCGGTTCGGCGGTGTCATAGGTGGCGCGCATGATGCGGTTCCACAGCTCTCTTGCGCGCGGGCGGCCATAAGTCCTGCCGGCAAAGACCAGCGGCCAGTCGCCATCGGCTTCCACCGCCGCCATGAAGGCGTCGCTGACCAGCACCGAAAGGTTGAACATGCGCAGGCGCGCGGGGTCGCGCTTGGCCTCGATGAATTCCTCGATGTCGGGGTGGTCGCAGCGCAGGGTGGCCATCATGGCGCCGCGCCGGGCGCCGGCGGACTTGACGGTCCGGCACATGGCGTCCCACACGTCCATGAAGCTGACGGGACCGGAGGCGTCGGCGCCGACGCCGGAAACCGGGGCGCCGCGCGGGCGCAGGGTGGAAAAATCATGGCCGATGCCGCCGCCCGCCTGCATGGTCAGCGCCGCCTCGCGCAGATTGGCGAAAATATCGGCCAGATCGTCGCCGATGGTGCCCATGACGAAGCAGTTGAACAGGGTCACCCGGCGCCCGGTGCCGGCCCCGGCGAGAATGCGCCCGGCGGGCAGAAAGCGGAAATCGGCCATCAGGCCGGCAAAGGCCTTTTCCCAATGCTTGCGCCGGGCCGGCGCCTCGGCGCCGGCGGCGGCGCGCGCCACCCGCGCCCAGCTATCGGCGATATCCGCCTCGGCCGTGCCGTCTTCATTGGTGAAGCGGTATTTCAGTTCCCAGATCTTGCGCGAAATCGCCGCTCCGGGGTCCGTTTGCTGCGCCGGCATCCGCCGCTCTCCCGCTGGCTATCAAGGCGTAGCGTAAGCCGTGATGGCCAGCGGGTCAAACAAATGTTTCTGGTTTGTTCTGATTTCTGGTGTGATGGTAAATAGCCGCGGCGCGGCGTTCATCCGTCAGTGCGCCTTCTGCCCTGGCGGCGGGCGGGACGATTTCAAGGCTTCCTCGATCAGCCTGTCTGACGCCGTTTCGATATCGTCTTGCAGTCTTGCCATGAAGTCCTTGCGGGAAAGGCCGGCGGGAATGGCGGGCAGCAGCTCGACGATGATGGTGCCGGGATGGCGGTCGGGCCTGCGGCGTGGCCAGAAGAGGCCGGAATTGAGCGCCAGCGGCACGCATGGGATGTCCAGATCGCCGTAAAGCAGGGCGACGCCGGGCTTGTAGTCTGGCGGCGCGCCGGGCGGGCGCCTGGTGCCTTCGGGAAAGATGATGATCTGGCGGCCATTGTCGCGGGCCCGGCGGGCATGGGCGCGCAGGGCGCGCATGGCGCTGGTGCTGGCCGAACGGTCGACGGGAATGAGCGCGAATTTGCGGCTCAGCCAACCCATGATCGGAATCCACATCAGTTCCTTTTTGAGCACGATGGCCGGGTCGTCGAAAAAGGCATGCAGGGCCACCGTTTCCCAGGCCGACTGGTGCTTGGCGGCAATCAGCACCGGGCCGGGGGGCAGGTTGTCGAGGCCGCGCAACTCGACGCCGGTGCCGACGATAAGACGCTGCCAGAACATGGTCGAACCGCCCCACAGCTTAAGCCCCTTCATGGCGACCCGGCGCGGCATGACGAGCAACGGCAAGCCCGCGAGCAGCAGCACCAGCAGGTTGAGATAGAAAACGATGTTGAACAGCAGGGCGCGCGGGGTCATTGGCAGTTCGGGGCCGGGAGCAACGGGGTCATTGGGCCGGTTCTGGCGCTGGCGGCACCGGGCCGGGGACCGGGATTGGCGATGGCGCCTCGCGGTCGTAGCGCGGATCAAACAGGACCTGGCGGGTTCGCGCGGCGAGATATTTGACATATTCGGTAAAGACAATGCGCAGCGCCTCGCCCTCGATCCACCAGCTGCCGCGCCGGAAACCCTCGGCGACCACCGGATAGGGCACCAGCCTGATATCGGGCATGGCGCGGGAAAATTCGGCGATGGAGCGGCGCAGGTGGTAATTGCTGGTGACCACGATCAGCGAGGTGAAGCTGGATTTCTGCGCCCAGCTGCGGGCCTCTCCGGCATTGCCGGCGGTGTTGACGGCGGAATGGCCGATATCAATGCAGCAATCGAACAGGTGATCGAATTGCGGGGTGCGCCGGGTCAGCGCGGCGCGTGTCGTCGATGGGTGAACGCCGGTGATCAGCATGCGCCGGGCATGGCCGGCATCGAGCAGGAGCAGCGCGTCGGCGATGCGCGAGGCGCCGCCGGTCAGCACCACGATACCGTCGGCGCGTGCCTCAAGATCGCTGTTCTCGGTGGGTATGGCGACTACGAAGCCGACAAAGCCGATGACAAACATCACCACCGCGGCGGCAATGCCATATCCGGCCAGTCGGACCGTCTTGCCCATCCGCGTCATGCCCGTCGATTCCAGCTTCTCAACCCTCAACCGCACCTGGCGATCACATTTGCAACCTTTGCCGGGGGATGCAAGGGCGCGCGATGCCGCGTATGGGCGTTGGCGCCGGGGCGGACGCCGTCAGTCCATGTCGCGCAAATGGCGGAACACAGAGAGGCGGGAGGTGAAGGCGGCGAGCAGGGCGAGCGCGGCGACGATGCCGGCGATACCGGCATACCCGGCCCATCCGATGGACAGCGACTGCACTAGCGCCCCGGCGGTTTCGCCGCTGAGCGGGGTCACGATGCTGGCGATAATGGCGCGCGCGGCGACAAAGGTCAGCGCCGCGGCGCCGCCGCCGATCAGCCCGCCCTTGAGGCCGAGCATGAGAAAATGGCGCTGGAACTCGCTGGCGATGAAGCGCTGGCGGGCGCCGACCAGATGCAGGACGTCGACGATGTCCCTGTTGCCAGCCATGGCGCCGTGGGTGGCAAAGATGATGATGGCGACAGTGGCGCCGAACATCAGGGCCATGACCAGGAAGGCGACGAGCTCGATCCAGCCGGCAACGGAGCGGATCTGGGCCTGCCAGAAGCGGTGGTCGTCGAGAAAAGCGCCGGGCACGCGCTGGGACAGCTCGCGGGCCAGGGCGGCGGGGTCGGCGGGCACGACGGGATCGAGCTGGAGCGCGATCAGCCGCGGCACCGGAAGGTCGGTGAGATCGATGCCGGCGCCGAGCCAGGGCTCGAGGAACCCGGCATTCTCCTTTTGCGAAAACACATGGCTGCGCAGGATGCCCCGGGTGCCTTCGAGCACCCGCAGCACTTCGGCGACCTGCACATCGGCGGACAGGCCCTCGACCGGCTTGATCTGGATGGTCAGCTCGCGGCTGGCGTCGATGGTCCAGGTCTGGGCGGCGCGATGCACCGCCCAGGCGGTGCCCAGGGCTATGCAGGCGAGAAAACACATGATCGCGGTAACCAGGACCAGGGCGCGGCTAACCACGGTGGCGCGGGGAACGATGGGATTGGGGTGCTGGCCGAAATCGGCGAAGAACGTGTCGATCATCCGCTTCAGCGAACGCTTCTCGCCGGGTGCGATCTTGCGCTCGCGCGGCGGCGGGGGGGCCGGCTTCCTGCGTTTCGCGTTCATGACGAACGGTGCTCCAGATGGCCCTGGCTGAGGATCAGACGAGGGGCGTCGAACTGGTCCATCAGGCTGACGTCATGGGTGGCGATGATGACTGTGGTGCCGAGCCGGTTGAGCTCTAAGAAAAGCCGCAGCAGGCGCTTGGCCATCTTGGGATCGACATTGCCGGTGGGTTCGTCGGCCAGCAGCAGTTCGGGCTGGCCGATAACGGCGCGGGCTATCGCCGCGCGCTGCTTCTCGCCACCGGAAAGAACCGGCGGCAGCGATTGCATGCGCTCGCCGAGACCGACCCATTTGAGCAATTCGACGACGTCATTGCGGTAGCTGTTCTCCGCCTGACCGGCGACGCGCAGCGGCAGGGCTATATTCTCGTATGTCGACAGGTGATCGAGCAGGCGGAAATCCTGGAATACGACGCCGATGCGCTTGCGAAGTCCGGGCAGGGCCTCGCGCTCCATCGCCGAAACATCGGAGCCGAACAGCGAAATCAGACCCCGGGTCGGGCGCAGCGAGAGAAAGAGCAGGCGCAGCAGGCTGGTCTTGCCGGCACCCGAAGGTCCGGTGAGAAAATGAAACGAGCCCCGCGCGACGTGGAACGAAACGTCGCGCAGCACTTCCGGCCCCATGCCGTAGCGCAGCCCCACATTTTCAAATCTGATCACGGTTTCGAGCGCCTTTGCTGTCCCGATCTCTATTTGTAATGGTGAACCTTAACGGCTTGTTAAGCCTTAACGCCAAACTGATAGGGGGTGCGTATGTCGGCCGCCGTCCGTGGCGGCCCGGCGGCAGGCCCTTGCCATGTCCGCAACAGTATTCGGAGTTTGAGACATGATTATCACCTGCCCGCAATGCAAGACGGATTATCGTGTCGGCGATGATGCCCTGGGCCCCGCCGGGCGCAAGGTCAAATGCAAGTCCTGCGCCCATGTCTGGCTGGCGGGCGCCGTCGCGGCGCCGGGCGGCAAGGTGGCGGCGGGCAGCGGCGCGGCGGCAATGGCCGCGGTGGACGGGAAAGCGGAAACCGGCAAGGGGGCGGCAGGCGAACCCCTGGCCGAGTTCAAGATCGACCGCGACCGCGATCCGGAAGAAGCGGCCTTGCGCGAAATGCTTTCGGGGGCGGGCCTGGCGCAAAAAATTGGCCTTGATGTCGAAACCGCGGCGCGCCGGTCCCTGATGTCGCGGCGGCGCAAGGTAAATCGCGCGGCCGGCGGCAAGAGCGGTGGTAACCGCGCCTTCAAGGTTGCCGCGGTCGCCGCTGTGCTGGCGCTTGCCTGCGGCGGCGCGCTGGCCAAGCGCGAACAGGTGGCACGGCTGCTGCCCGGCACCGCGCGCATTTTCGCCAGCCTCGGCTATCCGGTCAATTTGCGTGGGCTGGAATTCCGCAATGTCACCTTCCGCACCGAGATCGACAATGGCGTGCCGGTGCTGGCGGTCAGCGGCGACATCGTCAATGTGACGAGCAAGCCGGTACAGGTTCCCGATATCCGCTTCTCGCTGCGCAATGCGACCCGTCACGAGGTCTATCACTGGACCGGCCGCGCCGAGAACGGCGAGGTCGCGCCGGACGGGCAAACCGCTTTCGTCACCCGCCTGGCCTCGCCGCCGCTCGCCGCCGACCATCTCCAGATCCATTTCGTCGATGCCGGCAAGCGCCGCCTCTCCGGCCGGCTCTAGCTTCCGGCTTGCCCTCATGGCGAAGATCCTGATTGCCGAAGACGACGAATCGATGCGCGAAACGGTGCGCCGCGCCCTGCTATTGGCCGGCCATGAGGTCACGGCGGTCCATAATGGCGCCGAAGCCCTGCATGCGCTGCGCGGCGGTTTTGCCGCCGGCCTGCTGCTTGCCGATATCAAGATGCCGGTGATGGATGGCATCGAACTGGCGCTGGCGGTGGCGCGCGACAAGCCGGAACTGCCGATCCTGCTGATGACCGGATATGCCGATCAGGGCGCGCGGGCCAGCGGCCTCGAGGCGCTGATCCACGGCGTGCTGGTCAAGCCTTTCAGCCTCGAAACCCTGCGCCAGGCGGTTAGCGAGGCTCTGGCCGGCGCCGCTGGCTAGATCATAAAACCTTATCTAATCAATTAGTTATAGCTGTACCGGTAAGCCAGGCCGCCGCCGGGTTTCCGCAGCCCGCTCTAGAACTGGCGCAGCAGCCTCTCCAGATAATCGAGTTCGATCTGCGGGCGCTGCTGATCGCCGAGGCGGCGGCGCAATTCCTCCAGGATGCGCTGCACCGTCTGGGCGTCGATCTTGTCGGGCACCTCGACCGTGGTGCCAAGATCGGGGCCGCGTGTCGGCCTGACGCGGCCAAGCGGATCGGTGCGGGCCAGTCCTTGCGAATTGCTGCGGTCCGGGCCCATGCCGTTGGCCATGGAGCGAACCATGGAACGGGCGCCCTGGAGCAGGTTTTCCAGGGCCTGGCGTTGCTCGCTCATGGCTCCGGGCGTGTCGCCCCTGGACAACGAACCGGCGGCGCCCTCCATATTCTCGCCGGCCTGGCCGAGGGCCTGGTTGGGCTCCATGCCGAGGGCCTTGAGTTGTTCCATCAAGCTCTGCAATTGCTGTTGCAGATCCTGCTGGCCCTGCGCCAGCGGCGCGGTTTGCGAGGGGTCGCCGCGCGCGCCCTCATTGTCCTTGCGGTAGGTATCGTCCATCAGCTGGCGTTGGCGGGAAATCATGTCGGAGAGCGCGCGCATCAGCTCGGACATCATCTGCTGGTCCGGCGATTGCGGCTGCGGGCGCGCATTGCGCAGGTTCTCCAGCATGTCGCGCAACTGGCTCAGGAGTTGCTGGGCCTGGTCGCGCAGGCCGTTGCGGGCCAGATTCTCGATATTCTCCAGCATTCGGGCCAGATCCTGCGGCGTGATGGCCTGCATCCCGGTTTCGCCGGGGTCGCGCGCCGGCAGCTTTTCGGCCGCCTTGGCGAGTTCGCGCATATAGTCGCCTAGGGCCTGGCGCAACTCGTCGATGAGACGCTTGATTTCCTCTGCCGGGGCGTCATTGGCCAGCGCCTGCGCCAATTGTTCCTGGAGTTCGCGCAGGCGGCGCTCGGCCAAGGAGAGGTCGCCGTCCTCGATGCGCAGGGCGGTATCCCACAACAGATCGACAACGCTGACCATCTGATCGCGGCCGGTGCCATAGGTCAGCCGCCAATGGGCGGTGCGCATGGCGAGATATACCGTCAGATCGTCGATGAACCCCTTGGGCGCCATTGTCAGGGCATCGAGAGTGCGGGCGATGAGATCCTGCCTGGAGGGCGTGACGGCGAGAGTGCGGCGCAGCTCGACCAGCGCCCTGGCCAGCGGTTCGTTGAAGCGGCGCTCGGGAAGCACGAACTCGGCCGGATCGCTGGTGCCGCTATTGCCGGCCTCGTCCCGCGCGCGCAGCACCAGGCGGACGCGTTCGCCGGCCCAGGGATGGCTGAGCAATTCCTTGTAGCTGCGGCCGGTGGCGTCGCGCGGGCGTAGCCCCGGCAGGCGCAGATCGAAATCGGGCGCCGCTACCAGAGGCTCTTCGCCGCCGGCATCGGCGGTGCCGTCGCCAAGCGGGGTGAACTCGGCCCGCGCCGATGTCACGCCATAATCGTCGCGCAGGGTGTAGACCAGTTCCAGGGCGCCGCTGGCGGCCGGTCCCGGTTCCTCGGCGAGGGCGATTTCGGGGGCCTCGTCGGCGATGACCTCGAAGCGCCAGGCGGCGAGCGGCTGCTTGCCGGCGCTTTGCAGCTGGACCAGGGCAGAACGGTTGAGGGTGGCGCGAAATTCGCGCCGGTCCTGCCCGCCGCCTGGACCTTTCGGTTCCGCCGGCGCGGCGCTGTCTTCGGCGCCGGGCGGATTGGCGTCATCGCCGGTGGACAGAGAGGCGGCGCGCAGGCGGG
Organism: Rhodobiaceae bacterium; assembly: GCA_020441905.1. Taxonomy (GTDB): domain Bacteria; phylum Pseudomonadota; class Alphaproteobacteria; order Rhizobiales; family NORP267; genus JAGRLG01. Next base: position 30,031 of record JAGRLG010000054.1, on the reverse strand, counting down.
CGGGCGAAGTATCCTGAAGGCGGACGAACAATTCGCTGCCCGCAGGAATCCTGATCGCCGGACCTTGTGCGGCCGGCCCGCCATCCGCTCTGCCATCCGCTCTGCCATCCGCTCTGCCATCCGCTCTGCCATCCGCTCCGGGGGCGTTGCCGCCGGCGGTCAGATAGACCGGCGCGCGCCGGGTATAGGGCGGCGGCGTTACCCAGGCATCGATGGCGAGGCGGGCGGCGGCGGCGCCACCGGCGAAAAGAAAGGGACTGGCCAGACGCTGGCGCCATTGCGGCCCGGCAAATGCAGCGGTGCAGATCAGGGCCAGAGTGATGGCGACACGCAGCGCATAGGGGTCGCGGCGGACCAGTGCCGAACGCGGCCAGCCGGCGCGCAAGCGGCCGACCGCGCTTGCGGCGCGGGCGCGATGGGCCTGCCACAGGGATGCGCTTTGCGGCGAAATACCGGCGGATCCGAATTCGGTGTCGGGCAGGCGGTCGACATAGGCGGTTGCCGGGCGGTGCGGAGCGCCGGAGGCGGTTTCAAGGCGGTGCAGGGCCTCGCCAAGGCCAGGCAGGGAAAGGCGCGCCAGCGGCACCAGGGCGGCGAGGCCGGCGGCCGCAAAGGCCGCCAGTCCGGCGGCGCGCGGCCAGTCGGACATCTGATCCCAGACCCCGGACAGCGCGGACGCGAGAAAGGTGCCGGCCACGGCAAGCAAGGGCCACGCGGCGGGCCAAGCCCGCTCCCAGGCCAGAACGGCCCATGCCCGCGCCGCCTTGGTCTTGAGCGGGCCGGGTAGCGTGGTGATGGTCAACGCTTCGGGCTTGCGCATATCGTCGGCCCTTCGGGCCCGCGCATTCAACCGTTGCGGGCCGGTGCAAGATGGCAATCTAGCATAATCGGCATGGCCCGGCAGAGGCCGGTGGCCATTCTCGAGGGATCGTGATCGCCGGTTCTGGCGATTTCATGGCGCCGGGCCGCCGGGCCGCCGGGGCCGCCGGGCAGGCCAGCCAGGACGGCAGTCAGGCCAGCCAGGACGGCACCTTGTCGAGGCCGATCAGTTCGTCATAGGAGGGGCGCGGCCGCACCACCGCGAATTTACTGTCGGAAACCAGGACCTCCGGCACAAGCAGGCGCGAATTGTAGGTCCCGGCCTGGACCGCGCCATAGGCCCCCGCCGACATGACGGCAATGAGATCTCCGGGGGCGGGCAGCGAGATTTCGCGGTCATGGGCGAGATAATCGCCGCTTTCGCACACCGGGCCGACGATATCGGCGGTCACGCGCGGCGCCCCCGGCGAGGCTTCCGCGACGGGCAGGATATCGTGATGGGCGTCATAGAGGGTGGGGCGGATGAGATCGTTCATCGCCGCGTCGACAATGACGAAATCCTTGCCCTCGCCATTCTTCACATAGAGCACGCTGGATACCAGTATGCCGGCATTGCCGACGATCATGCGGCCCTGCTCGAAGATCAGCTTGAGGCCGAGAGCGGCGGTGTGGCGCTTGATGACCTCGGCGTAGCGTTCGGGGTGCGGCGGCGGCTCATCGCCGGCCCGGTAGGGAATGCCCAGCCCGCCGCCAAGATCGAGATGGGACAATTTGTGCCCCGCCGCCATCAGGTCGCGCGCCAGCTCGGCCAAAAGCGCGGCGGCATTGTCGAAGGGTTCGAGCTCGGTGATCTGGCTGCCGATATGCATGTCGGCGCCGGTGATGGAAATTCCGGGCAGCGCGGCGGCGTGGTCATAGACGGCTCTGGCGCGCGAGATCGGAATGCCGAACTTGTTTTCCGACTTGCCGGTGGCGATCTTGCGGTGGGTGCGGGCGTCGACATCGGGGTTGACGCGCAAGGATACCGGCGCGCTGCGGCCCATCGAAACCGCGACCTCGGACAGGGCCTGCAATTCGGGTTCCGATTCGACGTTGAAGCACAGGATGCCGGCGTTCAGCGCATCGGCCATCTCGGCCCGGGTCTTGCCGACGCCGGAAAAGACGATGCGCTCTCCCGGCACGCCGGCGGCAAGGGCGCGGCGCAACTCGCCGCCCGAAACGATGTCCATGCCGGCGCCGAGGCGCGCCAGCAGGGTCAGCACGGCCTGGTTGGAATTGGCCTTGGCGGCAAAGCAGAGCAGGGTGTCGGTACCGGTGAAGGCGGCGGTGAAGACCTCGAAATGGCGGGTCAGGGTTGCCGCCGAATAGCAATAGAAGGGCGTACCGACCTGCGCCGCGATTGCGGCAATGGCGACGTCTTCGGCATGAAGCATACCGTCCCGGTAGGCAAAATGGTGCATGGCGGCGCCCTTAAGTCAGAGCAGACGGTCGAGCACGAAGGGGCGGTCCGGCACCTTGGCGGGCGCGGTGCCGGCGGCAAGGCCCTTGGGCTGGCCTTCCACCGAGGCGTTCGGCGGCGGCTCGAGCGCGCCCTTGCGGCCGCAGCCGGCAAGGGCCAGACTCAGTGCCAGCAGGGCCGCTGCGCTCCAGACGATCCCATGTGTTCTTGCTGCCCGGGCCACTCTTCTCTCCTCTCCATGCAACGGGGCGTATCTTATCCTTCGCGGCGGCGAATGCACCCCCCAATCGCAGGTTCTACCGCGCCTGGCGGGCCAGCTTCTTGAGCCAGCCGCGCGCCGCCCGGCGCACATTGGCCGGCGCGGTGCCGCCAAGGCTGGTGCGGCTCTTCACCGACTTGTCGACGCTGAGGACGGAAAAGACCTCTTCATTGATGCGCGGCTCGACCTCGCGCATTTCGGCCAGGGTCAGCCGGTGCAGGGCGACCTTCCCGGCTTCGGCCCGCGCCACCAACTGGCCGGTGACATGGTGGGCATCGCGGAACGGCATCGCCAGCACCCGCACCAGCCAGTCGGCAAGGTCGGTGGCGGTCGAATAGCCCTCGCCGGCGGCCTTGCGCATGGCCCGGGTGTCGGGTGCGAGGTCACGCACCATGCCGGTCATGGCGGCAAGGCCGAGGACAAGCGTGTCGAGGGCGCCGAAGACCGGTTCCTTGTCTTCCTGCATGTCCTTCGAATAGGCCAGCGGCAGCCCCTTCATCACCATGATGAGGCCGGTGAAGGCGCCGGCAATACGTCCGGCCTTGGCGCGGATCAGCTCGGCGGCGTCGGGGTTGCGCTTCTGCGGCATGATCGAGGAGCCGGTGGTGAAGGCATCGGACAATCTGGCGAAGCCGAATTGCGGCGTCGACCACAGCACGATTTCCTCCGCCAGCCGCGACAGATGGGTGGCGGCAATGGCGGACGCCGCCAGCACCTCGAGCGCGAAATCGCGGTCGGCGACGGCATCGAGCGAATTGGCGGTCGGGCGGTCGAAGCCCAGCGCTCGCGCGGTTGCCGCGCGGTCGATGGGAAAGGAGGTGCCGGCCAGCGCGGCGGAGCCGAGCGGGCATTCGTTGAGCCGCTTGCGGGCGTCGGCAAAGCGCGAGCGGTCGCGCGCCGCCATTTCGACATAGGCCAGCAGGTGATGGCCAAAGGTGACCGGCTGGGCCGACTGGAGGTGGGTGAAGCCGGGCATGACGGACGCGGCGTGCTCGAGCGCGCGTTCGGCCAATGCAGCCTGGAACCCGCGCAAGGCATCGTCGATGGCGTCGATGGCGTCGCGGACATAGAGCTTGAGGTCGGTGGCAACCTGGTCGTTGCGCGACCTGGCGGTATGCAGCCGGCCCGCCGGGGCACCGACCAGTTCCTTGAGCCGGGCCTCGATATTCATGTGAATGTCTTCCAGCGCCGGCGAAAACTCGAACGTCCCGCTGGCGATTTCTGACAGGATTGTGTCTAGACCGCGCGTGATCTTTTCGGCATCTTGCGCGGCGATGATGCCCTGGGCCGCGAGCATTTCGGCATGCGCCTTCGAGCCGGCAATGTCCTGGGCATAGAGGCGCCAGTCGAATCCGATGGAGGCATTGATCTCTTCCATGATCGCGGAGGGGCCGGCGGCGAAGCGGCCGCCCCACATGGTGTTGCTTTTCTTTTCGTTGGTCATGATTTCAGCCGAGGTATCCAATGCCTGAAGACAAACCGGCCCGTTCCAGCCGGCTCCCGCTCCTGTTGGCAGGCGCGGTGGTGATCGCCCTTTTGGTCTTTGCAGGGATATACGTGACCTTGTGGCCCCAGCGCAATGGCCAAGGGGTGGCGGCCTGCGGCGGCGCGGCGGCACAGGCGGCCGCGCTGCGCCCGCTGGCCACCGGGGCCCTGGCCGCCTTTGCGGTGGCGGATCATCCCGGCCCGGTGCCCGCGATTTCCTTTGTCGATGGCACGGGCGAGAGGCGGACACTGGCGGATTGGCGCGGCAAGGTGGTGGTGCTCAACCTGTGGGCTACCTGGTGCGTGCCGTGCAAGCGTGAAATGCCGGAACTGGACCGCTTGCAGGGCGAGGTGGGCGGCGATGATTTCGAGGTGGTGGCGATCAATCTCGACCGCTCGGGGCCGCAGCCCGGCCGGGATTTCTACCAGGAAACAGGATTGGAAAAACTCGGCTTCTATCACGACCCGGACGGGCGGATCTTCCGCGACCTGCGCGCCCTGGGCATGCCGACGACACTGCTGGTCGACAAGAAGGGCTGTGAACTGGGCCGCTTGGCCGGCCCGGCCGACTGGGCGGCAGGCGAGGCGCTGGAGCTGGTGCGGGCGGCGCTGGCCGGCACGGCGCAGTAGCGGCGCCTGGCAAACGCCATTTCGCAAACAGCATAAAGGGCGCCGCGGCGCCCTTTGAGACTTCGAAATGCGCGCCGCCTTGGTCGGTCAGCGCGTCGGCACCGGATCTTCGCCGCGATAATCGTAAAAGCCGCGCTGGGTCTTGCGCCCCAGCCAGCCGGCCTCGACATATTTCACCAGCAGCGGGCAGGGCCGGTACTTGGAGTCGGCGAGGCCCTCATAGAGCACCTGCATGATCGACAGGCAGGTGTCCAGCCCGATGAAATCGGCCAGTTGCAGCGGCCCCATCGGATGGTGGGCGCCGAGCCGCATGGCGGTGTCGATGGCTTCCACCGTGCCGACGCCCTCATAGAGCGTGTAGACCGCCTCGTTGATCATCGGCAGCAGGATGCGGTTGACCATGAAGGCGGGGAAATCTTCCGAAACGGCGACGATCTTGCCCAGCTTGGCCACGAAGGTGCGGGCGGTGTCGAAAGTCTCGTCATCGGTGGCGATGCCGCGAATCAGCTCCACCAGTTCCATGACCGGGACCGGATTCATGAAGTGGATGCCGATGAACTTTTCAGGCCGGTCGCTGATCGAGGCCAGTCGGGTGATGGAGATCGACGAGGTGTTGCTGGCGACCAGGGCGTCGGCGCGCAGATGCGGGCACAGCTCGGTAAAGATGGCGCGCTTGACCTTCTCGTCCTCGACCGCCGATTCGATGACCAGATCGCAGTCGCCCAGCTTGTCCAGCGAGGTTGCCGGGGTAATGATGGACAGCGCCTTCTTGCGCTCGTCGTTGGTGATCTTCCCCGAGCCGACCTGGCGTCCCATATTGCCGTCGATGACTGCCATGCCGGACTTGATGCGGTCCTCGGCGATGTCGGCCAATGCTACCGGGAAGCCGGCCAGCGCGCAGACATGGGCAATGCCGCTGCCCATTTGCCCGGCACCGATGACACCCACCTTCTTTATTTCTAGCGCCATATTCTTGTTGTCTCCGGTCTGGATGGGGTCCGGGCCATGTGTGCCGCGCCCATATTCATGCTGTGTTGCAATGCAGCATAAATGTTTCTGGTGGCTATTGCTATCAGTAACCGGCCTTGGCCAGTTCCGCGTCCAACTCGGGCAGAGCCTCGAAAAGATCGGCGACAAGGCCGTAGTCGGCGACCTGGAAAATCGGTGCCTCCTCGTCCTTGTTGATGGCGACGATGACCTTGGAGTCCTTCATGCCCGCCAGGTGCTGGATGGCGCCGGAAATGCCGGCGGCGATGTAAAGTTCCGGCGCGACCACCTTGCCGGTCTGGCCGACCTGGTAGTCATTGGGCATGTAGCCGGCATCGACGGCGGCGCGGCTGGCGCCGACGGCGGCGCGCAGCCGGTCGGCGACCGGCTCGATATATTTCTTGAAGTTCTCGCCCGAGGCGACGCCGCGCCCGCCGGAGACAATGATCTTGGCCGAAGTCAGTTCGGGGCGGTCGGATTTGGACAATTCCTCGCCGGCGAACTGCGAAATCGCGGGATCGGCGGCGCTGGCCAGCGCCTCGATGGCGGCCGAACCGCCCTCGGCGGCGGCGGCAAAGGCCGTGGTGCGCACGGTGATGACCTTCTTGGCGTCGGCGCTTTTGACCGTTTGCAGCGCGTTGCCGGCATAGATCGGGCGCACGAAAGTATCCGGCGCCTCAACGGCCAGGATGTCTGAGATCTGCATGACGTCGAGCATGGCGGCGACGCGGGGCATGAAGTTCTTGCCCGTGGTCGTCGCGGCGCACAGCAGGGCATCGTAACCGGCCATCAGCGGCGCGATCAGGGCGCTGAGCGGCTCCGCCATCTGGTGGGCATAGGCCTCGGCGTCGGCAAGGAGCACCTTCTCGACACCGGCCAGCTTGGCGGCTGCCTCGGCAACGCCCTTGCAATTATGCCCGGCAACCAGAATGTGCACTCCGCCGCCGATGGCGGCAGCGGCGGTCAGGGCCTTGGCGGTGGCGTCCTTGAGGCTGGAATTGTCGTGTTCGGCGACGAGCAATACGGTCATTCAGATGACTCCGGCTTCATTCTTCAGTTTGCTGACAAGTTCGGCAACGGATTCGACGATGACGCCGGCCTGGCGCTGCGCCGGTTCGACCGTCTTGAGGACGGTCAGACGCGGCGATACGTCGACGCCGAAATCTTCGACCGTCTTGGCATCCAGCGGCTTCTTCTTGGCCTTCATGATATTGGGCAGAGAAGCGTAGCGCGGTTCGTTGAGGCGCAGATCGGTGGTCACGATCGCCGGCATGTCGAGGACGACGGTCTGCAGGCCGCCGTCGATCTCCCGGGTCACCTTGGCCTTGCCGTCGGCGAGTTCCAGCTTGGAGGCGAAGGTGCCCTGGGGCCAGCCGAGCAGGGCGGCCAGCATCTGGCCGGTCTGGTTGGCGTCGTCGTCGATGGCCTGCTTGCCGAGAATGATCAGGCCCGGCTGTTCGGCCTCGGCGACGGCCATGAGGATCTTGGCGACCGCCAGAGGCTCGACGGTCTGGTCGACCTTGACGTGAATGCCGCGGTCGGCGCCCATCGCCAGCGCGGTGCGGATGGTTTCCTGCGCCTGGGCCGGGCCGATCGATACGGCGATGATTTCGCTTGCCTTGCCCGCTTCCTTGAGGCGGATCGCTTCTTCAACCGCGATCTCGTCAAAGGGGTTCATGGACATCTTGACATTGGCCAGTTCCACGCCAGAGCCGTCAGCCTTGACACGGATCTTCACATTGTAATCGACGACCCTTTTTACAGGAACGAGGATCTTCATAAGGACAACCTCCGCTTGAAGCTGGCATCCCCGGCAGATAATCAGGACGATATCGCGACGGATGGCGGATCGAATCGGGTCGAGCCGACTGACAATTAACTAGCCAAATAACAAGCCCAACGAGCCCGCTTTGCCGAACTCGGCGCGCGAACGTAATCCTCCCTGGAAAGGGTGTCAACGTCACGAAATCCGCGAAATGCCGTCCTTCCTCCAGCCAGCCTACCGCAATGCACAATCTGATTGAACGATTATTCAGTACGGTCGGCCGCCAGCGGGCGGTCAAAAAGCGGAACGCCGGGCCGGCGCAGGAAGACGATCAGGCCGGCGCCGGCGGCCAGGCCGCCGACATGGGCCCACCAGGCGACGTTGTCGCCGGCGCTGCCAAGGGCGTTGAAGAGCTGCATCGCGGCCCAGAATCCGAGCGCCCACAGTGCGGGAACGCGAATAGGAATGCGCCACATGATGAGCACCCAGAGGCGCACCTTGGGGTGCAACATCAGATAGGCGCCGATGACGCCGGCGACGGCGCCGCTGGCGCCGACCAGCGGCAGATCGGAGGCCGGCAGGGTGGCGGAGTGGGCAAGCCCGGCAAAGATGCCGCAGCCGAGATAGAACAGCAGGAAGCGGAAATGGCCCGTGGCGTCCTCGACATTGTCGCCAAAGACCCAGAGAAACAGCATGTTGCCGATCAGGTGCAGCCAGCTGCCATGGACAAAATTATAGGTCAGGAGGGTCAGCCCCTCGGGAATGACGGCGAATTCGGGCGCCAGTTCCTCAAAATCGAACAGCACCGCGGGTATGACCCCGAAACTGAGCGCGGTTTCCTCGCCATTGGCGAAAATACCGGACTGGACGCCTGCGAAAATGACGACATTGGCCACAATCAGGGCAATGGTGACGAATTGCGCCTGAATTTTTTTGAGCGGATTGTCGTCATGTAGCGGCACGAACATTCTCAAGCCCCCCCCGGGCTGTTTTCCTGCCGGCGCCAGGCCGGATCGCGGCCTAGCGGTTTTTGCCCGGAACCCACAAGATATCGCCGCTGCCGCCATCATTGGCGTGGCGGCTGGCGACGAACAGAAAATCCGACAGCCGGTTGACATATTTGAGCGCCAAGGCGGCCTCGTCGTGGCTGGCGGCGAATTCGGCAATCAGGCGCTCGGCGCGCCGGCATATGGTGCGCGCCAGGTGCAGCATCGACGCGGTGGCGGTGCCGCCGGGCAGAACGAAGCTTTTGAGCGGCGCGAGGGCGCCGTTGAGGGCGTCGATTTCGCTTTCGAGGCGGTCCACCTGGCCCTGGGTGATGCGCAGCGCCTCGCCCGGCGTCTCGGTGTTTTCGCGCGGCGTCGCCAGATCGGCGCCCAGATCGAACAGATCGTTCTGGATCCGCGCCAGCATGGCGTCGAGGCCGGTTTGGCCCTCGGCGGCGGCATGGTGGCGGGCGAGGCCAATGCAGGCATTGGTTTCGTCTACGGTGCCATAGGCGGCGATGCGCAGATCGTATTTCGGCACCCGCTGGCCCGAAACCAGGCTGGTGCTGCCGGTGTCGCCGGTGCGCGTATAGATCTTGTTGAGGCGAACCATTTTTCGCGCGTCCTCGCTTGGCTGAAGCTGCGGTCGGCAAGAAACGCGCATTTTGACGCCGTCTGTCAATGTGCAAGTGGCGATTCGCAAGGCGGCGGGATGCCTTCAGCGGGCGGAAAAGAAGAGCGCCGCCATAACCGCCAGCACGGCCAGGAATTGCAGCACGACACGCCAGCGCATGAGATTTTGCGAGCGGCTGGCGCTGCCCGCCCGCAGCATGTTCCACAGCCCGAACAGCAGGGCTATGGCGACGGCGAGGATGGCAAGGGGCAGAATATACTGGGCCAGGTTGGAGGACATGACTGCTCCTAGCATTTGGCGCGGCGCTCTGGCTATGGTGCCCTTGGCGCGGGCGGCGGGACAAGGCGAAAAGCAAGGGGGCGATCGTGGACGGCAGGCAGGACAGGAACGGCAGGGGCGAAAAACCGGATGCGGCAGGCGCGGCGCATCCAAGAACAATCGCCGCGCGCGCGCTGGGCTGGATCGACGAGACGACGCGGGCCGTGGTGCCGCCGATCCACGTCGCCACCACATTCGTGCGCGATGCCGACAATCAGTTCCGCTCCGGTTTTCATTATGGGCGCTGCGACAATGCCAGCGCGCGCCATGCCGAGGCAGTGCTGTGCGCCCTCGAGGGCGGCGGCGAAACGCTCTGCTTCGGTTCGGGCATGGCGGCGGCGGCGGCGCTGCTGCTGTCGCTGGAGGCGGGCGACCATGTCATCGCCCCCAGGGTCATGTACTGGTCGCTGCGCTCCTGGATGGCCAGCGAACTGCCGCGACGCGGCATGAGCGTCGATTTCGTCGATATGAGCGAAACGGCCAATATCGCCGCCGCGCTGCGCCCCGGAAAGACCCGCCTGGTATGGGCGGAAACGCCGGCCAATCCGCTGTGGAGCCTGGTCGATATCGAACAGGCGGCGCGAATCGCTCACGGCGCCGGGGCCTTGCTGGCGGTCGATTCGACGGTGGCGACGCCGCTGCTGACGCGCCCGCTCGATCTTGGCGCCGATATCGTCATGCATTCGGCGAGCAAATATCTCAACGGCCATTCCGATGTCCTCGCCGGCGTGCTGACGACCGCGCGCAAAGACCAATTTTGGGAGAAGACCACCGCCCAGCGCACCGCCCTGGGGGCGGTGCTGGGCGGCTTTGAAGCGGCGCTGCTGGTGCGCGGCCTGCGCACCCTTGCCTTGCGGATGGATGCGGCCTGCGCCAATGCGCGGGCCATCGCCGAGCATTTTGACGGCCATCCCCTGGTCAAGGAAGTGCTCTATCCCGGCCTCGCCAGCCATCCCCAGCACGACCTGGCGAAACGACAGATGTGCGGCGGATTTCCCGCCATGCTGTCGATCCGCGTCGCGGGCGGCGAGAGGCAAGCCATCGCCAGCGCGGCGCAGGTCCGGGTGTGGACGCGGGCGACCTCGCTGGGCGGGGTGGAAAGCCTGATCGAGCACCGGGCCAGCGTCGAGGGGCCGGATTCGCCGGTGCCGGGCGACCTGCTGCGCCTGTCGGCGGGGGTTGAGCACGCCGGCGACCTGATCGGCGATCTCGAACAGGCGCTGCAAAAGGGACACGCCGGCGCCGGATGATCAGAAGATGCGCCGCGCCAGGGCGTCGAGGGCGCGCCGCGGCAGCAGGCGGCGGCACAGCGCGGCGAAGGTCGTGGCGCCGGTGACATGGTAATGGGGCCGCGGGCGCGGGCTTTCCAGAGCATGGAGCAGCTTTGCGAACACCGCTTCGGGCCCCAGCCTGAGGCGCGACACGCGCCCGCCGCGCAATTGCTCCAGCCGTATCTCGTAGGCATCGCGATGGACCGAATTCCGCCAGTCGATATTGGCCTCGAAGGCGGCAAGGGCATGTTCGTTGAAGCGCGAGCGGATGGGGCCGGGCTGGATGGTGGAAACGTGAATGCCGCTGCCCGCCAGTTCCAGCCGCATCGTATCTGCCAGGCCTTCGACGGCGAATTTGCTGGCGTTATAGGCGCCGCGATAGGGCAGGGCGACGAGGCCGAGCACTGACGAGCAGAAGACGATGCGGCCCTCGCCTCGCACCCGCATGGCCGGTATCAGGCGGCAGGTGAGGTCGTGCCAGCCGAAGAAATTGGCCTCGAACTGGGCGTGCAGGGCGGCGCTGGAAAGATCCTCCACGGCGCCGGGCTGGGCATAGGCGCCATTGTTGAACAGGGCGTAGAGGGCGCCGCCGGTGTCTTGCAATACCTTGCCGGCGAGAGCGGCAATCGAAGCCGGCTCGGCGTAGTCGAGATAGAGGGCCTCGATGCCGGCGCCTTTCAGCGTCTCGAGGTCGGCGTGCGTGCGTGCGGTGGCCAGGACCCGCCAGCCGCGCGCCGCCAGCCCATGGGCGCAATGGGCGCCGATGCCCGAGGACGCGCCGGTGATGAGGATGGATCGCGCCGTCACGGGCAGGCGCACCTAGAGCCTGGCCAGAAGCTTTTCAAGCTTGTCCAGCGGGTGATTGGTGAGGTCCTTGTTGATCTCGGCGACGACATGGTCGCGGATGGTTTCCTTGCGCAGGTGGGCGCGGATTTCGGCCAGGGCCTTTGGCGGAGCCACCAGAACCAGATGGCGGAAGCGCCCGGCGGCGCGGGCGGCCTCGATATCGGCGGCGACCTGGCGGGCAAAGCGGTCCTCGGCGATCTGGTGCCAGTCGGCCGCCTCCATGGCGCTGCGTCCCGGCCCGGTGCCGTCATAGGCGCGCCCCGGCTGGTCGGTGCCCTGGTCGCGGGTTGGCGGATTTACCTGTTCCCGGTGGTCGAGCACGCGCAGGTCGATAAAATCGTTGTCGCCGTGATTGTGCAGGTAGAGGACCTTTCTGCCGTCGGCGACAACCACCCAGGTTCCGTTTTTCATCGAACCGGCTCCTTGAACGCGCCGGCGGATTGCGCGCGCCGGCGGACCTAGCTGTTGTTGCGAGACAGACTATAGGCGCTGGAGCGCCCGCGTGCCCAGTCGATAGCGCGTTCCTTCATTTCACGAAACCTTCCGGACGCCGCGGACAGGCGTTCGTCCCATACCGGATCGGGCTGCTGGCCTTCGATGGCCTTGAAGTAAACCTGCATCAGGCAGGTGATGGCGAAGGGTTCGAGGATCGCCTGCTTGAGCGACCAGGCGAAAACCAGCGCCAGGACGAAGCCGAAGGACGACCAGTCGCCGGGCAGCACATAGAGCAGGGCGGCGGCCGGCGCGATCATCACCAGAAAGATGATGAAGGCGGCGAGATACATGAAGACCGCCAGCCAGACCGCGTTCTTGAGGATGAGGCCGCTGTTCTGGGCATAGAGGATGAGGGCGTCCTTGGAGGTGTCCCAGGGATTGTCCGAGCGCACGCGGATATTGTAGGCGAGGATGATCTCGTCGACATAGGTGACGGCGACGCGCAGCACCGCGTCGGCAAAGCGGGCCAGCGCCTGGATGCCGGGTATGGGCAGGAAATCGGAGACAAACCCGATCAGTCCGGACACCATGCGCACCACCGCCTTGATGGCGCGGTCGAGGACGAAGAGCACATTGGCCTCGGCAAAGCGGTCCTTGACGATGGCGGCGCCATGTTCCAGCTGGCCTCGTCCGGCCGGCGGTTCGGTGCCGTCGAGCACACCGACCAGGACCGCGATATGGGCCGCCTTGACCATGTAGAGGATATATTCGCGCAGCCAGTAGAGCGCGAGCGATACGCCGCCGATGCCGAAGGCGCCGCCCCAGAATGTCGTCGTGGCCTGGAAGTCGTCGCTGCCGAAAACGCCAAAGGTCCAGCCGATGCCGGCGCCAAGGCCGGTGGCGGCGACATATGCCACGGTGATGCCGAAATAGACGGCCATGCGCAACAAAATGAATGGCATCGTTCGCCGCAGGGCGGCGAGCGAGAGGCCGGTATCGAAATCCCACATTTGCGCTTTCCCCCCGAAAAGGCGCCCCCCAAGCCTTTTCCTAGTTCACCTTGGGCGAATGGGCAATGGCCAAGGGCGGCGCAGCCATCGGCAGTCCCGCGGTGCCATTGCGGCTATCAGACGCCTTCGCCTGCCAAAAATGTGAATAGGTGTGAAATCGATCCGCCTGCATTTTACGCCATACTGTCACGGAGCAGCCGCCAGCTGCGCCGCGCCGAGCGCCTGGCGCGGCGAAAGGCCACCAGATCAAGCCGCATCGGGCGGGATCGGGCCAGATCGGGCCAGATCGGACCAGATCGGGCCAGAACGGGCCAGAACGGGCCAGAACGGGGATGACGATGATGATGACACGACGAGACATGCTCCTGGCCTCCTGCGCCGGCGGCGCCTTGGCGCTGGCCGGAGGTGGGGCGCTGGGCGGGACTTTCGAGATCACCCGCAGCGATGCCGAGTGGCGCAAGATTCTCAGCCCGCAAGCCTATGCCGTGCTGCGCCAGGAGGCGACCGAGCGGCCCGGATCGAGCCCCTTGCTGCATGAAAAGCGCGACGGGATATTTGCCTGCGCCGGTTGCGAATTGCCGCTCTATGCCTCGGGCGACAAATATGACAGCGGCACCGGCTGGCCGAGCTTTACGCGCGCCCTAAGTTCGGGCGCGGTGGGCACCCGGCCCGATCACTCCTTGTTCATGAAACGCATCGAGGTCCATTGCGCGCGCTGCGGCGGGCATCTCGGCCATGTCTTCGATGACGGGCCGCCGCCCACCGGCAAGCGCCACTGCATCAATGGCGTGGCGTTGAAGTTCCTGCCTGCCTGAGCGGCGGACCTGGCGGTCTAGTTGGCGCCTTCGAGGATGCGGCGGGCGATGACCTGGGCCTGGATTTCGGCCGCGCCCTCGAAAATATTGAGAATGCGGGCGTCGCACAGCACGCGGCTGACCGGGTATTCCTCGGCAAAACCGTTGCCGCCATGGATCTGCACCGCATTGTCGGCGGCGGCCCAGGCGATGCGCGCCGCCAGCAGCTTGGCCATGCCGGCCTCCAGGTCGCAGCGCCGGCCCTCGTCCTTCTCGCGGGCGGCAAAGTAAGTGATCTGGCGCGCGATCATGACCTCGGTCGCCATGAGGGCGATTTTGTCGGCGACGCGCGGGAAGGCGACGATCTGCTTGCCGAACTGCACCCGCTCGGTGGCGTAGCGCAACGCCAGGTCCATGGCCGACTGGGCAACGCCGACGGCGCGGGCGGCGGTCTGGATTCTGGCCGATTCAAACGTCTGCATGAGCTGCTTGAAGCCCTGGCCCTCCTCGAGCCCGAGCAGGTTCTCGGCCTTGACCTCGAAACCGTCGAAACCGATCTCGTATTCCTTCATGCCGCGATAGCCGATGACCTCGATCTCGCCGCCGGTCATGCCCGGCGCCGGGAAGGGATCTTCGTCGCTGCCGCGCGGCTTTTCGGCCAGGAACATGGACAGGCCGCGATAGCCCTTGTCGTCAGGGTTGGTGCGGGCCAGCAGGGTCATGACATCGGCGCGAACCGGATGGGTGATCCAGGTCTTGTTGCCGGTGATCTTGTAGACATCGCCCTCACGCACGGCGCGGGTCTTGAGGCTGGCAAGGTCCGAGCCGGTATTGGGCTCGGTGAAGACCGCGGTGGGCAGGATCTCGCCGGAGGCGATGAGCGGGAGCCACTTTTCCTTCTGTTCCCGGGTGCCGCCGGCCAGAATCAGCTCGGCGGCAATCTCGGAACGGGTGCCCAGCGAGCCAACGCCGATATAGGCGCGCGACAGCTCCTCGGACACGACGCACATGCTCTCCTTGCCAAGTCCGAGCCCGCCATATTCTTCCGGAATGGTGAGGCCGAAGACGCCAAGTTCCGCCATCTGGCCGATGACTTCGAGGGGGATATATTCGTTGGCCAGGTGCCATTCATGGGCATGGGGTACGACATTGTCGCCGGCGAAGCGGCGCATTTCCTCGCGGAAGGCCTCCAGGGTTTCGTCGAGGCCGATATCGCCATATGAGGACGCGCCTTCCAGCGGGGTCAGCAGTTCCATGAGGCGGGCGCGGGCAGCCGGGGAATTGCCGTCGATCAGTGTCGCAACCGAGGGCTGGGCGATCAGCGTCGCGGCGCGCGAGCGCGGCAGGCCGAGGTCGGACAGGCGGATGAACTCGCCCTGATTCATGGGGATGCCGCCGGCGACCTGGCTGAGATATTCGCCAAAGGCGATCTGGAAAATGAGCTGCTCGATCTCGCCGAAGCGACCCGCCGACTGCTGGCGTTCGCCATAGGACGCCATCTGGCGCAGGGCTTCGACATAAGTTGCAAGCCAGGCCAGGCCATGGGCGGCATGCTGCTGGCGCTCAAGCCTGACGGCATCGATACGCCCGTCGACGCGCACCATCCTGTCAACCGCCATGCGCGCTTCGCCGAGCAACTGGTCGAGCACGCCGACCGCGTCATGGGCGGCGGATATCAGGGTTTCCGGGGTGGCCGTATTGTTCTCAGCCAGGCTCATATTTGCCTCCTGGTCCAACCCTTTTCGGGTCATCTTCGTCGATTGTGCGGCGCACAGTGGCGGAAAACGCTTTTGATCGCAAGCGGTCAAAAACCGGTTTTTGTGGTAGTCCAGCAAGATGACGCGGAGGCGGATATCGAGGCTGTGGCGCGCGGCGCGCTGGGTCGGCGCGGATGCCGCCGGGCATTTCAATGCCGATGACGGCTGGGCGATCGCCAGCCATGTCGCGCTGTCGATCCTGATGGCGCTGTTTCCGTTTCTCATCGTGGTCACCGCGCTGGCCGGACTGTTCGGCTCGCAGCAGCTTGCCGACGAGGCCGCGGATATCCTTTTCCAGGTTTGGCCGGCGGAGGTCGCGGCGCCCATCGCCAACCAGGTCCATATCGTGCTGACGCAGCCGCGCGGCGGCGTCGCCACCTTCGGCCTATTGGTGCTGCTGTTTCTGGCCAGCAATGGCGTGGAGGCGATGCGGGTGGCGCTCAACCGCGCCTATCGGCGGCGCGAAAGCCGGCCGATGTGGCGGCTGCGGGCGCAAAGCCTTGCCTTCATCGTTATCGGCGCGCTGGTGCTGCTGGCGCTGGCCCTGCTGCTGGTTCTGGCTCCGGTGGTGCGCATGGCGGGAGAGAATTTCGCGCCATGGCTGGTGCCGGCGATGCACGTGGCGGAAGGATGGCGCTGGCTGCTTGCCGTTGCCATCATGGCCACCGGACTGACCATCGCCCATTTGTGGCTGCCGGACGGACAGCGCGGCGTTGGCGATATCTGGCCGGGGATCGTCTTCACCCTGGCATTCTGGCTGCTCGGCGCCGAGCTGTTCGCGCGCTATCTGGAAAGCTTCGCAGGATATGTGTCGACCTATGCCGGCCTTGCCGGGGTCATGGCGGCGCTGGTGTTTCTCTATCTTGTCGCCGCCGTGTTCATTCTCGGCGGCGAATTGAACGCCGCGCTTTTCCGGCTGCGGCGGCTGTCTCCGCACGGACCGCAATGCCGGTCCGCTACCGCTGCCGGCAGGCGGCCGCGCTAGCGTTCGTTGCGCCGGCGAGGAACCCGGACCGATCGCCTGCAGCGCCCTGCCTTCGCTTTAATCAAAACTTTACTGATCCCGGCCACTAATGGCGTGGGACGGGAATTTATTTAAGTCATTTTTCAAATAAGAAAAACGGATTGAGGGATATGGCAATTCTGGGCGGAACCGGCAAGCTTGGGGGCTTGCTGGCAAAAGTGACGTTTAGGGGCAGCAACCGTCAGAAATCGCAGTCAGGCGAAAATTCGCACGCCAAGAAAGCGCGCGGCGGCGGATCGCGTATCGTATCCGGCATCGGCCGGCTGTCGATCCGGGCGCGCGTGGCGCTGCTGGCCGTGATCGCCATCATCGGGCTGTCGTCGATCGCCGCCAATTTCTTCTACGGACGCGTGCGCGTCGATGCCGCCTTCAAGGAAGCCCAGCAATTCGGCGAAGTGCTGGGCTTTGCCCGCGATGTCACCATCAACACGCTGCAGATGAGCCGCTACGAGAAAGACTTCCTGCTGCAGCGGGATGTCGATTTCACCTATGACCGTGACAGCTTCTCCCAGGTCGCCAAATTGTCGCTGGAGTTGATCGCCAGCTCCGATGCTGTCGGCGAGCTGTCCGGGCAGGCCAAGGAAGGCTTGGACCGGATCAAGGAAAACGACCAGATATTCAAGGATGTGGTGGCCGGTCAGGCACGCCTCGGGCTGGGCCTCAATGAGGGGCTGGCGGGCGAAATCCATGTTGCGGCGCAGGCGGTTCACGCCGCTGCCAAGGCGGCCAAGCCGCAATTTGGCGATCCGGATATGGACGAATTCCTCGTTCATTTCGGCCAGATGCGCCTGCATGAAAAAGACTATCTGCGCTTTGGCGAGCAAAGTTCGCTCGATGCCTATAAGGACCAGCGCGAGGAAGCCGCCAGGCTCATCGCCGCTGCGGCGATCAGCGCCACGGAGCGTGCCGCCGTAGAGGAGGCATTCGGCGCCTATGTGGCCAAGTTCGACGCTTATGTCGGCGAGCATCAGGCCGTCGCCAAGAACCTCAAGGATCTTCAGTCCGTTTTCACCAAGCTGCCATATCTGATCGATGCCATCACCTCGGTGGCCGAGCGCAACCGCAATCAGCGGTCCGAGGACCTGCTCGAGGCGCGGGCGACGATCGAACGGCATATGTATATCGGCATGGGCGCCACCGCCTTTGTCGTCCTGATCCTGTGCTATCTGATCGGGCGCTCGATCACCTTGCCGGTCAACCGGCTGACTTTGGCCATGCGCGGCCTGGCCGAGGGCGACACATCGGTCTTTGTGCCTGGCGCCGAGGTCAAGAACGAGCTCGGCGAAATGGCGCGCGCTCTCAATGTGTTCAAGGACAATGCGATCGAACGCAGCCGGCTCGCCGCCGATCAGGCCAGGCAGCGGGACGCGCAACTCCAGCGCTCGGAGCGTATCGAAGCATCGATCCGCAATTTCGAGGCCGGCGTGCGCCAGACCCTGGGTGGTGTCGGCGGCGCCGTGAAAGAGATGGAAGACGTTTCCAGCGCCCTGTCGGCCAATGCCCAGCAGGTTACCGAATGCGCTTCGGTGGCGAGCAATGCGGTCAGTTCGGCGTGCACGGAAGTCGAGATGGTATCGAATGCGGCGCAGGAACTGGCGGTGTCGATCAACCAGATCGCCTCCGAAGCGGCGCGCTCGACCCAGGTCGCCGACCGCGCGGTTCACGAGGCGCGCAAGACCAGCGATACCATGGACGGCCTTTCGGAGGCGGCGCAGCGCATCGGCGAGGTCGTCAACCTGATCCAGGATATTGCCGAGCAGACCAACCTCCTGGCGCTCAACGCCACCATCGAGGCGGCACGGGCCGGCGAAGCCGGGCGCGGCTTTGCCGTGGTGGCGAGCGAGGTCAAGGCGCTGGCAACCCAGACTGCCAAGGCAACCGAGGAAATTTCCCACCAGATCAAGGAAATCCAGTCGACGGCGACAGATGCTGCCGGAGCCATCAATACCGTCGATGAAACCATCGAGGAAATGTCGCGCATCGCCGCCCTGGTGGCGAGCGCGGTCGAAGAGCAGAACGCGGTCATCGGCAATATCAACGAGAATGTTTCGCGCGCCGCCCAGGGTTCGCGCTCCGGGGTCGACAATATGGGCGAGGTCAATTCGGCTGCCGACGTGACCGGCGAGACGGCTGAAACCGTCAAATCGCTGGCCGGGGCGCTAGCCGGTCAGGCCGAACAGCTGCGCGCCAATGTCGATGAGTTCCTCAACGAGGTTCGCGTCGCCTGACGGCAAATATGTTTTGATGGGGCACTAAAAAACGGGCGGGGGAAATCCCCGCCCGTTTTGGTCGTATCGGTTCGGTAGCTGCCAGGACCGGCCAGACGGCCTAGCTGCCCGAGGCTTCCAGCGCGTCTTCGAATGTGCGCAGGCCGGCCACCGGCGCATTGACCAGAACCGCCATGTTTCCCGGAAGGTGCTGGTTTTTCCACATCTTGGTATGGGCCTTGGGGATCTGAGCCCAGGGGAAAACCTCCGACATGCAGGGGTCGAGGCGCCGTTCGATAACGAACTTGTTGGCCTCGCTGGCCTGCTTGAGATGGGCGAAATGCGACCCCTGGATGCGCTTCTGGCGCATCCATACATAGCGCGCGTCAAAGGTCAGATTGTAGCCCGAGGTGCCGGCGCAGAAGACGACCATGCCGCCGCGCTTGACCACCAGGCAGGACACCGGAAAGGTGGCCTCGCCGGGATGCTCGAACACCAGATCGACGTCGTTGCCCTTGCCGGTGATTTCCCAGATCGCCTTGCCGAACTTGCGCGCTTCCTTGACCCAGGCATTGTATTCGGGGCTGTTGACCTGGGGCATCTGGCCCCAGCAATTGAAA
This sequence comes from Rhodobiaceae bacterium, assembly GCA_020441905.1. Classification (GTDB taxonomy): domain Bacteria; phylum Pseudomonadota; class Alphaproteobacteria; order Rhizobiales; family NORP267; genus JAGRLG01. Next base: position 10,725 of record JAGRLG010000054.1, on the reverse strand, counting down.
TCCTTGCGGTTCAGCACGCCGCGGGCGCCGAGCTGCATGACGAAATCGCGCTTGTCATCGTCGGAGATGATGCCAATGGCATTGGCGCCGGCGGCGGCGCAAAGCTGGATCGCCATTGAGCCGAGGCCGCCCGAGGCACCCCAGACCAGCACGTTGTCGCCGGGGCGCAGGCGGTGCGGGCTGTGGCCGAACAGCATGCGGTAGGCGGTGGCGAGGGTCAGGGTGTAGCAGGCCGATTCTTCCCAGGTCAGGTGCTGGGGGCGCGGCATGAGCTGCTGGGCCTGGACACGGCAGAACTGGCCGAAGGAGCCGTCGGGCGTCTCATAGCCCCAGATGCGCTGGGACGGCGAGAACATCGGGTCGCCGCCATTGCATTCCTCGTCGTCGCCATCGTCCTGGTTGCAGTGGACGATGACCTCGTCGCCGACCTTCCAGCGCGTGACCTTGGAACCGACCGCCCAGACGATGCCGGAGGCGTCCGATCCGGCGATATGGTGCGGGCTGTCATGGCCGTCGAGCGTTGAAACAGGAGTGCCGAGGGCGGCCCAGACGCCGTTATAATTGACGCCGGCGGCCATTACGTAGATCAGCACCTCGTGGCTGTCGATCTGCCAGGTGGGAACCACCTCGAGCTGCATCGCGTCTTCCGGCGGGCCGTGCCGGTCCTGCCTGATGCACCAGGCGTACATGTTCGCGGGAACATGACCGAGCGGCGGAATCTCGCCAATCTCGTAAAGATCCTTTACAGGTGCATCGTACTTGACGGGGGTCGCCAAGGCTTCGCCTGTGTTCATTGATGAAACTCCATCGCCAATCTTGGTGCCGTTTGTCATCTTGACCGACCGGCACATCCCCAATTCGCCCTCGGAACATCCGGCCTGTGAGCCGATTCCGCGGGGCACGCGTATCGAGGGCGCATCGTATGATTGGCCAAGCGGATGGCGCAAGGGTTTTTTGCAATGCAGCAAAATAGATGGGAAGTGTGGCTTTTCGGCCCAAATAGGGGGCCAATCACGATCTGACCTCCAACTGACAGGACAGGCTATATGGCATCGCAGCAAGAAATAGGGGCTGGCAAATGACTGAATCTTCGGCAGATACCGGGGCTGGCGAAAGGGGCACGCGCCATTTCGGCTATGGCCGGTTCGCGGCCATGGTGTCGGCTCTGCTGCTGGCGGGCCTGGCGGCGGTGCCGCTGGCGGCGATCGCCAAGGGCGAGGCCGGCCCGGCGCTCGCCCTGTTGCTGGTCGCGACCTCGCTGGTCTTTCTATTTGGGCTGCTTATTGTCGCCGAGCGGCTGAAATGGTCCGGTCCGGTGTTGAGTATCGGGCCTGAGGGTATCTGCGACCGGCGCATCGGCCCGGCGACGATCCCCTGGGAGCGCATTCGCCAGATTCACCTTTTCCGTGCCCGCTCCCAGCTCTATCTGGCCGTCATTCCCGACGATCCGCACGCCTTTATAGATCCGCCGGGGCGTCTTGCCGCCTTCGTTGTCCGCGTCAATACCTTGCTGCGCATGCCGCTGCTGTCGCTGTCGCTGACCGGGCTCGATGCGTCGCGGCGCCAGATTGTTCTGGCCTTGCGTGCCAACCTGCCGGCGCACCTTGCCGATGAAGAAGGATAGCCGATGAAGAAGGATAGATGCAGACCCGGCGGGTTCGCGCCGTAGCCGTGCACCGGGTTATGTTGAAGTTGGATTTGATCTAGGGTGAGGTCAGGCAGCCGGCGAAGATTGACCAGACAACAAAGCTGCCCCGTGAAACGGGAGGGCGTTATCATGGCAAGCAAGGTCGCCGTTTTTCAACGGCCGCCAAAATTCCTGGATTTGCAGGAATCGCGGGATCGTGTCGTTCAGGGCGTCGGCGAAGCCGCCGAGGCGGGGGCGCAATTGGTGCTGTTCCCGGAAGCCTATCTGCCGGGATATCCGACCTGGATTTGGCGGTTGAGGCCGGGCGGCGACATGGGCCTTTCGGGCGAAATCCATGCCCGCCTGCGCAAGAATGCCGTCGATATATCGGGCGGCGACCTGGTGCCGGTCCGCGAGGCGGCGGCCAGCCACGGCATTACCGTTTGTTGCGGAATGCACGAAATCGATGCCGAGTTTTCCGGCACCACCTTGTTCAATACCGTGGTCCTCATCGGGCCCGATGGTGCCATCCTCAACCGCCACCGCAAACTGCTGCCGACCAATCCGGAGCGCATGGTCTGGGGCCGGGGCGATGCCAGCGGGCTGAGGGTGGTCGATACGCCGGTCGGGCGCGTCGGCATGCTGATCTGCTGGGAAAACTACATGCCGCTGGCGCGCTACGCGCTTTATGCCCAGAACATGGATATCCTGCTCGCCCCGACCTGGGATACGGGAGAACGCTGGCTGGCGAGCATGCGCCATATCGCTGCGGAGGGCGGTTGCTGGGTGGTGAGCACGGCGACCGCGCTACAGGCAAATGACATTCCGGCGGATTTCCCCGGCCGCGAGCAAATGTTCCCCGATGAGCAGGAGTGGATCAATCCCGGGGATGCCGTGATCGTCAAGCCCTTTGCCGGTCCCGCCGCCGGACCACTGAGCAGGGAAAAATCCATCCTGTTTGGCGAGATAGATATAGAGGATGCGCGCCGGGCGCGCCGCTCGCTCGACATCGCAGGGCATTATTCGCGCCCCGACATCTTCCAATTGGAGGTCAACCGAGAACCCATGCCGACTGCCCGGTTCAGGGGCTAGAACCGCGATCTCATATGCCCTGGAAGCCAATCGCGTCCCTTCATTTTGCATCGCAAAATGGAACGTGATAGGGAGCATGCGCCGGCTAGATCAACTTAGCTTTCAGGTGGAATCACCTGAAAGCGGAAAAGTTGATCGGTCTTAAAATGTTAGAGCAGCCTGCGCCGTTCGGACGCAGACACGCTGCTCTATCGCGCCGGCATGGGCGAGATGCGGGAAAAGCGAATTGGGGCAGTGCATCATGAGTGAATCCGAAACAGCGAGCCACAGGGACAAGCCCTGGATTTTCCGTACCTATGCGGGACATTCGACCCCGGCGGAATCGAACCGGCTCTACCGTTCCAACCTCGCCAAGGGCCAGACCGGCCTGTCGGTGGCCTTCGACCTGCCGACCCAGACCGGCTACGACCCTGACCATGCGCTGGCCAAGGGCGAGGTCGGCAAGGTCGGCGTGCCGATCTCCCATCTTGGCGACATGAGGGCACTGTTCGACGGCATTCCGCTGGAGAAGATGAACACCTCGATGACCATCAATGCCACCACGGCGTGGCTGCTGTCGCTCTATATCGCGGCGGCCGATGAGCAGGGCGCCGACCGCAAGCTGCTCAACGGCACGACGCAGAACGACATTATCAAGGAGTATCTTTCGCGCGGAACCTATGTGTTCCCGCCCGAGCCGTCCCTGCGGCTGACCAAGGACGTCATCGTCTATACCTACAAGAACCTGCCGCGCTGGAACCCGATCAATGTCTGCTCCTACCATTTGCAGGAAGCGGGGGCGACGCCGGCCCAGGAGCTGTCTTTCGCGCTGGCCGCCGCGACCGCGGTGCTCGACGCGGTGAAGGCGTCGGGCGAGGTGCCGGAGGCGGATTTCCCGCAGGTCGTCGGGCGCATTTCCTTCTTCGTCAATGCGGGCCTGAAATTCGTCACCGAGATGTGCAAGATGCGCGCCTTCGTCGATTTGTGGGACGAGATCACGGCGACGCGCTATGGCGTGAGGGAAGAGAAATACCGCCGCTTCCGCTATGGCGTGCAGGTCAATTCGCTGGGCCTGACCGAGCAGCAGCCGGAAAACAATGTCTATCGCATCCTGATCGAGACGCTGGCTGTTGTATTGTCGAAGAACGCACGGGCGCGCGCGGTGCAGCTGCCGGCCTGGAACGAGGCGCTGGGGCTGCCGCGCCCCTGGGACCAGCAATGGTCGCTGCGCATGCAGCAGATCCTGGCCTATGAAACCGACCTGCTGGAATTTGGCGACCTGTTCGACGGCTCGGCGGAAATCGCCGCCAAGGTCGAGGACCTGAAGGGCCGCGCGCGCGACGAACTGGCGCGCATCGGCGAAATGGGCGGCGCGGTGGCAGCCGTCGAAACCAGTTACATGAAGCGCCAGCTGGTGGAAGCCAATGCGGCGCGCCTCGCCGGCATCGAAAGCGGCGAGCAGATGGTGATCGGCGTCAATGCCTTCACCGAGAGCGAGCCTTCGCCGTTGTCGACCGGCGACGGCTCGATCCTGACCATTCCCGAACATGTCGAGCGCGACGCGGTGGAGCGCATCAAGGCGTGGCGCGCGGGGCGCGACAGAAAGGCGGTGGACGCCGCGCTGGCCGATCTGAAATCGGCGGCGAGCGAGGGCCGCAACGTCATGGAGCCATCGATCGCCTGCGCCAAGGCCGGGGTGACGACGGGCGAGTGGGGCGAGGTGCTGCGCGCAACCTTCGGCGAGTACCGTGCCCCGACCGGGGTCTCGGCTTCGGCGCGCAATATCTCCGCCGCGGATCTCGACGCGGTGCGCCAGTCGGTCGATGCGCTGTCGGCCAAGCTGGGGCGGCGGCTCAAGTTCCTGGTCGGCAAGCCGGGGCTGGACGGCCATTCCAACGGCGCCGAACAGATCGCGGTCAGGGCGCGCGATTGCGGCATGGAAGTGGTTTATGAGGGTATCCGCCTGACCCCGGCGCAGATCGTCAACGCGGCGCTGGAAGAGGGCGTGCATGTCGTCGGCCTGTCGATCCTGTCGGGCAGCCACAAGCCGCTGGTGCTCGAGGTCATGGACCGTATGCGCGCCGAAGGGCTGGACGACGTGCCGGTGGTGATCGGCGGCATCATTCCGGCCGAGGACGAAGCCTTGCTGAAAAAGGCCGGTGTCGCGGCGGTCTATACGCCCAAGGATTTCCAGATCACCAATATCATGGCCGATATTGTCGCCCTGGTGGCGGCGCGGGCCAGCGCCGCTGCCTGAGCGGCTCAGTAATCGCAGGCGGGATCAACCTCCCGCCGCGACCAGATTGGCGCCGCCGCGCTCCGCGATGGCGGCGAGCATGGTGTCATAGAGCAGGCGCGGCTCGATCGGCTTGGTAACGCAGCCATCGAGGCCGGCGGCCAGGATACGGGCGCGGTCGTCGGGCTCGGCCTGCGCGGTCAGGGCGATGACCGGCGTTTGGCCAATGGCGCCGCCGAGGGCGCGGATGCGCCGCGTTGCCTCCAGCCCGTCCATGCCGGGCATGCGGATATCCATCAGCACGATATCGAAGGGCTCGCCGGCCATCAGCGCCAGCGCTTCCTCGCCGCCGCCGGCAACCGAGAACGGCATGCCGAAGGTTTCCAGCAGCGCCGAAATCAGCATCTGGTTGACGTGGTTGTCCTCGACGATGAGGGCGCGGGGGGGCGTGCCGGCCAGGGCCGCCGGCATGGCGCCATCCTCTGTTACTGCGGCCTCTCCGGCGGCCTCTCCGGCGGCCTGGCGCGGCGTGGCGGCGGCAACGCGGCAGGGCAGGGCAAGGGCGAATGTACTGCCCCGGCCCGGCGCGCTGTCGCAGCGGATCGTGCCGCCCATCAGCGTCACCAGTTTGGCGACGATGGACAGGCCCAATCCGGTGCCGGGGCCTTCGGCGCGCAGCGCGGTGCCGGAACGGGCGTAAGGAGTGAACAGATCGGCGCGGTCTTCCTCGGCAATGCCGACGCCGTTGTCGATGACCTTGATCGCGAGCTGGCCGTCCGCCGCCGTGGCGGGCAGGAAGGCGACATCGAGGGTGATGGTGCCGCTGGCGGTGAACTTGACCGCGTTGTCGAGCAGATTGTCGATGATCTGGCGCAGCCTTGCGCCGTCGGCCTCGATTTGCGCCGGCAGGGCCGGGTCGCGGATCACCCGCGAGGCCAGGCCTTGCGCATTGGCGCGCGCGGCCAGCGCGATTTCGACGCGGTCGAGGAAAGCGCCCAGATCCATGGGGCGCGGGACCAGGCGGAAATGCCCGCCATCGAGTTTCTCGTGGTCGAGGACGTCGTTGAGCAGCACCAGGAGGCTGCGCGCCGATTGCTGCAAGGTTTCGGCATAGCGGCGCTGGGTGGGGTCGAGCGCGGTGGTCAGCAGCAGGTCGGCCATGGAGATGATGGCGCCCATTGGCGTGCGCAGTTCATGGCTGACGGTGGCGATGAGGTCGGATTTGGCCCGGCAGGCGTCTTCCGCCGCCAGCCGGAGCGTGCGTTCGCCGGCGAGCGTGCCCCCCGAAGTGGTGTCGCCGCGGTCAATCCGATCTGCTGTCATCTTCTGCCCGCACCCTTGTCCCAAAGGCCGCGCCGCACTTCTTTCCATCTGGCCGGCCTGCCTCTAGGCCCGACCGCTGCAATCGGGCGGCGCTTGGCGGCAAGTATGCCCGCGAGCCTTTAATGTTCGCCTAAGGCGGATGGTAAACGGGCCATGGGACGAAATGGCGAAAGACTGGGACTACGGCATGTTGGGCGCGCGAAATCGACCTTAGCGGATTGACCTGCCTCAACGACGTGGTGTATTAGATTGTTTAAATAAAGAACAATAGTTCAACAAATTGAAGGATGGGCCAATGGACAGGCAAAGCGAAGCGTCGCTGCGCGGCGTCACACCGACGCTGCTCTCGAACGCGCCGAATGAGTGGAAAGGCGAGTTGTTTCACCGGGATCGCTCGATCCACCCGCCTGGATACACCCCCGGCTACAAGACCAGCGTCACCCGCTCGCCGACCAAGGCCCTGCTGTCGCTGCAAAATTCGCTGTCGGAAGTGACCGGCCCGATCTTCAATCACAATGAACTTGGCCCGCTCGACAACGACCTGATCCGCAATTATGCCAAGACCGGCGATCCCATCGGCCAGCGCATCATCGTTCATGGCCGCGTGCTCGACGAGAGCGGGCGCGGCGTGCCCAACACCCTGCTCGAATTCTGGCAGGCCAATGCCGGCGGGCGCTATCGCCACAAGAACGATACCTATACGGCGCCGATCGACCCCAATTTCGGCGGTTGCGGGCGCACCCTGACCGACGAAAACGGCTTTTACCATTTCCGCACCATCAAGCCCGGCCCCTATCCCTGGCGCAATTACGCCAATGACTGGCGCCCGGCCCATATCCATTTCTCGCTGTTCGGCGCCAGCTTCGGGCAACGGCTGATCACCCAGATGTATTTCGAGGGCGATCCGCTGATCGCGACCTGTCCCATCGTTGCCACCATCCCCGACAAGGACGCCATCGACCGCCTGATCGCGGCCTATGACGCGCGGGCCACGGTGCCGATCGACACCCGCGCCTACAAGTTCGACTTTGTGCTGCGCGGGCGCCGCTCGACGCTGTTCGAGAACAAGCTGGAGGGCAACTGACCATGCCGCAGTCGCTGGATTATCTGAAGGAAACCGCGTCCCAGACCGCCGGTCCCTATGTCCATATCGGCCTTATTCCCAAGCAGGCCGGATTCGATATTTTCGAAAACAATTTCACCAACCAGCTGGTCGGACCCAAGACGCGGGGTGAGAAGATCCGCATTGAGGGCAAGGTCTATGACGGCACCGGAACGCCCTTGCGCGACGTGCTGGTGGAGGTCTGGCAGGCCAATTCGGAGGGGCGCTACAACCACCCCGCCGATACCCAGGCCAAGAAGCTCGACCCGGATTTTCGCGGCTGGGGCCGCGCCGGATCCGATTTCAAGACCGGGACCTACGAATTCCACACCATCAAGCCGGGGCCGGTGCCGGGCCGCGGCGGCAAGACGATGGCGCCCCATGTCAGCTTCTGGATCGTGGCGCGCGGCATCAATATCGGCTTGCAGACCCGGATGTATTTCTCCGACGAGGAAGAGGCCAATGCAAAGGATCCGGTGCTCAACCTGATCGAGCAGGAGAAGCGCCGCCAGACCCTGATCGCGCGGCGCGAGGAGAAGGGCGGCGAAGTGGTCTATCACTTCGACATCCATATCCAGGGCGAACAGGAAACCGTGTTCCTCGACGTCTGATTTTCACGTCTGTCCAATTCGCCGCCGATGTCCCCAAGGCGGTGAATGTCTCGCCGCGGCCGGGATTTCATGCCGGCCGCGGCGAAAAATTTCTCAAAACCCAAGCCGGCGCCGGATTTCGGCGGCGCTGACACCATCCTCGCGCAAGGACCGCAGGCTGGTGTCGCGGGCGCTTTTCGACAATTTGCGCCCGCCCTCATCGAGGATCAGCCGGTGATGGGCGTAAACCGGAACCGGAAGCTCCAGCAGTTCCTGGAGCAGGCGGTGGACATGGGTGGCCTCGAACAGGTCGGCGCCGCGGGTGACATGGGTCACGCCCTGTAGCGCGTCGTCCGCCGTGACCGCGAGGTGATAGCTTGCCGGCACGTCCTTGCGGGCAATCACGACATCGCCCCAGCGCGCCGGGTCGGCGGCGATCTCGCCGCACGGCTGGTGGATTTTTTCGACAAAAGAGATCTTGCCGCCTCGATCCGACATAGCGGCAAGCGCCTTTGCCATGTCAAGGCGCAAGGCATAGGGCGCGCCTTCGGCCATTTTCTCCTCGATCGCATCCCGGGATGCGCCGCGCCACAGGCCGGGATAGAGCGGGGCGCCGTCGGGGTCGCAGGCGCAATCCGCGACTCCGGCGGCAGTGCAGGCGGCAGCGATTTGGCTGCGGCTGGCAAAACAGGGATAGACCAGGCCGCGCCCCTCGAGGCGCGCCAGGGCGGCCCGATAGTCGGCGAAATGCTCGCTCTGGCGGCGCACCGGTTCTTCCCAGGCAAGGCCGAGCCAGGCCAGATCGTCGTAGATCGCCTGCTCGAAACGGGGCCTGGAGCGCACCAGATCGATGTCCTCGATGCGCAGCAGGAAGCGCCCGCCGCAATCTCGCGCCGCGCGCGCCGTGGTCAGCGCCGAAAAGGCATGGCCGAGATGCAACTCGCCATTGGGACTGGGGGCGAAACGGAAAACGGGTCGCGCCGGATCTTTTGTCATGGCCTAATATGCGATCCTCGGAACGGGCGGCATTGCGATGCGTACCATAGAGAGCGAAGCCGATATCAGGGAAGGGCTGGCGGCGCTGGAAAGAAGCGATCCGCGCCTGGCGCCGGTCATCGCGGCGACGGGGCCGGTGCCGCTGCGCCGCCGCGAGGCCGGGTTCTCCGGACTTGCCCGCATCATCACCGCGCAGCAGCTTTCCAATCTGGCGGCGGCGGCGATCTGGAACCGCCTCGAGGCGCGGCTGGGGCAGGTGACGCAAGTCGCGGTCGAAACGGTTGGCGATGCCGATCTGCGCGGCTGCGGCCTGTCGGCGGCCAAGGTCGCCACCTTGCGCGCGCTCTGTCGCGCGATCGCCGCCGGGCAACTGGATCTTGACGGACTTGGCTCGCTGCCGGCGGACGAAGTGCGCGAAGCGTTGTGCGCCAGCCGGGGCATCGGTCCGTGGACGGCGGATATCTATCTGCTGTTCTGCATCGGCCATGCCGACATCTTCCCCGCCGGGGATCTTGCCTTGCGGCTCGCTGTCGGCGAGGCGCTGGGGCTGGGCGAGCGGCCCGAGGCCGGCCTGGTGGCGGATGAGGCCGCGCGCTGGTCGCCCTGGCGCGGCGTCGCGGCGCGGTTGTTCTGGGCCTTTTACGCCGCGCGCCGGCGTCGGGCCGGCGGTTAGCGCCGCTTCACAAGCATGTCACGTTGTGAGTAGACTGTGCCAACGCGGGAAGCGGCGCGGCCCGCGAGGCAGTGGATGAGGATTCCAGCGTGAATATTCCGGTGTCGCCGGACGCCTGTCCGGCACTGGTTCTCAATGCCGACTTCAGGCCGTTGAGCTATTATCCACTGTCTTTGTGGGGATGGCAGGATACGGTCAAGGCGGTCTGTCTCGACCGCGTCAATATCGTTTCCGAATATGACCGCGCGGTGCACAGCCCCTCCTTCGAGATGCGTCTGCCCAGCGTGGTTTCGCTGAAATCCTATATCAAGCCGGCGCGCCACCCCGCCTTTACCCGTTTCAACCTGTTCCTGCGCGACCGTTTCGTCTGCCAGTATTGCGGCGCCAATAACGATCTCACCTTCGACCATCTGGTGCCGCGCTCGCGCGGCGGGCAGACGACCTGGGAAAACGTGGTCGCCGCCTGTTCGCCGTGCAACCTGCGCAAGGGCGGCAAGATGCCGGACGAAGCGAGGATGTGGCCGTCGCAATTGCCGTTCCGGCCCACGGTATTCCAGCTGCACCATAACGGGCGGCGTTTCCCGCCCAACTACCTGCACGACAGCTGGCTCGATTATCTCTATTGGGACAGCGAACTGGAGCCCTAGGGGCTTGCCTGGAGGCGGGGATTCCTGTCAGGCCCGGGCTTTTTTCAGCGCCCAGCCGATCAGTCCGGCAATGGCCAGCGATACCAATACATTGTAGCCGGCCAGCGACAGGCCGAGAAAGCGCCAGGCGGCCTCGTCGCAGGCCACCACCTTGGTGCGCGCCATGCGCTCGGCAAGGCCGCCGGCATCGAGCGGGCTGCCGGCGCCGCTGGCGCAGCTGGTCGGCCCCGGCCACCAATGCCATTCGACGCCGGAGTGATAGATTCCCAGGGCGGCATTGGCGATGAAGAGCACTGCCACCACGGCGAGCAGGGCGCGAACTATGTTGCGCCCGCCGCCGGCCATCAGCAGGCCGAGCGCGGCAAGCGCCAGCGGCAGGCCGGCATAATAGGCCCAGCGCTGCTCCAGGCAGAGCGGACAGGGCACCAGGTCGACGACGATCTGGAAGACCCAGGCGCCG
>JAGRLG010000053.1 GCA_020441905.1 Rhodobiaceae bacterium | reverse complement strand
TGCCGTGGGTGTAGGAGAATTGAGAGGAGTTGCCCCTAGTACGAGAGGACCGGGGTGAAGGCACCACTGGTGGACCTGTTGTTGCGCCAGCAGCATAGCAGGGTAGCTAAGTGCCGACGGGATAACCGCTGAAAGCATCTAAGCGGGAAGCCCCCCTCGAAACCAGTTCTCCCTTGAGAGCCGTGGAAGACCACCACGTTGATAGGCCGGGTGTGGAAGTGCAGCAATGCATGTAGCTTACCGGTACTAATAGCTCGATTGGCTTGATTACTCTCATTACTCAATGTCCATCCATATGGGTCCGCCCATCTGGATGGCACTGATAATGTTCCCAAATCCAGATCATCTTATTTGCTTCCGCCCTTCGCCGGGCTGGTGATTATTGCGAAGCGCCCCCACCCGATCCCATCCCGAACTCGGCCGTGAAACGCTTCAGCGCCGATGGTACTGTGTCTTAAGGCACGGGAGAGTAGGTCGTTGCCAGCCCAGCCAAGGGCGGAAGAAAAATCCCCTCGATTACGATGACAGAACCAAAAAACCGCCGCGTGGACTTTCCACCGGCGGTTTTTTGTTTGTCCTGGACCCGCGTGGGCGACCTCTTTTGGCCCTTGGCCGTGACGGCGCGGCGCCGCTACACTCGCGCCAACGCCCGCCAGCCGCAGCGCTGGCTTTTTCCTGCCAGCGCACATTTCGGCGATATGGACCAGATCACCCCGCCAACAGGCCAATCGGCCCTATCCGTTCATCGTGCCGGACTGCTTGCCGGCCCCACCCTGTTTGCCCTGGCGATGATCCTGCCCGCGCCGGCAGGCATGCCCCCCTTGGCCTGGGCGGCGGCGGCGATGGCGCTGTGGATGGCGGTCTGGTGGGCCAGCGAGGCGGTGCCATTGGCGGCAACGGCGCTGCTGGCGATCGTGCTTCAGCCCTTGCTCGGTATTGCATCGACCCAGGCCGCGGCTGCCCCATTCGCCCATCCGTTGATTTTTCTGTTTCTCGCCGGTTTCTGGTTGGCCCTGGCAATGCAGCGCTGGAACCTGCACCGGCGCATCGCGCTGGCGATTGTGGCGCGCGCCGGCAACCGGCCGCGCCGGCTCGTCGGCGGCGCCATGCTGGCGACGGCCTTTCTGTCGATGTGGATTTCCAATACCGCTACGGCGATGATGATGATGCCGATCGCGGCCTCGCTGGTTACGGTAATTCATTGGGATAGCGGGGAGTTTCGCGCCGGCGACAAAGGAAATTTTGCCACATCGATCATGCTTGGAATCGCCTATGCGGCATCTATTGGCGGCATGGCAACCCTGATCGGGTCGCCGCCCAATGCCCTGATGGCCAGCTTCATGGGTCAGAGTTTCGGTGTCGAGGTCAGTTTCGCGCGCTGGATGGCAGTCGCCCTTCCGGTAGCCTCATGCCTGTTGCCGGTGTGCTGGCTGGTGCTGACCCGGCTGGTCTATCCGGTTGGCGATATCGCCCATGCCGCGAGCGAAAACGCGCTGACCCAGGCCCGCATGGATCTCGGCCCGGTGAGCGCGCCGGAAAAGCGCGTGGCGGTGGTGATCGCTCTGGTGGCCGTTTTCTGGGTGTTCGGGCCGCTTATGGCCGGGTTTGCTGGTTTGCCCGTGCTGGCCGACGCCGTCATCGCGCTGATCGGCGCCGTTGCCCTTTTCGCCCTGCCCACAGGACTTGGCGACGGCAAGCGGCTTTTGGACTGGGAGTGGGCGCGGCGCGCGCCCTTCGACGTGCTGCTTCTTGTCGGCGGCGGCCTGAGCCTGGCCAGCGCCATCGAGTCCAGCGGTCTGGCCGCCTGGCTGGCCGGCGCTCTCGGCGACCTTGCCGGCGCGCCGGCCCTGATCCTCGTGATGGCGGTCGTGGCCGTGATCGTTCTGCTCACCGAACTGACCAGCAACACGGCGACGACCGCCGCCTTCCTGCCGCTGGTCGCCGCCAGTGCGGTCGCCGCCGGGCTTGAGCCGATCCTGCTTGCCGCCCCCGTGGCTATGGCCGCCTCCTGCGCCTTCATGCTGCCGGTGGCGACGCCGCCCAATGCCATCGTCTATGCCAGCGGCCATGTGACCATGGCACAGATGATACGCGCCGGGGCGTGGATGAACCTGGCCGGGATCGCCTGCATCACGCTGCTGGCCTACCTGCTGGTGCCGCTGGTTTTTGATCCGCGTTAAGCCAGCCTGCGGCGGGGCCTTGCCTTTCGCGCCCCATCGCTTACACCAGAGAAACAGTGAAATGTCGGGGATAAGCGGATGGCACGGGCAGCGGTCAGGACAACGGCGAAGAGTTCCAGAAAGGCGCCCGGCAAGCCTGCCGGCGAGATCGACCTGTCGCTTGTCGTGCCCTGCTTCAACGAGGCGGCGGTGCTCGATGTCTTTTTCGCCCGCGTCGTTCCGGTTCTGCAAGCCACCGGCCTGACCTTCGAGATCGTCTGCGTAAACGACGGCAGCAAGGACGCGACGCTGCCGGTCCTTAGCGCTCACAAGAAGCATCTGCCCAATCTCGTGATCATCGACCTGGCGCGCAATTTCGGCAAGGAAGCCGCGCTCACCGCCGGCGTCGACCATGCCCGCGGGCGCGCGGTCATTCCCATCGACGCCGACTTGCAGGACCCGCCGGAACTCATCGGCGAAATGGTGAAACGCTGGCAGGGCGGCGCCGAAGTGGTGCTGGCGCAGCGCGCCGACCGCTCCGCCGACAGCTTCCTGAAGCGCGTTTCGGCGGGCGCCTTCTACCGCATGCACAACAAGATGGCGCAGCCGCAGCTGCCGCATAATGTCGGCGATTTCCGCCTCATGGACCGTGCCGTCGTCGATGTCGTCAAGCAGTTGCCGGAGCGCCAGCGCTTCATGAAGGGGCTGTTTTCGTGGCCCGGATTTTCGGCAGAAATCGTGCCTTACGTGCGCGCCGAGCGCGCCGCCGGGCAGACCGCCTGGTCCTATTGGCGGCTGTGGAACCTGGCGCTGGACGGCATCACCGGCTTTACCACTCTTCCCTTGCGCCTGTGGTCCTATCTCGGCCTCGCCGTCTTTGCCGGCGCCCTGCTCTATGCCGCCTTCATCATCCTGCGGGTGGCTTTTTTCGGCGTCGACGTGCCGGGCTTCGCCTCGCTGCTGGTCGCCGTGCTGGTGCTGGGGGGCTTGCAGATGATCGGCATCGGGATCCTGGGCGAATATATCGGGCGCATCCAGAACGAGGTGAAGGGGCGGCCGATCTATGTCGTGCGCAAGATCTACTAGCGCGGCGTGCGTTTGGGCCAGACCACCAGGTTGAGGATCGAGAAGCTCCAGGCAAACGAGGCGCCGATGGCGCACAGCTTGGCCACCAGCACCGGGATGTAGGCGGCGAGAACGACCAGCACCGTGGTCGCCAGGGCAAGGCCGATCAGGTTGACGAGCTGGAAGCGGACGAAATCCCAGATATCGCGCTCCTTCTTGCGCCCGGCGAAGGTCCAGCGCGAATTGGCCAGATAGCTGAAACTGGCGGCAACGGCATAGGACAGGATATTGGCCGGGACGATTGCCAGGCCCAGGGCCAGGTGAAGGGCCGAGAAAACCGAAAAATCGATCGTCGAATTGGCAAGGCCGACGGTGGCAAAGCGCAGTACGGGGGGGATCTTGAGCCTGGTCATGACGCTGGCCGCCCGAAACCCCGCGACGCAGGGATATCCAAGCGGCTTTCTTTTTCTCCCGCCGTGCTGTTAAACCAGCACCGGCCCGCGTGGCCGGCCCGATCAATCCCTTTCAATGGCACAGCTTATGATCGATGTCATACTCAATTGCGCCAAGACCAGGCCGGCCGCCACTTTCTGGACCTTTGTCCTCATTCATGGCGCCTTGTGGACGCTGCTGCCGGCGCTGTTCTATTCGGCGCCGCCGATCGATGTCGTCGAGCTTCTGGCCTGGGGGCGCGAATGGCAACTCGGCTATTTCAAGCATCCGCCCCTTGCCGCATGGCTGCTCGAGGCGGCCTACCGGCTTTCCGGCGGCGGCATCTGGAGCGCCTATCTCCTGAGCCAGCTTGCCATCGGCGCCACTTTTCTCGCCATCTGGCTGCTGGCGCGCCCGATGGTCGGCGATCTCGGGGCGCTGATCGCTGCTCTGGCCGCCGACGGCATTTTCTACTTCACGGTGCCGACGCCCGAGTTCAACAACAATGTGCTGCAAATGCCGCTCTGGGCCTGGAGCGCGCTGCTGTTCCATCGCGGCCTGACCAGGGGCGCGCTGAAATACTGGCTTGGTCTTGGCGGCGTGCTGGCGGCACTGTTCTATACCAAATATAGCGGCGGGCTGCTGGTGCCGCTGTTTGTCGGCATTGCGCTGGCGACAGGCGAGGGGCGGCGCGCGCTCCAGACCCCGGGGCCGTGGCTGGGGGCGCTGCTCGGCTTCGTGCTCGCCCTGCCGCATCTGGTGTGGATGACCGGCTCGGACATGGCCGCAATCGACTATGTCTTCGCCCAGGACCGCGCGCAGAGCCTCATCGGCCGGCTGGCCTATGCGCTGGAATTTATCGGCGCCCAGGCTCTCGACCATGGCCCGCTGGCCATCCTCGCCGCCATCGCCCTGTTCGGCCGGCGCGACCGGTGGGCGCCGGGCGACCGGCCCTTGCTGGTGGCGCTGCCGGCGCTGGCGCGCTTCGACCGCTTCTTCGTCCTGGCCGTCGCCGCCGGGCCGGTGCTGCTGGCGGCGTTGCTCAGCTTCGTCATCAATGTGCGGTTCCGCTCGATGTGGGGGGCGCCGATGTTCGCCTTTTCCGGCCTGGCCCTAGTCGTTCTGGCACGCCGGGCGCTGGTCATCCACCGCCCGCGCCTTGTCGCCGCCATCATGGCGGCGCTGGTGGTGGCGACGCCGATCCTCCACACCGCCGGGCTGTGGCTCAGCCCCCATTTGACCCACAAGGGCCACCGCGTGGTGTGGCCGGGGACGGCGATCGGCAAGGCGGTCAACGATGCCTGGACGCGCGAAACCGGCGGCGCGGCGGCGGGCCGCCCGCTCGCCATCCTCGCCGGCAATACCTGGCTTGCCGGGCTGGCGGCGCTTTACGGCACCAGCCGGCCAGCGGTGATGCTGGAGGCGACCCATGCCTATGCGCCATGGGTGACGCCCGAGGACCTGCGCCGCGACGGCGCCATCGTGCTGTGGCAGATCCGCGGTGCGGGCGAAGAAGCGATGCCGGCGATCTATGGCGATGCCGGCAGTCTCGCCAGCGTGCGCGAGCCGATGCGCTTTTCCTGGCCCGGCGGGCTGCCGATCGGCGATATAGTTGTCGGCTGGGCGATCATCCATCCCCGGCAAGACTAGGACCATGGACCTTCGATGAAAGACGTTAGCGGCATCACGGCGCGGTATTCGGCGGCGCAGGGCGTGGCCTCCATCATCGTGGCGAGCAGCCTGGTGCGTCTGGCGCTGGCATGGCTGGTCGGGCCGGGCGTCGATGAATCCTACATGATCGGCGTCGCCCGCGATCTGGCCTGGAGCTATTTCGACCATCCGCCGATCCATATTTGGCTGATCCATGCCACCGCCTGGGCTGGCGGCAGCGAGGATATCTTCATCCTTCGCCTGCCCTTCATTGTCCTGTTTGCCGGCACCTGCTGGCTGATGTACCGCCTTACCGCGCTCTGTTTTGGCGAACGGGCCGGCCTGTGGGCGGTCCTTGGCCTCAATCTGGCGCCGGCCTTCACCCTGAGCGGGGCGAGCTGGCTGCTGCCCGAGGGGCCGCTCGATTTCTTCCTGCTGGCCTCGGCCCTGTGCGTCGCCCGCCTCGTGCTGGTGGAGCCGGCCCCGGCGCGCCCCGTTTTGCTGTGGATGGCGGCGGGCGCCCTGGGCGGGCTCGCAATGCTGTCGAAATATTTTGCCGCCTTCTATTTTCTCGCCGTCTTCGTCTTCCTGATCACCGTGGCGCGCCAGCGGCGCTGGCTGGCCAGCCCGGCGCCGTGGCTGGCCGTGGTTCTGGCCGTCGTCATGTTCGCCCCGGTTATCATCTGGAACGCCCAGCAGGACTGGCAGCCGATGCAGTTCCATATGGGCCGCTCCGTCGGCTCGGGGTCCTGGAAAATCCACTGGTTCGTGCAAAGCGTCGGCGGCCAGATGCTCTACCTGCTGCCCTGGATGGCGGTGCCGATGGCTTTTGTGCTGGGCCGCGCCCTGATCGGCGGGCCGAAGGCGCCGCGCGAATGGTTCTTCGCCCTTGCCGCCATCGGGCCGGTCGGCTTTTTCACCCTCGATTCGCTGCTCAATCGCGGCCTGCCGCACTGGCCGATGCCGGGCTGGCTCTTTGTCTTTCCGCTGCTCGGCGCCTGGGCGGGCCGGGTCGATGCGTCGCGCTTCAAACGCTGGCTGCGCTTCAATGCCGCCACCAGCGCGCTGGCGCTGGTGGCGGTTCTCGGCCTGCTTTCGGTGCAGGCACGCTTCGATGTGCTGGGGCGCGCAGCGCCGCGGCTTTTTGCCAAGGGCGATCCGACCCTGATGCTGTTCGACTGGAAGCCGTTGCGGGAAAAGATCATGGCGCGGGGCCTCACTCCGCAACAGACCCCGCTGGTGGTGACCCTGCGCTGGATCCAGGCCGGGCGGGTCAATTACGCGCTGGGGCCGGACTTCAAGACCATCTGTCTGTGCGTCGGCGCGCGCCAGTTCGACTATATCAACGATCCGGCCGATTTCGCCGGCAAGGATGCCCTCATCATTGCCAGCGAGGAGCTGATGGCGGCGCGGCTGGGGGATGCGGCGGCGCATTTCGCTGCCACCGAGGAATTGGAGCCGGTGGTGCTGGAGCGCGCCGGCAGGCCGGTGGAGCGCTTGCGCGTGGTGCGGGCAAGCGGTTTTCGCCCCGGGCCGTGAAGGCGAGCAAAAAAAGCATCACATGGCCCTTCCCTTTCCCGGTGCGGGTTGCTAGATAGGGGCCAACGACATGTGCACCCCCGGCCTGCTGCGACAGGCCGTTTGTGTTCTTGGCGCGGGGTGGAGCAGCCCGGTAGCTCGTCAGGCTCATAACCTGAAGGTCGTAGGTTCAAATCCTACCCCCGCAACCAAAAATTCCGACTAGATATCAAACGCTTAGGCCGCCCTCGGGGCGGCTTTTGCGTGTCGCGTCGTATCGCAAGCCCATCCCGAACACTCCCCAAAGATTCCAAAGGCTTACGAACATCCCCGATTCCTCCGTGCAACACGGATGCGACACGGGATGGGGCCGATGTTCGCGGCGTGTTCGCGTCCGATGGCGCTTGCCCGCGACGTGCCGCTGCGCTTGGATGAGAGCAATTCCCGAAAGGCCCGAATTGCCCATGCCGATCTACGAGTTTGCCAGCGAAGAAATCCGTCCCCTCAGCAAGACCACGTTCGGTTTGATGCAGCTGCAGGAGCGGCGCGATCTGCAGCGGCTGCTGCGGGCGAACATCGCCGTGGTCGCACCCGACACGCTGGTGATCGCGGAGGAGTTCGGGGACTGGGACGAGTCGCGCCGACGCATCGACCTCCTCGGCATCGACCGCGATGCCAACCTCGTGGTGATCGAACTGAAGCGGACCGAGGACGGCGGCCACATGGAGCTGCAGGCCATCCGCTACGCGTCGATGGTCTCCACCATGACCTTCGACCAGGCCGCCGATGTGTTCGCTCGCTATCTCACGCAGATCGGAAAGGCCGACACGGATGCGCGGGCCGAGCTGCTCGACTTCCTCGGATGGGACGAGCCCGACGAAGATGCCTTCGCGCAGGACGTCAGGATCGTCCTGGCCTCGGCCGAGTTCAGCCGCGAACTGACTACATCCGTTCTCTGGCTGATCGAGCGCGGCATCGACATCCGCTGCGTGCGCCTCCAGCCCTACGGCCTCGATGGTCGTGTCCTCGTTGATGTCCAGCAGATCATCCCGCTCCCCGAGGTTGCGGAATACCAGGTCCGCGTCACGGAGAAGAAGCGCAAAGAGCGCGAGGCGCGCACGGACACGCGAGACTGGACCAGCTACGACGTCACCCTCGGCGGGCGCCAACTGACGGCGCTGCGGAAGCGACACGCGATCTATCAGGTGTTCCGCCACCTCGTGGAGAGGGGTATCGCACCGGAAGAGGTCGCCAAGCATTGTGGTCCGCGGGCCAATCGGGCCCTCGTGTCCGTGGAGGGCGAGGTGACGGGAGAAGACTTCAATCGCTTGGCAAAAGAAATCCGCGCCAGGGAGGGACGGAACTTCGACCCGAAGCGCTTCTTTACCGACGATGATGAACTTCTCCGCTTCGGCGGGCGCACCTATGCGTTTTCCAGCCAGTGGGGCGGCACCGCTTGGGAGCAGGCCATGATCGAGCTGCGTGACGCCTTCCCGGATAAGGGCATCGCGTTCACGCCCTCAGAATAGCGGTCGCTCCCGCCTTGCTAACGAAGCCGAAAAGAGCCTGATGGATTAGGACACTCTGTCGGAGCCCATCATGCCCAAGACCAATGAAACCGCGCTCGCCGCCTTCATCTCGGCCAAGACCGAGATCGACGCGATGCTCGAACGCCTCGCCGCGCTCAGCGCCGACCACTTCGAGAGCAGCCCCGAGGATGTGAACTGGGGCGATGTCGGGACGCTGGAGCATTACCGCGCCCGCCTTCGCGAAATCACCGACATGGCGTTCCGCGAAGGCGAGCACGCCAACTGATCCTTACGCCGCCGCCGTCGCGATCCCATCCAGCCGCACGGCGACGCTGGTGACGCCGTTTCCCGCCGCCTCGACCGCGACGCCGATGGGGAAGCGGCCGGCGGCCGGGGTGGTCACTTCCTTCGCGGTGTTGTCCCACGCCACGCGCCCACCGACCGTGAGCACCGCCGCGCTGGCCTTCGGCAGCTGGAACACGCCGGTGGTGGAGAGTTCGACCGGGTCGCCCTCGGCCGAGGAATAGGCGGCGATGCCGAAGATGCTGCCAACGATCAGCGCGTCGCCCGAGGCGATGCCGCCCGCGGGCGTGGTGACGCGCACGATGTGGCCGTTCTGGAGGTAGTTCTTCATCTCAGAGCCCTTTCGAGGATTGGATGCGGACGACCGAGATGCGGGCGGTCGCCCCTGTGATCTGCCGGTT
>JAGRLG010000052.1 GCA_020441905.1 Rhodobiaceae bacterium | reverse complement strand
GGCAAGGCGGCGGAAGCGGGCCAGCGCCACGGCGTTCCCGGCACCAATTACGATCTCGGCCATGGCGACGTCGTCATCGCCGCCATCACCTCCTGCACCAATACCTCCAACCCCTCGGTTCTGGTCGGCGCCGGGCTGCTGGCGCGCAACGCCGTGGCCAAGGGCCTGAAGGTCAAGCCGTGGGTCAAGACCTCGCTGGCGCCGGGCAGCCAGGTGGTGACCGAATATCTCAAGAAAGCCGGACTGCAAAAGGACCTCGACAAGCTCGGCTTCAACCTGGTCGGCTATGGCTGCACCACCTGCATCGGCAATTCCGGGCCGCTGCCGGAGCCGGTGTCGGCGGCGATCGCCAAGCACGACCTGGCGGTGGCCTCGGTGCTGTCGGGCAACCGCAATTTCGAGGGCCGGGTCAACCAGGACGTCCGGGCCAACTATCTCGCCTCGCCGCCGCTGGTGGTGGCCTATGCCCTGGCCGGCTCGATGAATATCAACCTCGCCACCGACCCCATCGGCACGGGCAAGAAGGGCGAGCCGGTCTATCTGGCCGATATCTGGCCGTCATCGAAGGAAATCGCCGAGACGGTGCGCAAGTCGGTGACCAAGGCGATGTTCAAGGAGCGCTATGGCGACGTCTTCAAGGGCGATGCCAACTGGCGCAAGATCAAGGTCGAAGGCGGTCTGACCTATGAGTGGGACAAGAAGTCGACCTATGTCCAGAACCCGCCCTATTTCGAGGGCATGAGCATGACCCCGGACGCGGTGACCGACATCGAGAACGCCCGCGTCATGGGCCTGTTCCTCGATTCGATCACCACCGACCACATCTCGCCCGCCGGCGCCATCAAGGGCGACAGCCCGGCCGGCAAGTATCTTGCCGCCAACAAGGTCGCCCGCGCCGATTTCAACTCCTACGGCGCGCGGCGCGGCAATCACGAGGTCATGATGCGCGGCACCTTCGCCAATATCCGCATCAAGAACCAGATGGTGCCGGGCGTCGAGGGCGGCGTGACCGTGCACCATCCTTCGGGCAAGCAGATGGCGATCTATGACGCGGCGATGCAATACGCCAAGGAGAAGGTGCCGCTGGTGGTCTTTGCCGGCAAGGAATACGGCACCGGATCGAGCCGCGACTGGGCAGCCAAGGGCACCCGCCTGCTCGGCGTGCGGGCGGTCATCGCCCAGTCCTTCGAACGCATCCACCGTTCCAACCTGATCGGCATGGGCGTGTTGCCGCTGGTGTTCGAGGACGGCACGTCATGGGGATCGCTGGGGCTGAAAGGCGACGAGACGGTCACCATCAAGGGCCTGGCCGGCGACCTGAAGCCGCGCCAGATGCTCGAAGCGGCGATCACTTTTTCCGATGGCAAGGTCAAGAAGGTACCGCTGCTGTGCCGGATCGATACGCTGGACGAACTGGATTATTTCCGCAATGGCGGCATTCTCCACTATGTCCTGCGCAATCTGGCGGCGGCCTAACCGCGAAATCGTGCCAAAGCAAACGGGGCGGCCGGTATTTTTGACCGGCCGCCTTTTTCCTGCTTCGCGGCGTCCTCGGGCAGGAGCTGCCCGCCGCGCACCGGTTCTCACCCTAAGTTGACTGGCCTGTGAGCGTGCCTTGCGCTTATCACTGAATTGTGGCGGCCTTGCTGCGGCGGTCCGGCATATGCAATTTCTGCCAGGTTCTTTGATGAAACCAATTAAATTCCGCGCCCTGATCCTCACCGCCGCCCTCGCCGCGACCCCCGCCCTGGCCATGATTCCACTGGCGGGCAGCGCGAAGGCGGCATCTGCCTTCCCGGTGGTCATCGAGTTGTTCACCAGCCAGGGCTGCTCGTCCTGCCCGCCCGCCGATGCCTTGCTCGGCAAGCTGGCCAAGCGGGCGGATGCCGTCTGCCTGACGCTGCCGGTCGATTACTGGGACCATCTGGGCTGGAAGGACACCCTGGCCAGCCCGGCCAATTCGAAACGGCAATGGGCCTATGCGCGCTCGCGCGGCGACCGCTCGGTCTATACCCCGCAGGTGGTCGTCAACGGCATTGCCCATGTCACCGGGCATGACGCCCTCGCCATCGATGACGCGATAGCGAAAGTGCGCCAGAATATTGCGCACGACCAGGTCGCCATGACCATAGAGCGCAGCGGCGACATCCTGCGCCTGCGGGCCGGCGCCGGCGATCCCGGCAACCGCCATAGCGAGGCAACATTCTGGCTTGTGCTCTATGCGCAGGCCGTCGATGTCGCCATCAAGCGCGGCGAGAATGCCGGCAAGAAGATCCGCTATTTCAATGTCGTGCGCGAAATGAGTCCGGTCGGCATGTGGCACGGCAAGGAAGTCAGCATAGAATTGTCACAGCGCGACCTGGCCAGCCGCGGCCATGATGGCGGCGCCGTGCTGCTCCAGGCCGGCCCGTCCGGACCGATCATCGGTGCCGTGGCGCTGTCCGGGCTGTAACTGGCCGGGCCGCAGCCTGATCGCCGGTTTGCGCCGCTAACTTGCACCTTTTTTACGCCGCCGCGCCGCCCAGCGCGCTTGTCATGATATCGCTCATGCGCTTGCAGAAGGCCGCCGCATCCTGCGGGCCTTCGCCTTCGGCGATGCGGGCGAGGTCGAACAGCAGCCATGCGGCATCGGATAGCTTTTCGGCGCCGGCGCCGCCCTCGGCCTTGGCGGCAAGGACCGCGACAAGGGGATGGCCGGGATTGATCTCCAGCACCGGGGCCGACAGACCCATTGCGCCGGCCTGGCCGCCGCCGCGGCGCGCCAGCAGCTTCTCGAGCCGGCGGTCCGGACCGCCGGCCGGTGCCACCAGGCAACAGGCGCTGGCGGTGAGGCGCTGGGAGGCGACAACGTCGCTGACCGCCTCGCCGAGCGCCTTCTTGACAATGGCTATCAGGATCGCGACCTCGCCGGGGGGCGCCGGGGTTTCGCCGCCGGCGTCACCGGCAAGGGGAATGGCGTCGAGATCGGCGCTCCCTTGGGCGACGGAGCGGAACGGCTTGCCGTCGAACCCGAGGGCGGCGGCGGTCCAGAAGCTGTCGATGGGGTCGGACAGCAGCAGCACTTCCAGGCCGCGGGCGCGAAATCCTTCAAGCTGGGGGCTGGCGGCCAGCCGCGCCGCGTCGTCGCCGGTCAGATAATAGATCGCGGTCTGGTTTTCCTTCATGGCGGCGACATAGTCGGCCAGGCTGCGCCCGCCCTCCGGCGCGCTGGTGGTGGCGAAGCGGGCGAGGGCATAAAGGTCGTCGCGCCGCTCCATATCCTCGTACAGGCCCTCCTTGAGCACCGCCCCGAAGCCGTCCCAGAAGGCGCGGTAGGCATCCGCGTCCTTTTGCGAGAATTTTTTCAGCTCGGACAGAACGCGATTGGTGACTGCCTTGCGGATCTGCGCCACCAGCGGGTTGTTCTGGAGCATTTCACGGGAAATATTGAGCGGCATGTCTTCCGAATCGACCACCCCGCGCATGAAACGCAGATAGCCGGGCAGCAGGTCGGCCTGGTCGGTAATGAAGACGCGGCGCACGTAAAGGCGCAGGCGGGCGTGACGCTCGGGATCGAACAGGTCGAAGGGCGGCATCGAGGGCACGAAGAGCAACACGGCATATTCGTGACGCCCCTCCGCGCGGTAGTGGATGGTCAGGGCGGGCTGGTCGAACTGACCACCGACATGGCCGTAGAATTCCTGGTAGGCCTCCTCGTTGACGTCGGACCTCGGCTGGCGCCAGATCGCGCTGGCATCGCCGATGGCGCGGGGTTCGCCGCGCGCGCCATCCTTGACCTCGATGATGGCGACCGGCACCGGGACATGGCCGGAATAGGTGCGCACGATGCGCTCGATGCGCGCCGGCTCAAGAAACTCCTTGCCATCCTCGTTGAGGTGCAGCCGTACCACTGTGCCGCGTGCCGGCGCGGTGGCCTGTTCCGCCTCGCCGACGGTAAACCCGTCGCCCGCGGTGGAATGCCAGCGCCAGGCCTTGGCGTCGCCGGCACGGCGGCTGATGACCTCGACCTCGCGCGCAACCATGAAGGCGGCATAGAAGCCGACGCCGAACTGGCCTATCAGGCTGGAGCCCTCGCCGCTGCTTGCAAGCCGGTCGAGAAAGGCCCTGGTGCCGGACCTGGCTATGGTGCCGAGATTGGCAATCAGCTCCTCGCGGTCCATGCCGATGCCGTTGTCCTCGACGCTCAATGTGCCGCCCCCGGCATCGACAACGACATTTATGCGGAAGGTATTGTCGCCGGCGGTCAGCTGCGGCGCGGCAAGGGCTTCATATCGCAGCTTGTCGCAGGCATCGGCCGAATTGGAGATCAGCTCGCGCAGGAAAACCTCGCGCTCCGAATAGACCGAATGGATCAGCAGATGCAGGAGGCGCGCGGTTTCGGCCCTAAACTCATGGGCGCCCTCGCCGGCGCCGCCCGGCGCATCCGTTTCAGTCGCAGCGGCGCGCGCCTTGGCGTCTTTTGTACGGCTCTTCTTCTTGGTCTCGGTCATGATTGCTGCCAGTTTCTCTTCAGTTGGTTGCGGACAGCGGCGCGCTCCTCGCGCGCGGCGCGGGTTCGTCAAAAGTTGAAATGCGTTTCAGATATCGGCCAAACCGCGTGCCGTTTCAACCCGCCGGACGGGGGTAAAGTCATGATCGGCTGGGAGCAAAAAAATCGGGCCGGCAGAGCCGGCCCGAGTGAAGCTTTGTGCCGGATGGCAGACCGCGCTAATCGCGTGGCAGCCGGTTCGGCGGAGCGACCCCGGGGCTTGGGGGGCTGAGAATCCAGGGACGCCCGAGAACCTTTAAACACAAAAGCAACAGGGCTTATCATGGCGTGCTTTTGGGCACGCACAGGGCCGAACTGGGGCGAAATTGTGATTTCTTGCCGCCGCCGGGATGGCGGCGCTCCGACGGATGCCAAGTCAGCCTTGCGGCGCCTTGCGCGCGACAACCTGGATCTCCACGCACAGGCCGGGAACCGCCTCGCCGACGCGGCGGTTGAGCCGCCACCACCACTCGCGATTCTCCAAGGGCCGCAATATGCCGCCCGACACGATGCGGAAACCGCGCGCCTTTTCCACGTCGAGCCCGGTCAGACGGCGCAAATGGGCAATGAAAGAGCGCTTGGAAAAGGCCTGGACATGGCCGCGCCGCTTGGCCCAGGGATTGATGCGGTCGATCGCCGGCACGACATATTTGCGCACCAGATGCAGCCCTTCGGGAAAGGTCGGCACACCGACGATCAGCGTGCCGCCGGGGCGCAGGACCCGCGACAGGGTACGTGTCGCGGTGTCGAGTTCGGGCACATGCTCAAGCACCTGCTCGCAAATCACGGCATCGAAAAAATCATCCGGCGCTTGTGGATAACCGTCCATGAGGTCGCCGACATAGATCGCCTGCCAGTCGTCGGGGCGGTAGAGCGAATCGTAGATCTGCAAATCGGCGCCGTAATAGTCGATATTGTCGGCATCGGGCTGCACCTCGATATAGCGGCGGCAGATCCCGGTCCCGACCCCGATGTCGAGCAATTTCAGCCGCCGCCCTTCGCGCCTGGCCGCCCCGGCCAGGGCGCTGATATCGAGCGACAGCGCGTAATAGCGCGACTGGCGCAGGCTATAGCGCTCCTTGCGCCGCGTATCGACGCCAAAGGCGAGCCCTTTTCCTTGCGCGATAAATGCCATTTCCATTCCTCTAGACTGCGCCGTCCGCGGGGGCCCCGGCCGGGGTCGGCGGGGCGGGCGGACATCCTGACTCTAGGCCAAATCCGGCGCCGCGAAAAGTTCACCGCGCCGGGGCTGCCGCATGGCCCGCCGGGGTTGATTTCTACTCCCATGGGGAGGAACATAGTCCTTCAATAGCAGCAAGGAGCGCCATGAGCGATATCGAACCAATACCCTTGCTCCGCGGCGCCGGGGCGGGTGCCTCGTCGTCACCGGCCCCGATATCCGGGGCGGTGGCGTTCAGCCGCGGTGAACTCGATCAGATCCTGCATATTTACGGCATCCATGTCGCAAGCGGCGAATGGCGCGACTATGCCATCGACATGCTGCGCGAGAAGGCCGTGTTTTCGGTGTTTCGCCGATCCAGCGAGGTGCCGCTCTACCGCATCGAAAAGCAGCCAAAGCTGGCGCGGCGCCAGGGCGCCTGGTCGGTGGTGGCGGCTTCCGGACATATCCTCAAGCGCGGCCACAATCTTGAAAACGTCCTGCGCCTGTTCATGCCCAGGCCGCGGCTGGTCGGCGCCTGACAGCGGCGCGCCGTGGCAGACCGGTCGGGCGCCAAAAGCAAAGGCCCCGGCGAAATGCCGGGGCCTCTTTTCGTTGCCGTTGCCGCCAGACTAGTCGCGGTTGCCGAACAGCTGCAGCAGCATCAGGAACAGGTTGATGAAGTCGAGATAGAGGCGCAGCGCACCCATGACCGCCTTGCGGCCGGCGGTGGTGGCGTCGTCCTGGGCGTAATACATTTCCTTGATCTGCTGGGTGTCATAGGCGGTGAGGCCGGCAAAGACCAGCACGCCGATCACCGACACCGCGAATTGCAGCGCCGAACTCGCCAGCCAGATATTGACCAGCGAGGCGATGATAATGCCGATCAGGCCCATGAACAGGAACGAGCCCATGCCCGACAGGGAGCGGCTGGTGGTGTAGCCGTAAAGGCTGAGGGCGCCGAAAGAGGCGGCGGTGATGAAGAACACCCTGGTGATGCTGGTCCCGGTATAGACCATGAAGATCGAGGACAGAGACAGCCCGACCATGGCGGCATAGACCCAGAACGTGGTCTGGGCCGCCGAAACGCTCATCTTGTTGATCCTGAACGAGAGAAAGAACACCATGGCGAGCGGCGCCAGGATGATGACCCAGCGCAGCGGGCTGGCATAGATCAACTGAGCGAATTCGGGATTGTTGACGGCGGCGACAAAGGTGCCGTAGGCGGCAAGGCCGGTCAGCGCCAGGCCGATCGCCATGTAATTGTATACGCGCAGCATATAGGCGCGCAGACCCTGGTCGATGACATCGGCCTGGGCGAACCCGCCGCTGCGCACTGTGTTGCGTTCAAACTCTGCCATTTCCGTTTCCTCTTTCACACTGACCAGTGCGGATGATGCGTTGTGGGGAATATGGGCTGTTTGCGCCTGCCAAACAAGGCCCGCCGGCGGCGAATTAAGGTGGCGGCAATGTTCACAGCGCGCGTAGTACCGGCGCCGGCTTCAGCCCCATCAGGCGCCAATTGGCGGCCAGCCCGAGGCCGATCAGCACCGCGGTGGCGCCGGCCGCGGTGGCGGCCGCCAGCCAGGGGTCGAACTGATAGCCGACATGCATGACATAGCGCAGCACGACAAAGGCCGACAGGGAGCCGGCAAGCACGGCAAAGGCGGCGGTGACAAGGCCGAGCAGGAGATATTCGGCGGCAAAAGCGGTGATGAGGCGGGCACGCGTCGCCCCCAGCACCTTGAGGATGGCGGCATCGCGCACCCGGCCGCGATGGCCGGCGGCGAGCGCCCCGGCCAGCACCAGGACGCTGGCAAGGATGGTCACCGTGCTGGCGGCGCGGACCGCCCAGAGCAGCTGGCCGACGATGTCGGCGACCTGGCCGAGGGCCTCCTTGACGCGCACGATGGTGACATGGGGAAAGGCCTCGCCGACAGCTCGGGCCACCTCGTCCTCACCGCGCTCGCCACTCCGCCCCGGCGCTTCGCCCGGCGCCGGCATGGTCAGGGTCGCCAGCATCATGTGCGGCGCACCGGCAAGTGCGGACGGCGAGAACACCATGACGAAATTGATGCCGAAGGAGGCCCATTCGAGTTCGCGCAGATTGGCGATGCGCGCCGTGATATCACGGCCCAGCACGTTGACGGTCACGGTGCTGCCGAGCTTGAGGCCGAGCGCGGCCGCCAGCTCGGCCTCAAACGAAACCAGCACTTCGTCGGTGCCGGCACGCCACCATGTTCCGGCGACGAGGCGCGAGCCTTCGGGAAGACTGTCCGAATAGGTGATGCCGCGATCGCCATTGAGCGCCCAGCGCGCGCCGGGCGGAGCGTCGATCTGCTCCACCGGTACGCCATCCAGGGCAACGATGCGCCCGCGCAGCATGGGAACGGCGGAAACCGCCGCGGCTGGCGCCTCGTGGCGCAGCAATTGCGAAAAAGGCCCGGCCTCGCCGGGCTGAATATCGACGAAGAAGAAGCTGGGCGCGGTTTGCGGGATTTCGGAGGCGAGCTCGCGGGTCAGATTGCGGTCGATCAGGGCCAGCGCGACGAGAAGGGTAAGGCCGAGGCCGAGGGAGAGCACCACCGAGGCGGTGAGACCGCCGGGGCGGCCGATATTGGCCAGGGCGAGACGGATTTCGGCGGAATGAATGCGCGGCGCGGCGCGGGCGGCAGCAACGGCACAAAAGGCGAGCAGGCGCAGCAGGACCAGGGTGGCGACGGTGACGCCAAGATAGATATAGGCGATGCGCGTATCCGACGCGGTGGCCACCGCCGCGGCGGCAAGCAGCGCGAGGGCGCCGGCGGCACCGGCCATATAGCGCAGGCGCGGGTGGCGGGCGCCATTTGCCACGGCGTCGCGCATCAATTCGCCAGCGGCAACATCGCGTGCCGCGCCCAGCGGCCACAGCGAGAAAGCAAGCGCGATGAGCAGGCCGTAAAGCGCGGCGAGCGCAAGCGGGCCGCCATAAAGTCCGCTTTCCAGGGGTAGCGGGATGACCCGGTGCAGCGCGGCGCCGGCAAGGCCGGGCAGCGCGGCGCCGGCGAGCAGGCCGGCAAGGATGCCGCCGCAGGCGATGATCGCGATCTCGATCAGATAGACCAGGAAGACGGCGCGCGCCGGGGCGCCGAGACACTTGTAGGTGGCGATGGTGGCGCGGCGCGCATCGAGATGGCCGCGCACGGCATTGGCGATACCGACGCCGCCGACCACCAGCACAGTCAGTCCGACAAGGGTCAGG
This sequence comes from Rhodobiaceae bacterium, assembly GCA_020441905.1. Classification (GTDB taxonomy): domain Bacteria; phylum Pseudomonadota; class Alphaproteobacteria; order Rhizobiales; family NORP267; genus JAGRLG01. The sequence goes on along the minus strand of JAGRLG010000052.1, from coordinate 330 downwards.
ATCTGGGCAAGGCGGTCGATGGAGCGTTGCAGGCCGGGGGCGGCGCCGGCGCGCGAACGTATCCGCCAGCCGGCGCGCGGGCCCCGGGCTTCGGCTTCGGCGGTGAAGCTGGCGATGCCCTCGGCTCCGCGCCTGGTTTCGGGAAGGCGGATCCGGTAGTCCCAGGTCACCAGCGAACCGGGGCGGACCAGGCCGCTGGCGGCGAGGGCGTCGAGAGAGATCATCAGTCGCGGACCGATCGACAGGCCGGAGGACAGGCGGTCAGGTTCGCTGGCGATGGCCGCCCTCACTTCCAGTTCCATGTCGCCAACCTTGATGCGGTCGCCGGGC
>JAGRLG010000051.1 GCA_020441905.1 Rhodobiaceae bacterium | reverse complement strand
TCCGCGGTCGGCCACCTGCTGGGCGCCGCCGGTGCCGTCGAGGCGATTTTCTCGGTGCTGGCGATCCGCGACAACATCGCTCCGCCCACCCTCAATCTCGACAATCCGTCCGTGGAGACGGTCATCGACCTGGTGCCGCACAAGGCGCGCCAGCGGCAGATCGACACCGTGCTGTCCAATTCCTTCGGCTTTGGCGGCACCAACGCATCTCTCGTTTTCCGTCGGTATAATGGCTGAGCGGCGAAGCCCGCTGTTTTGCCACATTCTTTACTAGACTGGTTTCGAACAAGAGACGGCAATGTTCCGTTCCAAGACGCCAAAGAGCGCAGGCGAGCCGGATGGCCAGGACGAGCATTCCGAGCTCGTTCAGCATCTGCGGTCGCGCGCCGGTTCGGAGCACCATCTTCCGCGGTCGCCGCGTGAGGCGATCAGGCCAAAACCTGTACCATTACCGCCGGACGACATGAGCGCACATCGACACCCTCTCACCATGCTGCTCAACGGGCTGATCAGTCTGGTGATTTTCCTGTTCGTGGTGTCGGGCGCAATTTTCTTCATCGCCAAGCAGCAATTCGAGGCGCCGGGGCCGCTGGTTCAGACCCGCTCGGTCATCGTGCCCAGGGGCGAGGCCCTGAGCGAGATTTCGCGACGCCTGGAGCGCGAAGGCATCATCAACGACGCCACGCTGTTTCTCGCCGGCGTGTTCCTGTCCAAGTCCGGCGACAAGCTCAAGGCCGGCGAGTACCTGTTTCCCGAACATGCCAGCATGCGCGACGTCATGGACCTCCTGGTCGAGGGCAAGGCGATCCTGCACAAATTCACCGTTCCCGAAGGGCTGACCAGCGAGCAGATCGTCGAGCGCCTGAAGGAGGATGAAATCCTGGTCGGCGAGGTTGGCGAAATTCCGCCCGAAGGCGCGCTGCTGCCCGATACCTACAAGTTCACCCGCGGCACCGAGCGCATGGCGATGATCGAGCGCATGCGCAGCGCCCGCGACCGCGCCCTGGCACGGATCTGGGAGCGCCGCGACAAGAACCTGCCGCTCAAGTCCCCTGAGGAACTGGTGACCCTTGCCTCGATCGTCGAGAAGGAAACCGGCAAGGCCGATGAACGCCCGCGCGTTGCCGCCGTGTTCGTCAACCGACTGCGCAAGTCCATGCGGCTGCAATCGGACCCGACCATCATTTATGGCCTTGTCGGCGGCAAGGGCACGCTGGGCCGGCCGATCCTGCAAAGCGAGCTCGACAAGAAAACCGAGTACAATACCTACCAGATCGACGGTCTGCCGCCGACGCCGATCGCCAATCCCGGCCTTGCCGCGCTGGAAGCCACCGCCAGCCCGTCGCGCACCAACGACCTGTATTTCGTTGCCAGCGGCGATGGCGGTCATGTCTTTGCCGCGACGCTTGCCGAACACAACGAGAACGTGGCGCGCTGGCGCAAAATTTCCGCTGAAATGAAGCGCATGGAGGACGAGGCGGCCAAGAACGGCACCAGCGCCGCCGCGGCCGGCGCAACCGAGGCGGCAAAAGACGCCAAGGCCACGGCGGCGAAAGACGCCAAGGACGAACCGCCGTTGCCGCCCCTGCGCCTCAACCTGCAAAAACCGGGTCTGCGCTGACCCGCCCGCCCGTGCCCGGTGGCGCTGGCCGCGATTTGCCGAAGGCGCATGGGCCAGCGGCCTTGAGCGGGCACGGCGCGGCAAGGTAAGGTGCCTGCCGTTTCGCGATTCCGCGAATTTGTCACCTGACCGGATTCCAGCCCATGACCATCAACAGCATGACCGGATTTGCGCGCGGCGAGGGCAGCTGCGGCGCCCTCGGCTGGTATTGGGAACTGAAGAGCGTCAATGGCAAGGGCCTCGATATCCGCCTGCGCCTGCCGCCCGGCCTCGACCAGCTCGACCCCCACATCCGCGCCGCCATCAAGGCTCGGATCAGTCGCGGCTCGCTTCAGGTCTCGCTCCAGGTCCAGCGTGAGAACCGGACCCCGGAACTGCGCGTCAATACTGAGATTCTGCAGGCCATGCTCGCCGCCGCCGAGGGTCTGGGCCTGAAAGACGGCCTCGCGCCGCCGAGCATTGACGGTCTGCTGGCGCTCAAGGGCGTGGTCGAAATCGTCGAGCAGGAGGAAGAGGAGGGCCGGGCCGAGGCCCAGCTTGAGGCCCTGCGCGCCTCCTTCGACGAAACCCTCGGCAAGCTCGCCGCCGCCAGAGCCGAGGAGGGCGCGCATATCGCCGCCGTTCTCGAAGGCCAGCTGCGGGTCATCGCCGATCTGCGCGAGCGCGCCGCCGCCTCGCCGGCGCGCCGGCCCGAAGCGATCCGCGAGCGCCTCGCCGCCCAGATTTCCAGGCTTCTGGAAACCAGCGATGGCTTCGATCCCGACCGGCTGCATCAGGAGGCGGTCCTGCTCGCCACCAAGGCCGATATCCAGGAAGAGCTGGACCGCCTCAGCGCCCATGTCGCCGCCGCCCGTGACCTGATTGCGGCCGAAGGCGCGAGCGGCCGCCGCATGGAATTTCTCGCCCAGGAATTCAACCGCGAATCGAATACGCTGTGCGCCAAGGCGAATGACACCGAACTGAGCAATATCGGCCTTGAGCTGAAGGCCGTCGTCGACCAGTTCCGCGAGCAGGTGCTGAACGTTGAATAGGAACGAAAACGCGGCCCAGCCGCCCCGGCGCGGCCTCATGCTGGTGTTGTCCTCGCCTTCGGGCGCCGGCAAGACCACGATGTCGCGCAATCTGCTCGAGTCCGATGACGAGATTTCGCTCTCGGTATCGGTTACCACCCGCATGCGCCGGCGCAGCGAGGTCGACGGCATCCATTACCGCTTTGTCCCGGTGGCGCGCTTCGAGGCCATGCGCGATCGCGGCGAGTTGCTCGAATGGGCCGAGGTCCACGGCAATTTTTACGGCACTCCCGCCGATACCGTCGAAAGCGAACTGGCGGCCGGGCGCGACATGCTGTTCGATATCGACTGGCAGGGCACGCGCCAGCTCTATGAGAAATCGCGCGCCGATCTGGTTTCCGTCTTCGTGCTGCCGCCGTCGGCGGGCGAATTGCGCAACCGGCTCGAACGGCGCGCCGAGGACAGCGCCGAGATCATCCTGGAACGCCTGGCCAATGCCCGCGAGGAGCTCAGCCACTGGGGCGAATACGACTATCTGATCGTCAACCGCGATCTCAACGACAGCCTTGAGGCGCTGCATGCGATCCTCAAGGCCGAGCGCCAGCGCCGCACCCGGCTGCCGGCGATGGCCGATTTCGTCGCGGCCTTGCAGAACGATCTGTGAATTCAAGGTGTCAGCACGATGCGCCCCTGGACGCGGCCAGCCTTCAGGTCGGCCAGGGCCTGATTGGCCTCGGCCAGCGGGCGGCGCTCGATGGGGGGCGCTTCGACCACCCCCGAGCGCACGAGGTCCATCATCATGCGGGCGTCCTCGAGGCTGCCGGCAAGGCTGCCGCCGATCGTGACCGCGCGCAGCGGCAGCATCGGAATGGGCATCTGGAAGCTTCCGCCGAGCAGGCCGGCGACGACCAGCCGCCCGCCCTTGCGCAATGCCGCATTGGCAAAGACGAAGGATCCCTGGGATCCGGCGAAGTCCACCGCCCCCGGAACGCCCCCCGTTTCCGACATTATGGCCTGCCGCGCTCCCGGATCGGCGGGGTCGTAGGCCACCGCGGCGCCGCGCTTCAAAGCCATCCGCCGCTTGCCGGCGTCGATGTCCGCGACCAGCGGCGCCCGGTGAAACAAGGTCTTGGCGAATTCCAGCGCCATCAGGCCGACGCCGCCAAGGCCGACGATCAGTATCGGACCGTTCTGGGCCTGCACCGCAAGTTTCTTCAGTGCCGAAAAGGCGGTCAGACCCGAGCACATGAGGGCACCGGCGAGTGGCGGGTCGATGCCGTGGATATCCAGCAGGTAGCGTGAATCGGGGACCAGGACATGGGACGAATATCCGCCATCGACATTGATGCCGATCTGGCGCGGCGTGTCGCAGCAGGGCTCGTTTCCCGACCGGCAGGCCGCGCAGGTCCCGCACCCGATCCAGGGATAGACGGCATAGGCATGCCCAGGCGTAACGTCTTGTGCCTGCGGGCCGGCGGCGGCGACGGTTCCCTCTATTTCGTGGCCGAGAATAAAGGGAAGCGTCCGTCCCTCGCGGATGTCGAGATGCTTGCCGCCTCCAAGATCGAAATAGCCGTCGGCCAGATGCAGATCGGAATGGCAGACGCCGCAATGGCGGACCTTGATCAGTACTTCGCCGCCGACCGGAAGCGGGGTCCGGCTTTCGCGGGGCGCTAGCGCGGCGCCGTATCTGTCCAGCGACTGGCAATGCATGTCGGTGTCCGGTCCACGGGGTCAGGGGAGCGGCTCGATTCGCATAATATGAAAACTGTTGCAGTTAGAACGGCCGCGCTCAAGTGTCCAATGCATGGGCGATGGCGCAAAACTGCTCGACGCTGACCCGTTCCGCCCTTGCCGTTTCCGGCACGCCGAGCATTTCCATGGCGGCGAAAGCCTTCTCGCCCAGGCTGGCCATGCTCGAGCGCAGCATCTTGCGCCGCTGCCCGAAGGCCGCCGCGGTGACCCTCTCCAGGGTGGCGCGCCGGCATGGCGCGGGGCCTGGGCGCGGCACCAGCTCGACCACGGCGGAGGTCACTTTCGGCGGCGGGGTGAAGGCGCGCGGCGATATCGGAAACAGGATGCGCGGCACGGTCCGCCACTGGGCCAGCACGGCGAGGCGGCCATAGGCCTTGCTGCCCGGCGCGGCGCAGATGCGTTCGGCGACCTCGAGCTGGAACATCAGGACCAAGCGGTCGAACGCCGGCGGCCACGGTTCGCTGGACAGCCAGCCGGTGAGCAGCGGCGTTGCGATATTGTAGGGCAGGTTGGCGATGATCCGCGTCGTGCCCGCCGCCAGCGCGCCATAGTCCTGCGCCAACGCATCGCCCTCGATGAGCGTCAGGCGTCCTGGATAATGGGCCGCGATCTCCTCCAGCGCCCCGATGCATCGGTTATCGCGCTCGATGGCGACGACGTGCCGCGCCCCTTCTTCCAGCAGGGCCCGCGTCAGGCCGCCGGGGCCGGGTCCGATCTCGATCACGGTTTCGCCGCCAAACGGTCCCGCCGCCCGGGCGATCCGCCCGGTCAGGTTGAGGTCGAGAAGGAAGTTCTGCCCCAGCGCCTTGCGCGCGCTCAGGCCGTGGCGGGCAATCACCTCGCGCAGCGGCGGCAAATTGCCCGCCGCCTTGCCCTCCAAACGGCTGGCGCCGCCGTTCATCGGCCCGCCGCCGCCGCGCCCGGACCGCTCATGCGCGCGGCAAGGCGGATCGCGGCAATCAGGCTCGCCGGGTCGGCCTTGCCTTGTCCGGCGATGTCGAAAGCGGTGCCATGGTCCGGCGATGTGCGCACAAAGGGCAGGCCGAGGGTGACATTGACGGCGCGCTCGAAAGCGATGGTCTTGATCGGGATCAGCGCCTGGTCGTGATACATCGCCAGCACGGCATCATAGCGCGCGCGCGCTCCGGCATGAAACAGCGCGTCCGCCGGCATGGGGCCGAAGGCGTCGATGCCGCTCGCCCGCAATGCGCTTATCGCCGGCGCGATCACCTGTCCTTCTTCGCTGCCTATTGTGCCATCCTCGCCTGCATGGGGGTTGAGGCCGCATACAGCGAGGCGCGGCGCGGCGATGCCGAAGCGCGCCGTCAGGTCGGCGGCGGTGATATGCGCCGTCTCCACGATCAGCTCGATGCTGAGCGCACCGGAAACGCGAGATAGCGGAATATGGACCGTGACCGGCACCACCTTCAATTCCTCGCTGGCCAGCATCATCACCGCGCGCGGCGTGCCGCCCCAAAGGCGCGCCGCCAGTTCGCCGAGGAACTCGGTGTGTCCAGGGTGCCTGAACCCGGCGCCATAAAGGCTCGCCTTGTGGATCGGATTGGTCACCACGGCCCGCGCAAGGCCCCGGTGGACCAGCCCGACCGCGGTTTCGATGGCGCCGACAATGGCCGCGGCATTGGTGCCGTCCGGCAATCCCGGCCGGCTTGGTGCGGCCAGAGGGAGATCGACAACCGGCAATGCGGCGCCGAAGATTTCTTCGATGTCATCGGCGGCGGCGTCGCAGCGGGCAATCGGCAGCGCCATTCCGCAGGCGCTTGCGCGGGCCTCTAGGTCGCGGGCGCAGCCGACATAAGCAAAGGCCGGCAGCCCGTCGGCCTGCTCTGCGGCGCCCTTGCGGTCGAGCCAGCAACGGGCGATCAGTTCCGGACCGATACCCGCCGGGTCGCCCATCGTAACCAGCAGGGGCGGGGGCGCCATGGTGCTCAGCGCAACCTGGCAGGCAGGTTGCCCTCGATACGCGCGTCGCGTCTGAGATCTTCGAGATGACGGCGCGCAAGATCGCCGAATTTCTCGTTGAGCAGCTTGATTTCCGCATTGCGCCGCGCCGTCTTGTCGTCCTCAATTTCGGTCTTGCTGCAAATCGCGGTGATCTGGATGCCATCGCTGGTGCGGCGCGGCGGGGTGGCACGGTTTTCCGCCGTCGACTCCAGCAGCTTGAGAGCTTCCGGACCAAGCGAGTCGGAAGTCTGGTGGGAAAGGTCCGATACCACGACGTCGCGCAACCCGGTGACCAGCGAGCGCGCCGTCTCGCAGGACTGGAAAGAGCGGCGGATCCGGTCCGCCTCGTTTTGCCGGCGCTGCACGTCGGTGCTGCTCGCCTTTGGCGGAATCACGAAAGTGATCGTGCGCGAGGTGAATTCATAGCGCGTGCTGATCTTGGGGCCGCCCTGGCGCGCCAACTCGCGCTCGACATCGTCGGGGCGCACCTGGGCCTCGCGGCCATAAATGGAGCGCACCACTTCCGGCCACAGCGCCTGCGCCAGCATTTGCGCCTCGATGCTGCGCGAAAAGGTCGAAATGTCGATGTTCTGGGCGCGAAGGGCCTGGGTAAATTGCGGCACCGAGAGATTGTTCTTGCCGGCGAATTCGGCAATCCGTTTCTGCACATCCTCGACCCGCACCGAGATTTTCAGCCGCCGCGCTTCCTGCTTCATCAGCACCTCGTCGACAAGCTGCTCGATCGCCATGTCACGGGTGCGCGCGCCGCCGCTCTGGCGCGTGGACAGCGCGATCAGCCGCGCGCGCTGGTTGACGTCATATTCGGTGACTACGTCGTTGTTGACCGTGACCACGGCGCGATGAATGGCCTCCGCCTGCGCCGGTCCAGTGGCGGCAAGGGCTACTGCCGCCACTGTCGCCATTGCCAGCGCCAATGCCGGCCAGACGGTTGCCGGCCGGACGGCCCGGCGGCGCAGAACGCGAGAAAAAGCATCTCTCGCCGATCCGGTCGTCCCGGTTCCGGTTTGCCCGTGTTTGCTCAATCCGATGTCAGTTCGCATGCCAAATCCGCAAATTCATTTCTTCCGCCAACCGACCTTGCGCTTGTGTCCCGGGCAGTGAATTGGCCACCATGCGGCCAAGAGAAAATGCCGGCGATATGCAAGCTGCCCCGCGCCGGGCTTGCAGCCGGTGCCGGGCCGGCAGTCCCGGCGTTGCTGGACGGCAATGGTGTCGATTTGATGATCTTGCCGTTCAAAAATCAAGCCCGCGCCAGCATCCGCCTGGCCGGCGCGCGTGGTTAAGGCGATTTGGAAAGGTCGTTGGCATCGGTGCCGAATGACCCCCCGCCCAGCGTTTTCAGTTCGACCTGGAGGCTTATGGTGCGGTTCGGCCGGTCGTCGCGGTCGCGGAAGAAGTCCTCGGTATAGTCCACCCGGACATTCATGCAGTCGCAGAAATAGCCGATACCGATTCCGCTCTGAACCCACTGGCTGCCGGCGATGTCGTAGCGCGCCTTGCCGAACAGGCGCCACTTGTCGGTGACGTTCAGCGCCCCGGCGCCGTATATTTCCTCACGCTCGCCGACGACCCCCGGTGCCGACGGCATCAGGTCCTGGGCATAGGTCAGCGAGCCATAGGCCGGTCCCACCCGCGCCCAGCCGCGCAATTCGTGCCGCCGCAGCGACATGGTGCCGTTGTCGAGGCGGAACTGGGTCGAAACGCCGAAATAATCCACCGGCTCCAGATAGATGGCGCCAACCCAGTCCGATTGCTGGGTTGCCAGGCCGGTCGTGGCCGCAAACGGGTTTGTGCCGCCGAGATGGAACGACTGGCCGAGCAGAACGGTGCCATGGCCCCAATCATTGGTCTGCATGGTGTAGCGGATGCCGAGATTGGCGCGGCTGCCGCCCTCGACCCGGTCATAGCCGGAGAACTTGTCGATATCGAACAACAGCGTGTCGTCGAAGACCAGGCTGCGCGCGTCCTCGTTGGGAATGGCCTTGGCCGCCTGTTCGTCGGGACGCAGAATGACCTGGGCTATCGGTTCGATGACCTGATGCCCCCATTCATGCACCGATATGAAGGGGTAGGAATATTCCACGCCCGCCGTTGCCATTCCGCGCGCCACCGATTCCTCCGCCCGCTGCCCGCGGAAGGCCGCCGGGTCGAAGACGTCATTGACGTGATAGATGTCGCCGCGCGCGCTGAAGAAGGGCGTGATCCGCTGCCCGAACCGGTCGGTGAAGGTGCGCCGCCATGAGAACTGGCTGATCATGCGGCTGGAATCGGCGCCGTGGTCCCGCGTCAGGCTGAACGCCGAAACGTTCAACGCCAGCTGTCCGCCCATCACCTTGTTGTCGAACAGGTAGTTGTAGTCGAGAACCGGGTGCACCAGGGCCTGGTCCGGCGCCGACAGCGGCAGGCCGGTGATCGGGTCGATATAAGGCGCGGTCCCGGCGGCGTTGAGCGGTGTTCCCAGCGGCAGCGCCGCGCCGGTGACCGGATGGGTAAAGGCGGTGCCGGTGGCGCGGTTGATCAGCGGCGGCGGCGTGGCGACATTCTTCAGATGCATCGCCGACAGGTTGAAGTAGTTGCGCTCGCTCTGGCCGGTCAGGAAGACGTTGGACACCAGTTCGGTCGAACGGTCCAGGTCATAGACCCGCAGGAATGTGTCGTCGGACGCCGCGACGACGTTCCATCCGGTGGTCCAGTTGTTGTTGATGCGGAACGTGCCGGCGGTTTCCAGGGCGCCGCGCCAGCGTGTGTTTCCGGGGGCGGGCAGGGAGGCCGGATCGGCCTGGGAAATGCCGGCGCCGCGCACGAAATAGCTGCCGTTTTCCAGCCGGTGGCGCCATTCCGCTTTCATCAGCAGGCCCTGCTTGGTCGTCATGCGCGGGCTGAAGGTGAGATCGTAATTCGGTGCCAGCGCCCAGAAATAGGGCGTTTCGACGCTAAAGCCGAGCTGCGAGGAATTGTTGAAGACCGGTGTCAGAAAGCCCGTTTTCCGGCGCACCGAAGGGTCGGCATGGCTGAAACTGGGCATATAGGCCACCGGCACGCCATCGAATTCGAAGGTGACGTCCTTGTATTCGATCGTCTTTTCGGCCTGGTTGTGTTTGACCGTGACCGCCTTGATCTGCCAGATCGGCTCCTTTTCGGGCAGGTTCGGGTCGACGGCGCAGGCGGTGTAAACCGCCTTGTTGAAGAGCACGACATTGCCGTGGATGCGCCGCGCCGATGCCGCCGCAATGCGCGCCTTGTCCGGGGTCAGCACCGAGAGCGAGCGCACGAAGCCTTCGCGGAAATTTCCGGTGATCGACATCGTCTCGGCAAAGACGACATTGCCGTCCGGTTCCTTGAGCCGAACATTGCCGGCGGCCGTAACGGTGTCGTTGCGCTTGGAATAGGTCACCTTGTCGGCGGTGAGCGCGAACTTGTCGTAATAGATCTCGACATTGCCGGTGGCCGTCACCGAATCGGCATCGTTGTCATAGATCATCTGGTCGGCCTGGACCAGCATCGGAATGCCGCGCTTGGTGTCCGGCAGGCGCATGAAATCCTGGGCGCCCTGGCCAAGGGCCGGAAGGGGCAGGGTGAGAGGGAGAATCAGCGCGGCGGCGAGCGCCAGCGGCAGGCACGAACGGCCCCACGCCGGCACCACCGCACCAGCGCAAAAACGCTCCCATTTCCGCCAGAACGGAGACACCGCCCTGCCGGCCCTACCTGGCCGCATACCTTCTCCCGTCAGCCCGGCCACAACTATCCGTCCTCTTGGTAAAGTAAGATCGTAAGCCCTGCAAGCATAACGACTATTACCGGGAGCCATACCGATGGCGCCGGCGACAGGATTCCCGATCCCCCGAGGCTGCTCATGATCTTGGCGAGGACGTAAAACAGGAACCCGGCGGCGATTCCGAAAACGACCATTCGGCCGATATTGCCGAACCGGAAGGGGCGCATCGAAACGACCGCCGCGATCAGCACCATTGCCGCCATGACGAAGGGCCGCGACAGCAACTGGTGAAGCTGGAGTTCATAGGGCGCCGTCGACAGCCCGGCGCGGCGGGCGTGATCGATGAAGCCCGGCAGGTCCCAGAACGAAATGCTCTCCGGATCGGCGATCGTTTCCTGGATCTGGGCCTTGGTCAGAAAGGTCGAGATCAGATAGTTGCCGTAAAACTCCGGCTCGCCCCGCTCCGACAGCGTCCAGGCATCCGTGAGTTCCCAGTGGTCGTCGCGCAGTTCGGCCATTTTCGCCTGCACCCGCTCGACAAAGGCGCCCTGCGAGTTGAAAACCTGAACCGTGACGTTGTCGAGGATGATGCCCTGCTGACGGCTGCGGTCGGCGCGCATCACGGTTTGGCCGTCCACCCCTTCCTGGCGCAGCCAGACGCCGCCGCCGGCAAGGCGGCTGATAAGGGATTTGGAAGCACCGAAAGTCTCGATCTCAAGGCGGCCCTGTTCCTCGCGAAGATGGGTCGCAAGCGGGTTGTAGGCGGCCACCGCAAGGACCCCGACCAGAAACGCGGTTGCCACCGCGGGCGCCAGAAACTGCCACGCCGATAGCCCCGCCGCCCGGGCGATAACCAATTCGTTGCGCCGGCTCAGGCCCAGCAGGGTTGCCATCGTTCCCAGCAACACGGCAAAAGGCATCGCCTGCTCGGCGAAGGTTGGGGTGCGATAGAGCGACATCTGGAACAGGACGCCAAGGCCGATATCGTCCCGGGCATCGCCGCGACGCAGCATCTCGACAAAATCAATGAGAAATATCAATAACATGCAGCCGGCGTAAAAGCCGATCACCGATTTTAGGAAGCGCAGCGAAAAATAGCGCGAGACGGTGCCGGTAACCGCGTTCATGTCCGCCCCGCCAATCCGCGCGCGGCGGCCTGGGTCCGCCCCGCGATCCAGCCCAGCGCCTCGGCCGCGATGGCGGTGAAACGGCCGTTGAGCCGTGGGCGCACCACGCCGAAGGCGATCAGGGCGCTATAAGCCAGGGCGACAATGGGAATGGCGTAGATGAGCACGACCGCCCATGCATTCTTCACCGCCAGATTGTAGGAACCGTAGATCGCGATCTCGCACATCACCGCCGAGCCGACTGCCAGGATCATTCCCGACCCGCGGCCTTCGCGGGTCGTGCGGGCGAAACCGATCGTGGCGAGGGCTATCAGCGCCAGCAGCGGCGGGAACAGCGGGCTGGCCAGCCGCCCGTGCAACTCGGCGCGGAATCTGCCGGGCACTGACTTGTAATATGGATCGTTGGGATCGGGGTTGAGCAGCCACCAGGTGGAGCGCTCGGGCGGCTTGTAATAGACCTCCTTGCTGTTCTGCGACAATTGGTCGAGATCGACCAGATAGCGGTCGAAGCGCACGATCTGTACCTGGTCGGTGCTGCCGATCTCGCGGCGCTGCACATTGCCCCTGTCCATGACCAGATAGGCGCCGCCGTCATTCTCGACGATGCGTCCGCGCTCGGCGATATAGGTCAGTTCCTGTTTGGGGTCGCGGGCATCGGAAATCAGCACGCCAAGCAATTCGCCCTGCGAGCTGCGCTCGCGGATATGGAAGGTGATGCCGGCTTCCGGGCTAGAAAACCGCCCCGGCTGAATGACATTTGCGATCAGGTTGGTCCGCACCTCGGTAATGAGGCCGCGCAGGGTCGAAAGGCTCTTCGGCATGACATAGATGTTGATGATGCCGACAAAGGCCGCGACCAGCAGGCTGAGGACCAGGAAGGGCGCGATGATGCGCCACCGCGCCGCGCCCGCCGCGCTCAGCACCACCAGTTCGCTGTCGGCGTTGAGCCGGTTGAGGGTGTAGAGCGAGGCGATGAACAGAGCGACCGGAGCGATAACCGAGACAAAGAGCGGCAGCACCAGCAGCGTCAGCGCCAGAAATATGCCGAAGGACTGCCCCTGCACTGTCAGGGTGCCGATCTCGCGCAGCACCTGGGTCAGCCAGATAATGCCGGTCAATGTCACCAGGCTGGCGACAAAGGCGACAAAGACCTGTTTGAACACGTATCGTCCGATCAGATACATCGGCTTTCCGGTCTCCCCCCGCCGCCGCCCCGGCGTCCGTTTCTTCTAGATAGCATTGATGGCGGAAATTCGACGTTAACAGCCGCATTTATCCACTGTTTCCACCCGCCTGTCGCCGCCAGGTTCCATCGTTTGCGGCCCCGGCATATTGCGACGCGCCGAACACAGGCTAGGATGCCGCCTCCCGGGCCGCACAAAAAAGGACCAGTTCATGGCCGATACCCCCCAGATCGCTTTCTCCAGCCTTGCCGTTCCCAAGTCCGGAACGCTGGTGCTCCTCGCCGCCGCGGGGGCGACGAAAAATGGCGCGAAATCGGCTCAGGTCCAGTTCGGCGCCGTTGCCGCCGCCGCCGACAAATCCTCCGGCGGGGCAATCTCGCGGGCCATCGATGCCGCCGCGTTCAAGGCCGCCGCGCGCTCGATGCTTGAGATCTGGGCGCCGCCATCGCTCGGCGTCTCGCGCCTGCTCGTCGCGGGGCTTGGCGATGCCGCCGCCATGGAGCCGCTGGACTGGCAGAAGCTTGGCGGCGCCATCATGGGGAAACTTGCCGGCGGCAACGAAAAGTCCGCCTTTGTTGCCCTCGAAGGCCCCGATGGCGAAGGCATTGCCCCCGGCGCCGCGGCGGAACTCGGCTTCGGCGCCTTTCTGCGCGCCTATAACTTCGACAAATACAAGACCATCAAGGCGCCGGACGAAGATGCCGAGAACGGCGCGCCGCCGAAAAAGGTCCCCGCCAAGCTGACGGTGGGGGTCGAAAAGCCCGCTGCGGCGCGGCGCGAATTTGCCGCCAGGGAAGCCGTTGCTGGCGGGGTTCTGCTTGCGCGCGACCTGGTCAACGAGCCTGCAAATATGTTGGGCCCCAAGGAGTTCGCAGAAAAAGCTAAAGCCTTGTCGAAGCTTGGGTTGGACGTTTCTATCCTCACCGAGAAGGAGATGACCAAGCTCAAGATGGCAGCCCTTCTTGGCGTCGCCCAGGGCAGCGCCCGCCCGCCGCGCCTTGTCGTCATGCGCTGGAATGGCGCCGGCGACAAGAAGGCGGCCCCGCTGGCTTTTGTCGGCAAGGGCGTGGTGTTTGATTCCGGCGGCATCTCGATCAAGCCGGCCGGCGGCATGGAGGACATGAAGGGCGACATGGGCGGCGCCGCGGCGGTGACCGGCCTCATGCATGCCCTTGCCGCGCGCAAGGCCAGGGTCAACGCGGTGGGCATCATCGGACTTGTCGAGAACATGCCCGACGGCGACGCGCAGCGCCCCGGCGATATCGTGCGCTCGATGTCCGGCCAGACCATCGAGGTCATCAATACCGATGCGGAAGGCCGTCTCGTTCTGGCCGATGCGCTCTGGTATGCCAAACAGGAATTCAAGCCTGCGCTGATCATCGACCTTGCGACCCTGACCGGTGCCGTCATGGTGGCGCTGGGCAAGCACCATGCCGGCCTTTTCAGCAATGACGACACGATCGCGGACCGGCTCACCGCCGCCGGCCTGGCCAGCGGCGAGCCGGTGTGGCGGCTTCCGCTCGGCAAGGACTATGACAAGCTGATCGACTCCAAGAACGCCGACATGAAGAATACCGGCGGGCGCTATGCCGGTTCCATCACCGCCGCGCAGTTCCTGCAACGCTTCGTCGATGGCGCGCCCTGGGCCCATCTCGACATTGCCGGCACCGCGATGGGGTCGCCGAGCACCGAGGTCAACCGCGGCTGGGCCTCCGGCTACGGCGTGCGCCTGCTCGACCGCTTCGTCGCCGACAACTACGAGAAATGATGGAAATCCTGTTCTACCAGATCGACAACCAGCCAATCGGGCAGGTGCTGCCGCGCCTTCTCGAAATCAGCCTCCAGCGCGGCTGGAAGGTGGTCGTCGAAGCTGGCGATGAAGAGCGCGTCCGCGCCCTCGACTCCGCGCTGTGGATGGGGGACGACGACTCTTTCCTGCCCCATGGCACCGCCGAGGACGGCAATGCGGCGCTCCAGCCGGTCTACCTGACCGCGGGCGCCGAAAACCCCAACGGCGCCAATGTGCGCTTCGTGCTGGGCGGCGCCCGATTGCCCGATCCCCAGGGCTATGAACGCATCGTCTATCTGTTCGAGGGCCGGGACGAGACGTCGCTCCAGACCGCGCGCGCCTTGTGGAGGGCGCAAAAAGGCGCCGGCCTCGACCTGACCTATTGGCAGCAGGACGAAAACGGCGCCTGGAAGAAGAAAGCCTGACGGGCGCTCAACCCCCGGTTTTCAGGCCGCCATCATGGCAAATGGCAGAGCCGCCGCGGTCCGCCGCCGCTGGGCTGATAGGTGGCGTCGGAATAGCGGAACGAGCGGTATTTGCGGTCGCAGGCCGCATACCAGGCTTCGCTGCCCTCCGCCGGCACCGCGTAATTGACGGCCGGCGCCCGGCGCGACGAGGCGCACTGATTGAAAGCGTAGTCGTAAGCGTTGTGCCATTTCACCGAATGAGACACCGCGCCCGCCGCGGCACCGACGCCGCCGCCGATCAGCGCGCCCTGTCCGGCGCCGCGTCCGCCGCCGGCAATGCCCCCGGCAATGGCGCCGATGACGCCGCCGGCGACCGCCGATCCGATGACCTGTTCGCCCGGCGAAACCGAGTTGGCATAGGCGCGGGCCTGATCCTCGCAATAGCCCGCCGCCGCCTGGCCGGCGGAAGCAAGCATGAGGCCGGCGGCAATCCCGGCCAAGACTGACAGTTTCTTCCCTTTGACGCTCATGATCTGTCGATCCTTCTCGTCGGAGTGGTTCTTCATCTATCCAATCACGCTATGGGCGGCCCTGCAATGGCGCCGGTTCGCCCGCTGGCGAAGCTGTAGCGGGGCAGTATCGCGGCGCCGGGTAACCGGACAATGAGCATTACCGGTGCAATTTGAGCAGCCGGATCAGGACTGCCCATGAGAAAAATCTCATTCGCCGCTCGCCATTGCCTCTTCCAGCTCGTGCGACAGTTCGAGCCAGAGTTCCTCCGCCTTCTCGATCGCTTTCAGGGCGTCGGCGCGCGCCTTGGCGAGCCTGGCCGCCTCCTCGGGGTCGCGGGTATAGAGGTTGCCGTCGGAAAGGCGGGCGTCGATCTTGTCGATCTCGCGCCGCCGCGCCTCGATTTCCTTTTCCTGGGCGGTGATGGTCTTGCGCAGCGGCGCCGTGGCGGCGCGCCTTTCCGCCGACGCCTTGCGCTTGCCGGCCCGCGAATCCGCGCCGCCGCCATTGCCGGCGCCGTCATTGCCCGACTTCGCCGCGCCCGGCCCGCTGCCGCTGCGCTCCAGGATCAGCCGGCGATAGGCCGCCACGTCGTCGTCAAACACCTTTACCGTGCCGCCCTCGACCAGCCACAGCCGGTCGGCGCAGGTTTCGATCAAATGCCGGTCATGGCTGATCAGCAGCACCGCGCCCTCATAGGCCAGCAGCGCCTGGGCCAGCGCCTCACGGGCCTCGACATCGAGATGGTTGGTCGGCTCGTCGAGAATGAGCAGGTGAGGGCCGGAGAAACTGGCAAGGCCGAGCAGCAGCCGCGCCTTCTCGCCTCCGGAAAGGTCCTTGGCCGGGGTGTCCATCTTTTTCGTGCCGAGGCCGAGGCGCGCGGCGCGCGCCCGCACCTGGGCCTCGGTGGCCTCGGGCAGCAGGGCGCGTACATGGTCATAGGCCGAATGGGCCGGGTTCAGTTCGTCGAGCTGGTGCTGGGCGAAATAGGCGGTCTGGAGCCGGTGGTGGCGCTTGCAGCGGCCGTCCTGAACCTGAATCTTTCCGGCAACCAGCTTGGCCAAAGTACTCTTGCCATTGCCGTTTTGACCAAGAAGCGCGATCCGGTCATCGGGGTCGATGCGCAAACTGACATCGCGCAACACCGGCTTTCCCGGCTCGTAGCCGAGGCTGGCATTCTCCACCAGCAGCAGCGGCGGCGCGGCGGCCCTTTCCGGGTTGGGAAACTCGATATGGCTCGCCTCTTCGGTGATGATGGAGGGGATCGGCGCCATCCGCGCCAGCGCCTTGAGGCGCGATTGCGCCTGGCGCGCCTTGGTTGCCTTGGCCCGAAACCGCTCGACAAAGGCCTCCATGTGGCGGCGCTCGTCCTCGAGCCGCTTCTTCATCTTCATTTGCAGGGCGAGGCGCTCGCGGCGCTGGCGGTCGAAGGAATCATAGCCGCCGCGATAGCTGGCGAGCCGCCCCTGCTCCAGATGCACGATGGTGTCGACGGCGCCGTTCAGGAGATCGCGGTCGTGGCTGATGATCAGCGCCGTGTGCGGATATTTGGCGATATAGGATTCAAGCCACAGCGTGCCTTCCAGATCGAGATAATTGGTCGGCTCGTCGAGCAGCAGCAGGTCGGGTTCGGAAAACAGGATGGCGGCCAGCGCCACCCGCATGCGCCAGCCCCCCGAATATTCGGCCACCGGGCGCGCCTGCGCCGCCGCGTTGAAGCCAAGGCCGGCGAGAATGGAAGCGGCGCGCGATTCGGCGGCATGGGCTTCGATATCGGCGAGCCGCACATGAATTTCGGCGATGCGGTGCGGGTCGCTCGCGGTTTCCGCTTCCTTCAACAGGGCGCTGCGCTCGGCGTCGGCCGCCAGCACGTAGTCGACAAGGCTCTGCCGGGTTGCCGGCGCCTCCTGCGCCACCAGTCCGATGCGGGCGTTGCGCGGCAGCGAAATGCTGCCATCCTCCGCCGCCAGTTCCCCGGTGATGAGGCGGAACAGGGTGGTCTTGCCGGTACCGTTGCGCCCCACCAGCCCGGCCTTGGCGCCGTCGGGCAGGGCGACGGTGGCCTTTTCCAGCAGGGTGCGGCCGCCAATGCGGTACGTTATGTCGTTGATATGCAGCATTGGATCTCCTGGCGGCGGGTTCTAGCATGCCCGGCCGCGGGGGCGGCAATACTTCTTGTCAAACCGGTGTTTCCGGCGCGACCATGTGCTGTGCGGCACGGCGGGCAGCGGAATTTTGTCATGGCGAGGCCGAAAGGAGCTGCCAGCGATGTGTGTACCCGGATGCCAGCGGACCATCCTGAGCCGGCTGTCGCGCCGCGCCCTGCTCAAGGGCGCCGGAGGCGCGGGCCTGGCCGGGCTGGGCGCTTTCGCCGCCACGCTGCCGGCGGCCGCAGGCGGCGAGGGCAAGGGCGAAATCGAACCGGCCCTGGCCGCTGGCAACAGGGTTCAGGACCTGACGCACACGCTTTCGCCGGATTTTCCGACCTTTTTCGGCACGCCCGGCATCGAGAAGGAGCCGCTCTACTCCTGGTCCCCGGACAAGTTCAACGCCTATATGTGGCATGTGCTGGAACATTGCGGCACCCACCTCGACGCGCCGCTGCATTTCACCGCCGATGGCCCCGCCGCCGCCGATATTCCCGCCGCCTCGCTTGTCTTGCCGCTGGCGGTGATCGATATCCGCGACAAGGCGGCCGCCAATTCCGATTACCAGTTGACGCCGGACGATGTCCTGGCCTGGGAAGGCGTCCACGGCGCACTGCCGCCGCGCGCCTGCGTCGCCATGTATAGCGGCTGGGAGGAGCATATCGGCGGCAACAGATACCGCAATGCCGACCAGGAAGGCCTGCTGCATTTTCCCGGCTTTCACCCCGAAACCGCCGACCTGCTGATGTCGGAGCGCGATGCCATGGCCATCGCCGTCGATACGCTGTCGCTGGATGCCGGCATCTCGACCGGCTTCGACACCCATTACAAATGGCTGCCCTCGGGCCGCTACGGGCTGGAAAGCGTCGCCAATCTCGGCGCGGTTCCGGCGTCCGGCGCGACGCTTATTGTCGGCGCGCCCAAGGTGGCCGGCGCCAGCGGCGGCCCGACCCGGCTGCTGGCCCTCTATTGACCCCGGACAGCCGGGCAAACCGTTTTTTTGGGGAGGTGCTCATACCGGAATCATTGTCTCAGCGTGGAGGGATAACTAATTGTTCTGTAAGCGGAAATAATGGAGGAACCGATGCGTTGGAGTCTAGGACCGGTCCTGTCGACGACCCTTTTGTCATTCCTGTTGCCGCTGGCTGCGGCAACCGCCCAGCCGCTGCGCGATCCGGGAAGCCGCGCCGAACTTCTCGGCAGTCCGCCGGGCACTGTGCAGGTGGACGCCAATTACCTGGCGCCGTCGCCCTGCCATTATGTTGCCGGCACGACCCTGGCGCCGCCGCCCGGCGCCAGCATGCCCAAACATGCCGTCGCGCTGACCATTGTGGTGGCGACCCGGCCCGGCGGCTGCACCCGCCAGCCGACTGTCCTGCGCGAAATGACCAATGTGTTTCCCGATCTCGACACCAATCTGGTGAAGGTCTTTTTTGTCTCAGCTTCCGGGAAGTCCCTGAAGACGGAGCAGATCCCGATTTCCGGCCTTTGACGGCGGACGTCCGAAAGGAGAAAAGCCATGCGCAGGATTTCGTTGTTGGCGCTGCTGCTGTGCCTGCTGCCGGCGGCGGCGAATGCCGGCACATATTTTTACGGCGGCTCCAGCGCCGGGCTGTTTGGCAGGCGCAGTGCCATGGCCCAGGTTGATGCGGTCTATGTGGCGCCTTCGTCCTGTCATTACTTTGCCTCGATGCGTCAGGTTGCGCCCCGCGGCTCAAGCGTGCCGGACCATGCCCTGCCGCTGACCATCGTCGTGGCGGCAAGGCCGGGGCCGTGCATCAGCCGGCCCACCAGGTTGCGCGGGATCCAGATGGTCCACCCCGATCTCAATACCAATCTGGTAAGGATCTTCTTCGTCTCGCCGGCCGGAAAGCATCTGAAGACCGAACAGGTCGCCATTGCCGGCCTGTAACGGCATCCTGAGCGGTCCGCTCCCGAACCGGCATGCACCGCCCCTATTGCCGGCATGTGGACGCGCGGCTATAAGCCGCCGCAACCCTTCCCGCGAATTGCAATCAGCACCGAAAGTGACAGGACAGAACATGGCTACCGAACGTACGCTCTCGATCATCAAGCCCGACGCCACCCGCCGCAACCTCACCGGCAAGATCATTTCCCGCTTCGAGACCAACGGCCTGCGCATCGTCGCCCAGAAGCGGGTCAAGTGGAGCAAGGCCGACGCCGAGGCGTTCTACGCCGTGCACCGCGAGCGCCCCTTCTTCAACGACCTCGTCGCCTTCATGACCTCAGGGCCCATCGTGCTTCAGGTGCTGGAAGGCGAGGACGCCGTGGCCAAGAACCGCGAGATCATGGGCGCGACCAATCCCAAGGAGGCCGCATCTGGCACCATCCGCGCCGATTTTGCCGAGTCCATCGAGGCCAATTCGGTGCACGGCTCCGACAGCGTCGAGAATGCCGCCAACGAGATCGCCCAGTGCTTCGGCAAGGACGAACTGGTCGGCTAAAACTATTTGAAAGCAATAATTTGCAGCGGCAGCCGGAATCAGTTTCTGACCGGCTGCCGCTTTTCTTCTTGCTTCTAGCCGGCGCTCGGCGGCGATATCAGCGGCCGGTAATCGGGCGGCGAATTTTCCTCCACCATCACCTTTTCGCCGACCACCCGGGCACGGCCCGATGCCACCAGCGCAAGCGCCATCGGATAGAGCGCATGTTCGGCATCCAGCACCCGCGCCGCCAGCGCGGCCTCGTCGTCGCCGGCCAGAACCGGCACCGCCGCCTGGGCGATGATCGGCCCTGAATCCATTTCCTCGCGTACGAAGTGAACGCTGCAACCGGTGATCTTGACGCCGGCGGCAAGCGCCCGCGCATGGGTGTCCATGCCCTTGAAGGCGGGCAGCAGCGAGGGGTGGATATTGATTAGCTTGTCGCGCCAGTGCTTGACGAAGCCGTCGGTCAGCAAGCGCATGAAGCCGGCAAGACAGACCAGTTCGGCCCCGGCTTTTTCCAGTTCTGCCGTTAGCGCCGTCTCGAAATCCTCACGTGTCTCATAAGCTGTGTGGTCGATGGCGCGGGTGCTGATGCCATGGCCGGCGGCGATGCCGAGCCCGGCGGCGCCGGGGCGGTTGGATGCCACCAGCACGATCTCCGCCGGATATCCCGGTGCCTTGGCAGCGTCCAGCAGCGCCGCCATGTTGCTGCCCCGGCCCGAGATCAGGATTGCCGTCTTGCGTGCCACCTCAGCCCCCAAGCTCGAGATTGCCGAGGAAGCGCACCCGGCCGCCGCTGCCCCCGGCCTCGACGATGCGCCCCATGGTCACTGCGTTTTCGCCCTGGGCACGAAGATTTTCGATCACCGATTCCGCCGCCCCCTCGGCGCAGACCACTACCATTCCGATGCCGCAATTGAAGGTGCGCAGCATTTCCTTCTCGGATATGCCGCCCGCCGCCGCCAGCCAGCGGAATACCGGAGGAACCTGGATACGGCGCAGTTCGATCTCGGCGCCAAGATGGCGCGGCAACACGCGCGGCAGGTTTTCTTCCAGCCCGCCGCCGGTAATATGGGCCAGCGCCCGGATACCCCCGGTTTCGCGCATCGCCCGCAGCAGCGGCCTGACATAGATCCGTGTCGGCTCCATCAGCGCGCGGCCCAGCGAGGTGTCGAATTCGAACGGGCAGGGCTGGTCCCAGGACAGCCCGAGTTCGCCGACCACCCGGCGCACCAGCGAAAATCCGTTCGAATGCACGCCGGAAGAGGCGATGCCGATGATGGTGTCGCCAACGCCGATATCGCCGCGGGGCAACAGCGCGCCGCGTTCGGCGGCACCGACGGCAAATCCCGCCAGGTCGTAGTCTCCGTCCTGATAGACACCCGGCATTTCCGCCGTTTCCCCGCCGATCAGCGCGCATCCGGCGATCTGGCAGCCCTTGGCGATTCCAGCGACAATGCGGGCGCCGATCTGCGGATCGAGCCGCCCGACGGCGAAATAGTCGAGAAAGAACAGCGGTTCGGCGCCCTGAACCACGAGATCGTTTACGCACATGGCGACGAGATCGATGCCGACCCAGTCATGGAGGCCGGTTTCCGACGCGATCTTCACCTTGGTGCCGACGCCGTCATTGGCGGCAACCAGCACCGGATCCTTGAAGCCGGCGGCCTTGAGATCGAACAGCCCGCCAAATCCGCCGATTTCGGCGTCGGCGCCGGGGCGCCGCGTGGCCCGCACCAGTGGCTTGATGGCCTCGACCAGCGCGTTTCCGGCATCGATATCGACCCCGGCGTCGCGATAGGTCAGGCCGCCGCCCCCGCCGGCTGCCTTGCCGGCTGCCTCGCCGGCTCCATTGCCGGCTGCCTTGCCGGTTCCGTTGCCCGTGCCGTTATCGCCCATCTCGTCTCCCCGCCGCATATGCCAGGCGCCGCTTGTGTCCGCGCGCATCCAAACAGAAATATACCGAAAGACAAGCGCCCTGGTGCCGCTTTTCCCCCGCAAGCTTGCAGCCGCCGGGTGAAGGGCTTAATCCATGGTGCGGCGCGCAGCGGCCGGGAATGCGGCGCGGCATTTGGAGCCCGGCACCAAGGCGCACCGACGGAGAACGTGATGGCGAATTTGACGATGGGGCACGGCCCGGTTTTGCGGCTGGCCGCGGCCGTTCTGGGCGCGCTGCTGCTTGTGCTTGCCGCGCCGCGCGCGCTTCTGGCCGGACCTTATGATGTTGACGGACTGGCGGTGCAGGCCACCGACAAGGACGCCGTGGCCGCCAAGGCGGCGGCGGTGGCCGATGGCCAGGCCCAGGCCCTGCGCATCGTCCTTCAGCGCCTGACCCGGTCGGCCGATCATGCCCGCCTGCCGCAGGTCGAACCGGATCGGATCGAGCAACTGCTGGCCAATTTCTCGATTCTCAGCGAACAGACCGGCCCGACCCAGTATGGCGCCAGCCTCAGCTTCCGATTCGAGCCGGCGGCGGTGCAGAACCTGTTCCGGCAGAATTCGATTCCCTATACCGACACCCAGGCGGAGCGGATCCTGGTCGTGCCGGTCTACCGCAAGGGCGACCAGTTCTTCTTTACCGGCGACAATCCCCATCTCGACGCATGGCGCACCTTCGACCTTCAAAACACTCTGACGCCGATCGTGCTGCCCGCCGACGACGTCTCCACTCACGGCATCGATCCCAACGCCATCCTCGCCCGCGACGCCGATACCCTGACCGCGCTGCGCTACCTGTACCAGGTGGAAAACGTCCTGATCGGCCTGTGCGAGCACGGCGGCGCCCAGGGCGCCTTTACCTGCACGCTGGAAGGCGGCGGGCCTCTGGGGCCTCTAACGATGAGCGAATCCTTTGCCGCCGACAGCGATCCGCTGGCCGCCGCCCAGGCCGCCGCCGGCGCCTTTCTGGCCCGCATCGAGGAGCAATGGAAGGAGCGCAACGCCGTCTTGCAAGGCGCGCAGGGCGGGCTGCGAGAAGGCGTGCCGATCCCGGTGCGGGTATCCTTCAGCACTCTGGGCGAATGGCAGGCACTGCGCGCCCGGCTGGCACGCGTGCCGGGCGTCAACGATATCGAGATCCAGGCGCTCCAGGCTCGCGGCGCATTGTTGTCGATTTACTTCTCGGGACTGGCCGACCAACTCGCCGAGATACTTGCACGCGAGGGCATGGTGCTTTCCAATGCCGGGGACCACTGGACGTTGACGGCCAACTGACTTTGCGCCGCCAATGGTTTCGGCGGCCCGCCTGGCAAGGCGGAAAGGTGCGGGCGGGGAGCGGGCAATGAACATACCCAATCTGATCACCATCGGCCGGATCTTCCTGGTCCCGGTGGTGGTGTGGCTGATTTCCATCGACCAGATGGCGCTGGCCTTCTGGCTCTTCCTGCTTGCCGGCGTCAGCGATGGTATCGACGGCTATATCGCCAAGCATTTCGGCCAGGAAACCATGCTCGGCGCCTATCTCGACCCGCTCGCCGACAAGGCGCTCCTGGTCAGCATCTATGTCACGCTCGGCTTGCAGGCCCATTTGCCGCTGTGGCTGGTCATCCTCGTCGTCAGCCGCGACATCCTCATCATTTCCGCCGTCATCCTGTCCTGGATGCTCGATCGCGCGGTGCCGATGCACCCGCTCTTTGTCAGCAAGGCCAATACCACCGGCCAGATCGTTCTTGCCGCGCTGGTGCTGGCCGATGCCGGATTCGGCCTCGACCTTCTCCTACCGCGTCAGGTCCTGGTGGTCGCCGTGGCCGGGCTGACGGTGGCCTCGGCGACCGTCTATATGGTGGGCTGGCTGGAGCACATGGCCCGCTACGAGGAGCCTTCGCCGCAGCGCAACAAGGAACCGGCGCGGCGCGGCGACTCCGGCGATCTCGGGTCCCGCGGCACCCGGGGGACCCAGCGCCCATGAGCCTGCACCGCCAGATCCTGTTCTGGGCCGGGGCGCTGATCGCCTTTGTCCTCGCCCTTTATGTGCTGCGGGATATCCTGCTGCCCTTCGTGGCCGGCCTCGCCGTCGCCTATTTTCTTGATCCGGTGGCCGACCGGCTGGAGCGCATGGGCATGTCGCGCTTTGCCGCGACATTGCTGATTCTCCTGCTCTTTATCCTGCTGTTTGCCCTTTTCATCATTCTCCTGGTGCCGGTTCTCGCCCAGCAGCTTACCGGTTTTGCCGCCCGGCTTCCCGACTACCTGGCTTCGCTCCAGGCCTTTATCGCCGAGGCCAGCGATAGCCGTCTGGCGCATTGGCTGCACCTTGACGGCGGCGAAGTCCCCAAGCCCTTGCAGGATCTGGCCGGAACCTTGACCAATTGGGCCGGCGGGCTGGCCCGTTCCCTGCTTTCAGGCGGCGTTGCCGTGGTGTCGTTCCTCGCCCTGTTTATCGTCACTCCGGTGGTCGCCTTCTATATGCTGCTCGACTGGGACCGCATGGTCGCCAAAGTGGACGACTGGCTGCCGCGCGCCTATCTTCCGACCCTGCGCGCCCTGGCCGGTGATATCGACAAGGCGGTGGCCGGCTTTGTGCGCGGGCAGGGGACCCTTTGCCTTGTCCTCGGGGTTTTCTATGCCGTCGGCCTGATGCTGGTCGGCCTGAATTTCGCGCTGTTGATCGGACTTGGCGCCGGCCTGATCAGTTTCATTCCCTATGTCGGATCCACCGTCGGCCTTGTCGTCGCCGGTGGCGTGGCGCTTGTGCAGTTCTGGCCCGAATGGGGATGGATCGCGGCGGTGATCGGCATATTCGCCGCCGGCCAGTTCATTGAGGGCAATGTCCTCCAGCCCAAGCTGGTCGGCTCCAGCGTCGGCTTGCATCCGGTCTGGCTGATGTTCGCGCTGTTTGCCTTCGGCTTCCTGTTCGGTTTCGTCGGCATGCTTCTGGCCGTTCCCCTTGCCGCCGCGATCGGCGTGCTGGCCAGATTTGCCCTCGCGCAATATCTCGCCAGCCCGCTCTACGGCAAGCAGGACGGGGGAACGGGACAACGGAAATGAATGGCGGCGGGCGTGACAATGCGCGCGGGTCGACACCGGCCTCGCGCCAGCTTTCCTTCGATCTTGGACACCGCCCGGCGCTGGACCGCTACGATTTCTTCGTAACCCCGGCCAATGCCGAGGCGGTGGCCTATATCGACCGCTGGCCCGACTGGCCCCATCCGGCGCTCATCGTCACCGGCGCCAGCGGCAGCGGCAAGACCCATCTCGCCGCGGTCTGGTGCCAGGAATCGGGGGCGCCGGCGGTCGCCGCCGCGGATCTCAAGGACGAGGAACTGCCGGGCCTGTTTGCCGGCGGCGCTCTGGCCATCGAGGACTACTCGCCGGACGCCTGCGACGAAAAACTGCTGTTTCATGCCTTGAACCTGGCCCGGGAGCACGGCGGCTGGCTGCTGCTCACGGCCCGCACCGCGCCGTCGGCCTGGCCGCTCAAGCTCGCCGACCTGGCGTCGCGCCTGCGCGCGTCCCCCAGCGTCCATCTCGGGCCGCCCGACGATCTCCTGTTGCGGGCGGTTCTGGTCAAGCTGTTTTCCGATCGCCAGCTTAACCTGGATGTCACGGTTCTCGACTATGTTTGCCGCAGGATCGAACGCTCGCTGGCGGCGGCGGCCGAATTCGTGCGCCTTCTCGACCAGGAAGCACTGGCCGAAGGGCGCGCGATCACGCGCCAACTCGCCGGCAAGGTGCTGGCCAACATGGGTCGCTAAGGCGCGCGCCGTCGGCCGCCAGCCTTCCAAATCGGGCGGCAAGAGCTTAGATCTATCATATGGGCGATGGGCGCCCGTGACGCGGAGCGCCCGCGCCCTGACGTTGTGCGCAAGGCAAGACATGAAGACGCAAGCCAAGATCGAAACCGGGACCGGGGAAGAAACCTGCGCCAAGGACGCGGCGCGCGCGCCGGCGCGGCCCGAAGCCGCGCCCCCGGCGCAGTTTGGCCCCTCGCGCTTTATCAACCGCGAGCTGTCCTGGCTCGAATTCAATCGCCGCGTGCTGGAGGAAGCCGACAACCGCGATCATCCGCTGCTGGAACGGCTGCATTTTCTTTCGATTTCGGCCACCAATCTGGACGAATTCTACATGGTGCGGGTGGCTGGCCTGCGCGGGCAGCGCCGCGCCGGCATCGAAACCGCAAGCCAGGATGGGCTGACGCCCGAGCAGCAGCTGGTGCGCGTCAATGCCGAAGCTGCCGAACTGACCACCCGCCAGCAAACCCGCTGGCGCCAGCTGCGCCATGAATTGGCCGAGCAGGGTATTGTCATCGTCAAGGGCGAAGATCTTGACGGCAAGGACCGCGACTGGCTGGAACAGCACTTCCTGGACCATATTTTTCCGGTCCTGACCCCGCTGGCGGCGGACCCGGCCCACCCCTTTCCCTTCATCCCCAATCTCGGCTTTACCCTGGCGCTGCACCTGGCTCCCAAGGGCAAGGAGGGCGGGGGCATGAACGCCCTGGTGCGCATGCCGCTGCACCTCGCCCGCTTCATCCGCCTGTCGGATGTGGCCGGCGGCGCTGGCGCTGGCGCCGCCCGCTTCATAACCCTCGAACAGGCCATCGGACTGTTCATCGACCAGCTGTTTCCCGGCTATACGGTGGCCGGAAAGGGCGTTTTCCGTGTCCTGCGCGATAGCGACATCGAAATCGAGGAAGAGGCGGAAGATCTGGTTCGCGTGTTCGAGAGCGCGCTCAAGCGCCGCCGCCGCGGTTCGGTGATCCGCCTCGAAATCGGCTCTGCCATGCCCGAGCGCCTGCGCGCCTTCGTCACCGCGGCCCTCGGCGTCGGCGAACATGAGGTTTTCCCCGTCGATGGCCTGGTCGGCCTCGGCGATCTCGACGAACTGTTCGCCCTGCCGCGCCCGGACCTCAAATTCGACGCCTATAACGCGCGCTTTCCCGAGCGTATCCGGGACCATGGCGGCGACTGTTTTTCCGCCATCCGAGAAAAGGATCTCGTCGTCCACCACCCTTATGAATCCTTTGACGTCGTGCTCCAGTTCCTGCGCCAGGCGGCCGCCGACCCCGATGTCGTCGCCATCAAGCAGACGCTGTACCGAACATCGAACGATTCCCCCATCGTGCGCGCCCTTGCCGAAGCGGCCGAGGCCGGTAAGTCGGTGACGGCGGTGGTCGAGCTCAAGGCGCGTTTCGACGAAGAGGCCAATATCCGCTGGGCGCGCGACCTGGAGCGCGCCGGCGTCCAGGTCGTCTATGGTTTCATCGAGCTGAAAACCCACGGCAAGCTTTCCGAGGTGGTGCGGCGCGAGGGCGGCCAGCTCGCCACCTATGTGCATATCGGCACCGGCAACTACCACCCCGTCACCGCGAGGGTCTATACCGACCTGTCCTTCTTCACCGCCAATCCGGTGATCGGCCGCGACGTTGCCCGCATCTTCAACCTGATTACCGGCTATGCCGAACCGGCGGAGCTGGAAGCGCTTGCCATTTCGCCCTATACGCTGCGCCCCAAGCTGATGGCCAATATCGAGGAGGAAATCCTCCATGCCCGCGCCGGGCGCCCGGCGGCGATCTGGGCCAAGTGCAATGCCCTGGTCGATCCCGGCATCATCGACGCCCTGTATACCGCCAGCCAGGCCGGGGTGCAGATCGAACTCGTGGTGCGCGGCATCTGCTGCCTGCGCCCCGGTGTCGAGGGCCTTTCCGACAACATCCGCGTCAAGAGCGTCATCGGCCGCTTTCTCGAGCATTCGCGAATATACTGCTTCGGCGGCGGTCACGGATTGCCGTCGCCCAAGGCCAAGGTCTATATAGCCTCTGCCGACTGGATGCCGAGAAACCTGAACCGCCGAGTCGAAGTGATGGCGCCGATTCTCAACCCGACCGTTCATGAGCAGATCCTCGATCAGATCATGGTTGCCCTGCTCAAGGACAACCAGCGCAGCTGGCAGGTGATGCCGGACGGATCGTCCATGCGCATCGCGCCTGCGCCGGGCGAGGAGCCGTTCAACGCCCATCGATATTTCATGACCAATCCTTCGCTATCTGGCCGCGGCCAGTCCTTGAGCGAACATTTCCCGCCCCGGTTCACCCGCCGGACGGCAGGCAGTTAGGGGAAAGAGTGGCGCAGGAAGAACATGCCCCCGGCCGCCTCGATGGCCGCGATCCCATCGCCATTATCGATATAGGGTCGAACTCGATCCGCCTTGTCGTCTATGAGGGCGCGCGGCGCAGCCCGACCCCGATCTTCAACGAAAAGGTTCTGGCCGGTCTTGGCCGCGCCATCGCCACCACCGGCCGCCTCGACGACGAGGCCATGGCGCGGGCGCTGGCGGCGCTGCGGCGGTTCCGCGCCCTTGCCGAACAGCTTGGCGCCACGGCCCTGCACGTCATCGCCACCGCCGCTGCCCGCGAGGCGGAGAACGGCGCCGAATTCGTGGCCCGCTGCCAGGAGGTGTGCGGGGTGCCGATCCGCGTTCTCTCCGGGGCCAGCGAGGCCCGTCTCTCGGCGCTTGGCGTCGTTTCGGGCTTTCGCGATGCCGACGGAATTGCCGCCGACCTTGGCGGCGGCAGCCTGGAGATCGTGCGCGTTTGCGGCACCGATGTCGGCGAGGGCGCAACCTTGCCGCTTGGCGGCCTGCGCCTTGCCGATATGACGGGCAACAACCCGGCCAAGGCGGCCAAGCTGGTCAAGGCGGCGCTGAAGGACCACGAGGTCCTGGCCGATGCCGGCGCCAATCTCTACGCCATCGGCGGCACCTTCCGCGCCCTTGCCAATCTGCATATGGCGCAGAAGGGCTATCCGCTGCATGTCATGCACCACTACCAGATGTCGGCGCGCGAGGCGTTGGACTTTGCCCGCCTGGTGCGCCGCGCCGATCCGGTGGCCCTTACCGGCATCGAATCGGTGTCTTCCGCCCGCCGCCCGCTGCTGGTCTACGGCGCCATGGTTCTGGAACATCTGATCAAGAACGCTCATCCCAAGAAGGTCATCATTTCCGCCCTCGGCGTGCGCGAGGGCCTGCTTTACGAATTGCTCGAGGAGGACGAGAAGGTCCGCGACCCGCTGCTGGCGGCGAGCGAGGAACTGGCGCTGCTGCGTTCGCGCTCGCCCGGCCATGTGCGCGAATTGATCGATTGGACCGATGCCCTGTTCGGCGGCGACGAATTGCCGGAAACCGCCTATGAGGAAAGGCTGCGCCAGGCGGCATGCCTGCTCGCCGATATCGGCTGGCGCGCCCATCCCGATTACCGCGGCGAGCAATGCCTCAACCTCATTGCCCATGCCGCCTTCATCGGCATCGACCATCCCGGCCGCGCCTTTCTCGCCCTTGCCGTCTATTACCGCCATGTCGGCCTGATTGACGAGCACCTCAGTCCGCGTATCCGCGAAGTCGCCAGCACGCGCCTGCTCGACCGCGCCCGCCTGCTCGGCGCGGCGCTGCGCGTCGCCTATCTGATCTCGGCGTCCGCCCCCGGTATCATCTCCAGTACCAGCCTCAGCCTGACCCGCGGCAAGCTGATCCTGAATCTGCCAGGGCGCTACGCCGCCCTTCGCGGCGAAAGGCTGGAGAGCCGCCTGCGCGCCCTGTCGCGCCTACTCGGCCGCCAGCCGGAAATCGTCACCGGATAGGGCCGGAAATCGTCACCGGATAGGGAAGGGGGCGGTTCAGTTCGCGCCCTCGCCATGATCGATGGCCACCGCGACCAGCCACCGCCGGACAACCTGCTCGTCTTCCTTTGACAGGGAATGCCGCAAGGCGCCGTCGAGGGCATGGATCTTCTTGCGCGCCGCTGCCAGCCTGTCGCGGCCGGCATCGGTCAGGTCCAGTTGCTGGATGCGGCCATGGACAGCGTGCGGGCTGCGCGAAACCAGTCCGCTCTTTTCCAGATTGGCGATGATGACGCTGACGGTCTGCGGCGTCAGCAGGGCGATGCGCGCCAGGTCGGCGCCGGAATGGCCGGGATAGGCGGCGATCATCGTCATGACGGTGAATTGCGCTGTCGTGATGCCGAGATCCTTCAGGTCCCGCTCGCAGCGGTTGCGATAGGCCCCCGCCGCCTGGCGCATCAGATAGCCAAGATAGCCTTCCTCGCCGCGTTTGCCCTCTCCCGGCCGCGGCAACCCAAATCCGGGCACTCCCTGCCCCTTGCCCATATTATCAGACCTCTGATATGTTATCAGTGCTTTGATAATAACAAGCCCGTTCTCGAAAGGCCAGTCATGTCGAACAGCTTTCCCCGCCCCAGCCATAAGGAATTCGCCGAAGTCGCCCCGGATGTCTATGCCGCCATGATCGCGCTGGGCGATGCGCTCACCGCCTCCGGCCTTGATGTGGAATTGACCGAATTGGTCAAGATAAGGGTTTCGCAAATCAATAATTGCGCGTTCTGCCTGCAATATCATCTCAATATCGCCCGCCGGATTGGCGTCGACGCCGCCAAGCTCGATCTCGTGGCAACCTGGCGGGAAGCCGGGATCTTCACGGCGAGAGAAATGGCGGCGCTCTCTTGGGCCGAGCAAGTGACCAACTGCGCCAAGCACAGCGGGCGAGACGATGCCTGGGCAGACCTGGCCCGCCATTTTTCCAGCAGCGAGGCGGTATTCCTCACCGTCGCGGTCGCCACCATCAACACCTGGAACCGGCTTTCAGGCGCATTTCATTTCGCGCCGCCAATCCCGGAACGGGAGGGTGCCTGATGGCCGCGGCAAAGGAAATCCGGATCGGCTATGCTCAAGGCGAAGAAGAGATCGCCGCCTGCTTTGATCTGATGCGGCAACTGCGGCCTCACCTCGATTCGGCCGCCGATTTCGCCCGGCGCTGGCACCGGCAAGGCGAATCGGGATACCGGCTCGCGGTGGCGTGGCAGGATGGGCTGCCAGTTGCCCTCGCGGGATTTCGCGTCCATGAAAACCTTGTCCATGGGCGCCATCTCCATGTCGATGACCTGGTCACCGACAAGGCGGTCCGCTCCGCCGGCCATGGCCGAAGGCTGATGGACTGGTTGAAAGCGGAGGCGGCGAAGCTTGAGTGCGGCAAGCTCGTGCTCGACGCTGCGCTGACCAACGGCCTTGGCCACCGCTTCTACTTCCGCCAGGGCTTTCTCGCCATCGCCCTGAGATTTTCCCTGCCGCTGCCGCTATGACAGCGCCGCTATGACAGCGCCGCCAGGATGCGCGCAAGGCCCGCCGGATTGGCATGGAACGGTGAGTGGCAGCTGTCCATTTCCACCACATGGGTCGGATTGTCCGGGGTGAAGGCGTCGGCGGCGTCGATGAAGGTCTGTTGCAGGCGCGGGCGCACCGCCATGTCGCGCAGGGCTTTGACATAGGTGCGGGCCACGGCCCCCCAGCGCTCCCGCGTGGTATTCGTGGCGTGGGTGGGCACGCCTATGGGGTGGTCCGGGGTCAGCAGGTTGAGCGTGGCGTCGGCATGGGCCGGATCGACCGTGCCGGCATAGGCCTCGACCATTGCCTTTCGATAGGCGGGGTCGGAGGACATCGGGTTGATGCGCAGCGCCCCGATCTTGCCCGGATCGGCGACGAAGAGCGGGCCGACCTTCTCGCCCTCATTGGCGCCCGACTTGATATAGGTGACCGGCGCCACCCCGCTTTCGGGCATGAAGGCGGAAAGATAGACCAGGCGATGGACGAGATGGGGGATCCGCTCCGCCACCGCGGTAATCACCGCCCCGCCCATGGAATGGCCGAGCAGGATCACCGGGCCGCTGCCGCCGGCAGCCAGGCCCTCGATCAGGTCGACAACGGCGTCTGCCTGGATCTCCAGCGTGATATCGGCCACCGGCGAAGGCTCGGTGGCGAAGTCCTCGGCGCAAAACGGATCGGCATAATAGGATTTCGGGATCTTGGCGTTGACGCCGTAGCCCGGCAGGTCGATGGCGATGCCGAAACGTCCGGCTTTCGCCAGCTCGGCGAGCACGTCGCTATAGGACCAGGCGCCGTGCCAGGCGCCGTGGATCATGACGAAAAGAGGTTTGTCAGCGGCGCCTGCGCCCATTTGACTTCCTTTCCGAATTTGCCGACCAGGCGACGGCATCGGCGCTGGGCGCGCGGGGAAAGGTGAGAACGCGCCCGCCCTCGACCGCCAGCGCCAGTTCGCCGCGCTTGAGCTTAAGCGCCGCTTCGCCGAACAATTCGCGCCTCCAGCCCTTGAGCGCCGCGATATCCGCATTGTCGTCGCAGGCCAGTTTCTGCAAATCCTCGCTATTGGCGATGATGCGCTGCGCCACCCCTTCGTCTTCGCTGATTTTCTTGAGCAGAACTTTCAGCAGGTCGACCGTCGCCGCCGCCCAGCCTGGCGGCGGGTCGCGGCGCTCGATCTCCGGCAGCGTCTTGGGGTCGCGCTCCGTGCCGCGCTTGATCGCGGCCAGCAGGCCGCGGCCCATGTCGGAGCGCGCCAGGCCCTTCGATACCGTGCGCAGTTCGCTCAGCTTGTCCTCGCTGGACGGCATGTGGGTGGCGATTTCCTGGATGGCATCGTCCTTGATGATGCGCCCGCGCGGCAGGTCGCGGCGCTGAGCCTCGGTCTCGCGCCAGGCCGCCACCTCGATCAGGACCGCGAGCTGCCTCGCCTTCTTGGTCTTCGGCTTCAGGCGCTTCCAGGCCATTTCCGGGTGCAGGTCATAGGTCGCGGGCGAGGTCAGGACGTCCATTTCCTCGCGCATCCAGCTCGCCCGGCCGTTTTCCTCCAGCTTGGTGCTCAGCACCTCATAGGCGTCGATAAGGTGGGTGACGTCGGCCAGCGCATAGGCGAGTTGCTTGTCGCTCAACGGCCGCCGGCTCCAGTCGGTGAAGCGGTGGCTCTTGTCGATATCGGCGCCGCTGGTGCGCTTGACCAGCGCGTCATAGCTGATCGAGTCGCCGTAGCCGCACACCATGGCGGCGACCTGGGTGTCGAAAATGGGGTGGGGAATGACGCCGGCGCGGTGATAGATGATCTCGACATCCTGGCGCGCGGCATGAAACACCTTCAGCACCTTTTCGTTGGCCATCAGCTTGTAGAAGGGCGAAAGATCGATATCCGGGGCCAGCGGGTCGACGAGATATTCGATGCCGGGAGCGGCCATCTGCACCAGGCACAGGATCGGCCAGAAGGTCGATTCGCGCATGAATTCGGTATCGACCGTAATCTGGTCGTGGCGCGACAGCGCTTCGACCGCTTCGGCCAGTTCTTCGGTAGTTGTAATCGTTTTCATGGGGCAGGAGCTATAACGCACGCGGGCCGCCTTGTCCTCATTGCTGTTGCAATGAATGCTTGGGCTGTTGCAATGACTGCCTGGGCCGCCGCCATTATGCCGCGATCTTGACAAATCCGGGTGCCCATGCGCTTTTCCGCGCAAATTCTTGACATCGCCGCCAGGGCGCGCGCAGCACCTTTCGTGCACCTCGCGCCGGTTTCAAAAAGCTTAGGACGCAAACGCCATGCACGCATACCGGACACATAATTGCGGCGCCCTTCGCCTTTCCGATGTCGGCGCCAATGTTCGCCTTTCGGGATGGGTGCACCGGGTGCGCGACCATGGCGGCCTGCTGTTCATCGACCTGCGCGACCATTTCGGCCTGACCCAGATCGTCGTCGATCCCGATTCGCCCGCCTTCGCCACCGCCGAGCGGCTGCGCGCCGAATCTGTGATCCGCATCGACGGGCCGGTCAAGCAGCGCACCGACGATACCGTGAACGCCAACCTGCCCACCGGCCAGGTCGAGATTTTCGCCACCGATATCGAGGTGCTGGGGGCCGCCGCCGAGCTGCCGATGCCGGTTTTCGGCGATCAGGAATACCCGGAAGAGACGCGGCTGCAATACCGCTTCCTCGATCTGCGCCGCGAGCGCCTGCACGCCAATATCATGAAGCGCCAGGACATCATCTGGTCGATCCGCCAGCGCATGCGCGAGGCCGGCTTCTTCGAGTTCCAGACCCCGATCCTGACCGCCTCCAGCCCCGAGGGCGCGCGCGACTTCCTCGTGCCCTCGCGCCTGCATCCGGGCAAGTTCTACGCCCTGCCGCAGGCGCCCCAGCAGTTCAAGCAGCTCATCATGATCGCCGGCTTCGACCGCTATTTCCAGATCGCGCCGTGCTTTCGCGATGAGGACGCCAGGGCCGACCGCTCGCCGGGCGAGTTCTATCAGCTCGACGTCGAGATGAGCTTCGTTACCCAGGACGACGTCTTCGCCGCCATCGAGCCGGTGCTGCGCGGCCTCTTCGTCGAATTCGCCAATGGCAAGCCGGTGAGCGAAAATTTCCCGCGCATTCCCTATGCCGAGGCGATTTCCAAATACGGCACCGACAAGCCCGACCTGCGCAACCCCATCGAGATGCAGGACGTGACCGCCCATTTCGACGGTTCCGGCTTCAAGGTCTTTGCCGGCCAGATCGCCGCCGACCCCAAGGTGCGGGTATGGGCGATTCCCGCTCCCAAGGGCGGCAGCCGCGCCTTCTGCGACCGCATGAATGCCTGGGCGCAGAGCGAGGGCCAGCCGGGCCTTGGCTATATCTTCTTCCGCGAAGGCGAGGGCGCCGGCCCCGTGGCCAAGAATATCGGGCCCGAGCGCACCGAGGCCATCCGCGCCCAGCTTGGCCTTTCCGATGGCGACGCCGTGTTCTTCACCTGCGGCGATCCGAAGAAATTCGCCTCCTTCGCCGGCGCCGCGCGCACCCGCATCGGCACCGATCTGGAGCTTGTCGAAACCGGCAAGTTCGAATTCTGCTGGATCGTCGATTTTCCCATGTTCGAATGGGACGAGGAGCAGAAGAAGGTCGATTTCTCGCATAATCCCTTCTCCATGCCGCAAGGCGGGCTGGAGGCGCTGGAGGCGGCGAAGAGCGACGACGAGCTGCTGGCGATCAAGGCCTATCAGTACGACATCGTCTGCAACGGCATCGAATTGTCCTCGGGCGCGATCCGGAACCACAAGCCGGAAATCATGCAGAAGGCTTTCGCCATCGCCGGCTACAAGCAGGCGGACCTGGAAGAGAAATTCGGCGGCATGCTGCGCGCCCTGCAATATGGCGCCCCGCCGCATGGCGGCATCGCGCCGGGCATCGACCGCATCGTCATGCTGCTGTGCGGCGAGGAGAACCTGCGCGAGGTGGTGATGTTCCCGATGAACCAGCGCGCCGAAGACCTGCTGATGGGCGCGCCGGGCGAGGTCACGCCGCGCCATCTGCGCGAATTGCATATCCGCCTCAACCTGCCATCCGAATAAGCCATGGCGGCGCCCGATCGGATATCGGGGGAAGACCTTGCCGCCCGGCTCATGGAGCGGCTTGAGGCAATGGGCTGCGCCGGGCAGGCGCGCATCCTCAAGGGCTATATGAAGACCGAACGGCGCTATCTTGGCGTCAAGACGCCGCCAATCGAAAAGCTGGCTCGGGAAGCCCTGGCCGAGTTCGGCGACGGACGGGCCGCGGTGGCCGCCGGCGCGTTGTGGCGCAGCGACGTATTCGAAGCGCGGATCCTCGCCGCCAAGCTGCTGACGGTGCCGCGCTTTCACCGGCTTGACGAAGCCTGGGCGCTGGTCGGGCGCTGGAAAGAGGACTTCGATTCCTGGGCCATCGCCGACTGCGTGGCCAAGGCCGGCGCCCGCTGCCTGCGCGCCGACCCGGCGCTGCTCGGCGACGTGGAGGGCTGGACCCGGCATTCCAATATGTGGGTGCGCCGGGCGGCGCTTGTCTTCACCCTCGACTGGACCAGGAAGGGATATGATCCCGAACGCATGCTGGGCTGGGCCGAAAGTCTTCTTGGCGACCGCCAATGGTTCATTCACAAGGCGATCGGCTGGTGGCTGCGCGAATTGTCCAAGCACGATCCGGCCCGGGTACGCGCCTTCCTCGCCGCCCATGAGGCGCAGATGCTTGCGGTGGCGCGCCGCGAGGCCTCGAAATACCTGAAATGACCGGCAGGACGGCCGGATTACGTCTCGAAGCGCAGGTCGATAAGCGAGGACAGCATCGCCCGCAGCATCAGCTTGGCGTGGGTCTGGGGCAGGGCGGCGCTGAAGGCCGGCCAATCGGCCTCGAGCAGGCGCCTGGCCTCGGCGCGGCAGCGATCGAGCGCCCCCGACTGCTCGATCAGAGCAATGGCTTCCTCGAGCCCCGCCGCGCTGCGCCGCGTTTCGTCATCGGCGAGAATCGTGGCCAGGCGCCGGCGCCGGCCTCCCTCGAGCATTTGCATGGCCAGGTGGATCGGATAGGTCACCTTGCCCTCATGCACATCCTCGCCGCGCACCTTTCCCCAATCCGGGCTTGCGGCGAAATTGTTGACGTCGTCGACCATCTGGAAGGCGGTGCCCCAGCTTTCCGCGAGCCTCAGCGCGGCGCGGCGCACCTCTTCGCTCGCACCGGCAACGATGCAGGCGATTTCGGCAATGGCCGTCACCGCGGCCGCTGATTTGAAGGCGTGGGTCTGCAGGATCAGGCCGCCGGTCTTGCGCTCGCCGGTCAGGCGGGCGCGGTCCGCCGCCGCTATTCCGCTCCAATAAAGATCCTGCGCCTGGCCGAGATGGGCCTGGGTGAACATGCGGATGACGACGGCGTAGATCGCGTCGCGCTGCTCCGCGCTCAGCCCGTCCTGGTTGGCGATTTCCTGCAAGGGAAGGAAGTATAACGTGTTGGCGGCATTGATCGCTCTCTCCAGCCCGTAGCGGCGATGAATGCTTGGCGCCCCGCGCCGGGTTTGCGAGCCGTCCTCGATATCGTCGATGATCAGCGACGCGTTGTGGATCAGTTCCGGGACGACCGCCATCAGGGCCTCGAAGCGCGGCCGGTCGCCGCCCAGCGCATCGAGCAGGAACAGGCCGAAAACCGGGCGCCAGTGCTTGCCGCCGCGCTCCAGCAGGTCCCAGACCGGCTTGGACAGCATTTCGGTCTGTGCCGCCGCGTCATAGCTCCAGCGCGGCGCGCCGGCCCATTCGGTCAGCTTGGCGTCGTCGAGCCGCCTCGGCAGAAAGGCGGCCAGGTGCCGGCCGACGCGCTCGCCCCATCGTCTTGCCACCGCGTCGAACTCGTGCACATAGGCAAAGCCCTGCAATTCGAGCCGCGCCGGCCCGCGAACGGCCTTGCCATTGCGCGTTCCGGCCACCGTGCCGGCGCCCTGCCAGATCGCGTTCATCAGGCCGAATACCGGGATCTCCTGATTGTCGCTGCGCGGCTCGAAGGCGAGATCGAGCCCGAGTTCAGGTAGCTTGATATCCCAGGCGACGGGATATTCGGCGAGGCTGGCATCGCTTTGCCAGCGCCGGCGCTCCGCCAGCCTGACATCATGCGTGATCAGCGGTTCGGCGCCGCGATCGAAGAACACGCAGAACGAAGAAACCGGCGCGCCGCTTTCCCCGTCGCTGCGCACGGTGATCAGCACCTCGCTGCCGTCGTCGAGAGAAATGCCGAACCAGATCCAGCGCAACAGGGCTTCGCCCGGTTTTGCGCCGCGCAGCCAGCCATATTCGCCCCATTGATGGTCGAACCAGACCTGCCCGCTGACTGCCTCTCCGCCCGCCATACCTTCGATGGCAAGGCGCGGGCAGCAATCGTAATCCATGGTCGGGACGTCGCGTTCCAGTTCCCTCCCGGTCAGCCAACCGGCCTCCGGGCGCGCCCTCAGCACGCAGGCGACGCCTTCTTCGGGCAGCGTGAAGGCAAGCTCGAACTCACCCTCGGAGGCCGCGATGCGGGTGCCGTTCCAGCGCAGCGAGAAGGGCAGGGCAGCCGTCTCCACGGCGGCTTCCTCAAGCCGAATCGGCGCTGGCGGTCCGCCATTGGCGATTTCCTGCACGAAGGCATCGACGACATGGCCGTCGAAATTCAGGGCGCGCGCTTCCTGCGGCATCTCGCGCAGGAAGTTGTCGATCAACTGCGGCGATACCTGGCTGGTAACGCGCTGGCGCCCGCTTTCGGGGTCGAGAGTCGAGGCCAGAAGCATGTGGCCATCGCCGCTATTGCCTTGGCCGCGCTGGCGAAACAGAGAGAGCATAAACTCCCGGCGCCCCAGTTCGGCGCCTTCCAGCCTCCCCTGGAAGAACCACCATTCAAGCGCCGATTCCTCGCGCGCGGCAAGGTCAGGCATCTTTGTGGCGCGTGCCTCAGGCCTTTGCGCTTTCACCCCCCGTCCCCCGATCGTTCTTGGTGCGTAGTCAGCGCCCTCTCAATGCCGATGACGTGCCGCCATTGTAAACATGGTCGACGCCGCGCCGATACCTTGGAAAGCCGCCGCCGTTGTCGCAGGAACTTCCTTTCAGGCCTTGGGGGCGAATTCCTTGGCCGCTGCCTCGATGTCGGCCAGCGCCGGCAGGCTGGCCTCGTTGCCGAGGAATTGCACCGAATGCGCCGAGGCGGCGCGGGCGAATTCGAAATGGCCGGCCCAGCCGCGCTGCGGCGTGGCCAGGTAGGAATAGACATAGGCGCCATGGAAGATGTCGCCGGCGCCATTGGTATCGACAATCCTGTCAGCGGGCACGTCGAGCGCCGGCAGGTGGCGGATCTCCCCTTTCCCCTCGCGCCACAACATGCCCCTTTCGCCCAGGGTAACGCCGGAAACCTGGCAGCCATGGGCGGCGAGAAAGTCGAGCGCGCCATGGGTTTCCAGCCCAAGCTGGCGGGTGAAATCCTCCGACACCACCGCGACATCGATAAAGCGCAGCAATTCGTCCGAGTTGGAGCGCACGCCCCCGCCGTCGAGCGAGGTCAGGATACCGGCCTCGCGGCAGGCCCTGGCATAGTGCAGGGCGGCATCGGCCTGATGTCCGTCGACATGCAGGACACGGCATCCGTCCAGGTTGAGCTGGGGAAAGGGGTGGATGTAGTGATCGTCGCGGCAGCGCACGATCGCCCGCTGGCCACCCTTGGGCATGATGAAGGACAGCGAGGATTCGGCGACCTTTCGGCCATGCACCGAGATCGAATATTTCGCCGCCATGTCGATGAACATGCGCCCCAGCCAGTCGCCGGCGAGCGGGGAAATGAGATCGGGAGCCACCCCGAGTTTGGCGCAGCAGAACGACGCTGTGACGGCGTTGCCGCCAAAGCTGATGGCATAGTCCTGGGCGACATATTTCTCATCGCCGCTGGGCAGGTGGTCGGTGAGAAACGTCACGTCGATATAGGCGTGGCCGATAAACAGCGCGTCCATGGCTGGCCAAGACCCCCCGTGGTGAAATTGCCCGGCAGAACAATGAGGGCGCTCGAATCCCCCGCTCGAAGGTAGGACGCCGGACGCGCTATCGCGAATGGTTTTTGTGCGCCTGCCAGCGCCGCCGCGGCGCTGTGAACCTCGCCCCGGCCAATCCGGGGGGGCGGCAGGGCGCTGCGGGGGCAAAAATTTTACATTCCGGCGATAAAGCAAAAATCCCGCGCCACGGGAAACCTCAAGAGAGCAATATTTCCCGGTCTTCGCCTCGCGTAATCGATTGCATATGCCGCCAGGCCGCTGCCGCAGCCCTGTGCCGGCGCCAGTCCCGGCCCTGGACGGCGATGCCATGGCCCAAGTGCGCAATCACCAACATACGGAAAAAGCATGACAAAATAGGCATTACTTATGACATCTGGCGCAAATATATATTAGTTATGTTTGAGAACAGTAATGGAGGATCAAACGCCAGATCTTACGAAACGTAAGACGATGCGCTTGCGTGAAATGGGCCGGGCCGGCATTGCCCGCGGAGGACTTTGAAATTACTCATCATTGATAACTAATTTTGAAATCCGACTTGTAAAGCAATCCGTCTTTGGTATGAAGGGGCCGGACGAAGTGACTGTCTGCCTGACCGGCTATGTGCGTGGCCCATATCGGGTAAGTAGACTTTCTGGACAACAACGTCTGTCAAAACGGTGCCGCCGCTTGCGGCACGAGGGGTGAATGTGCCGTTTTGTACATTGTGCAGACAGCTTGACCCGCGCGATGGCCGCTATTGCTGGCGAAGCACGGGTCGCGCTAGTCTGCTTGGTACCATTGTGATTGGGAGGTAATAAAACATGCTAAAAAAGATCGTTTTGGGCCTTGCGGCGTCGACTCTGCTCGCATCAACGGCTCTGGGCGCTGACAAGGTCAAGATCGGCTTCGTCACCACCTTGACGACCCCGGCCGGCGTCATCGGCGCCGACATGAAGAACGCGGTCGATCTCGCCCTCGAGCATATCGGCGGCAAGATGGGCAATCTCGAAGTCGAGGTCATCTACGAAGACGACGGCTTCAAGCCCGATGTCGGCAAGCAGAAGACCGACAAGCTGGTCCAGCAGGACAATGTCGATTTCGTCGCCGGCTATATCTGGTCGCACGTGCTTCTGGCGTCCAAGAAGTCGGTTCTCGATGCCGGCAAGTTCTTGATCTCCTCCAATGCCGGGCCGCATCAGCT
>JAGRLG010000050.1 GCA_020441905.1 Rhodobiaceae bacterium | reverse complement strand
CTGGCCCGATCTGGCCCGATCTGGCCCGATCTGGCGCGCCCTAGCCCGATCTGGCGGCCAGCGCCGCCAGCTTGCGCATGACGCTGGGCAGCGCCTCGCCGGCAAGCTCCTCCACCGGCACCCAGCGGCAGCGCATGGGCGGGCCGGGGCGGGCGCCGGGCGGCAAATCCGCCCGCCAAAGCCGGATTTCGAGATGAAAATGGGTGAAGGTATGGCGCACCAGGCCCTCCACCCGGCGCCAGGGCGCCTTGAGCGGCGCCTCTCGGGGATGATCGGCAAAGCCGCCGTCCTCGACCCAGGCGCCGGTCGGCACCTCCATCATGGCGCCAAGAAGGCCCTGGTCCTCCCTTTGGCGCAGCAGAACGCTGCCGCCGCATTCCAGCCAGAAGGCGCAGGCGCGGCGCGTCGGCCTCGCCTTGCGCGGCGCGCGGCGCGGCAGGTCGCCAGCGATTGACAGCTCCCTGGCCCGGCAATGGCGGGCAAGCGGGCAGCGCGCGCAATCGGGAGATTTCGGCGTGCAGACGGCAGCGCCCAGATCCATCAATCCTTGCGCGAAATCGCCCGGACGGGACAGGGGGAGGAAGGCGCGCGCCAGGGCGGCGATTTCACGCTTTGCCGCCGGCAGCGGGGCTTGAAGCGCGAAAAGCCGCGCCAGCACGCGCTCGATATTGCCATCGACCGGCACCGCCTGGGCATCGAAGGCAATGGCGGCGATCGCCGCCGCGGTGTAAGGGCCGATGCCGGGCAGGGCGCGCAACTGGCTTTCCTGGCGCGGGATTTCGCCGCCATGGCGCGCCACCAGCGCGCCGGCGCAGGCGTGAAGATTGCGCGCGCGGGCATAATAGCCAAGTCCCGCCCATTCCTTCAGCACCTCCTCGCGCGGCGCGGCGGCGAAGGCGCCAAGATCCGGCCAGCGGTCGAGAAAGCGGTGGAAATAGGGGATCACGGCGGCAACGGTGGTCTGTTGCAGCATGATCTCGGAAAGCCACACGCGATAGGGATCGGCGCGCGCGCCCGGCGGCGCCCGCCACGGCAGGTCGCGGCGGTGCTGCGCATACCAGGCCAGCAGCGCGGCAACGATCCTGCCGCTATCGCCGCTCGCGGTTTCGGCACCCGCCTTTGCGCCAGCCATTGCCTTTCGCCCCTCACCCGCGCCAGAATTACCACCAACCCAAGACATGGGCGGCGGGCGGGTTGCCCGTCAAGACACGAACCATGATGGCCTGTTCTCAATGGACGACAGCAAGAAACCGCGGCCGATGCCCCTGCCCGCCTCGCCCTTTGTCAGCCCGGCGCGGTCGCTGGCCGATCTGGCGGCAAAACCGATAGCCGGCCTGCTTGGCAAGCGCGGGCTGGCCGGCGGCGACATCGTCGCCCACTGGACCGACATCGTCGGCGCCGATCTTGCCGATTGCTGCGCGGTCGAAAAGATCGTGTGGCCGCGCCCGGCGGGCGAAGCGCAAGACGGCGCGAACTCCGGCGACCAGGGCGCCGTTCTTCACCTGCGGGTCGAGGGGCCGCGCGCAATCGAGGTCCAGCACCGGGCCGATGAGATCATGGCGCGCGTCAACCAGATGTTCGGTTTCGCCGCCATTGGCCGATTGCGCATTCTCCAGGCGCCGCTGGCGAGGCGCGAAACCCCGGCGGCGCGCAAGGCGGCGGCGCACCGCCCCGCAGGCTTGGCGCCGCAGCCAAAGCAAGATCGCGGCGCCGCCGGTGGCCAGGATGCGCTGGCGCAGGCCCTCGCCCGGCTGGGGACGGCGATCCGCGGCAGGGAGCACTGAGGCGCAATCACGAAATTTTGGCCATGGCGGCGCGCATTGTTGCCGCATTTCGTGCCAATAAGGCGCGGCGGCACATCGAATCGCCATTGTCGGCGGCGCGCCCGCTGCCATTGGCCCACTGCCGCGATTGTGCGCCAGAGGCCAGTTTCCTATATTCCGCCCCAGACCCTGGCGGCGCCAACAGACGGAACCAAGCTGTGAAGAATTCCCGCAACCTTATTTTCGGAGCTGTCGCGGTGGTCGCGATTGCCATCATCGCCACGGCCTATTGGTGGAATTCGGGTTCCGACACCGCCACCGGCCCCGATGCGGCAAATGAGCTGGCCGATGGCACCCAGGTCGATGTCGCCAAGCTGATGCAGCCGGGTCCGCTGGAGGAAATGGCGATCGGCGCCGCCGACGCACCGGTGACGGTGGTCGAATATGCATCGATGACGTGCAGCCATTGCGCCAATTTCCACAACAATATTTATCCCGCCGTGAAGGCGAAATACATCGATACCGGCAAGGTCCGCTTCATCTTCAGGGAATACCCGCTCGACCCGCTGGCGACCGGCGCATTCATGCTGGCGCGCTGTACCGGCAAGGAAAATTACTTTTCCTTCGTCGAGGCGCTGTTCCACAATCAGGAGAGCTGGACCCGCACCAACGAGCCGGTTCAGGCGCTTTTCAACCTGTCGCGGCAGGTTGGCTTCACCGAAGACAGCTTTGACTCTTGCCTTGCGAATCAGCAACTTCTCAATGACATCAATGCGGTCAAGAACCGCGCGGAAACGGAATTCAATGTTCGCTCGACGCCGACATTCTTCGTCAATGGCAAGATTGCCCGCGGCGTGCAGCGCATCGAGGATTTCGATCGCCTGCTCGGGGGCAATTCCGGCTCGTGAGGACGGCGCCGGCCGCCGGCAGGCCGCCGGTAACCGCGCGGCGCGCGGCGCGGGACTGAGGAGGGGCAGGCGGTGAAGTTCACGCGCCTTCGCATTCACGGCTTCAAGTCCTTCGTCGAGGCAACGGAACTGCTGATCGAACCCGGCATGACCGGGGTCGTCGGGCCCAATGGCTGCGGCAAGTCGAATCTTGTCGAGGCCATCCGCTGGGTGATGGGCGAAAGCTCCTACAAGTCCATGCGCGCCTCGGGCATGGACGATGTCATCTTTTCCGGCAGCGGCAACCGGCCGGCGCGCAATACCGCCGAAGTCACCATCCAGATCGACAATGAGCACAGGCTGGCGCCGGCGCAGTTCAACGGCGCCGACATGCTGGAGGTGACGCGCCGCATCGAGCGCGATGCCGGCTCGGCCTATCGCATCAATGGCAAGGATGTGCGCGCCCGCGACGTCCAGCTGCTGTTTGCCGACGCCTCCACCGGTTCGCGCTCGCCGGCGCTGGTGCGCCAGGGCCAGATCGGCGAAATGATCAATGCCAAGCCGTCGTCGCGGCGCCTGCTGCTCGAAGAGGCGGCGGGCATTTCCGGCCTCTATTCACGCCGCCACGAGGCCGAATTGCGGCTCAAGGGTGCGGAAAGCAATCTGGAACGCCTCAATGACGTGCTGGGGCAGATTGAGCAGCAATTGCAGTCGCTCAAGCGCCAGGCCCGCCAGGCGACGCGCTACAAGAATGTCAGCGCCGAGATCGTCAAGGCCCAGGCCCTGCTGCTGCATGTCAAATGGACGGCGGCGCGCGATGCGGCGACCCAGGCGGAGGCGGCGCTGGCCGACCAGATCCGCCTGGTGAGCGAGCGCACGCAAACCGCCTCGCAGGCGGCGACGCAGCGCGCCGTGAGCGCCCATGCCCTCCCGCCCTTGCGCGAAAAAGAAGCACAGGCCGCCGCCGCCGCGCAGCGCCTTGCCCATGCCCGCGGCGCCCTGGACCAGGAGCTTGAGCGGGCCAGCGGGCGCATGCGCGAGATCGAGGCTCAGATCCGCCAGCTTGACGAAGACATGGCGCGTGAAAAGGCGATGATCGGGGACGCCGCCGAAACCCGCGCCCGGCTCGACGAGGAAGAGGCCGAACTGGCCAGCGAGGGCGCCGAGGCCGGCGACGGCGATGCGGCGGCGATCGAGGCCCATCAGCGGGCGGTGACGGCAATGCAGGAGGGCGAGCAGCGGCTCAACGCCCTGCTCAACGAGGTGGCCCAGGCCAAGGCGCGCCGCGCCCAGCTGACCCAGGCCATCGGCGAAGCGGCGTCGCGCCAGGAGCGCGCCGCCAGCCAGCTGGCGCAGGCCGAGAGCGAGCTTGCCGCCCTCAAGGCGGCGCAGGGCGAAAACAGCGACGTGGCGCGGATGCACGCCGCCGTCGAGCAGGCCGGCGAGGCGGTGGCGCGGGCCGAGCAGGAGCAGTTGGCGGCCGAGCAGGCGCTCAAACAGGCGCGGGACGACGAGACGAGGCTGCGCGAACCGCTGCGCGATGCCGAGAGCGAAGCGCAGAGGTTGCAGACCGAGGCGGCGACGTTGAGCAAGATCCTCAATGTCGAAGGCAGCGATCTGTGGCCGCCGCTGGTTGACGCGGTGCGGGTCGACAAGGGCTACGAGGCCGCTCTCGGCGCCGCCCTTGGCGATGACCTGGAAGCCCCGGCCGATGCCGCCGCGCCGGCCCATTGGGCGCTGGTGGAGGCATTGGCCGATGACGGCGCGCTGCCCGAGGGGGCGCGGCCGCTGTCG
The DNA here is from genome assembly GCA_020441905.1 of Rhodobiaceae bacterium. Lineage (GTDB taxonomy): Bacteria > Pseudomonadota > Alphaproteobacteria > Rhizobiales > NORP267 > JAGRLG01. Next base: position 23,987 of record JAGRLG010000050.1, on the reverse strand, counting down.
CAGCTGGTGCGCGGCCCCGACGTGCTGACCCGGCGCCTGGCCCAGACCGGGCTGGTGGAGCGGGCGCGGGGGGCGGAATTGCAGCGCCGGCTCAAGCCCGGGCAAAGGCTGGTTTCGGCCGAGGGCGACCTGTGGCGCTGGGACGGCTTTACCGCCGCCGCCGAGGCGCCGACCGCGGCCGCCCAGCGGCTGGCGCAGCGCAATCGCCTCGCCGAGCTGGACAGCGCCTGCAAGCTGGCACAGCAGCGCGCCAGCGCGGCGCGGGCCGAGGTCGAGGCGGCGGGCGCGGCGGTGGCCCTTGCCGCCAGCCGCGAGGAAAAATGCCGGGGCGGCTGGCGCGAGGCCCAGTCGCTGGCCTCCCAGACCCGCGACCGGCTGGCCGCGGCGGAACGGGCGATGGCGCGCGAGACAGAGCGTATCGGCGCCCTGAGCGAGGCGCAGGCGCGGCTGTCGCAGGCCGTGGAAGAGGCGCGCGAAGCCAAAACGCAGGCCGAAAGCAGCCTTGCCGCGCTGGAGCCAAGCGGCGACCAGGACCAGGCGCTGGAGAGCTTGCGGGCGCAGGTGGCGCAATTGCGCGCCGTGGCCGCCGAGGCCCAGGCGCGGGCGGACGGGCTGAAGCGGGAGAAGGAATTGCGGGCGCGGCGGCTGGAAACGGTTCGCCGCGAGCGCGAGGCCAGCGCGCGGCGCTGCGAGAACGCGGAAAAGCAGATCGCCATTCTCGAAGAGCGCGGCAAGACGGCGCGCGCCGAGCTGGAAAAACTCGATGGCGTGCCGGCCGAGATCGAAGCTTCGCGGCGGCGGCTGATGTCGGAGATTTCCGATGCCGAGGGCCTGCGCGCCGAGGCCGCCGACGCGGTGGCGGAAGCCGAGGCCGCCCTGGCCGAAGCCGACAAGGCAGGGCGGGCCGCCGACCAGGCCCTGGGCGAGGCGCGCGAGGAGAAGGCGCGCATCGAAAGCCGGCTGGAGGCGGCGCGCCAGCGCCACGGCGAAATCGGCCAGGAGATCGCCGACCAGGCCGGCATTGCCCCGCAGGGGCTATTGGCGCGAGCCGGTCTTGGCGCCGGCGATCCCCTGCCCCGGGTCGAGGAAACCGAGGCCCGGCTCGACCAGCTGACACGCGAGCGCGAGCGCCTCGGCGCCGTCAATCTGCGGGCCGAGGAGGAAGCGGGCGAGATCGAGGCCGAATTGACCCGGCTAACGGCCGAGCGCGAGGATCTGGAAAAGGCGATCCGCCGGTTGCGCCAGGGCATCGGCCAGCTCAACAAGGAGGGGCGCGAGCGGCTGCTGGCGGCCTTCGAGACCGTCAATTCCCATTTCCAGCAGCTCTTCGCCACCCTGTTCAATGGCGGCGCCGCCGAATTGCGGCTGACCGAATCGGACGATCCGCTGGAGGCCGGCCTGGAAATCATGGCCCGCCCGCCAGGCAAGAAGCTTCAGGTACTGTCCCTGCTTTCGGGCGGCGAGCAGGCTTTGACGGCGATGGCGCTGATCTTCGCCATGTTCCTCACCAACCCGGCGCCGATCTGCGTGCTCGACGAGGTCGATGCGCCGCTCGACGACGCCAATGTCGAGCGTTTCTGCGCCCTGGTGCGCGAAATCACCCGCTCCACCGATACCCGCTTCCTCATCATCACCCACCATCCGCTGACCATGAGCCGCATGGACCGGCTGTTCGGCGTCACCATGGCCGAACGCGGCGTCAGCCAGCTGGTTTCGGTCGATCTGGAAACCGCCGAACGCTATCGCGAGGCGGGCTGAACGAAATCCGCGCCGGCGGGGTAGGCGGCGGCGCGCCGCGCGGGGTCCAATGCCGGCAGGATTTGCCACGGCCTTTTGCCGCAGTGCAGCATCGCTCTATTTTTCCAATATTTTTCAATCGGTTAAATATTTTCCGCCTGTCCTTGACACCTATGGCGGGGGAAATTAATGTGCGCGCGACTTTGGGCATCCCGAAGGGCTTTGTGCAGCACCGCTAATAGCACTGGCAAACGCCATGCAAACGGAATCGGGCGGCGACGATCGCCGCGCAGATCAGGGCAGTGCCGGACTGGAGCCGGACGATACGTTCAGGACCCGCCTCGGGAAACTCGATTCCCGGCTTCGCGAAATAAATCGCGGCAAGGTGGTGGCCGAGGAGCCGCAGGGACGCAGCGCGGCACTGGGTCTGGCGTTTCGACTGGCGGTGGAGCTCGTCGCGGGGCTTGTGGTCGGTGGCGGGATCGGCTGGCTCCTGGACTATTGGCTGGGAACATTGCCGATCATGCTGCTTCTGTTTTTCGGGTTGGGGACGGCTGCAGGAATTCTCAACGTCATCCGAACGGCGCGCCAGATGCAGGCAGGCGTCAGCACCTCAGGGGTCGATCTGGGGCCGGATGACGAGGACGACTAGATCAACCTGCTGTCAGGCGGCATCGCCTGAAAGCACAAAAGTTGATCGGTTTTGAAAGGCTGGAGCCGGATAGATCGAAATTCGATCTGACGCTTTTTAGGAGAGACGGGCGTGGCAACGGAACATGGCGGCGGACACGGCAGCGAAGGCGGGCTCGGCATCGACCCGATGCACCAGTTCGAAATCCAGCGGCTGATCAAGCTGGACCTGTTCGGCGTCGACGCCTCCTTCACCAACTCCTCGCTGTGGATGATTATCGGCGTCGCCCTGATCACCGCCCTCACGGTGTGGGGCATGAGCGGGCGGGCGCTGGTGCCGGGCCGTTTGCAGTCGGTCGCGGAACTTGCCTATGAGTTCGTCGCCAATATGGTGCGCGAGAATGTTGGCAGCGCCGGACAGCGCTACTTCCCCTTCATCTTCACCTTGTTCATGTTCGTACTCGCCAGCAACATGCTCGGCATGGTGCCCTATTCCTTCACCGTCACCAGCCATATCGTCGTCACCTTCGCGCTGGCCACCGTCGTCTTTCTCGGCGTCACGGTGATCGGCTTCGCCAAGCACGGCGCCGGCTTTTTGAAATTCTTCGTGCCGTCGGGCGTGCCGGTGGCGCTGCTGCCGCTGCTCGTGGTCATCGAAGTGATTTCCTATCTGACCCGCCCGGTCAGCCTCTCGGTGCGACTGTTCGCCAACATGATGGCCGGCCACACCATGCTGAAGGTGTTCGCCGGCTTCGTCATCGGCCTCGGCGTCATCGGCGGCTGGGCGCCGCTGGCCTTCATGGTCGCCTTTACCGGCCTCGAACTGCTGGTCGCATTCCTGCAAGCCTATGTGTTTGCCATCCTCACCTGCATCTATCTCAACGATGCGCTGCATATGCACCATTGATTGAGAAGACCGTCATCAACCCTTATTCACTCACATTGAAACTCCAGGGAGCCTGAAAATGGAACCAGAAGCAGCAAAACTGATTGGCGCGGGCCTTGCCTCGATCGCTCTCGCCGGCGCCGGCGTTGGCATCGGCCACATCTTCGGCAACTATCTGGCGGGCGCGCTGCGCAATCCGTCGGCAGCTCCGGGCCAGTTCCCGAACCTGCTGCTGGGCTTCGCCCTTGCCGAGGCCACCGGCCTGTTCGGCCTGGTCGTCGCGCTGATCCTGCTGTTCGTTATCTGAAGACAGCTTGCGGCGAGCGGCGCGCGCGGTACCCCCGCGCCTGCCGCCTGCCGATTTGCGGGGCGCCGCTTTCATCCGGCGCTCGAATTTAAGACGGTCCCGGCTCGTCCGGCCTAGCCCCATGGGGTGGTAACGTCATGCCACAGCTCGACTTTTCCTCCTGGCCGCCGCAGCTTATCTGGCTGGCGATCAGCTTCGTCGCGCTCTATTTCCTGATGGCGCGCGTCGCCCTGCCACGCATCGCCAATGTCTTGGAACAGCGGCGCGACCGCATTGCCAGCGATCTCGACGAGGCGGCGCGGCTGAAGGGCGAGAGCGAGGACGCCATCGCCTCCTACGAGGCGGCGCTGGCGGAAGCGCGCGGCAAGGCCCATGCCATTGCCGCCGAAACCCGCGTCAAACTCAATGCCGCGCTGGAGGCCGAACGCGCCGAGGTCGACAAGAAGATCGCGGCCAGGACGGCCAAGGCCGAAGCCAGAATCGCCGAGGTGCGCACCAGCGCGATCGGCGAGATCGACGCCGCGGCGGCCGATACGGCAGCCGAGATCGTCAAGGCACTGATCGGCGGCAAGCCGGCCAAGGCCGAGATCGCGGCGGCGGTCAAAGCGGCGCGCGGCGCCTGAGGGGTAGAACCATGCTGGGTACACCGGAATTCTGGGTCGCCATTTCCTTTGTCGGCTTTATCGCCCTGGTGGTCTATTTCAAGGCCCCGGCGCTGATCACAAAAAGCCTGGACGAGCGCGCCGAGCGCATCAAGGCCGAGCTCGACGAGGCCCAGCGGCTGCGCGAGGAAGCCCAGGCCCTGCTTGCCGAATATCAGCGCAAGCGGCGCGACGCGGAAAAGGAAGCGGAAGACATCATCACCCTGGCCAAGGACGAGGCCGAGCGGCTGAGCAAGGAAGCCAGCGCCGCGCTCGCCGAATCGATGGACCGGCGCATGAAGGCCACCGAAGCCAAGATCGCCCAAGCCGAGGCCCAGGCCATCGACGATGTGCGCAAGGCGGCCGCCGACGCGGCGGTGCGCGCGGCGACCACCATCATCAGCAAGAGCATGAGCGCCAAGATGCAGGCCGACCTGGTCACTGACAGCGTCAAGGACATCAAGGCCAAGCTGAACTAGATCGGCGCCAAATAGCCTCAAGAACATCAAGGCCCGGCCGGAGCAATCCGGCCGGGCCTTTGTTATCGCGCTGGCGAAAGGGCGGTTACTCCGCCGCCTGGGCCACGCCTTGCGCCGCTTCAGGCGGCATCCAGCGCAGGACGGGGGAACGGGCGGCGAGCGTCTCGTCCAGCCGGCGGCGCGGGGCAAGGCGCGGGGCCTGCGTAAAGCGCTCCTTATCGCCGTTCTGCGCCGCCATGACGAGATCGCGCAGTGTGGCGATGAAGAGATCGAGGCTGGCCTTGGATTCAGATTCGGTCGGCTCGATCAGCATGGCGCCATGCACGACGAGGGGGAAATAGACCGTCATCGGGTGGTAGCCCTCGTCGATCATCGCCTTGGCGAAGTCCAGCGTGGAAAGCCCGGTGCCATCGAGGAAGCTGTCGTCGAACAGCACCTCATGCATGCAGGGCTTGTCGCCGAAGGGCAGACTCATGAGGTCGGAGAGGCAGACGCGCAAATAATTGGCCGATAGCACCGCGTCTTCCGACACCTGGCGCAGCCCTTCGCCGCCGCAGCTCATCATGTAGCTGAGCGCGCGCACGAATGTGCCGAACTGGCCGTGAAAGGCGGTCAGACGGCCGAAGGACTGGGCGCCCTGCCCGCCTTGTTCCGCCGTCTGGCTACGCTTTTCCAGAAGCTTCAAGCCATCCTCGCCGACCTCGACCACCGGCACCGGCACGAAGGGGGCGAGCGCCTTTGAGAATACCACCGGCCCCGAGCCCGGCCCGCCGCCGCCATGGGGCGTGGAAAAGGTCTTGTGCAGATTGATATGCATGGCATCGACGCCGAGATCACCAGGGCGGACCTTGCCGAGAATGGCGTTGAAATTGGCGCCGTCGCAATAGAAGTAGGCGCCGGCCTGATGCACGGCGTCGGCGATCTCGACAATGTCGCGCTCGAACAGCCCGCAGGTGTTGGGATTCGTCAGCATGAGGGCGGCGACATCGGAAGAGAGATGCTCGCGCACGGTTTCCGCCGCCACCGTGCCATCCTCGCGCGCGGGGATGGTCTCGACCTTGTAGCCGAGCAGCGCGGCGGTCGCCGGGTTGGTGCCATGGGCCGATTCGGGCACCAGCACGATGGAGCGCGTCTCGCCCCTGGCGTCGAGCGCGGCCTTGATTGCCATCATGCCGCACATCTCGCCATGGGCGCCGGCCTTGGGCGAGAAGGCGACCACCGGCATGGCGGTAAGCTCGCGCAGCCAGCGGCACATTTCCTCGATCAGCCCGAGCGCGCCCTGCACCGTGCTTTGCGGTTGCAGCGGGTGGATGTCGGCAAAGCCGGGCAGCCGCGCCAGCTTCTCGTTGAGGCGCGGATTGTGCTTCATGGTGCAGGAGCCGAGCGGATACAGCCCGAGATCGATGGCGAAATTCTTCTGCGACAGGCGCACATAATGGCGCATTGCCTCCGGCTCGCTGAAACCGGCCAGTTGCAGCGGCTCGGCGCGGGCGAGCGCACCGAGGCGGCTTTCCACCTCGTCCGGCTCGTCGAGATCGACGCCGGAAACCCCGATCCGCCCGGTTTCGAACAGCAGCGGCTCTTCCATCTCCAAGCCCCGGTTGCCGGTAAAGGTCAGGTTGCGGAGGCGGGCGTGGTCGGTCGTGCTCATTTCAGCACCTCGGCAAGGGCGGCGGCAAAGGCGTCGCGGTCGGCGGGCGAATTGGTTTCGGTGGCGGCGACGATGAGCAGATCGCCCAGATCGTCGCGGTCGGGCTCAAGCCGGCTCGCCGGAACGCCGGCGAGCACGCCGCGGCTCGCCAGTTCCTCGACGATTTCAGCCGCATCACCCGGCAGGCGCAGGGTGAATTCGTTGAAGAAGGCGGGCGTGACGACCTCGACCCCCTTCACCTTCGCCAGTTCCCCGGCGAGGCGCAGCGCATTGGCGTGGTTGATGCGGGCGAGGCGCTCCAGCCCGGCCCCGCCGAGCAGCGCCATATGGATCGAGAAGGCGAGCGCGCAGAGGCCGGAATTGGTGCAGATGCTGGAGGTCGCCTTTTCGCGGCGGATATGCTGCTCGCGGGTCGACAGGGTCAGCACATAGCCGCGCCGGCCATCGGCATCGACCGTTTCTCCGCATAGCCGGCCCGGCATCTGGCGCACGAACTGCTTGCGGGTGGCGAAAAGGCCGAGATATGGACCGCCGAAATTGAGGCCATTGCCCAGCGAGGCGCCCTCGCCGACAACGATGTCGGCGCCCATGGCACCGGGGGATTTGAGCGCTCCCAGCGCCACCGCCTCGGTGAAGACGGCGACCAGCAGCGCGCCCTTGTCATGGGCGGCGGCGGCAATGGGTTCCAGGTCGATGAGATTGCCGTAAAAGCCGGGGCACTGCACGACGACGCAGGCGGTGTCGTCATCAATCTGGGCGACGAGATCTTCCGTGCCCAGCGGATCGGCGGCCATCGAGGCTATCTGGTGGTGGGAGAAGCGGCCGAGATTTTCCACCACCGAGCGGTAGTGCGGATGCAGGCCGCCTGAAAGCACCGCTTTCTGCCGCCTGGTGAGGCGGAAGGCCATCAGCACCGCCTCGCCGCAGGCGGTCGAGCCGTCATACATCGAGGCATTGGCGACTTCCATGCCGGTCAGCACCGCGACCTGGGTCTGGAACTCGAACAGCGCCTGGAGGGTGCCTTGCGAGATCTCCGGCTGGTAGGGCGTATAGGAGGTGAGGAATTCGGAGCGCTGGATGAGATGGTCGACACTGGCCGGGACATGGTGGCGGTAGGCGCCGCCGCCGACAAAGAAGGGCACCGAACCGGCGGCGACGTTCTGGCCGGCGAGGCGCGCCATGTCGCGCTCGACGGTCATCTCGCTGGCCCGCGGCGGCAGACCGGGTGAAACTTTCAGCCTCTTTTCCGCGGGCACATCGACGAACAGTTCGTCGATCCCGCTAACGCCGATACGGCGCAGCATGGCGGCGCGGTCATCCTCGCTCAGCGGCAGATATCTCATCGCGGCCTATAGCCCCTCGGTGTAGCTCTTATAGGCATCGGCGCCCATGAGCTGGTCCAGTTCGCTCCTGTCGGCAATCCTGATCTTGAAGAACCAGCCGCCGCTTTCCGCCGCCTGGTTAACCGCCGCCGGATTGTCGGCAAGCGCGCCATTGGCCTCGACGACCTCACCGGAAATCGGCGCATAGACGTCACTCGCCGCCTTCACCGATTCGACCACCGCCGCGTCCTCCCCCATGGCCAGCCGGCGCCCGACCTCGGGCAACTCGACATAGACGACATCGCCGAGCTGGCTCTGGGCATAGTCGGATATGCCGATCACGGCGATATCGCCCTCGATGCGGGCGTATTCGTGGTCCTTGGTGAAATGGGTTTCGGGCATATGTCTTCCCTTGTCTGCTACGGGTCTCAATTTCTGGTCTGCACTTGCGCTCTGACATAGCGGTGGGCCACGAAAGGCAGGGCGACGATGTGGGCCGGGCGCGGCTTGCCGCGCACCACCAGCGACACCGGCGCGCCAACCTCGCCGTAAACCGCCTCGACATAGCCCATGGAGACCGGGCCGTCGAAACTCGGGCCGAAACCGCCGCTGGTGACGAGGCCGATCGGGCTTCCGCCGTGAGAGAGAATCTCGGTACCCTCGCGGGCCGGGGCGCCGCCTTCCGGCGCGATGCCAACCCGGATCCGCTTCGGCCCATCAGCCAGTTCGGCGCATATGCGCGCGGCGCCGGCAAAGCCGCCCTCCTGGCGCCGCCGCTTGCCGATCGACCAGGCAAGCCCGGCCTCGACCGGCGAGGTGGTTTCATCGAGCTCGGCGCCGTAGAGGCACAGCCCGGCCTCAAGGCGCAGCGAATCGCGAGCGCCAAGCCCGGCCGACGCGACATCGGCATGGCTCAAGAGGGTGCGGGCCAGGCGCAGGGCGTCGGCGGCCGCCACGGAAATCTCGAAGCCGTCCTCGCCGGTATAGCCGGAGCGCGAAACATGGCAGTCGATACCGTCGAACTTGAGCGCCGCCGCCGACATGAAGGAAAGTTCCGCAGCGCCGGGGCACCAGCGCGCCATGACCTTGGCCGCCTGCGGACCCTGAAGCGCCAGCAGCGCCTGTTCCTCCAGGGGTTGGAGGCGGATATTGTCAGCCAGGTGCTCGCGCAAATGTGCGAAATCGACCGTTTTGCGCGCCGCATTTACAACCAGGTGCAGACTGCCGTCGTCGGCGGGCGAGGCCGAGCGGGTGACGATCAGGTCGTCGATGATGCCGCCATCATTGTTGAGCAACTGGGTATAGCGCTGGCGGCCGCGGCCAAGGGCAAGGATATCGGCCGGCACCAGCGCTTCCAGGGCACCGGCAAGCGAAGCGTGATCGGCGCCTTGCAGAAACGCCTGCCCCATATGCGAGACATCGAACAGGGCCGCCTTTTCGCGAGTATGCAGGTGCTCGCCGAGGATACCCATCGGATATTGCAGCGGCATTTCATAGCCGGCAAAGGGGACCATGCGGGCGCCCAGCTCGACATGCAGTTCATGCAGCGGGGTCTTCGCCAATACGGCGCCTGATGGAATTTGAATCTTTTCCGACATTGGTCCCAGGCCTTGTGCAACACCAGTCAAAGCGACCGGAAAACGAGGTTTCCGGCGCGCCCCCTCTGTCGCACGACCTGAGAGAATTTGCCGCCGCGCAATCGCGCTTCGGCTTTACCCCCTTCGGTGAGCGGCGCGCAAAGACGCGCCGCTACTTTCCAGAGTTGCATCCCCCTGCGGTCCGCTTGCCTGAGAGTTTCCGGGGCGGTTGCTCCTTCGGCGCCGGCGATGCCGGTCTCTCCCGCAGGGATCTCTTGCCTGTCAGAATCGGGCCTAAAACGCCAAGCCCGCGGGCATCATAAATGTGACCCCTTGGCTGTCAACCGCGCCGCCCCTTTCGGCCTAGCAAGCCTGTGGACAGGGCGTTCAGCGCTCTTCCGGGGTGTCGAAACCGATATAAAGGCGGAAGTCTTCGAGGCGTTCTCCGGCCTTGGGCTGATAGACCAGATCGCCGCTGACCTCGACAAAGGGCACCGAAGTCTGGCCGGGCGCGAAAGCAACAGCGACCTTGTAGACCTTGGACCAGACGACGCGATCTCCCCTGGTGGTAAAATCAACCCTGACGGGAAGCGTCAGATTGCCCTCGCCGCCGCTGGGACCGAGCAAGACCCTGCCGGCATAGCCGAACTTGACGGCAAAATAGTCGGGCTGGAAATCGCATTCGCGCGAAACTTTTTCCAAGGTTCCCTGGAAGCGGATGCTCTTGGCGTCGGGAATATCGCCCTTGGCGCGAATGGTGTAATGGGTCGCCTCGCTGCGAATTTCGGCGCTCGGACAGGGCGGCTCGCCATCATAGCTGGTGGCGGTTTGCAGCGGCAATTGGGGCACCGGCGTATCGCGCGGCGCTTCGTTCAGGCTGTGCGCCGACGCCTTGCGCGACTTGCCGGTCAGCGTGTCGCGCAGCGAGGACAAGGTAGTGCTCGACGAACCGCATGCCGATAGCAGGCCAAGCGCCAGAACCGCGGCCAGCGGCTGCGCGGCGCGCCAGCGCCTCGCCCGCGCATTGTGCCCAGCCCGCGTCATGCCGTTTTCCCTCGCCGTCATTTTATCGCCGCCACCCTTGCAACCCGCAACGTCTGCGCGGCGATTTATAGCAGGGCGCTTGGTCCTTGCCCACTGTCTGAGCGCAATTCGCTGCGCCAGGCGCTTTGCCCCTGGCGCCCCTTGACACATGGCGGAGCCAGCCATCTATTAGCCGGGAGTTTCGACCCCCTTGCCATCGGTGCCGGAAACGCCATGACGCGCCCCGAAAAGCCACATTCATTGACGCTGCATCTTTGCGCGCCGCGCGGGTTCTGCGCCGGCGTCGACCGCGCGATCCAGATTGTCGAGCTGGCGCTGAAGAAATACGGCGCCCCGGTCTATGTGCGCCACGAGATCGTTCACAACCGCTTCGTCGTCGACGAGTTGAAGCGCAAGGGCGCGATCTTCGTCGAGGAGCTGGACGAAATTCCGGACACAAGGGCGCCGGTCATCTTTTCCGCCCATGGCGTGCCCAAATCGGTGCCCGACGCGGCCGCGGCGCGCGGCCTGTTCTCGCTCGACGCCACCTGCCCGCTGGTGACCAAGGTCCATGTCGAGGCCAGGCACAATGACGAGGCCGGCCGCGAAGTGGTGCTGATCGGCCATGCCGGACACCCGGAGGTGGTGGGCACCATGGGGCAATTGCCGGCCGGCGCCGTCCATCTGGTCGAAACGGTCGAGGATGCGCGCCGCTTCACCCCGAAAAACGCGGCGAAATTGGCCTATGTCACGCAGACGACGCTGTCGGTGGACGATACCGCCGAGATCGTGGACGTGCTCAAGGAACGCTTTCCCGCGATCCGTTCGGCGCCGCGCGAGGATATCTGCTACGCCACCACCAACCGCCAGCAGGCGGTCAAGCAGGTGGCCGCCCATTGCGACGCGCTGCTGGTGGTCGGCGCACCCAACAGTTCCAATTCGCAACGGTTGAAGGAAGTCGGCGAAAGGGCCGGCTGCCGCTATGCCGCCCTGATCCAGCGCGCCGGCGATATCGACTGGGCGGCGCTGGAAAACGCGCGGAATGTCGCCGTTACCGCCGGCGCCTCGGCGCCCGAGATCCTGGTGGAGGAAGTCGTGCAGGCCTTTCGCGAACGCTTCGAGGTGAGCGTGGAACTGGTGCGTACGGCGGATGAATCGGTTTCCTTCAACCTTCCGCGCGAATTGCGCTCAAGCGCCGCCGAATAGGTCATGGCGGTCTATACCGAAATTCCCGACGAAGAGCTCGAGGCTTTCATCGCCAGCTATGATGTCGGCGAACTGTTGTCCTGCAAGGGCATTGCCGAGGGCGTCGAGAATTCGAACTTCCTGATTCATACCGGTAAGGGCGCCTATATCCTGACCCTCTACGAAAAGCGCGTCGACCCCGCCGATCTGCCGTTTTTCATCGGGCTGATGCAGCATTTGAGCGAACAGGGCGTCAATTGCCCGCTGCCGGTCACAGACCGCGAGGGGCGCACCCTGCGCGAGCTCGCCGGGCGGCCGGCGGCTCTGATCACCTTCCTGGAAGGGATCTGGATCCGCCGTCCGGATCCCGGCCACTGCGCCGAGATGGGCCGCGCCATGGCGCGCATGCACCTGGCAGCCGAAAACTTCGGCCAGCGCCGCGACAACGCGCTTTCGGTGACCGGCTGGCGGCCGCTGTTCGAATCCGCCAGGGCCGGGGCCGATACCGTCAGCGCCGGCCTCGGCGCCGAAATCGACAAGGAGCTGGCGGCCCTCGAAGCGCGCTGGCCGCAAGGGCTGCCCCAGGGCGTCATCCATGCCGACCTGTTTCCCGACAATGTGTTCTTTCTCCATGACAAGATATCGGGGATCATAGATTTCTATTTTGCCTGCAACGACTTGCTGGCCTATGACATCGCCATTTGCCTCAATGCCTGGTGCTTCGAGATCGACATTTCCTTCAATATCACCAAGGCGCGGGCGATGCTGCGCGGCTATAATTCAGTGAGGCCGCTGGAGCCTGGCGAATTCGATGCCCTGCCCCTGCTGGCGCGCGGGGCGGCTCTGCGCTTTCTTCTGACGAGGCTCTATGACTGGCATAATACCGCCGATGGCGCCCTGGTGCGGCCCAAGGATCCGGGGGAATATCTCAAGCGGCTGCGCTTTCACCGCTCGGTGAAATCAGCAACGGAATATGGCCTTGACCGGCACTGAGGACGTCAAGACCTCCGGCACGGTGAGCATTTTCACCGATGGCGCCTGCTCGGGCAATCCGGGGCCGGGCGGCTGGGGGGCGCTGCTGACCTTCAACGACACGGTGCGCGAAATGAGCGGCGGCGAGGCCGCCACCACCAATAACCGCATGGAACTGCTGGCGGCGATCATGGCGCTGGAGGCGCTCAAGCGGCCCTGCGCCGTCGAGCTCTACACCGACTCGTCCTATCTGCGCCACGGCATCACCGAATGGATCCACCGCTGGAAGGGCAATGGCTGGCGCACGGCGCAGAAAAAGCCCGTGCTCAACATGGATCTGTGGCAGCGCCTCGACGAGGCACGCCAGTGCCATCAGGTGCGCTGGCACTGGGTCAAGGGCCATGCCGGGCACCCGGAGAACGAACGCGCCGACGAACTGGCGCGCGCCGGCATGGCGCCCTATCTCGCAACGGCGAAGGCGAATGGCCGGCGCTAGAGCTGGGCCAGCAGGCCTTCGGCGCCGGAAACGGTGACCTGGCCCGGTGCATCCTCGACATTGAGGCTCTTGACGACGCCATTGTCGACGACCATCGAAAAGCGTCCGGACCGGATGCCGAAACCGGCCGCCGACATATCGCGCTCAAGCCCCAGCGCCTTGACGTAGTCGGCGCTGCCGTCAGACAGGAAATCGACCCTGCCGCCAGCCTTAGAGGCGTCTTCCCAGGCCTTGAGCACGAAGACGTCATTGACGGCAAGACAGGCGATCTTGTCTATACCCTTGGCTTTCAACGCCTTTTCATTGGCAAGAAATCCCGGAAGATGGTTGCCGTTGCAAGGCGGGGTAAAGGCGCCGGGCAGGCCGAACAGGGCAACCCTGGCGCCGGCGAAATAGTCTTTCGCCGAGATTTCCGCCGGGCCGTCGGCGGTCGATATCTTGAACTTGCCCTCGGGCATGCGATCTCCAACCTTGATTGTCATTGTTCTTGCCTTTCAGGATTTGATTTCTTTGAGGAATTCTAGCGTCCGCGACGGCGCATACAAGTGCCGTCCTCGCCGCTGCGCGCACGCGCGCGCCGGATAAGCCGTGGCGGCGGGAAAAGGCCGGCTTTCAGCGCAGGGTCCAGTCCTGCTCGGCGGCGGCGCCGCCGCCGACAATGGTGAATTTAAGCATGGTTCCGGTGAGCGCCGCCGAGGCGGGGATGCCGTCAAGGGCGACCAAATAGTCGACTTCCTCGATGGCGCCGTTCTGGCGCCGGGCCGTGGCATTGGCAAGGGGCAGATACCAGTCGGGCGGCCCCTCGACGAACAGATCGCCGGCGCGCGCGCCGGATGGCTGGGCAACGGTGATGGAAAGCCGCCTGCCGCCACTCCCTTCCTCAAGCCTGACCGCATCCACCCGGGGCAGCGCCGGCGCCGGGGCGGCGCGGTCATCGCCAAGCGCCGCCAGCCTTTGGCCGTCATGCCGGCGCGGAACGCGGGCCAGCCCCTGCTCGATCGCCAGCGAAGGCCCGGCGCCCGCATCGGCGGCGGCGGGAAGACGTATGGCCAGGTTGGCCTCGGCCGGTATGCACAGCGTGCCGCAGACCGCATAGGACAGTTTGAGCTGCACATCGGCCGGCGCGCCGTCATCCTCGCGGACAAGGCGGATCGGAAAAAGCACGGCATGCTTGTAGCCGAGCGTCTGACCGGCGGGGTCGGCTAGGCGGCTCGGAGCCGGATAGAGCACCTCGGCCGATTTGACATTGACCGAGCGCGACCAGTCGAAACGGGGCGGTATGCCGGCATCGCCGGGATTGCGCCAATAGGTCTTGAAGCCGTCATCGATGCGGATTTCAACGCCGAGAAAAAGATCGCCGGTCCCTTGCTCTCCCGGCCCCGGGGGCACGGCCACGCTGCCGGCAAGAAGGCGCACGCGCGAGCTCAGGCTTTCGTCCCAGGGCGAAGCCATTTCCGCGCGCGCGGTGGCGCCGAGCCCGGCAAGGACAAGGATATGCGCCAGGGCGCAGGCTGTGACTAGGCGGCTTTGCATGGCGGCGAATATAGTCCGCGGCACCCGGGGTCGCGATAAAAAGGTGGGAACTCCGGTTCAAAGCTGCGTGAAAAGCCGGCGCCAAAGCCAATGGACAGCGCAAGTCTCTTTGCCAGAACAGTCGGTTGCGAGTACCATTTGAACAAGTGTAAGGAGCCGCTGATGGCCGTGGGTGTTCAGAGAGGCTATCTCGACGGGCAACTGCTGGTCGCGATGCCATCGATTACCGATCCGCGCTTTGAGCGTGGCGTCATCTATTTGTGCGCCCATTCCGTCGAGGGGGCGATGGGAATTCTCGTCAACCACCCGGCGCAAAACATCACATTTCCTCAGCTTTTGGCGCAATTGAACGTCATTTCGGCGGACGCGGAAATCCGCCTCGACCAGCCGCTTTCGCAAAAGCGCGTGCTGGTCGGCGGACCGGTCGAAACCGGGCGCGGCTTCGTTCTTCACTCGGCGGACTATTTCGCCGAGGAGAATACGCTGCCGATCGACGAGCGAATCAGTCTCACCGCGACACTGGAGATCCTGAAGGCCATTGCCGCCGGATCCGGCCCCAGGGAATCGGTCCTGGCGCTGGGTTATGCCGGCTGGGCGCCGGGGCAGCTGGAAAGCGAAATCCAGGCCAATGGCTGGCTGATCTGCCCCGCCGATCCAGATCTCGTATTCCATACCGACATGGAGCAGATCTACGATCAGGCGCTGGCGAAGATCGGCGTCGATCCGGTCAAGCTGGTTACCATCTCCGGGCAGGCCTGAGTTTCACTTCAGCCAATATGCGGGAATTCAGGCTTCGTCCTCGGCGAGGATCTGGGCGAGGAATTTCTGCGCTTCCTTGGCATTCATCGGCTCGCCGAAGAAATAGCCTTGCGCGTATTCGCAGCCAAGCTCGAACAGGTCGTGGACGTCCTGATCGGACTCGGCGCCCTCGGCGACAACCTCCATGCCGAGATCATGGGCCATGGAGACAATCGAGCGCAGGATGATGGGCCGGGCGCCGTTGCCATTGACCTGCACAAAGGACTTGTCGACCTTGATGGTGTCGAAGGGAAATTTTTGCAGATAGCTGAGCGAGGAATAGCCGGTGCCGAAATCGTCCAGCGAAAGGCCCGCGCCCAGATCGCGCATGTGACGCAGCACGCGGGCGGCATATTCGGGATTTTCCATCACCAGGCTTTCGGTGACCTCGATCTTGAGACTGCCGGGGCGGACATCGTTGCGCAGCAGCAGCGACTTGATGTCATTGGCGATATCGGTGCGCAGCAACTGGCGGCTGGAGACGTTGACGCTGGCGAATAGCGGCCTGTCCTTGCCCGCCGCCTGCTGCCAGGAAGCCAGCTCTCGGGTCGCGGAATCGAGCACGAAGAGGCCAAGGTCGATGATCAGCCCCGATTCCTCGGCAATCGAGATGAAGCGGTCGGGAGCAAGGCGGCCGAGACGGGGGTGGTCCCAGCGCACCAGCGCCTCGAAGCCGGCAAGCGAGAAATCCACCAGGCGCATGATGGGCTGGTAGTGGACCTGGATCTCCTGTCGCTCGATGGCGCGGCGCAGATCGCTTTCGATGGCCAGCAGGTCGTTGCCGTCGCTCTTCATGCCCGGCTTGTAGGCCTCGACCTTGTCGGGGCCGTTTCGCTTGGCGTGATACATGGCGACCTCCGCCTCGCGCAGCAGGGAGGCGGCGTCCTTCTGGCGGCCGTCATAGACCGCGATGCCGATGCTGGCGGTGACGAAGATCTCGCGCTCGGCAAAGGCAATCGGCGCATTGAGGACCCGGCGCACCGTCTCGGCGAAGGCGGCAATGCGCTTCGGGTCGCGTTCCGACATGAAGATGATGGCGAACTGGTCGCCCTGGAGGCGCGCCAGGGTGTCGAGAGGACGGATATTGCGCCCGAGGCGGCGCGCCAGGGTGAGCAGGATCGAATCGCCCACCGGCGAGCCGGCGCTCTCATTGACCTTTCTGAAGCGGTCGAGGTCGATGACCAGAATGGTCGGACGCGGCGCGCCGGGCTCTCCGGCGGCGCGGGTGATGGCATTGGACAGCCGGTCGAGAAAGATCTCGCGGTTGGGCAGGCCGGTCAGATTGTCGTGGACGGCGTCATGAAGCAGCCGTTCCTGGGCATGGCGCTCCTCGGTGACGTCGGCGATGGTACCGATACAGCGCAGCACTTCGCCGTCGGGATTTAGGGCCGGGCGCGCGCGCACGCGCATCCATGAATAGTGGCCGTCCTCGCGCTGCATGCGCAATTCCTGGTCGATGCGCCCGCCGCGCTGGTCGGCGGCGGCTTTCAGGGCGGCGTCGAAATGTTCGCGGTCGGCGGGGTGAACATGGAGCAGCCACTGTCGCACCGTGCAGTTGAGTACTCCGCGCTTGAGTCCGAGCGCCTTTTCCGCCTCGTGGCCGGTGAAAATACGCTCCGAATCGATCACCCAGTCCCAGACCGCGTCTCCCGACCCGGTCAGCGCCAGCGCCCGTCTTCCGGTATCGGTTTCCTTGACCACCATGGCCGCGCCGCCGGAAAAGGCATGCTGCGAAACGGTCACGGCAATCAGCAGCACGATCATGACCAGGCCCGCGGCCAGGGCCTGGGAGACGAAATCGTTGGCCAGATGGCCGGTCACGGTCTCGGCGGCGCCGAACAGCCAGACCAGGAAGATAAGCCAGGTCGGGATCAGCATGATGGCGCGGTCGAAGCCCTTGAAGGACAGATAGACGATAAGTCCGAAGCCGACGATGCCCAGCGCCAGAAGCGAGATGCGGGCGATGCCCGCCGCCACCGGCGCCTGATAGATGGCCAGCGCCACCAGCGCCAGCAGGGAGAGCAGCCACAGCGCCCCGGCATGGGAGAAGCGCACATGCCACCGGTTCAGGTTGAGATAGGCGAAGAGGAATATGAGCAGGCTGGCGGCCAGGGTTGCCTCGGCGCCGGCGCGATAGACCTGGTCGGCCTGGGCGGGGACGAAGAAAAGCTGGTTCCAATAGCCGAAATCGATCGCCAGATAGGCCAGAACCGCCCAGGCGAAACAGGCGGCGGCAGGAAACATGGCGGTGCCCCGCACCACGAAGACGGTGGTCAGCAGCACCGCCAGCATGCCGGCAATGCCGATCAGGATGCCTTTGTAGAAGGTGAAGCTGGCGAGCTTGTCCTTGTAGGCATCGGGCTTCCAGAGATAAAGCTGTGGCAGGGTCGGCACCCGCAGTTCGGCGACGAAGGTCACGGTATCGCCGGGATCGAGGGTGATCTGGAAAACATCGGCGCTCTGGCTCGGCTGGCGCTCGGGACGGAAACCCTGGCTTGGCGTGATGGCGGCGATGCGCGAGGCGCCGAGATCGGGCCAGAACACACCGGAATTGACGAGGCGGTGAAAATCGGCAACCAGCAAGCGGTCGATCTGCTCGTCGGTTTCATTGGTCAGGGCAAAAATGGCCCAGGACGAGGACGAGCCGGATTCCTGCGCGCGCACCTCGATGCGACGCACCAGACCATCGACACCGGGGGCGGTGGAGACCTGGATGCGGTCATTGGACCGGGTGGCGCGCTCGATGAGATTGGTGAGGTCGATGGCATCGGTATCGGGCGGAACGGGGATGCCCTCAAGGGCACTTGCCGCGCCCGCGCCAAGCAGCAACGCCAGCCACACCATGGCGGCGGCGGCAATCTGCCTGGTCAGGCCACGCCATCGGCCCAGCCACCTGTTCGAGTGGCGGTGCCCCGCCGCACAATCCCTCACCCGAAACTCCACTTCATAAGCATACTCAATTCCTTAGCGCGGCAGTCCGGCAGCTTGGCGGGGGTCGTCCTCGAGCAGGGCGAACAGGAGATGGTCCTGCCAGACACCGTTGATTCGCAAATAACGCCGCGCCTGCCCTTCGCGCGAAAATCCGGTTTTTTCAAGGAGCCTGATCGACGCCGCATTGTCCGGCAGGCAGGCGGCCTCGATGCGGTGTAGATGCAATGTTTCGAATACGAACGGAATGATCGACCTTACAGCCTCTGTCATCAGCCCCTTGCGGGCGAACGGCGCCCCGATCCAGTATCCCAGCGAGCAGGACTGGGTAACGCCGCGGCGCACATGGCTCAGGGTCAGCCCGCCGGCCAATTGGTTGTCGTCGCTGCAAAAGATGAAGAAAGCATAGGCTTCATCGTTGCGAATGTCGCGATAATAGCGTTTGAGGCGGCGCCTATATGCCGCCCTGGTGAGATCGTCGGCGGGCCAGACCGGCTCCCAGGGGACAAGAAAGCCCCGGCTTTTCTCGCGCAGAAGCGCCCAGGCGGAGTAGTCCCGCGCCCGCGGCGTTCGCAGATAAAGGCCCCTGCCATAAATCGCGGGCCCCGTATCCAGCGGTGTGACATTGCGCAAGAAAGCCATGTCCTGCTAATCGTCCGTCCGTTCCCCCCCAAGCAGCCGACAGGCACCGCTCAGCTGAATTTTCCCGCTATTTCGCCATAAGTTGCAAGATGGCGCAAAGGTCCTATTGCCGACACGGTTACCGGGCTGCCGGAAAAGATATCATGGGCCAGGGCGCTGATATCGCCGGTTTCGACCGCTTCCACCGCCTCAAGGATTTCAGCGACCGGTAGCA
Source organism: Rhodobiaceae bacterium (assembly GCA_020441905.1). GTDB lineage: Bacteria > Pseudomonadota > Alphaproteobacteria > Rhizobiales > NORP267 > JAGRLG01. The sequence continues at coordinate 4,966 of JAGRLG010000050.1, read as the reverse complement.
CGCGGCCAAAAACCATCTGCTGGCGGGCAATCTGCTCGGCCCGCGAGCTTGACGATTCCAGGCTCATCATCAGCCCGGCCTTGATCTGGGCCTTGGCGCGCGCCAGTTCGTGGTCCTCGACGCGGCCCGCGATCTTTTCCAGCTCGCCGCCTATGACCGGGACCAGCTCGGCGAGTTCCTTGTCTCCGGTGGCGGCATAGATGCCGAACAGCCCGGCATCGCGATAGGTCGAATGAAAGGCATAGACCGAATAGCAAAGGCCGCGCTTTTCGCGCACTTCCTGGAACAAACGCGACGACATTCCGCCGCCAAGGCAATTGGCAAGAATCTGGGCGGTGAAGAAGCGCGGATCGGTATAGGAAACGCCGCCAAAGCCGAGAACGAGATGGGCCTGGGCAAGCTTGCGCGCCACCCGGATTTCGCCGCCGCGATATGCCGCCGGGGCGGGCGCCGGCGCGGGCTCGGCGGCAAAGCCGTCGAAATGGGCGATCGCCAGTTCCACCAGCTCTTCGTGGGATACGGCGCCGGCCCCGGCCAGGATCATGCCGGGGGCGCGATAGCGCCCGCCAAGATAGGCGCGCAGATCGGCGGCGGAAAAGCCGCGAACGGTTTTCCTGGTGCCGAGAATGGGACGGCCGATGGCCTGGCCGGGAAAAGCGGCCTCGTGGAAATTGTCGAAGACGAGATCGTCGGGGGTATCGTGGGCGGCGCCGATCTCCTGGACGATCACCTCCTGCTCGCGGGCCAGTTCCTCGGCATCGAAGGTCGAATTGCTCAGGATATCGCCAAGAATGTCGACGGCGAGGCGCACATCGCCCTTGAGCACGCGGGCGTAATAGGCGGTCTGTTCCATCGATGTCGCGGCATTGAGATCGCCGCCGACGGACTCGATTTCTTCCGCGATCTGGCGTGCATCGCGCCGCCGCGTGCCCTTGAAAGCCATATGTTCGAGGAAATGGGAAATGCCGTGCTCGGACGGTGTCTCGCAGCGCGCGCCCTGGTCGACCCAGACCCCGAGCGAAGCGGTTTCCAGATGCGGCATGACGTCGGTGACAACACGCAGGCCAGAGTCGAGACTGGTGACCTCGACGCTCATTCAGCGGCCCGGTTGCGCGCGGCCCTGGCGCGTTTCTCGATAAAGGCGGCGACGAGGGCGGTATCGTTGGCCAGCACATCGACCTTTTCCGCCCGCTCGAACAGATCGGCGAAACGCTCCGGCAAGCGCGGGCGGATACCGGTCGCCTTTTCCACCGCGTCGGGGAACTTGGCGGGGTGGGCGGTGGCAAGCGAGATCAGCGGCGTTGCCGCGTCGATGGCGCCGCTGGCGCGCATCTTCGCCGCCGCCGTCAGCCCGACCGCGCTATGGGGATCGATGGTCAGGCCGGTGCGTTTGTGGACATCGCGGATGGTAGCGGTGGTTTCCGCTTCGTCGGCGCGGCAGGCGAGAAAGCCTTGGCGCGCCGCCGCCAGCATGGCGGCGTCGAGGGCAAAGCTTCCCTTGCCGGCAAAACCGTCCATCAGGTCGCGGATGCGCGCGCCGTCGCGGCCGGCAAGCTCGAACAGCAGGCGCTCGAAATTGCTCGCCACCTGGATATCCATGCTCGGGCTCTGGGTGGCGTGGACGCCGCGCGGCTGGTAGACGCCGCTGTCGAGGGTGCGCACCAGGATGTCGTTGATATTGGTGGCAACGATGAGTTTGTCGATCGGCACGCCGCTGTGGGCGGCGACACGGCCGGCATAGACATCGCCGAAATTTCCGGTCGGCACGGAAAACGCGACCCTGCGGCGCGGGGCGCCGAGGGTGGCGGCGGCGGTGGCGTAATAGACCGACTGGGCCATGACCCGCGCCCAGTTGATCGAATTGATGCCGGCCAGCGCCAGGCGGTCGCGATAGTCCAGATCGTTGAACAGCGCCTTCACGATGGCCTGGCAATCGTCGAAGGTGCCTTGAATGGCGATGTTGTGGACATTGTCGTCGATGACCGTGGTCATCTGGCGGCGCTGAACCTCGGACACCCGCCCCTCGGGGTGAAGAATGAAGACATCGACCGCCTCGCGACCCTTGAATGCCTCGACGGCCGAGGCACCGGTATCGCCCGAGGTGGCGCCGACAATGGTGATGCGCTTGCCGCTGCGCGCCAGCACATGGTCCATCATGCGCGACAGGAGCTGCATCGCCACGTCCTTGAAGGCCAGGGTCGGCCCGTGGAACAGTTCGAGCAGGAAATCGTTGGCGCCGACCTGCACCAGCGGCACGGTGGCGGGATGGGCGAAGCTGCCATAGGCGCCTTCCAGCATGGCGGTGAATTCGCCATCGCTGAAGGCATCGCCGACAAAGGGGCGCAGAACCCTGAAGGCGGCCTGCGGATAGGGCAAACCGGCCAATGCCGCTAGGTCTTCGCCGCTCAGGCGCGGCCAGGATGCGGGCACGAAAAGGCCGCCATCGCGGGCCAGCCCGGCGAGCAGCACATCCTCGAAGCCAAGTTGCGCGGCCTGCCCGCGGGTTGAAACATAGTCCACCGAAACACTCTCCTTGTTCGCGCCGCGGCAGCGGCGCGGCGCGCCCCATTCCTTCGCATGGCACCGGGCCAGCGCAAGAGCCCCGCGGGGGAACCTAATGTCCGATTGGCGCGCCAGCAAGCGCGCTGTCATCGCCGCCAAGATAGCGCTGGCGAAGATGAACCAGAAATATGGCGGTGCCGAGGGGCGAGCCACTGGCGGCCTCGATCGTCTCGCCGGTGGTGTAGCGGCTGGCCCGGGCATGGATCTGACTGCCCGCCCAGTCGCGCAGGGCGGCGGCGCGGCCTTGCGCCAGTTCGGCTTCGATCTCCGGCCTTTGCCCGCAGGCGGCGCGGAACAACTGGGCCGCGGCCAGCGCGCCAAGGGTATAGGTGGGGAAATAGCCGAAGGCGCCGGAATACCAGTGAATATCCTGCAAGCAGCCCTCGGCGTCGTTGCGCGGCGCCACGCCCAAAAGCTTGCGCATGGCCTCGTTCCAGGCGTCGGGCAGGTCGGCGACCGCAAGATCCCCGGCAATCATCGCCCGCTCCAGCCTGGTGCGCTGGATAACATGTAGGGGATAGGTGACCTCGTCGGCATCGACCCGGATCGGCTCGCGGGCAACGCGGTGGTAATGGCGCATCAGGTTTTCGGCCTGCCATTCCGGCCCGTCGCCGCCAAAGGTCCTGGCCGCCATCGAGGCCAGCGCATTGACGAAAGCCGGGCTGCGGGCGGCCTGCATCTCGAACAGGAGCGACTGGCTTTCATGCAGGACCATGCCGCGGGCGCGCCCCACCGGCTGACCGCGCCAGTGCGCCGGCAGGCCGCGTTCATAAAGCGCATGGCCGGTCTCGTGGATGACCGCCATCAGGGCCTGGATGAAGTCGTCGTCGCGGTAACGGGTGGTGATGCGGGTATCTTCCGGCACGCCGCCGGTAAAGGGATGATGGCTGACATCGAGCCGGCCATGGGCGAAATCGAAACCTAGCGCCGCCATGAGGGCACGGCCCAATTGCTCCTGGAGGGCGACGGCAAAGGGCCCGGACAGGGGCAGCGGCGGCCCCTCATTCGCCTGGCGCTCCATGACGTCCTCGATCAGGGGCGGCAATTCCCTCGACAGGGTATCGAAAAGGGCCAGGAAATCGTCGGCGCGAAGCCCCGGATCGTAAGCATCGAGCAGGGCATCATAGGGATCGAGGCCGAGCGCCTCTCCGAGCACGCCCGCTTCCTCGCGCACCAGTGCCAGCAGGGCGGCAAGCTTCGGCTCGACGGCGGCGAAGTCGTCGGCGGCGCGCGCCGAGCGCCAGGCCATTTCGGTTTGGGCCCTGGCACGGGCAAGCGCCTCGACAAGGCGCGCCGGGCGCGCTCTGGCGCGGACCAGGGCGCGCTCCATCTCGCGCAGGTTGGCCTCCTGCCAGTCATCGAGCGCGCCAGCCCTGGCGCGCGCCTCGGCAATGAGATCGGCGCGCGCCGGCGCGGTCAGCATCTCGTGGACGATGAGCTGCAAGGCGGCCATCTGGTCGGCGCGGGCATCGGCGCCGCCGGGCGGCATCATCACGGCGCGGTCCCAATGCAGCACGGACAAGGCGCCGCCAACGGCGTCGATGCGCTTGTTCTCGGCCTCGAGCTGAAGATAGGCGCGGTTTGTCATAGAGCTTTCAATCCTGAAATCCCAGCCGCCGCGCTCAATCGAGGCGGCGGCCTTCCTCGGCCTTGTGGGCAAATTGCAGGGCGATCATCAGACCCTTGGCGGGCCGCAGCAGGCCAAGGCACAGCCCGGCCGCCAGCGGCCCCCACAATACGGCATGGAGCCAATAGGGCGGCTGCCAGGTAATTTCCGTAACCAGAGCGCTGGCGACGACCACCAGTCCGGCGATCAGGACGATGAAGACCGCCGGGCCGTCGCCGGAATCTATGAAGGCGTAGTCAAGACCGCAGGCGCGGCATTTTTCCGCCGGGGCCAGGAAACCCTCAAACAGCGGGCCCTGCCCGCAACGCGGGCAGCGCGCCTTCAACCCGGCGGCTAAGGGCGAAGGGCGACGGTGATCCGCATTGGCCGCCATCTGCTCAACCGTCCTCGCGCCGCACCCGGCGCTCACGCAACCTAGTGTGCAGCCGGCGTTCCGGCGCCCCAGACATAGATCGAGGCGAACAGGAAGAGCCACACCACATCGACGAAATGCCAATACCAGGCGGCGGCCTCGAAGCCGAAATGCTGCTGCGGGGTAAAGTGGCCGGCCCTGGCGCGCATCAGGCAGACAAAGAGAAATATGGTGCCGATGATGACGTGAAAGCCGTGAAAGCCGGTGGCCATGAAGAAGGTGGCGCCATAGATGTTGCCGCCGTAGGAAAAGGCGGCATGGCCATATTCATAGGCCTGCACGCCTGTGAAGGTGACGCCCAGCGCAATGGTAGCGACAAGGCCCCAGATCAGCCCCGAGCGGTCGTTCTTGAGCAGGGCGTGATG
>JAGRLG010000049.1 GCA_020441905.1 Rhodobiaceae bacterium | reverse complement strand
GCCGCCCCTGCTGCCCCCGCCGCCCCTGCTGCCCCTGCTGCCCCTGCTGCCATGCGCGCGCCGGCGGTTGCGGAGGACGCGGAGCGCGAGGAGCGCGTGCGCATGAGCCGGCTGCGCCAGACCATCGCCCGCCGCCTCAAGGATGCCCAGAACACCGCCGCAATGCTCACCACCTTCAACGAGGTGGACATGACGGCGATCATGCAATTGCGCAACGATTACAAGGATCTGTTCGAGAGGAAGAACGGCATAAAGCTCGGCTTCATGGGCTTTTTCGTCAAATCGGTGATCCAGGCCCTCAAGGACGTTCCCGCCGTCAATGCCGAGATCGACGGCGAGGATCTGGTGTTCAAGAACTACTACCATATCGGCGTTGCCGTCGGCACCGAGCGCGGACTTGTGGTGCCGGTGATTCGCGACGCCGACGCCAAGACCCTTGGCGGTGTCGAGCAGGCGATTGCCGACGCCGGCCGCAGGGCCCGCGACGGCCAGCTGACCATCGAGGAAATGCAGGGCGGCACCTTCACCATTTCCAATGGCGGCGTCTACGGCTCGCTGATGTCGACGCCGATACTCAACGCGCCGCAATCGGGCATACTCGGAATGCACAAGATCCAGGAGCGGCCAATGGTGGTCGATGGCAAGATCGAGATACGGCCGATGATGTATCTGGCGCTGTCCTATGACCACCGCATCGTCGATGGCAAGGATGCCGTGACCTTCCTCGTCCGCGTCAAGGATACCATCGAGGATCCGCGCCGCCTGATGCTCGAACTCTAGCGCTCGATGCCGCTGCCAGCATAACCCATGCGCCGCGCGGCGGCGCCAAATTCAGGGCTTTGCCATGACCGATATTTACGATCTCGCCGTTATCGGCACCGGGCCGGGCGGCTATGTCTGCGCCATTCGCGCCGCGCAGCTGGGGATGAAAGTCGCCGTGGTGGAAAAGCGCGCCACCCATGGCGGCACCTGCCTCAATATCGGCTGCATCCCCTCCAAGGCCCTGCTTCACGCCTCCGAGCGTTTTGACGAGGCGGGGCGCGAATTTGCCCATCTTGGCATTTCCATTTCCAAGCCCAAGCTCGACCTCAAGGCCATGATGGGCCACAAGAGCGAAACCGTGGACGCCAATGTGCAGGGCGTCGAATTTCTCTTGAAGAAGAACAAGATCGATAGCTTTCACGGCACCGCGCGCATCCTCGGCGCCGGCAAGGTCGAGGTGACGCCGGACAAGGGCGCCAAGCAGACCGTCGAGGCGAAGAATATCGTCATCGCCACCGGCTCCGCCGTCGCCCCGCTGCCCGGCGTCGGGATCGACGAGAAACGGATCGTCTCCTCGACCGGCGCCCTGGCGCTGGATAAGGTGCCCGGCCATCTGGTGGTGGTCGGCGCCGGCGTCATCGGGCTTGAGCTTGGCTCGGTATGGCGCCGCCTCGGCGCCAGGGTGACGGTGATCGAATATCTCGACCGCATCCTGCCCGACATGGATCTCGAGATTGCCAAGACCTTCGCCCGTTCGCTCAAGAAGCAGGGTTTTGAGTTCCACCTCTCCAGCAAGGTCACGGGCGTCGACGCCGCCGGCAAGCAGCTCAAGGTGTCGTTCGAACCGGCCGCCGGCGGCAAGGCCGCGGCGCTCGACGCCGATATCGTCCTGGTCGCCATTGGCCGCGTGCCCTATAGCGAAGGTCTGGGGCTGGAGGAGGCGGGCATTGCCCGCGACGAGCGCGGCCGCATCACGACCGATGCCCGGTTCAAGACCTCGGTTGACGGCATCTATGCCATTGGCGATGTCATCGCCGGGCCCATGCTGGCCCACAAGGCCGAGGATGAGGGAGCCGCGGTTGCCGAGATCCTCGCCGGCCAGGCCGGCCATGTGAATTACGACGTCATTCCCGGCGTCGTCTACACCATGCCGGAGGTGGCCTGCGTTGGCAGGACCGAGGAATCGTTGAAAAAGGAAGGCCGCGCCTACAAGGTCGGCAAGTTTCCCTTCACCGCAAATGGCCGCGCCCGCGCCAACCGCAACACCGAAGGCCTGGTCAAGATCATCGCCGACGCGGCGAGCGACCGCGTCCTCGGCGTTCACATCATCGGCGCTGATGCCGGCGAAATGATCCATGAGGCGGCACTTGTGATGGAGTTTTCCGGCTCGGCGGAGGACATCGCCCGCTCGTGCCACGCCCACCCGACCCTGTCGGAAGCGATGCGCGAGGCCGCCCTCGCAGTCGCCGGCCGCGCCATCCACATCTGAAGTCTTCGCCCGCCAGCGCCGGCGCATTTACCCGTTGTTCAGTCAGATCTGCAAGACTCTGGGGTTACGCAAGGTCACCGGAGGTATCGATGAAGCTCGGCCAGGCTGTTCTTGGCGTATTACTTGGCGTCTTTGCTTTCCTCGCCCACGAAGGAGCGCGGGCGGAGGAGGACTGCAATGTGCCGCCGGAAGCGGGCACATGGTACCGCAGCGAACCGGCGGGCGAACAGGAACTGGTCGAAATTCAGCTCATACACCGCTGCACCACCAATGCGCGCTGGGGCGCCACGCCGCTGCCCGGCGCCGAATGGACGGTGCGCGCCTTTGCCCGCTGCCGGCCGCGCAACTGTATCTGGGGGCGGGAGAAGGCCGACGCCGGCGAAAGTGGCGATCTGGTCGCGGTATTCCTCACTTTTTCCGCCCGCCGCGCCCTGCGCATCGAACCTTTCGGCGATACCCTTCGGGTCGATATTGCCATCGACTACCACACCGATGCCCGCGACGACGAGATCACCTCGGGCGTCATCTTCCTGCGCCGCCAGTAGCCTCCCGCACCGCCAGCAGCCGCCACCGGTAGCGGCCATTGGCCGCCCCAACTTGCCAAGGCTGCACTCAGGCCCGCGGATGGGCTTTCGCGTAGATCTCCGCCAGCCGGATTTCGTCGACCTCGGTATAGATCTGCGTCGTCGACAGGCTGGCATGACCCAGCAATTCCTGGATCGTGCGCAAGTCGCCGCCGCCCGACAGCAAATGGGTGGCGAAGGAGTGGCGCAGCGCGTGAGGCGTCGCGCTCTCGCTCAGCCCCAGGGCGCCGCGCAGCCGTTCCATGGCCAGCTGCACGACGCGCGCCGACAGCCGCGCGCCGCGCGCGCCGACAAAAAGCGGCCGCGCTCCGGAAATGCGGTAGGGGCAGACGGCGCGGTAGCGCGCGATCGCCTCGCCAAGCTGCGGCAGCACCGGCACCAGCCGTTCCTTGCCGCCCTTGCCCCTGATCCGCAGCATGTCGGTCCTGCCGGGCGCCGGCGCCTGGTCGGCATTGAGCGCCAGCGCTTCTGAAATGCGCAATCCGCAGCCGTAAAGCAGCGCCAGCACCGCGGCATCGCGCCAGGCGATCCAGTCCGGCCGGCTGGCGCTGGCATGGGTCTGCGCCTCGGCCAGGGCCAGCGCCTTGGCGGGCGCGATCGGCTTGGGCAATCCGTGGGGCTTCCTGGGCGGGCGGACCGCATAGGCGGCCGCCGAGCTGCCCCGGCCCTGGCGCTCCAGATGGCGCAGGAAGGAGCGCAGGCCGGCAAGGCCGCGCGCCACGCTGCGCCCGCCCGCGCCTTCATTGCGCCGGTGGGCGAGAAAGGCGCGGATGTCGGCGGGGCGAAGTTCCGCCAGGCCCTTAAGGGTTACGGGGCCGCCGCCATGTTCGGCGATAAAGGAGAAAAACTGGCGCAGGTCGCGCTCATAGGCTTCGAGCGTTGCCGCCGCCAGCCGCCGTTCGCCGCGAAGATGGTCCAGCCAGCCGCGCACCGCCTCGGCCGCCTCCTTCGCCGTCATTGCCTCGTTGCCGCTCAGTCCCATGCCGGATTCTGCCTGGCGTCCAAAAGGGTGTCCAGTCTGGCCGAGGAAGGTTGACGAGATGATACCGGCGCCGATTTCTCGCCGGGCGGGTCAGGGCAGGTCAGTTCAGGGCGGGGCCGGGCCGTCAGGCGATGCTCTGGCCGGTCTTTTTCCAGTCGGCGAGAAAGGCGTCCAGCCCCTTGTCGGTCAGCGGATGCTTGACCAGGCCGCGAATGACCGACGGCGGGATGGTGGCGACGTCGGCGCCCAGCAGGGCGGCCTGCTTGACATGGTTGGGCGAGCGGATCGAGGCGGCCAGGATCTCGGTGGTCAGGGCCTCGTAATTGTCGAAGATGGCCCGGATCTCGCCGATCAGCTCCATGCCGTCGAGGGCGATGTCGTCGAGCCGTCCGATGAAGGGCGAGACGAAACTCGCGCCCGCCTTGGCCGCCAGCAGCGCCTGGTTGGCGGAAAAGCATAAAGTTACATTGACCTGGGTGCCGCCCTGGGCCAGTGCCCGGCAGGCCTTCAGCCCGTCCCAGGTCAGCGGCACCTTGACCGCGACATTGTCTGCGATCGCCGCCAGCAGGCGGCCTTCCGCGATCATGCCGGCGGCATCGGTGGCCGTCACTTCGGCGCTCACCGGGCCGTCGATAATGGCGCAGATCTCGCGAACCGTTTCCTTGAAGTCGCGCCCGGTCTTGGCGACCAGGGAAGGGTTGGTCGTCACGCCGTCGATCAGGCCGGTCTCGGCAAGGTCGCGAATGTCGTCAATATCGGCGGTATCGGCGAAAAACTTCATCTTTGTGGATCCGTCCTGATGCTGGGGCTGCCAGCCAACTGATCGGGCGGGCAAGCGACCATGCCATTCCTTGCCCGCCCGATCAATCGCAAGGGTTCGCGGGGCTACTTGCGGCGCAAACGTCCTGCCCCGCGCCCGCGCCGGCGCGCTAGACTGCCCCCGTTTCACCACGCCGGGCCTGATTCGTGACCAAGCTGCCGCCTGACATCGTTGACGTGCTGCTGCCCCTCGCCATCGAGGGGCCCTACAGCTATCTGGCTGTCGAGGCGCCGCCGCTGGCGCCCGGCGATATCGTCGAGGTGCCCCTGGGGCCGCGCCGCGTCATCGGCGTCGTGTGGGATCGCGGAAGCGCCGGGAAGGGGCGCGGCAAGGTGGCGCCGGAAAAGCTGCGCCGCGTCATCCGCCGGCTGCCCGCCCCGCCCCTGCCGGCCTCGATCCGCGCCTTCGTCGACTGGGTGGCGGACTACACCCTGGCCTCCCCCGGCATGGTGCTGCGCATGGTGCTGCGCTCCGAGGAGGCCTTGAGCGAAGCGAAACCGCGCCTCGGCATCCGCTTGTCGGGCGCCAGGCCGGAGCGTATGACCAAGGCGCGCGCCCGCCTGCTGGAGGTGCTGGCCGACGGCATGGCCTGGGCCCGGCGCGACCTCATCGACGCCGCCGGCGTCAGCCCCGGTGTCATCGGCACCCTGGCCGATCAAGGCGTTCTGGAAAGCGTCGCCCTGCCGCCGCCGGCCCCCTTCTCCGATCCCGATCCCGGCCATGACGGCCTGGCGCTGTCGCCGGCCCAAAAAAAGGCCGCCGCCATGCTCACCGGCGCCGTCAAGGCGGACGGTTTTTCCGCCATCCTGCTCGACGGTGTCACCGGGGCGGGCAAGACCGAGGTCTATTTCGAGGCCATCGCCGAGGCCCTGCGCGCCGGCCGCCAGGCTCTCGTCCTGTTGCCCGAAATCGCGCTCACCGCCCAGTTTCTGGAGCGCTTCGAGGCCAGGTTCGGCGCGCCCCCGGCACAGTGGCATTCCCAGCTTACCGCCAGCCAGCGCGAGGCCTGCTGGCGCGCCGTCCATCGCGGCGAGGCCAAGGTGGTGGTTGGCGCCCGATCGGCGCTGTTCCTGCCTTTTGCCGCGCTCGGCCTCATCATCGTCGATGAAGAACACGACCCCGCCTACAAGCAGGAAGACCGGGTGACCTACAACGCCCGCGACATGGCCGTCGTGCGTGCCCATCTCGGCGCCTTTCCGGTGGTGCTGGCCTCGGCCACGCCGTCGCTGGAAACCAGGGTCAACGCCGATCAGGGCCGCTATGCCAGAGCCGTGCTGCCGTCCCGTTTCGGCGCGCGCACGCTGCCCGATATCACCCTGGTCGACATGCGCGCCGACCCGCCGGAGGCCGGGCGCTGGCTGTCGCCCGCCCTGGTGGCGGCGGCCGGGGAGGCGATCGAAAAGGGCGGCCAGGCGCTGTTCTTTCTCAACCGGCGCGGCTATGCGCCGCTGACCCTGTGCCGCGCCTGCGGCCACCGCTTCATGTGTCCGGATTGTTCGGCCTGGCTGGTCGAGCACCGCTTCCGCTCCCGCCTCGCCTGCCACCACTGCGGATATTCGATTCCCCTGCCGCCGGCCTGTCCTGAATGCGGCAGCGCCGATTCGCTCACCGCCTGCGGTCCCGGCGTCGAGCGCGTCGCCGAGGAAGTGGCGGCGCTGTTTCCGCAAGCAAGGCAAACCGTGCTTTCCAGCGACATGCTGGGCGGCGTGACCCAGATGCAGGCCCGCTTTGCCGATATCGCCGCGGGGCGGTTCGATATCGTCGTCGGCACCCAGCTCATCGCCAAGGGCCACAATTTCCCGCGCCTCACCTTTGTCGGCGTTGTCGATGGCGACCTCGGCCTTGGCCAGGGCGACCTGCGCGCCGGCGAGCGCACCTATCAGCTGCTGCATCAGGTCGTTGGCCGCTCCGGGCGCGGCGCCGCCGCCGGGCGCGGCTATATCCAGACCTTCGTTCCGGAGCACCCCGTCATGCAGGCCCTGGCCAGTGGCGACGAGCGGGCATTCTATGCCCTGGAAACTGCCCAGCGCGAACGCTTCGGCCTGCCTCCCTTCGGCCGCCTCGCCGCGCTTGTCGTCTCCGGGCGCGACAGGGGCCGGGTCGCCGGCTTTGCCCGCCACCTCGCCGCCAGGGCACCGCGCCATGGCGAGGCGGCGCTGTTTGGTCCGGTGGACGCGCCCCTTGCCCTGGTGCGCGGGCGTCACCGCATGCGCCTGCTGGTGCGCGCGCCGCGCGGCTTCGCCATGCAGGCCTATCTGCGCGCTTTGGTGTCCGCCGCCGGGGCGCCGGGCGGCGGCGTGCGGCTCGACATCGATATCGACCCCTATTCCTTCCTGTGACCGGGCCCGTGACCGGCCCCCTGACCGCCCCCGTGACCGGTTCCCGGTCGCCTGGCGCGCATAATTGCCCAATTTTATGTTCCACAGCGCCAATCGATGTCCCGCGCCATGTTGCAAGGGGGGAACCTTCATGCTAGACGATGCGCGGCTTCGCGGAGCGCGGCGCGGCAGTGTCGCGTTTCCGTATCTGAAAATTCAATTCTCTCAGGGGTTTGCGAGTATCGTCCTCTCGCGGATAGGGAACCCTTGGGGCGTATCAGAGAGCAATTAACGTGGCAGGTGGGCAGACCATCGTATCGGGTATGGCAGGGCGCTACGCCAATGCGCTCTACGAACTGGCGGCAGAATCCAAGGCCGTCGACCATGTGGCCAAGGATCTTGGCGGTTTTGCCGCCCTCCTGGAGAGCAGCGCCGATCTGCGCCGGCTCGTCGAGAGCCCGGTCTTCAGCGCCGACGAACAGACGCGCGCACTCGACGCCATCCTCAAGAAGGGCAAGGTCCATGCGCTGACGAGCCAGTTTCTCGGCCTCGTCGCGCGCAACCGGCGCCTTTTTGCGGTGCGCCAGATGATCGCGGCCTATGCCACCATCGTCGCCGCCGCCCGCGGCGAGATGACGGCGGAAGTGACCTCGGCGGTGGCGCTCACCGCTGCCCAGCTAAAATCCCTCACGGCGGCCATCAAGGCGGCCATGAATTCCGAGGTGCAGATCGATGCCAAGGTCGATGAAAGCCTTCTTGGCGGCCTGATCGTCAAGGTCGGCTCGCGGCAGATCGACACTTCGCTTCGCACCAAACTCAATAATCTGAAGATCGCACTGAAAGAGGTCGGCTGATGGACATTCGGGCCGCAGAAATCTCCACGATCCTGAAGGATCAGATCAAGAATTTCGGCAAGGAGGCCGAAGTCACCGAGGTGGGCCAGGTGCTCTCCGTCGGTGACGGTATCGCCCGCGTTCACGGGCTCGACAAGGTCCAGGCGGGCGAAATGGTCGAGTTCCCGAACGGCATTCGCGGCATGGCCCTCAATCTCGAGGTCGACAATGTCGGCGTCGTCATCTTCGGCTCGGACCGCGCCATCAAGGAAGGCGACACGGTCAAGCGCACCGGCGCCATCGTCGAAGTGCCGGTCGGCAAGGAACTGCTCGGCCGCGTCGTTGACGGCCTCGGCAATCCGATCGACGGCAAGGGTCCGATCAAGTCGAAGGAAAAGCGCCGCGTCGACGTCAAGGCGCCCGGTATCATTCCCCGCAAGTCGGTGCATGAGCCGATGGCCACCGGCCTCAAGGCGGTGGACGCGCTCATTCCCGTCGGCCGCGGCCAGCGCGAGCTGATCATCGGCGACCGTCAGACCGGCAAGACCGCCATCGCGCTCGACACCATTCTGAACCAGAAGCCGCTCAACGCCACCGGCGACGAGAAGATCAAGCTTTACTGCGTCTACGTCGCGGTCGGTCAGAAGCGTTCGACGGTTGCCCAGTTCGTCAAGGTGCTC
>JAGRLG010000048.1 GCA_020441905.1 Rhodobiaceae bacterium | reverse complement strand
GTTGGCGCCAAGCGATGGTCTAACCCATTGCGCTAGCGGATGGGTGGCCGAGTGGTTGAAGGCACCGGTCTTGAAAACCGGCAGACGGGCAACCGTCTCGTGGGTTCGAATCCCACCCCATCCGCCAGTTCTCGTGTCTTGCGCCGGTTCGCCGTCGCTTCATACCAGCGCACGGCGGATCCACGGCCGCCACAAGAGCAGCGCGGCAATCGACATATTGAGCAGGTTCCAGGCCAGGCCGTTGGCGAAAGCGGCTGCATAGGACCCGGTGAGGTCGAAGATATAGCCGGACATCCACCCGCCCAGCGACATGCCGAACAGGGTCGCCATGATGGCGAGGCCGACGCGCGAGCCGGCTTCGCCGGGCGGAAAATGCTCGCGCACGATGATGGCGTAGCTCGGCACGATACCGCCCTGGAAGAGGCCGAACATGGCGGAAATGACATAGAGCGAGGCCAGGCCGTCGAAGAAGAGGTAGAAGACCAGCGCCACCGCTTGCAGGCTGGAAGAGAGCAGCAGGGTGCGCAGGCCGCCGAAGCGATCGGCGACGAAACCGAACAGGATGCGGCTGACAATGCCGAAACCCAGCATCAGCGACAGCATTTCGGCGCCGCGCGCCACACCATAGCCGAGATCGCCGCAATAGGCGACGATATGGACCTGCGGCATCGACATGGCGACGCAGCAGGCGATGCCGGCGAGGCAGATCAGCGCCATCAGTACATTGGGGCGCAGCCCGAGCGTCGAGCCGTTGCCTGGCAGCCGGCCGGCGAAGTCGGTTTCGGGACTGGCGCGCCGGCGCCGCAGCAGCAGGATCAGCGGCAACATGGCGGCGAGGCAGAACAGGCCGATGCCGGCATGAGTGGCGCGCCAGCCATCGCTGGAAATGAAATGCTGGATCACCGGCGGCCAGAACGCACCGGCGAAATAATTGCCCGACGCCGCCAGGGCGACGGCGGCGCCGCGGCGGCGGCGGAACCAGTGCGAGATATCCGCGATCAGAGGGCCGAAGGTTGCCGCCGAGCCGAACCCGATCAAGGTGCCGTGAATGACGGCCACCTGCCAGAGCGCCGCCGAAAAGGCGGCGGCGATATAGCCCGCGCCCAGCACGGCCGCGCCAATGGCGGCGGCGGCGGCAAAACCGTGGCGGTCGGTGATGCGCCCCATGACAACGCCGCCGAGGCCGAAGCCGATGGTGAGCATGGAATAGGCGATGGAGGCGCCGGCCCTGGTGGCGCCGAATTCCGCCTGCACCGAGGGCAGCGCGACAACGAAGGACCACAGGCCGACGCCGCCAATGGTGCCGAGCACCATCGAGAGCGCGAGCCGGGTCCAGGAATAGCGCGAGTCGAGTTCTGGATCCGGGGGATGGCCGATGGAACCTGCGCCATACATGAGTGACCGCCCTCGGGCTGGTGCGGGCCGGCGCCCCGCCAGTCCCGGTCAGGCCGCGCGCGCGGCCCAGGGTGAAGACTTAAATCCGTTGCGAGTTAGCGACTCGAGATTGGCCCACGCACCGCGGATCGACAACAAAATATCTCGCCGGACCTAGCCATCCGGCATCTGCCCGCAACCCAAGCGCCAGGTCGGCCCTGGCTTCCTTGCCAACCTTCAGTCGGACTCATCCGTCCGCAACGCCGCCATGAAGGCGTCATGGCATTCGGACCCGCCGGCATCGTATTTCTCCACCAGTTGCGGCGAGATATAGGTGTCGATGGCGGGCGCGTAATTCGGCAGCGCGCGCACGCGGTCATACCACTCGCCTACCCTGGGCAACCCGGCCCACAGATCGGACAGATTGAGCATGTCGAGACGCTTGATATAGGGCGTCAGCCCGGCATCGGCGAGCGAGTAGCTGTCACCGGCGAGCCATGGCGCTTCGCCGAGGGCCCGCTCCATATCGCCGATCGTCTTTTCGAACAGCTTGAGCGCCGGAGCAACGTTGGCGGCGCGCGGGCCATCGAGGATCGGCTGCATGATCATCTCGCGGCGCTTGGCGTTCGGGATAGCGGCGATATAGGCCGCAAGCTCCGGCGAACCCGGCCTGCCGCGCGAATGGCGCAGCACGGCGGCGAAGGTAATGACGCTGGTGGCTGAATGCAGCCCCTCGTCAAGGCGCTTGGTCCACAGCCGCATTTTGACCCTCGCTAGGGGCGAAGCGGGCTTCAAGGCCGGCTCGGGCACGATGTCGTCAACATATTCATTGATTAGTGTCGACTCGATAATTGGCGCGCCGTCATCGACGAGTGTCGGTACTACACCGTTGGGATTGAGACGCAGATAGGCGGGGGCGAACTGTTCGCGCTTGTTGAGATCCAGCATGTGGCCGCGCCACTCGACACCCTTGGCCTCGAGCACGAGGCGAACCTTCTGCGAACAGACCGAGGTGGCTCCGTGATAAAGTTCAAGCATCGACAACTCCCCGGGTTTTGCCTTTTCCGTGCGCCACGGTGTCACACAATTGACCGGCCGCCAATTCCCAGCCGCCGCGAAACCGGTTTACTGCCCTTCGCCTTGCGGCCACACTTGCCGGAGATGCGCGCCCGCCCGGCGGGCGAAACGGCACAGGGGCACGATGACAAAAATACTGATTTTCCTGACCCTGCCCGAGCAGGTTCGCGCCGCCTATCACGCGCGGCTGACGGAAGATTTTCCCGAACTCGACATCGTCCTCGCCAGAACCTTCGAGGAGGCCTGCGCCGAAATCGCGGACGCCGATATTCTCTACACCTTCGGCGCCATGGTCCGGGACGAGCTATATGGCCATGCGCGAAAGCTGAAATGGGTTCAGGCACTGGGCACCGGGCTGGACAATATCGCCGACGCGCCGTTGCTGCCCCGCCAGGTCATGATCACCTCGACGCGCGGCATTCATGGCAAGCCGATGTCGGAAGCCGCCATCATGTTCATGCTGGCGCTGGCGCGCGACTTTCCCCGCGCGCTGAAGGCCCAGGCCGCGCATCGCTGGGAACGCTGGCCGGCACGGCTGCTGGCCGGAAAGCGGGTCGGCATTCTCGGCGTCGGACTGATCGCCGAGGAGCTGGCGCCGCGCTGCAAGGCATTTGACATGACCGTGGTGGGCATTTCGCGCACGGCGCGCCCCCTTCCCGGATTCGACGAATTCCGCAGCCGCGACAGCCTCGAACATGCGGTCGGCGATCTCGACTATCTGATCCTGCTGGTGCCGCTCGAGGCGGCGACGCGCCATATCGTCAATGCGCGTGTTCTTGCCGCCATGAAGCCAGGCGCCTGCCTGATCAATATTGCGCGCGGCGGGGTCGTCGACGAAGAGGCGCTCATCGCGGCGCTGGAAAGCGGTCAGATCGCCGGCGCGGCCATCGACACCTTCATCGAGGAACCGCTGCCGGCCGCTCACCGGCTCTGGGAGGCGCCCAATACCCTCATTACGGCGCATTGCGCGGCCTTCAACCAGAGCTATATCGATGACGCCCTGCCGCAGTTCGAAACCAATCTGCGCTGCTTCCTGGACGGGAATCTCGCGGCCATGATCAATGTCGACCGGCATGGCGGCTGAGATGCCGCGAAGCGGACCGCGCCGGACGATCAATGGCCCAACATCTCTATTGATCGCATTGTGGGCCGCATGTACCGTTAATTGATACAATTCGCGCAGGAAAATCGCGCATATGCTGGGAGACGCTCTGTGGCCACGCTTTCCGAACGCCTGAACTCGCCGATTTCGACCGCCGAACTTGAGCGGCGCTGGGCCGCTGTGCGTGCCGCGATGGCCGAACAGGGCATCGACGCCCTGGTGATGCAGAACAATAACGACCACATGGGCGGCTATGTGAAGTATTTCACCGACATGCCGGCCATCAACGGCTATCCGGTTGAGGTGGTGTTTCCCGCCGACGACGACATGACGGTCGTTTGCCAGGGTCCCTTTGGCGCCGAGCGCGACCTCGACCATGGCGGCGACGGGGTCTGGCGCGGGGTGAAAAAGATCCTGCACACACCGAGCTATGCCTCGGCGCACTATACCGCCAGCTACGACCCGGAACTGGCGGCGCGCGGCCTCGCCCCCTTCGCGCGCGGCACCATCGGCATTGTCGGCAGCTTCCAGATGGGCGCGGCGATGCTGGACCATTTGCGCGCCGGGCCGTTATCGGGCGCACGCTTTGTCGATGCCACCGAACTTGTCGACCGCATCAAGGTCATCAAGAGCGCGGAGGAAATCGCGCTGATCGAGGCAACGGCAAAATTGCAGGATGGTGCCATGCGCGCTGCCTTCGGCGCCATCGAGCCCGGCATGCGCGACAGCGACGTCGCCGCGGTGGCGAAACTGTATTCCGAACAGCAGGGCAGCGAACAGGGCATATATCTGTGCGCCTCGGCGCCGGTCGGCACACCCTGCATGTTCGGCCCCCGGCATTTGCAGAACCGCATCATCGAGGAGGGCGACCAGTTCGCCCTATTGGTCGAGAACAACGGACCGGGTGGGTTTTTCACCGAACTGGGCCGGACCTGCGTGCTCGGGACGGCGCCGCAGGAATTGAAGGACGAAACCGAATTCGTGCGCCAGGCGCGCCAGTTCACCCTCGACCTGCTCAGCCCCGGCGCGGCGCCGAAGGAGATCTGGGACAGCTACAACGCCTTCATGCGCGACAATGGCAGGCCCGAGGAAAAGCGCCTTTATTGCCATGGCCAGGGCTACGACATGGTCGAGCGGCCGCTGGTGCGCAATGACGAACCCATGCCGATTGCCGCCAAGATGAACATTGTCGTTCACCCGACCTATATTCGCGGCTCCGTCATGGCGTGGCTGTGCGACAACTACATCATCGGCGACAATGGCCCGGGTGCACGCCTGCACGCTTTCCCCGAAATCGTCACCGAACTTTGAGTGCCGTGGGCGCAGCAGGCGCCCTGTGTGACGCCGCGCGCCGGAGCCGGGCGAACCTCGAGCCGCCCGGACGTCCCCGCCGTCCCAGCCGTCCCCGCCCGGCACGCCGCGGCCGCCCCTCGCCTTGTGCCATCCACGATCCGCCAGCCTCGGGGCTTCCACCTTGCCTGGCCGCGCGCGCCGCGGCGCGGCGGCGCCAGCCAGTGCTCCTTGCAATGATTCTGATTGCGAAGTGGCTCACATGTTGATACAGTTGCTCCAAATCGTGATACAGTGGACAGGCCAGCAATCCGGCCGGTCCGCCTGCCGCCGCAAGAGAGATGCCACCTGAAACTGCTCCCCACCCCGTGTTGCGAGGCAGATGGGGAGAACAGCATCCGCAGCGCTTCAAAGAGAAGCGCGGGAAACGCATTCCGTTCCGGCCAAACCGTTGGCGGAACGCACAAAAAGAGGGAGGACTCCAACAATGAAATTCACCACGAGCCTGAAAACGCTGGCGCTTTCCGCAGCGCTGACCGGTGCCCTGACGGTATCCGGATTTGCGCAGGAAGCGGTCACTCTCAAGGTTTCGCATTTCCTGCCCCCCAACCACACCTTCCACAAGGCAATGGTGGCCTGGGGCGAAACCCTGGACAAGGAATCGGGCGGCAAGCTGAAACTGGAAATCTTCCCCGCCGGGCAGCTCGGCGGTGGACCGAACCGCCAGTTCGACGCCGCGCGCAACGGCATTTCCGATATCGCCATCAGCCTGCATGGCGCGACGCCGGGCCGCTATGCCACCACCGAGCTGGCCAGCCTGCCCTTCGCCGCGCCGGCAGGCAGCAATGCCAGCCAGGTGCGCTCGCGCAGGCTGACGGAACTTGCGCCGGACTATCTGGCTGAAGAACATGCCGGGCTCAAGATCCTGTGGATGGCGGTCACGCCCCCTCTCATGTTCCACTCCAAGGGCCCGATCACCAAGCTCGACGACTTCAAGGGCTTGAAAATTCGCTATGCCGGGGCCCAGTTCAAGGCCATCGTCGACAGCCTCGGCGCGGTGCCGCTGGCGGTGCCGCCGCAGGAAACCCAGGACGCCTTGTCCAAGGGCATCGTCGATGCCGCCACCTTCCCCTATGAAGGCGCGGCGAGCTTCGATCTCGGCACGGTGGCCAAGAACACGCTCGAACCCGGCGTCGCCTCGGCAACCTTCGCCGTGGTCATGAATCCGGCAAAATACGACTCCCTGCCCGACGATCTGAAAAAGATCATCGACGCCACCACCGGCCCCGACGCCGCGGAGGCGTTCGGCAAGAACTGGGACGCGGCCGAAGTCCATGGCAAGGAGAGCATGGTCGCGAAGGGCGTCCAGGTTCACCAGCTGCCCGACGGCGAACTGGCGAAGATGAAGGAACTTCTCGCGCCCCAGGTCGCAGGAGCGGTCAAGGCGGTCGACGACATGGGCCGTCCCGGAACCAAGTTCTTCGAAGCCTATACAAAATAGCGCATCATTGGCGGGGCGGACGCTAGCCGCCCGCCCCGCTTTTCCCCTGCCCGGCCATCAGGGACTTTTTTCGCCATGATGCAAGAACCGCTGGACGCGCCGGAGGCTCTGCCCCTCGCCAGCCGCCTCGCGGACCGGCTTCAGCGCGCGCAGATGCGCCTCGCGGCAGCGGCCCTGGTGGCCATGATGCTGGTGACCGTCGCCGACGTTTTCCTGCGCTACATCTTCAACAGCCCGGTTCACGGCTCCTACGAGATCGTTGAATCGACTCTGGTGATCTTTGTCTTCAACGGCCTGGCCGCCGGGTTCTTCCGCCGCGCCAATATCGTTATCGACGTTGTCGATCACATTTTCGGGCCGGCGGTGATCGTGGCGCTGATCCGGATCGCCGACGTGCTGTCGCTTGTTGTCCTGCTCATCCTGGCCTGGGCCATGATCGGCCAGGGCCTGCAGGCCTATGACTATGGCGACCGCAAGCTGGAACTGGCACTGCCGCTCTATGTCCTGTGGCTCTTCGCCCTGGGCGGCATGGCGGGAACGATCGTCTGTGCCGCCGTCGCCACTATCTGGGGCCGCATCGCGCTCAAGGGCAAAACAAAATGAGCGCTCCGCTGATCGGCCTGTTCGGCATCATCGCCCTTTTCGCCATGCTCTTCGTGCGCATTCCGGTGTGGGCGGTGCTGGCGATCGTTGGATTTGCCGGCAGCTATGTCGTCGGCGGCCCGGCCGCGGCATTTGCCCTTGCCGGGACCAAGCCCTTCGATACCGCCTCCGCCTATACCCTGTCGGTGGTCCCCCTGTTCATCCTGATGGGCGAGGTCGCGTCCGAAACCCGGCTGTCGTCGGACTTGTTCAAGGCGGCCCGCATCGCCCTGTCCGGCATTCGCGGCGGACTTCTGGTGGCTGCCATTGCCGCATCGGGGTGTTTCGGCGCGGTCTGCGGATCTTCGGTGGCGACGGCGGCGACCATGACCCGCATTGCCCTTCCGGAAATGCGCAAGGCCGGCTATGAGGACGGTCTGGCGGCCGGTTCGCTTGCCGCCGGCGGCAGCCTCGGCATTCTCATTCCGCCGTCTATCATCCTCGTCATCTATGCCGCCATCGCCGAGCAATCGGTGCCCAAGCTGTTTGCCGCCTCGCTCATCCCCGGCATCGTCCTGACCCTGCTCTACATCCTGGTCGCGCTTTTCATCTCGCGCGCCTCCAAGGGCGCGGCGCCTTCGGCGGAGCAACTGCCCTGGCGCGAAAGGCTGGCGGCGCTGGCGGGCCCATGGCAATTCCTGACACTTTTTCTCGTCACCATCGGCGGCATCTATGCCGGCATCTTCAGCCCTACGGAAGCCGCCGCCATCGGCGCATTCGGAGCCATCCTGCTCGGTTTTTCCGGCGGGCGCTTTACCTTCGCCAAGCTCATGGTGGCGATCGAGAACGCGGTGCTGACGAGCTGCCTGCTGTTCGCGATCATCATTGGCGCCAACCTGTTCTCCGTGTTCATGGTGCAGACCCACCTGCCCGACCTGATGGCGAATGGCGCCGAGGCGCTGCACCTGCCGGGGCTTGCCGTCATGGCGCTCATCATCGTCGCCTATATCGTCATAGGCTGCTTCCTGGAGGGCATCGGCATGGTGCTGATCACGGTGCCGGTGTTCCTGCCGCTGGTGATGAAATACGGCTATGACCCGATGTGGTTCGCCATCATCGTCGTCATCGTGGTCGAGGTCGGCCTCATCCATCCGCCGGTGGGCATGAACCTGTTCGTCATCCAGAGCCAGGCGCCGGACCTCAAGATCACCGATATCTATCGCGGGATCCTGCCGTTCCTGATCGCGCCGCTGATATTGATCGTCATGCTGTTCATGGCGCCCGAGATGGCGCTGTGGCTGCCGGGCGTACTGTATAACTAGGCTTGCGGGATTTTTTCCCAAAAAGAGGGCGTATGGGCAGCAAGGTTCTCATTCTCGACGAATATGCCGGGCGCTATGCAGGCGAATTGAAGGCCCGTTTTCCCGCGCTGGAGACAATGGCCGCCGCCACGCGCGCCGAGCTGCCGGCCGATCTGTCCGGGATAGATGTCCTGGTCGCCTTCGGCATCGCCATCGACAACGAGATGATCGGCGGCATGAAGGACCTGAAGTGGATCCAGTCGCTGGCCACCGGCGTCGATCATTTCCTCAAATGCGCCAACCTGCGCCGCGAAACCCTGCTGACCAGCACCAGGGGCATTCACGGCCCGGCCATGCGCGAGGCGGTGGCCTTTCTGATGCTGGCGCTGACCCACCGCTCGCGCCACCTAGCGCGCAGCCAGGACGCCCGCATTTGGGACCGCACGCAGCGCCGCCCGCTGCTTGCCGGCAAGAGCGCCGCCATCGTCGGCGTCGGGGTCAGCTCCTCGGCGGTGGCGCAACTTCTGAAAGCCTTCGGCATGCACGTCACCGGCTTTTCGCGCACGCCGCGCCCGGTGGAAGGCTTCGATGACATCATCGAAACCGCCAGGCTGGCGCAAAACGTGGGCAAGGCGGACTTCCTGGTCAATGTGCTGCCGGGAGACGCCAGCAATGCCGGGATCATAAGCGCCGAAGTCTTTGCCGCCATGAAGCCCAGCGCCTGTTTCATCAATATCGGGCGCGGCGAAACCGTCGACGAAGCGGCGCTGATAGAAGCCTTGCGCGAAAACCGTATCGCCGGGGCCGGACTGGACGTTTTCCGCACCCACCCGCTGCCAGCCGGCAATCCGTTATGGGCGCTGGAAAATGTCGTAATCTGCCCGCACCTGGCCGGCTTCTTCGACGAATACGAGACTTACGCGCTACCGATCCTGATAGAGAACATGGATCTGTTTCTTCAGGGAAAACAGGAGGAGATGCGCAATATCGTCGCCCATTGAAGGCGGCTCGCCGCGCCGTCCCGAAATGGCGTTGCCCGCTCACCTTACCCTTGCGGCGGCGTCGACGGTGCGCTGCGCGATGCGCTCGATGAGGGCGAAGCTGTCCTCGACATAGTCCTTTTCGATGCCCCGGGTGATGAAGACGATGCGGGTGCGCTCATCCTTGCTCGGCCAGGTGTCGAGGAACTCCAGCGAATGGAAGATGTTCTGGGCGCCCTGGATCACCGCCGGCTCGCCCGGTTTCTCGGCGATGTTGACCAGCCCCTTGACGCGCAGGAGGTCGGGGCCGGCATCGCGGCTCATGGCGTCGAGGAAGAGCCGCAGCGTGTCGATGCTCAAGGGGGTGTCGCGGGTGATGCAGAAGGTCCTGATCAGCGGGTCGTGGTGGCTTTCGGCATTCGGGGTATGGCCGGTCGCGGCGTAGTATTCGGCGGCGCGGGCGCGCTCCTCGTCGGTTTGCTCGCGCGCCTCCCCATGTTCCTCCTCGACGATCTCGTCGAGATGGAACTCGGCGATCAGGTCCTGCGCACTGCGCCGCGTCAGCCCCTCGCCGAACAGGCGCGACGGATCGATATCCTGCGGCGCGCCCTCGATGAGTTGCGCGATCGGGTTGAGGGCGCGGATGCGGGCGCGGATCGCCTCCAGCCGCTCGTCGCGCGCCTGCCCGCCCTCCACCAGGTCGGTCTTGGTCAGCACGATGCGGTCGGCGACCGCAACCTGCTTGACCGATTCCGAAAAGGTGTCGAGCGTCGAGACGGCATTGACGGCATCGACCGTGGTCACCACGCCGTCCAGCTCATAGGCCGTTGAGATCATCGGGTCGGTGACCACGATCTGCATCACCGGAATGGGATCGGCGATGCCGGTGGTCTCGATGACGACATGGTCGAAGGGCGGCAACTGCCCGCCCTTGCGCTGCAGATAGAGGTCGCGGAAAGTGTCGATCAGGTCGCCCTTCACCGTGCAGCACAGGCAGCCGTTCTCGAGCTGGACCACGGTCTCGCTGCTGGTCTGGACCAGGTCGTAGTCGAGGCCGATCTCGCCGAACTCGTTGACGATGATCGCCGAACGCGCCATGTCCGGGTGCTTGAGCAGGGCATTGAGCAAGGTCGTCTTGCCGGAGCCGAGAAAGCCGGTGATTATGGTCACCGTGATGCGCTTCATGGGCCGAATGTCCTTTCTGCCCGCCGGTTTCAGGCGCCGATGCCGCCAAGGCAGAGATATTTCAGCTCGACGAAATCCTCGATGCCGTATTTCGAGCCCTCGCGGCCGATGCCCGATTCCTTGATGCCGCCAAAGGGCGCCACCTCGGTGGAGATGATACCCTCATTGATGCCGACAATGCCGTATTCCAGCGCCTCGGCGACGCGCCAGATGCGGCCGATGTCGCGGGCGTAGAAATAGGACGCCAGGCCGAATTCGGTGTCATTGGCCATTTGAATCGCTTCTTCCTCGCTCGAGAAGCGGAACAGCGGCGCCAGCGGGCCGAATGTCTCCTCGCGCGCACAGGCCATGTCGGACGTCACATCGGCCAGGATGGTGGGCTGAAAGAAGGTGCCGCCCAGCTCGTGGCGCTTGCCCCCCGAGACGATTTTCGCCCCCTTGGCGAGAGCGTCGGCGATATGGGCCTCGACCTTTTCCACCGCGCCCATGTCGATCAGCGGTCCCTGGGTCGAGCCCTCCTCCATGCCGTCGGCAACCTTCAATCTGGCCACCGCCGCCGCCAGCTTCGCGGCAAAGGCGTCGTAAACCGTATCCTGAACCAGGAAGCGGTTGACGCAGACGCAGGTCTGCCCGGTATTGCGGTATTTGGAGGCCAGCGCGCCCTCGACCGCGGCATCGAGATCGGCGTCGTCGAAGACGATGAAAGGGGCATTGCCGCCAAGCTCCAGCGACACCTTCTTCACCGTGCCGGCGCATTGCTCCATCAGCAGCTTGCCGATCTCGGTCGAGCCGGTGAAGGTGATCTTTTGCACCAGTGGATTGGACGTCAGCTCGCCGCCGATCTGGCGCGCCGAACCGGTGACGACATTGAAAACGCCGTCCGGAATGCCGGCCTGCTGGGCCAGCACCGCCAATGCCAGCGCCGAATAGGGCGTCATCGAGGCCGGCTTGACCACGACCGTGCAGCCGGCGGCCAGCGCCGGCCCGCATTTGCGGGTGATCATGGCATTGGGGAAGTTCCACGGCGTAATCGCCCCGACAACGCCGATCGGCTGCTTGAGCACGATGATGCGCTTGCCCGCCGCATGCTGGGGAATGGTGTCGCCATAAAGCCGCTTGCCCTCTTCGGCGAACCACTCGACGAAGGAGGCGCCATAGGCGATCTCGCCGCGCGCTTCCGCCAGCGGCTTGCCCTGCTCCAGGGTCATCAGCCGCGCCAGCTCCTCCTGGTTCGCCATCATCAGATCGAACCAGCGGCGCAGGATCGCCGCGCGCTCCTTGGCCGTCTTCGCCCGCCATGCCGGCAAGGCAGCATCGGCCGCCGAGATCGCCCGCGCCGTTTCGCCCGATCCCATGTCCGGCACCGTGCCGATCACGGCGCCATTGGCAGGATTGGTGACCTCAATGACGGCGCCATTGTCGGCGCCAACCCACGCACCGGCGATAAAGCACTTCTCGCGGAGGAGGGACATCTGCATCACGTTCATTTCGGTCACCACGATACTATCTGGTTTCAGGGGCCGGCCGGGAAGCGCGTAGCCTCCCGGCCGTCAATTCTTGGAAGCGCGGGCGCTAGTAAATCTCGCAGCCCGGCAGGCCGCATGAGATGAGGCGGTCGGAGGGGAAGTTGGTGATGATCTCGCAGCCGTCCTTGGTCACCACCACCTCTTCCTCGATGCGCGCCGCGCCCGAACCGTCGGCGGCGCCCTTCCAGCATTCGACCGCGAACACCATGCCTTCCTTCAACACCGTGTTCTGGCCCGAATAGCGCCGCGAGATGATCGGGCGTTCCCACAAGGACAGCCCGATGCCATGGCCGAACTGGAGCAGGAATGCCTCCTCCTCATTGGCATAGCCGAACTCTTCCGCCTTGGGCCAGACCTCGGCCACCGCATCGACCGAAACGCCGGGACGGATGGCGTCGATCGCCGCGTTGACCCATTTCGAGCACTGTTCATAGGCCTCGATCTGGTGCTGGTTGGGCTGGCCGCAGATGAAGGTGCGGTAATAGCAGGTGCGGTAGCCATTGAACGAGTGCATGACGTCGAGAAAGATCATGTCGCCGGGCTGGATGATGCGGTCGGAGAAGGTGTGCGAATGCGGCGCCCCGCGCGGGCCGGCCACCGAGTTGATGCACTCGACGCGCTCCGAGCCAAGGCGGAACAGCCGGTCATGGGCAACCGCGACCAGATCGCTCTCGCGCGCCCCGGGGCGGATCGCCTGGGCTATATCCATATAGGTGCCGTCGACCATCGCCGCCGCCTGCTTGAGGAGCTCGATCTCGTCGCCGGTCTTGATCTCGCGCGCATCCAGCATCGCCTGCTGGCCGTCGACAACCTCGATGCCCTCCTTTTCCAGCGCGCGCAGCATGTCGAGCTCCATCAGGTCGATGCCGAGCGGCTGGCCCGCAATGCCCATCTCCACCATCTTCTTCTTGATCTGGCGGGCAAAGTCGTCCTGCACCCCGAAGGACGGCTGGATCGCGCCCTGAAGGGTCGAGATCGGGGCGTCGATACGGCCATTGAGCCAGGGCGCGCTCTTGCGCTTGGCGGGCGGCGCCGGATCCCAAAGAAACGGCTCGCTGTCGGCGGTCACCAGAACGTAGCGGTCAGACTTGTCGCGCCCCCATTCGCCGATATGGGTACCGGTCACATAGCGGATATTGTCGAAGGTGAAGCAGAGGACGCCGCCAAGGCCCGACGCCTTGATCGAATCCTTGGCCCGCTGCAGCCGCTCCCGGTTCAGGCGCTGGAAATCAACACCGATTTCCCAGTCCTTGCCCATGGTGCCCCATGTCGCGGTGGCATGCGGTCGGTTGTATTTCATATCGAAGTGTCCTCTTGCCTGCGTTCCGCCGATATGCGGGCGGCGTTACCTGCCAATGCTAGTCGTTGACCTTGGGCACGATGAGCTGGAACAGCTTCAGCGGCGCGTTTCCGCGCTGGCCGATCCGCGCCTTTTCCTTCGGCCCAAGATAGAGGCCCTTGCCCTTGTTGACGTCATAGGGCTTGCCGTCGAGCTCGATGGTGCCTTCGCCCTCCATGAGATAGAGCAGCTGGTGCGTGTCCTCGACCGGGCCAACCTCGATGGCGTCGCCCTTGTCGAGCCAGCGCAGCTTGCCGACAACGTTCTGGGCGCCGCACAGCGCCCCGTTGAGAATCTCGGACTCAACGCCAAGCCCGGCGCCAAGTTCCTTGCGGTCGCATTTGTTAGTGTCGATGAAAGTCGTGGTCATGGTCAATTGTCCTTGTTCGGTCCTGGCCTGCGGGCTGGCGGCCTTTGGCAAGTCCAGCCCCGCTTGTTCCCGGAAAAATCAGCTCTGCACCCAGACGCCGCCCTCGACGCGATTCCACAGCAGATCGTCGGGGGTGCCGTCGAGAATTGTCGTCTTGAACCGGTTCGGGGCCTGGAATTCGAAATAGAACAGGTCGGTCAGGCCGCGCAGGCGGTGCTTGTCTTCGGCCTCGAAGAAGATCAAATCGCCGGACTTGACCTCGCGCACGCCCTCCGGCGTCTCAACCGAGCCGATGCCGTCGATGATGAAATAGAAGTGCTCGCAGTTCTCATGCAGGTGATAAGGCGACGCCGCGCCTTCCTTGTAGCGCATGATGCCAGCCAGCATGTCGTCCATCTTGGTCAACTCCTTGTTGACGAAGAAGACGCGCTCGCGGCCGGGAACGGCCGAAACCAGCTTGGGCAGTTCGTCCTGATCGAAGATATAAGCCATTTTGCACTCCTTTCGATGTGCCCGCCCTTGCGGCGGATTTTTAGCCAGGCGCTGCTCGGCGCCTAGAGCATGAGGGTCAGGGGATCCTCGACGATGGTTTTGAATGCGGCCAGATACTGGGCGCCCAGAGCACCGTCGACGGCGCGGTGATCGACGCTCAAGGTCGCGGTCATCATGGTCGCGGCAACGATGCGGCCATCGCGCACCACGGCGCGTTCCTCGCCCGCGCCAATGGCGAGGATGCAGCTTTGCGGCGGGTTGATGATGGCGGAGAAGGCAGAGATGCCATACATGCCCAGATTGGTGACGGTGAAGCCACCGCCGCCATACTCCTCCGGCTTCAGCTTGCCATCGCGCCCGCGCGCCGCCAGTTCCCTTATCTCGTTGGACAGGCTGGCCAGGCCCTTGGTGTCGGCATTGCGGATCACCGGGGTTATCAGCCCGCCGGGAATGGCCACCGCCACCGCGACGTCGATGTTCTTGTAGAGCAGCACGGCGTCCTCGCTCCACGAGGCATTGACCGCCGGCACGCGGGACAGGGCAAGCGCCGCTGCCTTGACGATGAGATCGTTGACCGAGAGGCGGAAATCGGCGCCCTCGCCGGACCGGGCGTTGAGATCGGCGCGCAGTTGCATGAGCGCGCCAAGATCGCATTCGGCCTGAAGATAGAAATGGGGAATGTCTCGCTTTGCCGCCGACAGGCGCTGGGCGATCACCTTGCGCATGGTCGAATGGGGCACCACGGTTACGCCGTCGTGCTGGGCCGGCACCGTTTCCGGCGCAGCCGGCTGACGCACCGGGGCGGGCGCGGCCACAGGCTTTCCGGAGCCGGCGAGCACGCGCTCGATATCCGATTTCACGATACGGCCATGAGGGCCATTGCCGGCAATGGCGGCAAGTTCGAGTCCGGCCTGGCGCGCCATGCGCCGCGCCAGGGGCGAGGCGAAGATGCGGGCCGCCGGGGCAGCCGCAATTTTTTCGCCAAGCAGGCGATCGGCATTGGCAGAAAGTGGCGCCGGCTGGACAACCGCTGCCGGTTGGGGGGGCGATACCGCCTTCAACGCGCCGGCGTCCTCGCCTTCGGCGAGGATGAGTGCGATCAGGCTGTCGACGGCAACACCTTCGCTGCCTGCCGGCACGACAATGCGCCCGAGCACACCGGAATGTTCGGCCTCGACCTCCAGCGTCGCCTTGTCGGTCTCGATCTCGGCGATCGGCTCGCCGGGCGAGACAATGTCGCCCTCGGCCTTGAGCCAATTGGCCAGCTTGGCCTCGCTCATATTGGGCGCCAGCGACGGCATGCGCATCTCGAGCGGCATGTCAGGCCTCGCTTCCGCTCTCGTTCTCGCCGCCCGGATAGGCCGGGTGCCAGAGGCGGCGGTCGGTTTCCTTTTCGTAGCCCTTGCCCTGCGGATAGCTGACCAGCTCGAACTGCATGCCCCAGGGGCTGAGGAAATAGACCCAGCTCTGCCCCGCGCTGGGGCCGACGGTGCGTATCGTCGGCTCGCCGAGAACGTGCACGCCTTTTCCTTTCAGGAAGGCCACGGCAGCGTCCATGTCATCGACATAAAAAGCGAGATGATGGCCGCCGATATCGCTGTTCTTGGGCTGCGCCCTGTTCTGGTCCGGCGCCTCGTATTCGAAGACCTCGAAGTTGGAGCCGTTCTTGCAGCGCAGGAATTTCAGGCGCCGCATGACGGTGCGCGGATCGACATTGAGATGGGTTTGCATCCAGTCGTCGTCGGCCTGGAACGGACCCAGGTCGTAGAACGCCTCGCAGCCCAGGATGTTGACGAAAAAGTCCACCGCTTCGTCGAGATCAGGCACCGTGAAACCGATGTGATCGGTGCCCCGCAAACCCGGTAAGGTGTCCGTGTTACCTGTCATCACCGTTTCTCCTACTCGGCCGCGCGGGCATCGAGGCGATATCCCTTGTCGGCCATGATCTCGGCGTATCCGGCGCGGATTTCCTCGATGCCGGCGAAGGCGGCGCGCTCGAGCACCTTGGAGACGCTGGAGGCCGATTCACCGCCCATGATGCGTTTGACCGGCTGGTCGAGATGATCGAAGAAGCGGCGCTGGATCTCATCGGTGAGCATGGCGCCATAGGACACGGTGAGCGAACCCTGCTCGAGCACCACGACATTGTTGGTCTTCTCGATGCTGGCGCCGATGGTGTCCCAATCCAGCCCGGCGCGGTCGAGCGAGCGCAGGTCGATGACCTCGACGTCGAGGCCCATCTCTTCGGCCGCGGCAATCGCCTTGCCGGTCATCGACAGATAGGTCAGCACGGTGAACTGGGTGCCGGGGCGCGCCACCCTGGCCTTGCCGAGGGGAATGAAATAGTCGAGATCGTCGACAGGTGCTGGAGCGGTCTGGTTGTAGAGCTCGACATGCTCGATCACCAGCACCGGATCCTCGCATTTAAGCGCCGAGTTCATCAGGCCGACATAGTCGTAAGGGGTCGAGGGCGCGACGATGCGCCAGCCCGGCCACTGGGCGTAGAGCCCGGCGGGGTCCATCGAGTGCTGCGAGCCGTAGCCGGTGCCGATGGCAATCTTGGTGCGCAGCACCAGCGGCATGTCTGTCTCGCCGCCGAACATATGGCGCGCCTTGGCGATCTGGTTGAACAGCTGGTCCGCCGCCACAAGGGCAAAATCGGGATACATCAGCTCGACCACCGGGCGGTAGGTGCCTTCCATGGCCACCCCGCCGGCCAAGCCGCAAAAGCCCTGTTCGGCGATCGGGGTCGGGATGATGCGGTCGGGAAAGCGGTCGGCAAGCCCCTTGGTGGCGCCATTGGTGCCGCCCTTGAGGCGGTGGATGTCCTCGCCGAGGCAGAAGATGCGCTCATCCTCCTCCATGCGCCGGCCCATCACTTTTGCCACCACATCGACGAAGCGGGCCTCGGCGAGTTCGCCGGTGAACTGGTCCTGCTCGACAAAGCGCGCCCCGGCGAACTCCGACAGGTCGCCGCGCAGCCCCCGGTCCTGGTTCTCGGGCGCCGGCCACAGGGCGGGGATGATCTTGCGGGTATTGCCATCCTTCTCGGTCAGCTTCTCGACCACCTGCTCCATGGCGCCCTTGGCGCGCGCGCGCATTTCGCCGTCGGCGTCCTCGCTCAGCCATTTGCGATCGATCATGCCCCTGGTCAGGCTGGGCAAGGGATCGCGGGCCCGCCATTTGGCCTCCTCTTCCTTGGACCGGTAGCCGAAGGCGGAGCCGGCAATGCCGCCGCCATGATGGAAGAAACGGTAGAGCTCGGCCTCGATGATCACCGGCCCCTTGCCGGCGCGCATGATATCGACCGCCTTTTGAGACGCGACGCGCACCGCCACCGGGTCCATACCATCGACGCGGAACGCCGGAACCGCATAGGCCAGGCCGCGCGACGACAGCCGGATCTCCCGCGTCTCCTCTTCGATCGTGGTCGACACCGCATAGCCGTTGTTCTCGATGAAGAAGCAGATCGGCAGGTCCCACAGCGCGGCCAGATTGATCGATTCGGGGATGGCGCCGATATTGACCGCGCCGTCGCCGAAGAAGGTGAAGACGCAGTCGCCTTGCCCCTTGCGCTTCTTGGCCCAGGCGACGCCGTTGGCCAGCGGCACGCCGCCGCCGACAATGGCATTGGTGCCGAGCGCGCCCGCCTCTTCCCAGCGCAGATGCATCGAGCCGCCGCGGCCCTTGCAGAAGCCGTCGGCGAGGCCGAGGATCTCGGCCAGCGTCTTGTAAAGAAGCGCGCTGACCGGTTCGCCAAGCGGCGCGCCCAGGGGGTCCGATGCCCCGTCATCGACAAATTTCAGCGCCTTGGCGAGAAACTGGTGATGGCCGCGATGGGAGCCGGTGATCTGGTCGCCGGCGCGCAACGGGGCGATCGCGCCGATAGCGCCGCCGTCCTGCCCGATCGAGATATGCGCCGGGCCGTGAATGAGGCCAAGGCCGTCGAGCTCGGCCACCGTTTCCTCAAACGCGCGCACAAGGTGAAGGTGCGAGTGCATCCGCTTGATTTCATCGGCGCCGATGCTCTCCCAGTCCTGCGCGGTGGCGCGAACCTCCTGCCACGGCGCTCCCGGTTTCAGATCTATCGTCTTTGCCATGCCCGTATTCTCCCGCCGGCCCGGCTCAAAGCCCGGTGCCGACCTCCACGTCTTCCGGTTTCAGGTCCAGCTTCGAGGCCCGCGCCTGCAACTCCAGCAGCGCGGCAAAATCGCATGTCGTAAAGCCATTGCCGATCAGCGCCTGCAGGATCTCGCGCGTCTGGGCCGCCAGCGGCATCGGCACCTCGAGCGCGCGCGCCGCCGAAAGCCCCAGGTCCATGTCCTTGCGCAGCAAGGGCGCGGTAAAGGTCGGCGTATAGTCCAGTTTCACCAGCGCCGGCGTCTTGTAGCCGGTGAACATCGACCCCATCACCGAATGGTTGATGAACTCCATCAGCGCGTGGCGCGGCACGCCCGCCTTTTCCGCCAGGGTGAGGATCTCCACAAGAGACTGGATCACCACCGTGAGGTGCACGTTGTGGCAGATCTTGACGATGCGCGCCGTATTGCCCTCGCCCGCATAGGTCACGGCCGGCCCGATCGCCTTCAGATAAGGCGCCGCGGCATCGAACGCCGCCCGCGTCCCCGAGCACACGATCGCCAGCTTGCCCGCCTCCACCACCTTGGCATTGCCCGAAACCGGCGCGTCCAGAAGCGGAACCCCGAGCTTGGCTCCCGCCGCGCGCACTTCCTCGGATGCCTCGGCGGATATAGTCGAACAGTCGATGACCTGCCCGGGAAAAGGCCCATCTCCCGTCAGCAGACCGCCCTCGCCCAGCATAACCGCCAGAAACGACTCAGGACCCGCCATCATCGAGAAAACCATGTCGCAGGAGCCAAGATCACTCGGCTTGCCCACCAGCTGCGCGCCCAGCGCGGCCAAGGGTTCGGCCTTGGACCGCGTGCGGTTGTACACCGAGACCCTGGCCCCGGCGCCAAGCAGGCGCGCGCACATCGCCAGACCCATCCGGCCCGCCCCGATCCAGCCGATCGACGCCCCCGCCGGCAGGGCCACGCCCTGTTCTTCGCTTGCCATGCTCCTACTGCCTCCCAGAATGTATTTTTTTGCGCCGGATCGGTTTCAAGAATGCCCGGCGCTTTCAAATTACAGCGAGATTGCCCCTAGATAGACGCTGTCCTTCAGCTTCACATCGAGGCTCTTGCTGCCCAGCCGGTCATGGCTGATTTCGACCTTGTAGCTTGCACCGTCCTCGGCGAGGCCGTCGAATTTGAAATCGCCGTAATTGTCGCTCACGGTTTCCTGCACCTGCTCGCCGCCGCGCTTGAGCACGATACGGGCGCCTTCGACGCAGTCCACAATGCCCTTGGCCTCGGTTTCGATGCTGCCTGCGATAAAACAGGAGGTATAGCGGTCGAGATTGGCGTACCAGACGCGCGGTTTGGTTCCGAGTTCCGGATTCAGGTGTTTCAGCCCTTCTTCCTCGGCGATGCGAAGCATTTCGGCATCCTCAACCTTCACGGCGCGAATGGCACCGGTCGCGCAGGATTGCTGGGCACGCGGTTCCGTCCAGCCGGCATCGAGCAGGTGGGCATCGAAGATCCAGTGCTGGGGAACCTGTAGTTCCTCATTCCACCAGATGGCGCCATAAGGGCAGGAATCAATCAGTTCCTTCTGCCCCTTGGCCTTGGCCGGATCAATGATGACGATGCCGTCGGCGCGCTTGGACGCGGCGCCGTTCTTGGCCGCGGCGATGCAGGGTGCCTCGTCGCAATGCTGGCACATCACCGGCAAATAGGCGACGTCGACCACCGGGGAGGTTCCGCGCACTTTCTGACGGATGTCGATCCAGGAGTGGCCGTGCTTGGGCATAGGCGCCGCGTAACCGGGAAAGTCGTTCTCGAAATGCTCGTCGTGGCAGGCCAGCACGCAGCCATTGCAGTTCGTGCAGTTGTCGACATCGACAATGAGGTTCCATTTCTTCATGATCTGATTTCCGTCACTCTTCGCCCGTTACTCAGCCGCCACGGCGACTTTGCTCTTGCCCGTTTTCTTGGCGCTGGCGCCGGCCTTGGCACCGCCGCCGATGGCGGTGTCCTTGCCGTTCCAGGGCACGATCTCCACCAGGGCGGCAGCGGCGGCCATGGAATGGCCTTTCTTGAGCTGAGACCGGTTAGGCGTCAGCAGGTTGAGACAGCCACCACGGTCAATCGAGTTGCCGGGCTCGCCGAGCGGGTCGTAATTGGCGCAGGACTCGTAGCCATGCACCGTTCCGGGCCTGATACGCTCGGTCAGGCGCGCGGCGCAGATGACGCCGGCGCGATCGTTATGGACGTTGACCAAGGAGCGGTTCGTGATGCCGCGGGCGGCAGCGTCGGCCGGGTTCATGCGGATGACCCAATAATAATAGCCGTCGACCAGGATGCGGTGCTCCTCGATATTGTTGATGAAGCTATCCTTGGCATCGCCCTGCGTATGGAATGAGAAACGCGGATGCGGCGTGATCAATTGCAGCGGGTACTTGTCCGCGACGCCTTCCGACCTGTGCCCTTCCCATGACGGGGTGTATTTCACGATCGGCGGGCGCTCGGGATCCTCGGCGTCGAAACGCTTCAGGCTCTCGCACTCGAATTCGAGCTTGCCGCTCTGGGTCTGCAAGCCCATGAGATACTCCTCCGTATAGTCGGAGGGCAGCGGCATCGGTTCAGGCACATCCTTCTTGCGGCCCTCATAGAACCAGCGCCAGGAAACCGGGGCGCGCAGTTCCTCCTTCTCGGCCGGCAGCACGACATAGCCTTTACGCAGGAACTTCTTCCACGAGATGATCTTGGGCAGATCGGAGGCCTCGAAAACGCGCTTGACCCAGTCGAGTTCGGTCATGCCTTCGGAGAAATAGGCCGAAAGCCCGAGGCGCTTGCAGATGCCGTTGAAGATCTCGTAATCGGATTTCGATTCCCCCATCGGCTTGATGACTTCATGTTGGAAGACGATGACGCGGTGATTGAGCTGCGTCTGGCCGTGATGGGCATAGCCGCCCAGCGCCGCCCATTCGGAAATGTCGGGGCGCTCGAAATTGGTGCAGGCCGGCAGGATGACGTCGGCGAACTTGGCTTCGCCCTCGAACCAAATCGACTGGTTGACGACGAATTCCAGGTTCTTCGACTGGTACATTTTGACGTGCCGGTTCGAATTCGACATCGTGCCGATGATCGAGCCGCCGTACTTGTAGAGCATGCGGACCGGCGAAAAGCCCGGCTTGGGATAGCTGATCTTGTTGAACTGGGCCTCGATGGAGACGCCGTTCCAGACATAGCCTTCCGCCTTGTCGTTCATGATCGCCTCGGGAAGCTGGAGGCGGGGAATGAGCTGGTCATTGGTGTTCATGCTGGGGAGCTGCGGCATGCGCTGATAGAGCTCCACCGACATGGCGGTGTGGTGCAGATCGCCCGACATGCCGCCCTCGGCATAGCCGGGGAAATAGAAATTGGTATCGACCGGGGTGCCCCATTGCAGGTTGCCCATGGAAACGCCGGGCTTGCCCAGGCCCTGCATGGCGACGAGGCAGACCATGGTGCGGGCCCACTGGATACCGGTGGCGTTGCGGCAGGCGCCGCCATGGCCGTTGCCCCAGCCGCCAGCGCCCAGATAGGTGCGCTTGGTTCCCCATTCGCGGGCCAGCGCCCGGATGTCCTTGGCGGGAACGCCGGTTTCCTCCGCTGCCCATTCCGGGGTCTTGGGCACGCCGTCTTCCTTGCCCATGACGTAGTCGCGCCACTTGTCGAAACCGTGGGTGCGCTTCTCGACGTAATCCTTGTCGTAGAGGTCCTCGTCGATCCAGACATAGGCGATGGCGAGAGCCAGCGCCGGCGAGGTCGTCGGGCGCGGCGCGAGCCACTTGCCGCCGAGGAACTGCGCGGTGTCGTTGTAATAGGGGTCGATATGAACGACCTTGATGCCCAGTTCTTTCAGCCATTTGCGGCGAATGGCACCCTCATAGGAGCCGTAGGAGCCGCTGGTGCCTTCCGGATTGGACGACCAGAACACCACCATTTCGGAGTTTTGCAGGCAGTCCTCGACGCCGCCATAGGTTTCGCTCTGGCCGACGCGCAGGCTGCCGCCCCAGTGATGGCTGGCGCCCCAGTACCAGCCTTCCCAGCTGTCGGGATTGTGGTGGACACGGGTCATGCCGATGGCGTTGACGAACCGGAAGTTGGCGGACAGGTAGTAGCCGACATTGCCCCAGGTGTGGTGGGAGCCGTGGCTGTTGGCGATCGAGCCGGGGCCATGCACCCGCTTGGCGCGCTTGATCTCGTTGGCGACGATATCGAAGGCCTCGTCCCAGGAAATGCGCTCATAGCCGGAAATGCCGCGGTTCTGCGGATTGCGCTCACCATTGGGGTCGAAATCGACCCGCTTCATCGGGTAGAGCAGGCGGTCCGGGGAATAGACCATGGACTTCCAGTTCATGCCGTGAGGCGCCAGCGAGGTCTTGCGCGGCGGCGTGAACTTCTTGCCATGGGCCTCAATGGTCCAGGGCTCGGGATCATCCTCGGTGAAGGTGATCGGCGTCATGCGCAGGATCTTGCCATCCTTGACATAGAGGAAGACCGGGCCGCCATTGGTCATGTTGGTGTAGCGCGTTACCCCACCGCCCATGTCGATGCCGTATTTCCAGCCAGCGGTCTGGCTCTTCATCACGGTCTGGGTAAACCAGTTTGTCAACTCATCCGGCCCCTCAAGAGCCAGGTTGAAATCCTTGATCGCATTGATTTGCTTGAGCTGGTCGATCGGCGGCATCAGGAGGCCGACCGCGGTCTTGGCATCCTTGAAGATGAGATCGACTTCCGGGTTGGGATGCAAACCCTTGCGCGAGATCACCTTGCCGTCCTTGAAGGTGAAGTAGCGCCCAGCCTTGCCGTCCTTGGTCCGCATCTGCGCCGTGAAGTTCTTTTCCTTCAGTCTCTCGGCGAATGCAGGATAGCGGCGGGCCTGGATCTTCAGCGTCTGTGCCAGCCCGAACAGGATCAGCGAGAACTTCGTTGCACCCACGATCATCACCTCCCAGAAATTCGATAAGCAAATAGCCGCAACCGCTTGCGGCACCAAACATCACCGCCCCCGCCAGCTGGATGCCGCAGGGCAGCGCAAATTCATTCCGATATCATAACCGGCATTGGGATCACCTATTGATACAAAGGAATGCCATGTTGATCGAATTTAGTGAACATCGACCGGCGGCGCCCCTGATGCCTGGCGCCGCGCGTGCCGGCAATGCCCGCGCCGGCCGGCGCCCCCCCGGTTTCGGGTATGCCGGCCGTCCCTAGGAAAAGGCCGCCGCCGTTTTCTTGATTTCGGCAAGGAAATTGCGGCACAGCGGCGACAAGGTATGCGCGGAACGCGAGATCACCGCGACATTCCAGGACGGCATCTGCGTATCCATGTGAAGCGGTACAATGCCCGCCAGCGTGGCCCTGCTGGAGAACAGATGCTTCGGCACCAGGGTCACGCAATCGCTGCTCTCGACCAGTTTCAGGGCACAAACGAACGAGGCGCAATAGATGGTGCGCGCCGGCGGGGTCAGGCCGATAGGGACGAAGGTGTGCTCAAAGATATCGCGCCCTGTCCGCCCGCGCCGGTAAATCACCCATTCGCGGTCGATGAGATCGGACAGCTTGAGACCGAATTGCGAGGCCAGGGGATGATCGGCGCGCACCGCCGGGGTCAGCCTATCCTTGAGGAGAACCTCGAAGTCGAGGCCGTCGTCATTCAGCCGTTCGGGCACCAGGCAGATCGCGAAATCCAGATT
This sequence comes from Rhodobiaceae bacterium, assembly GCA_020441905.1. Taxonomy (GTDB): domain Bacteria; phylum Pseudomonadota; class Alphaproteobacteria; order Rhizobiales; family NORP267; genus JAGRLG01. The sequence goes on along the minus strand of JAGRLG010000048.1, from coordinate 37,406 downwards.
GCCGTTGCGCAGGTCGGGCAGTTGCTCGGGATAGACTGCCTCTTCGATCTGAATGCTCACATTTGGCCGCGTCCGGCGAAAACCGACAATGGTCCGCGGCAGCAAACCGGTGGCAACCGAGGGCGACGCGCTGACGCGAATGGACCCCGAAACACCGCCCTGCACGGTTTCGACATCGTTTCGCGCCTCGCGCAATTCGGATTCAACAACCCGCGCGCGCAGGATCAGGGCTTCGCCGGCGGATGTCGGCGATACGCCGTGGGAGGCACGGTGCAGCAGTTGCACGCCAAGATCGGCCTCCAACTGCTTGATACTCTTGGTAACGGCCGATTGCGAAATATTCAGATTGCGCGATGCCTGACGGACGCTGCCGGCTTCGGCCACAGCCACCAGATTGCGAAGCTGACTGAGTTTCATTCCACTAAAACGCTCCTCCGCCGGGCACGGCCCCAAGCCGGCCCCGCATCGACGTTACGCCATACGTTTCAGAAGTTTGAGGAATATTTCCTGCTCGTGCGGCTCCAACGGCGACAAAGCGTCCTTTGTCGCCTCAAGATCCAGCTTAATCAGTTCGTCGGTCAGGCCCGCGCCCTCGGGTGACAGCGAGATCAGGACCAAGCGGCGGTCATTGGGGTCGTTGTCGGTAACGATCAGCCCCCGCTTGGCCAGCCGCCCCACCAGGCCATGGATATTGCCCGGCGGCATGGAGACCAGGCGCCCAAGCTGGTTTTGCGACAATTGCCCTCTTTCGTGCAAGCGCATCAGGACGGCAAACTGGACCGGCGTCAGGGACAGCGCACGAAGGCGCACGGCCAGGTGGGCACTGGCGCGCTGGTAGGCCCGGCGCAACAAATGGCCGACCCGGTCATCGATCGAAAACTCCTCGCCCTGGGAGGGCTCGTATCCGGCAGGGGCCGGACCTTGGCGGCGCGGTGTCATTGACTAGCCTTGATATATTTGTTATACATGGAACGTTGCATTGATAACAATATCACTGTTTTCGCGGCATGACGCGGGCAATTTTGTGTTCGTGCAGTATCTTAACCGATAAATCAGCAGCACCCGGGAGGGGACAATGGAACAGATTGTTGGAGGCGACAAGCCAGCGGCCGATGGCGCAGGCCCAGTCAGCATTCTCAAGAGCGTCTGCCGCAGTTGCCATGGCGGATGCGGCACCCTGATGCATGTTCAGGGCGACAAGCTGCTCAAGGTCGAGGGCGACCCCGATTCCCCGCTGAACAAGGGCCGGCTCTGCCCCATCGGCGCGTCCACCATGGACCTGGTCTATCACCCGGACAGGCTGAAATATCCGATGCGGCGCAAGGGGCCGCGCGGATCGGGCCAGTGGGAGCGCATTTCGTGGGACGAGGCGCTCGATGAAATGGCCGAAAAGCTTCAGGCCATCAAGGACGAGTTCGGCCCCGAGTCGATCGCCATGGGCACCGGCACCGGCCGCCACCACATTCGCTGGGTGTCGCGTTTCGGCCATGCCCTGGGCACGCCGAACTGGAGCGAGCCGGGATTCGCGCAATGCTTCCATCCGCGCATCAACACCTGTCTGCTGACCTACGGCGACTTTCCGGTGTGCGACTTTACCACCGAAACGATGCCGGAACTCATACTCTACTGGGGGCATAACCCGGTCAATTCCGGCCCCGACGGCGAAACCCGCTTCTCGGTCCGCGATTCGCTCGCCGCAAATCCGAAGATCATCGTCGTCGATCCGCGCGAAACCTATCTGGCCAAGAAGGCGGATATCTGGCTGCAACTGCGCCCCGGCACCGACGACGCGCTGGCGCTGGCGATGCTCAATGTGCTGATCGAAGAGAAGCTCTACGACGCCGAATTTGTCGAGAAATGGACCCATGGCTTTGCCGAGCTGGCCGAGCGCGTGCGCCCGCATACCCCCGAATGGGCGGAGGGCGTGACCTGGGTGCCGGCGGACAAGATTCGCGCCGCGGCAAGGCTTTATGCCGAAATCAGACCGTCGGCGATGGAATGGGGCGTCGCCATCGAACAGACGCCGAACTGCATCCAGACGGTGCGCGCGGTGTCGCTGCTGCCCGCGCTGACGGGCAATATCGACGTTCCCGGCGGCTGGGTGTTCGGCATGAACGGCATCGGCCGTTTTCCGAGCCTGATCGAGAATCTCTCGCCGGAGATGAATGCCAAGCGTCTTGGCGCCGACCGCTTCAAGCTGCTGTGCGGCGAAGGCGCCGACCTGCCGGCGGCGCATATCCCCACCGTCCTGCAGGCCATGCGCACCGGCAAGCCCTACCCGGTCAAGGCTTTCATGGTTTTCGGCAACAACACGCTGACCACCTATGGCAATTCCAAGCTGGTCTATGAATCGCTGATGAAGCTCGACTTCATGGTGTGCGCCGACCTGTTCATGACACCGACTGCCGAACTGGCTGATCTCGTGCTGCCGGCCGCTTCCTGGCCGGAACTCAACCAGATTGCCGGCCTGCCGACCAGGGCGGCCAATATCGTGCTGGCGCAGCAGAAGACGGTGCAGATCGGCGAATGCAAGTCCGACGAGGAAATCTTCGTCGCATTGGCGCGGCGCATGAAACTGGAAACCTGCACCGAGCCGGTCGAAGACGTCCTTGACGCCCAGGTTCGCGCCGGCACGGGCATGAGCTACGACGATCTGAAAGTGCGCGGCTTCTACAAGATCCCGTTCCGCTACCGCAAATACGAGGAAAAGGGTTTCAAGACCCCGACCGGCAAGATCGAGCTCTATTCGACCCGCTTCGAGGAAATGGGCTACGACCCCCTTCCCTATTATGAGGAGCCGCCGGAAAGCCCGATCGCCACGCCGGAAATTGCCGAGGAGTTTCCGCTTGTGCTGACGACGGGCGGGCGAATTCCCTTCTTTTTCAACTCGGAACACCGCCAGTTGAAGCCCCTGCGCAAGGCTCATCCGGACCCGATTGCGGAGATTCACCCCGACACGGCGGCCAGGCTCGGCATCAAGACCGGCGACTGGATGTGGATCGAAACCAAACGCGGCAAGATCCGCCAGAAGGCCAAGCTGTGGAAGGGCATCGATCCACGGGTCATCCATTGCGAACATGGCTGGTGGTTCCCCGACAAGCCGGGCCCGGACTATGGCGTATGGGAATCCAACGTCAATGTCCTGACCAGCAATTTACCCCCCTTTGATCCCCAGATGGGCACATACCATCTGCGCGCGCTGTTGTGCCGGGTCGAACGTTCCGACCCGCCGGCATAACGGCGCATTTCGCGGAGGGCCGATAGCGCCATCGCCTGTGCTGTTCCCCAATCCAGCATGGGTGGAGACGCTATCAGCCTCCTCGCGCGATCACCACAATCGATCAAGTTCAGCAAAATATCTATCGGTTAGTGAACGGGAGGCGCTTATAATGCCGGCCCGAGGCCGATACCAGGCGCATTACGGTGTGCCGGGGGGTGAGTTGTGTGGTTCACTCCCATTCGTGAAATGGTTCCGGAGCGCAAAGAGCATGAACCGCGCGCACGGACCGCAAGAGGGAGGTTTCCTAATGTACAAGAATTTTGGCCGGTACCTGATGACCGGATTTGCCGTAGCCGCCATGGCGACCGGACTGTCGGTCGCTTCGGCGCCGGCGCAGGACAGCATCGAACTGAAGGTCGCCATCTTCACGCCGGAACCGGCGCCCGATGCCAAGATGATCACCCGCATGCTCAAGGACTGGGAAGAAAAGTCGGGCGGGCGGTTGAAGCCGGTCTTCTTCTACGGCTCGTCGATGGGACCGCTGCCGCGCCATCATGACCTGGTGCGCAAGGGCGTCGCCGACATCGCCTTTTTCCAGCACGGCGTGACCCCGGGCCGTTTTCCGCTCACCGAGCTGGTCCACCTCCCCTACGTGCTCCCGGCCGGACCGAAGGGCGCCGAAGTGGGCGCGCGGATCCTCGGCGACCTGAGGGCCGATTATCTGGCCAAGGAACATGAGGGCACCAAGATCCTTTGGCTGGCGACGACGGAACCGGCCTATATCTATGACTCGAGCAAGGTGATCGCCAATGTCGGCGACCTGAAGGGCCGCCGCTACCGCGCGCCGACCCCGACGGTGGCGACCATGCTGAAGGAACTGGGCGCCAACCCGATCGGCCTGCCGGCCCCGCTGATGGCCGAATCGCTCCAGAAGGGCACCATCGACGGCGTCATCACCGATCCCAACGGTGTCTTCACGTTCAAGCTCGGCGGCCTGGTCAAGAACGAGACCCCGATGTTCCTCGCCGTTCTCAGCTTCGGCCTGGTCATGAACGAGGACAAGTACAACAGCCTGCCCGACGATCTGAAGAAGATCATCGACGACTCGGTCGGCGACGGTGCCCAGTTCGGTGCCCGTGCGATGGAAGTGTGGGGCAAGGTCGCGGCCCGCGAGGACTACCTTGCCAAGGCCGACATCAACAAGGTCGCGCTCGATCCGGCGGCCGACAAGGAAATGCGCGATCTGTCGGAGAAATTCATCGAAAAGACGCTCGCCGATCTGGAAGCCAAAGGCCTTCCGGGACGCGAGGTCTACGCCAAGATGAAGGCGATGTCCGCCGAATATTCCAAGTGAGCTGGCATCAATAAGATCCGGTAATCCAATGAATATCGCAAACCAGGCGGCACGGTGGCTCACCCGTGTCGCCGCCATCTTCCTGCTGGTCATGATGGGGATCAACGTCGTTGACGTGTTCCTGGCGAACTTCTTCGACGCCCCCATCTACGGCACATATGAGATTGTCGAGTTCACTCTTGCTATCGTCGCGTTTTTTGCGATCCCAGAGACTTTTCTCAAGAACGAGCATGTCACGATCGAGTTGATCGACCAGATTTCAACGCCCAGGTTCATCCAGTTTCTAGAGATGTTCGGCCTTGGCCTGACCTTGGTGTTTTTTGCCCTCCTGGTCTATTACATGATCCCCCCGGCAATCGACTTCGTCGATTTCAACGAGGTTTCCTTCGACCTCCATATACCGATGATCTGGCGCGGTTCCCTGGTGTTGTTCGCCATGGCAGCCTCGCTTGTCGTCGTGGCGCTGGTGTTCTGGCGCGAAGCTCGCGCATTTTTCGGTTCGGGGGGCAAGTAATGTCACCGCAGATTATCGGAGTGATCGGTCTTTTCGGGCTGATCTTCCTCACCTTTATCCGTGTGCCGCTCGGCGCCGCCATGGGCCTGGTTGGCCTGTTCGGCTATGCCGCGATCGACGGATGGGATACCGCCACCATCGTTCTGGGCACCACGCCCTATGACCTGCTGGTCTATTCGTTCTCGGTGCTGCCGCTGTTCATCCTGATGGGCGTGGTCGCCACCGAATCCGGCATGTCGAAGGAATTGTTCGCCGCGGCGAGCGCCATCTTCTCCGGGCGGCGCGGCGCCCTGTGCATGGCAACGATCGGCGGCTGCGCCGGTTTTGCCGCCATCTCCGGCTCGTCGCTGGCAACCGCAGGCACCTTCACCCAGATCTGCGTGCCGGAAATGCGCAAATACGGCTATGACGACCGCATGGCCACCGGGTCGGTTGCCGCCGGCGGCACGCTGGGCATTCTCATCCCGCCCTCGGTGATCATGGTCATTTATGCGCTGGCAGCGCAGGAATCGGTGCCCGCCCTCTTCGCCGCCGGCCTTATTCCGGGCCTGCTGATGACCGTGCTCTTCATGGTGGCGATCTGGATTACGGCGCGCCTGCGCCCGGAGTGGATGCCGATCGCGCCGCGCATGCCGATGATGGAGCGCCTCAAGTCGGCCCTGGCGATGTGGAAGCTGGCAATTCTGTTCGGCTTCGCCGTCGGCGGTATCTATGCCGGCCTGTTCAGCCCGACGGAAGCCGCCGGCGTCGCCGCTTTCGCCGCTATCATCATTGCCGTGCTTTCGCGCAGCATGACGTTCTCCGCCTTTGTCGAAGGAATGATGCAGACCCTGCGCACAACGGCGATGCTGATGTTCATCATCACCGGCGCATGGATCTTCTCCTTCTTCATCGTCCAGACCCAGTTGCCGCTGGCGATCGTGGATCTGATCCAGTACCTCCAGGTGCCGCCATTCGCGGTGGTTCTGATCATCCTCTCTTTCTATCTGGTTCTGGGCTGCTTCCTGGAGTCGGTGGCGATCATTCTGGTCACGGTGCCGGTGTTCCTGCCCATCATTCAATCGCTGGGCTTCGACTCGGTCTGGTACGGCATCTTGATGGTGATCATGGTCGAAGTCGGCCTGATCACGCCGCCGGTCGGCCTGAATATCTTCGTCATTCGCGCCCAGATGCCCGATATTTCGCTTGGTACGGTCTATAAGGGCATCGTGCCCTTCCTGCTCGCCGACGCCACCCTGGTTGGCCTGCTGATCATCTTTCCCGATATAGCCCTGTGGCTGCCGAGCAAGCTGTTCTAGGCAGACCATTTCGGCATAGGCGTTCCGGCGCCGGCCGGCCGCGAAAATAAAACGACCCGCCCCCGATCTCTCGGGGGCGGGTTTTTTGCGCCTGGCGCGCCGGGCGCCGCGTCCGGCCGGGAGACGTCAGCCCCAAACCTCGTCGGCTATGGAGACGATGAAACGCAGCTTGTTCCACTGTTCTTCCTCGGTCAGCACATTGCCCTCCTCGGTAGAGGCAAAGCCGCATTGCGGGCTGAGACACAATTGCTCAAGGGGCGCATATTTGGTGGCCTCGTCGATACGCTTCTTGACCGTGCCGCGATCCTCGAGTGCACCCGATTTCGACGTAATGAGCCCGAGCACGACCTGCTTGTCGCCCTTGGGCAGGAAGCGCAGCGGTTCAAATCCGCCAGAGCGCTCATTGTCATATTCAAGGAAGAAGCCGTCGATGTGGAGCTGGTCGAGCATGACCTCGGCGATCGGCTCATAGCCGCCCGAGGCGATCCAGGTCGAACGGAAATTGCCGCGGCAGACATGCATGGTGATCGTCATGTCGTCGGGCCGGTCGGCGATGGCACGATTGAATGTATCGGCATAGATCTGCGGCAGCTTCTTGGGGTCGTCGCCGCGGCTGCGGGCGCCTTCCAACTGCTCCGGATCGCACAGATAGGACCACACCGTGTCGTCAAGCTGGAGATAGCGGCAACCGGCATCGTAGAAGTCCTTGATCGCCGCCTTGTAGGCGTCGGCAACGTCGGCGAAGAACTCGTCGAGATCGGGATAGACCGGCTTGATGGCGTTGTAGCCCATGCGGAAATGCAGCACGCTGGGGCTGGGAATAGTCATTTTCGCCACCGCCTTGGTGTTGTCCTTGAGGAAGCGGAAATGATTGACCTGGGGGTGGGGCTTGTAGTGGACCTTGCCCTTGACCTCCAGGCTCTGGGCCTTGGTCTTGACGCCATGGAACTGGATGCTCTCCTTGCCATAGACCATTTCAATACCGCCAAGCTCGCGCAGGAAATCGAAATGCCACCACGAGCGGCGGAACTCGCCATCGGTCACCGCCTTGAGGCCGATTTCTTCCTGTTTGGCGATGATCTTCCTGATTTCCGTGTCCTCGACCTTGCGAAGCTCGCCGTCGCTGACCTTGCCGGCTTCATGGCCGTCCCGCGCCTTGTGAAGCGCCTCGGGCCTCAGCAGGCTGCCGACCATATCGGCGCGAAAAGGTGGTGATTTTCTCTTCATGGCATTTGCTCCCAGCACAGCGCCTTATTGTTTGCTCCCGGCCAAGCCCGCCCCGCCGCGAAGGCAGGCAGGCCGCGGTTTTGAGCCTATAGGTTAGAGTAGTTCTACCTTATATCAAAAAGCAAGACGCTGGTGCCCTCAACAAAAAGAATGAGCGGTTCGAAGACCTGATACGGCCCTGCGATTGCCGGTGTGCGGCCGATACACGATCAGCAGAGCAATTGAAGGGGCTGTCCTAATTGAAGGGGCCAGTCCTATTGCCCCTCGGAGGGTTGCAGGCAGCGGTAGAATCCGACGCGGTCCAGCCCGCTGTCGGCGCATTTGTGGAACTCTTCGAGCTCGCTCAAGAAACTGTAATTAATATAGGGGTTTATCAGAACCCGCCCTTCCTGTTCCTTGAAATTGCCCAGGCGGTCTATTTCGTCCTTGAGTTCGGGATAGAGGGTCAGGATGGCCTGGCGCAATTCATCGCCCTTGAGGAAATTGTCGGGAAGCTGGTCGAAGGGGCCGTCGAGAAAATTGTTGTTCTCGACATTGCCGGCATAGACCCCGATGAGGATCTTGCGGTCCTGGAAACGGTCCTTGTAGAAGGCAAATCCGGTGCGCATGCCGAGCAGGATGTCCGAGTCGGTATCGCTGTAGGCGAGAAGGCGCTCCGCCGGCGGGGCGGCCTCGTTCAAGACATAGGTGAAGCGTTTCTCCTCGCCGTGAAAGAGCAGGTAGAATTGCAGCCCTGATTCATCGAAAACCGGGCCGATAAAGGTTTCTCCAGGCGCCAGCTTGTCGGGCGGCGGCGTCACCTCGCGCAAATCGTTGAGGGCGAAAACGGTGCTCTTGCCGCCATATTCGACGCGGTAAACGAGATCGCGCAGCTTTTCGACCTTCACGCCGTCGGCCAGCGACAGGGCGCGGTATTGCACCGTCAATTCGCTGTTCCAGGCCTCCGCCTGGTTGAAATAGACGAAATGAAGGATGCCCTCGTCGCGGTCGCGCACATCGAGGCGGAAATTGCCCGAATAGCTCACCCCGCCATGCAGGAATGAAAAATAATAATAGTTTTCCGTTGGATAGACGTTGACCTGCGCCGGCAGGGCGGCGAAGACATGGCTGAAGACCGCCGGTATGTCGTCAATCTTGAACTCCCTGGGAATGAAGAGATCCTCCAGATAGTCCTGATTGAAGGTGATGCCGCTTCCCGCGCCGGCGGCTACCGGCAGCGCCGCCACGGAAAAGGCGAGCGCCAGTGCGCCGATCATCGGTTTCAGCCAGCCGCTTCCAGCCATCATATTCGACCCCGTCTGCAATGCCTCGCGGCGTCCGAATCAGCCCGCCCCTGCCCCGCCATCTTCCCGGTCGCGCCAAACTAAGTCCAATGCGCTCTGGCTCCCGGCCCGGCGGCCAGGGTCAGGGGAGCAGCACGGTAGCCCCGGTGGTGCGGCGGGCCTCAAGGTCGCGGTGGGCCTGCGCCGCATCCTTGAGCGCATAGCGCTGGTTGACCTCGGCATTCACCGTGCCATCGGTTACAACGCGGAACAGCTGCCGGGCCGCCTTTTCCAGGTCCTTGCGCGCCGCGATATAGGTGAACAGGATCGGCCGGGTGACGAATAAGGACCCTTTTTGCGCCAGGATCGACAGGTCGACCGGCGGCACCGGACCGGAGGACTGACCGAACAGCGCCCACAGGCCAAGCGGGCGAATGCAATCGAGCGAAGCCGGGTAGACATCCTTGCCGACGCCGTCATAGACGACATCGACCTTGGCGCCCCTGGTGATGCGGAGCACCTCGGCGGCGAAGTCCTTTTCGCGGTAGTTGATGACGTGATGGCAGCCGCGCTTTTTGGCGATCTTCGCCTTTTCTGCCGAGCCGACGGTGCCGATGACCGTCGCCCCGAGCGCATTGGCCCATTGGCACAGGATCTGGCCCACCGCGCCGGCGGCGGCATGGCATAACACGGTATCGCCCGCTTTCACCTTGTGGACGCGATGGAGCAGATAGTGGGCGGTCATGCCCTTGAGCATGATCGAGGCCGCCAGCTCGGCGGATACGCCGCGCGGCACCTTGACGACCCGGTCGGCGGGGAGCAGGCGCTCCTGCGCATAGGACCCCAGGGTGCCGGCATAGGCGATGCGGTCGCCGGGCTTTACCGCCGTAACGCCCTTCCCCACTTCGGCGACGATGCCGGCGCCTTCATTGCCGGGGATGAAAGGCAGCGCCGGTGGCTTGTAAAGGCCGGTGCGGAAATAGGTGTCGATGAAATTGAGGCCGATGGCCTGATGGCGAACCAGAACCTCTCCGGCGGCGGGATGCAGGGGCGCCACCTCTTCCCAGCGCAAAACCTCCGGTCCGCCATGCTTGTGGATGCGAATGCCGTATCCCATGAAATCACCTTCCCTCTTGCCCGGCCCGCGCCTTGCGCCTTTGCGCGGCGACAATATTGACAGCCTCGATGGCGCCGGCAAAGGCCATTGAGAAATAGATATAGCCGCGCGGGATATGAAACCCGATGCCATCGGCGACCAGGGCGGCGCCGATCAGAATAAGAAAACTCAAGGCCAGCATCTTGGTCGTCGGATGGCGGGCGATGAAACCGGCGATCGGGGCGGAAGCGACATACATCACCGCCACCGAAACGATGACAGCGGCGATCATCACCTCGACATGCTCGGCTATGCCGATGGCGGTGATGATGGAATCGACGGAAAAGACCATGTCGATCACCACGACCTGGGCGATGATGGCGGCAAAGGTGGCACCCGCGCCATCTGCGTGGTCTTCTTCGCCGCCCTCGATGGCGCCGTGGATTTCCCGCGTCGCTTTCCACAACAGGAAAAGCCCGCCGGCGAGAAGGATCAGGTCGCGCCAGGATACGGCGTGGCCGAGAATTTCGAAAAGCGGCCGGGTCAGCCCGATGATCCAGGTCAGCACGAGCAGCAGCGCGATGCGCATGACCAGGGCAAGCCCCAGTCCGATTTGCCGCGCGCGCACCGCCTCGCGCCCCTTGAGGCGGGCAACCAGCACCGAGATAAAGACGATATTGTCGATGCCGAGAACGATTTCCATCGCTGTCAGGGTGAGGAAACCGATCCACACCTGCGGCATCGCGATCAGCTCAAGCATTGTAGCTCCGGTTCCGGCCGCCAACGGCAACGGCCTTGCGAGTGGGTGAAAGGAAAAAGGGCTAGCGCCGCCCACGCGGCCAAAGCGGCGACGATCTCCAAATGCAGACCAGCAGGAAATAGGCGGCGCAGGCGCCAAGGCCAAGACGCAGGGCAAAGCCGGGCGCCAGATCTTGCAGCAGCGCGGCAATGGCAAGCAAGCCCCAGGCGGCGGTTACGGCCAGGGTAAGGCCGCGCAGGCGGCGAACCCGCAGGGGATGGACGAATTCGACCGGCGCGAAACTCAGCACCGACAAAAAGACGACAAGCGACAGAGCCGCGATGCCGTTCACTCCGAAAGCCAGGAGATAGAAGACCGCAACGTTCCAGACCGCCGGAAAGCCGCGAAAAAAATGGTCCTCGGTCTTCATCTGGCGGTCGGCAAAATAAAAGCCCGCGCTGACGCAGATGGCGCCGGCGGCAATCGCTGACGCCACCGGCGGCATGATCTGGGCGGTCAGCACCGCGAATGCCGGGATAAAGACATAGGTCAGATAGTCGACAATGAGGTCCATCACCGCGCCCTGCCAGCGCGGCAGCACCGCCGCGACGTCGAAGCGGCGCGCCAGCGGGCCGTCCAGGCCGTCGACGATGAGGGCCAGCCCGAGAAAAGCGAACATCGCCGTCCACGCCTGCTGGCTCGCGGCGAACATGGCGGCCAGCGCCAGCAGCAGGCCGGACAATGTCAGCAGGTGAACGGCAAAGGCGATCAGGACGCGGCCCTGCACAGCTTTGTTCCTCGTTGTGGCGCCTGTGGCAAAGCGCTCTATGGCCGGCGCAGCCCCCGTATCGCGCGCGCCAGGCGCGCTATGCCCTCGCGCAGCGCGGCTTCGGAGGCGGCGGTGGAAATACGGATACAGCGGTCATCGCCGAAACCGGCACCGGCGACGGTCGATACCCCGGCGCGATCAAGCAGATATTCGGTGAATTCGATCGAATTGGCGACTTTGCGGCCAGAGGCGTCATGGCCGAAGAAGGCACTGACATCGATAAATGCGTAGAAGGCGCCGTCGGGGCGGCTGACACGCAGGCCGGGAATTTCACCAAGCAGCTCCATGACCAGGTCGCGGCGGGTGCGGTAAGCCTCGGTCATATAGGCGGTGGCCTCTTTGGGCTGGCGCAGCGCATAGGCGGCAGCGGTCTGGGCAAAGGGGTTGGCGCCCGCCGTCAGGGTCGCCTGCGCCCGCCCCAGCAGCCTGGCCACCGGCTCGGGCGCAGCAACATAACCGATGCGCCAGCCGGTCATGGCAAAGGCCTTGGACACGCCATTGATGGTTATCGTGCGTTCCCTGGCCCCGGCAAGGGCGGCGGTAGACACATGCCGGCCGGTAAAATCGATGCGCTCATAGATCTCGTCGGAAAGGATCCACAGCTTGGGATGGGACAGCACCACCTCGACAAGGGCTTCCAGTTCCTCGCGCCGGTACACCGCGCCGGTGGGATTGCTGGGCGAGTTTATGAACAGCAGGCGCGATCTTGGCGTCAGCGCCGCGCGCAGCGCCTCGGGTGTCAGCTTGAAACCGCTGCGCAGGGTCGTGGGGACATAGACGCAGCGCGCGCCGGTGAATTCGACCGTGCCGGGATAGGAAGCCCAATAGGGCGAGGGTATGATCGCCTCGTCGCCCTCCTCTAGGAAGGACAGGCAGGTATCCGAAATGGCCTGCTTGGCGCCATTAGTGACGACGATCTCTTCCGGGCGATAGTCGATCCCGTTGTCACGCGCCAGCTTTTCGGCGGCGGCGGCGCGCATGTCCGGCAACCCGGCGATCGGCGCATATCTGGTGATGCCGCCATCGAGCGCCTTTTTCGCCACCTCGCGAATATCTTCCGGCGTATCGAAATCCGGCTCGCCGACGGTCAGATTGACGATATCCACGCCCTGGGCCATCAGGGCACGAGCGCGCGTCATCATCTCCAGCGTTTGCGGCGCCGGAACGTCAACGACCCGGCGCGCCAGATCCGCGCCCAAATCCGCCTGTTTGCCGCCCTGCCCGTCTTTCATTATGCCCTTGCCATTCACTTGCCATCCCCAACGCGCATATATAGGCGCAGGCCGGTTTTGGTGGAACAGGCAATCAGCCGCGCAAGGGTGGTGCCGGCAGCGGCGGCGGTGTGCGAGGATGCGCCGCAAAGGGGCAGGCGCCCGGCCGGTTCGGGCAGTTGGAGGACAAGGTGGACAGAGGCGGGCAGATTGCCGTTGTCGGCGGCGGACCGGCGGGACTGGCCTGCGCGCTGCTGATGGCTGGCGCCGGCGCCAGCATCGACCTGTTTGCGCCGGCGGCGGCCGGGCGCGATTCGCGGACCAGCGCGCTGATGCGCGGATCGGTCGAAATCCTGCGCGCCATTGGCGTCTGGGACGAGTTGAAGCCACGCGCCGCGCCGCTTCAGCGCCTGCGACTGGTCGATGCCACGGGGCGCCTGGTGCGGGCGCCGGAGGTCACATTCGATGCCGCCGAACTGGGCCGCGGCCCCTTCGGCTACAACATCCATAACGTCGATCTGACCGATGCAATGACGCGGCGCCTCGCGGCATTCCCGACCTTGCGAGCGCATGCCCAGGCGGTCAGCGCCGTCGCCCCCCTGGCCGACAGGGTAAGGCTGACAAGCGGCGATGGCGGCAGGTTCGAGGCGGCGCTGGTGGCGGCCGCCGACGGCCGCGATTCCCAGTGCCGCGAGGCCGCGGGGATAAGCTGTTTGAGGCATGATTATCCGCAGGTCGCGCTCGCCTTCAACGTCTGCCATGCGCTCCCCCATGACGATGTTTCGACCGAGTTCCACACACCGTCCGGGCCGCTGACCTTCGTTCCCTTGCCTGGAAATATTTCGAGCGTGGTCTGGGTCGTCAGACCTGAGGAAGCCGACAGGCTGCTGGCGCTCGAGGACGACGCTTTTTGCGAGGATCTGCGCCGGCGCTGCTATGGGCTGCTGGGAGGATTTTCCTCCCCCGGCAAGCGGCACGGATTTGCGCTCTCCCTTCGAACCGCATGGCGCATGGCGCAGCGCCGCATCGCCCTTGTCGGCGAGGCCGGTCATGTGGTGCCGCCAATCGGCGCCCAGGGGCTCAATCTGGGCCTGCGCGACGGCGCAACCCTGGCCGAAATCGCCGTCGACGCCCTGCGCGCAGGCAAGGACCCCGGCAGCGAGGAGTGCCAGGCGGCCTATGCGCAGGCACGGCGGGCCGATATCGCCGGCAGGTCGGCGGCGATAGATCTGCTCAACCGGTCTGTTCTCTCGCCCTTCCTGCCGGCCCAGGCGATGCGCGGCGCCGGTCTTTTCCTGCTGTCGCGGCTGGCACCGCTGCGCCATGCGGCGATGCGCGCGGGGCTGGCGGCCCCGGTGTTGGAACCCCGCGTCATGCGCGGCGAGCCGCTTTAACGGGAAGCAGGCTGGCGCGGCAAGCGAGCGGATTGCGCCATTTTACTTGACGCTCGGACCACCCCTTGGCACAGGAACCGGGAGAGTCGGCCGGCCAATTTGGCCAATCGGCGTTTTGAGGAGTGAGAGCGTAAGATGAGACTTCCGGCAAATTTCTACAAACCGCTCGCCGTGGGCGCGCCCCAGCCTTTTCGCGAATTGCCCGTGCGGGTCGAGCGCATGATCCATTTCATGCCGCCGCATGTCGAGAAGATGCGCGCCAAGGTGCCGGAACTGATCTCCCAGGTCGATGTCGTGCTTGGCAACCTTGAAGACGCCATTCCCGCCGACCAGAAGGAAAATGCGCGGCGCGGCTTCATCGAAATGGCCAGGGACAACGATTTCGGCGATACCGGGCTGTGGACCCGCGTCAACGCGCTGAACAGTCCCTGGGCGCTGGACGATATCGTCGAAATCGTCAGCACCGTTGGCGACAAGGTCGATGTCATCATGCTGCCCAAGGTCGATGGCCCCTGGGATATCTGCTATCTCGACCAGCTGCTGGCCCAGCTCGAGGCCCGCCACGAGGTCAAGAAGCCGATTCTCATTCACGCCATTCTCGAAACGGCGGAAGGGGTCGCCAATGTCGAGGCCATCGCCTCGGCGAGCCCGCGCATGCATGGCATGAGCCTGGGCCCGGCGGACCTGGCCGCCTCGCGCCGGATGAAAACCACCCGCGTCGGCGGCGGCCATCCGTCATATGGCGTTCTCGCCGATGAAGGCGAAGCGGCGGCCCGCGCCTTCTACCAGCAGGATCTGTGGCACTACACCATCGCCAAGATGGTCGATGCCTGCGCCTCCAGGGGCCTCAGCGCCTTTTACGGCCCGTTTGGAGATTTTTCCGACGCGGCGGCCTGCGAAGCGCAGTTCCGCAACGCTTTCCTCCAGGGCTGCGTCGGCGCCTGGTCGCTGCATCCGAGCCAGATCGCCATTGCAAAGAAGGTGTTCAGCCCCGATGTAGAGGAAGTACGCTTTGCCGCCCGGATCCTGGAAGCCATGCCGGATGGCAGCGGAGCGGTCATGATAGACGGCAAGATGCAGGACGATGCGACCTGGAAGCAGGCCCGCGTAATCGTCGATCTTGCCCGTCAGGTGGCGGCCAAGGATCCCGATCTTGCACCCGCTTACGGGTTCCAGGGCTAATTCCCGCCTTTGTTCTGGATCAAGGTGCCTTGCCCGTCCTATGCCTTAACCAGTAACCAGGTGGCCGCCCGTCGCGGCCCATCAGGTGGACAGATTGATGACGCCGATGAGAAACCATCAAGTCGCCAAATTTCAGATCGGCCAGGTCGTGCGGCACCGGTTCTATCCGTTCCGCGGGGTCGTGTTCGATGTCGATCCGACATTCAGCAACACCGAGGAATGGTGGCTGGCGATCCCGGAGGAAATGCGCCCGGCGAAAGACCAGCCCTATTACCATCTGTACGCCGAAAACGAAGAAACCGAATATGTCGCCTATGTTTCGGAGCAGAACCTGCTTCCCGACACCACCGGCGAACCGGTCCGCCACCCCGATGTGGCGGAAGTTTTCGGCGAATTCGACAATGGCATATATCGCCGCAGCGCCATCGCCAGTCATTGAAACCCTGAGCGGCACCGTCCAGCCTCATCGGTGCCGGCGATGCCAGTAAAAAAGCGCCCGCCAATCGGCGGGCGCTTCGATACTTAAGGCAGGTCAGCCGCCTGGAGGCTATTTCGCCGCGCCTTCTTTCTTCTGCGCTTCTTCCTGCTCCTTGCGCATTTCCTCGGCGCGTTTCTGGATCTCGTCGCCCAGCTGCTGCTGGGCCTTGGCGAAGACCGCCGGGTCGATCGGGGGGCCTTCAAGAGCCTTGGTGAAGCCAGCAAGCGTCAGCGGAAAGCCAACGGCCTTCTGTTCGGCGTCAAGCACCGAAACCACCATCTTGTTGCCAGCCTTCAGCTTGCCGAGGGTGGCGTCGTCAAGCTCCATGCGCGCGACGCAGGAACTGGGGAAGCAGATCGTGTAGGCGACCGCAACCGGCTTGGCATCGTCGATCTGGAGACGCAGGCCCGGCGGCAACAGGACACCGATGGGAACCGACATGATCAGAAGCGTCTTTTCGCCCTTGGTGGTGCGAATGGATGCCGCGGCAACGAGTTGCTTGGTGTTGCCATCACGCAGTTCCTGGGTCACCAGGCACTGGTTCTTCTCGGCCGGCTCGTCCGGATTGCAGATCTTGATCCAGGCGGAATCGTTGGAATCGGCTGCCGGCGCCTTGGCAGCCTCCTTGTCCTGCGCAAACGCCCCGCTGCCGGCGGCACCGGCAAGCAAAACCGCAGACAAGGCCACTGTCAGTCCCCGGCCCATTCGGCGGCCAAAGGTCTCGTTGGTCCTGAACATCTTGGACATACCTTTCTTTATTGTTTCCCTCAGCGTCCCGGCCGCCCCGGCGGCCAACTGACGCCAAAACCTTATTTTCGGGCCGGTGAGACGGGTGCCGGCCTATTTGAAACCCGGCGCCCTCATCGCCGGAAATTGCGGCAACAGCATGTCCGGATTTTTTCCTCCATGGCCTTCTAGCAAAGGAATAGAGCGTGAGAAAGGCCCCATGGCCCTGGGCCATGGGTTTTGATGCGGTGGGTTAACCGGAAAAACCCTCGCCGCCGGGCGCGCCGCGCGCCGCGCGGCGCTATGCTAGACTCGCGCGGGCACGGGCGAATCGGCCATTCTTGACGACGGGACAAACGGTTGCGACCAGGCTCCCATAAGCGCCACGGCGGAAGATCGGCCCTGGCATTTTGTTTTGCCGCGGCGTTGGCCTGCGCCGTGACGGGCGGGCGGAGCGCCGCCGCGCCGATGCATGCCATCGCCATGCATGGCAATCCTTACCATGGCCCGGGTTTCTCCCATTTCGACTACGTCAATCCGGATGCGCCAAAGGGCGGATCGCTGACCCTGGGGGCACTGGGATCCTTCGACAGCCTCAATCCGCTTATCGTCAAGGGGCAACCCGCCCAGGGCTTGCGCGATTATGTATTCGAAAGCCTGATGGCGCGCGGCCTTGACGAACCTTTCAGCCTTTATGGCCTGATCGCGCAAACGGTCGAGGTTCCGCCGGACCGCGATTGGGCCGAGTTCACGCTCGACCCCAGGGCCCGCTTTTCCGACGGCATGCCCGTCACCATCGCGGACGTGCTGTTTTCCCATGCCCTGTTGCGGGACAAGGGACGCCCCAACCACCGCTTCTACTATTCGAAGGTGACGCGGGCGGAGCAGACCGGCGAGCACACCGTCCGCTTTACCTTTTCCGGCGATGGCGACCGCGAAATGCCCTTGATCATCGGCCTGATGCCCGTCCTGCCCAAGCATGTTTATGGCAAGGGCGACTTCGAGCAGACCGGCCTTGCGATTCCGGTGGGCAGCGGTCCCTATGTCGTCACCAGCGCCGAGCCGGGGGCGCGCATCGTCTATCGGCGCGACGCCAATTACTGGGGCCGCGACCTGCCGGTCAATCGCGGCCGCTTCAATTTCGATAGCATCGCGTTCGAGTATTTCCGCGATTCGAACGCCTTGTTCGAGGCTTTCACCAAGGGCATCGTCGACGTGCGCCCCGAGGACGATCCCGTGCGCTGGTTTTCCGGCCTCGATTTCCCAGCCCAGCGCGATGGCCGTGTCATAAGGGATGAATTCGATATCGGAACGCCGGCGGGAATGTCGGCCTATGTCCTGAATGCCCGGCGCGCCGCGCTCGGCGATCCGAAGGTGCGCCAGGCGCTGGTGCTGCTGTTCGACTTCGAAACGACGAACCGGCTGCTCTATTCAAACGCCTATGAGCGCACCCAGAGCTATTTTGCCCGCTCCGAATTGTCGTCCCATGGCCGCGCGGCCTCGGCGGCCGAGCGGGCGCTGCTGGCGCCATGGGCGGACCGCCTCAGCGCCGACATGCTGGACGGATCATTCAGCCTTCCCGCAAGTTCGGGCGGCGGCGCCAACCGCGAAAATCGGCGCCGTGCCGGCGAATTGCTGGGCCGCGCCGGCTACCGTCTCAAGGCCGGCAGGCTGGTTTCGGCGAAAACCGGGAGGCAGCTGGCTCTCGAAATCATTGTCGCCAGCCGGGAACAGGAACGCCTTGCCCTGTCCTATTCCCGCGCGCTGGAGCGCGCCGGGATCGGTGCCAAGGTGCGCTATGTGGACTCAGCGCAATATCAGCGGCGGCTGCAAACCTTCGATTTCGATATCATCGAGTATCGCTGGTACGCGTCCCTTTCGCCGGGCAACGAACAGCGCATTTTCTGGGGCAGCGAAGCCGCCGGGCAGGATGGCAGCCGGAATTATGCCGGGATTTCCGACCCGGCTGTCGACGCGATGATCGACAAACTGCTGGAAGCGCGCCAGCGCGAGGAATTTGTTGCGGCGGCGCGCGCGCTCGATAGGCTTCTTCTTGCGGGGAACCATGTGATTCCCCTGTTCCATTTGCCGCGCCAGTGGGCAGCGCGCTGGGACCATATCAGGCGGCCCGAAAGGGGTTCGCTTCACGGCTTCGTGCTCGATGCCTGGTGGCATCGGGATGCAGGCGGCGGCGCGGCGGGCGCGGGCGAGGCCGGGCCGGCGCGGTGAGAAACGTTCTGCCAGGAGCTTCCGGCAAGGGGAACTCCGGCGGATGGATGGCAACAGGCCGGGGGGCCAGCGATGATCCTGAGCAGCGCGCAAGATATCGAACGCTATACCGGCACCGGGCTATGGGGGCATCTGTCCCTCGATGAACTGTTCTTTCTGGCGGCGCAGCAGCATCCCGACCGCATCGCCTTCATCGATCCTCCGGACCGGCGCAAATTCACCGATGGCGACCCGCGGCAACTGACCTTTGCCCAGGCCGCCGACGCCGTGGAGGCACTGACCCGGCATTTCGTCGCGCTGGGGCTGGAGGCGGATGATGTCGTCGCGGTCCAGCTCGGCAACATGGTCGATTCCTATCTGGCGCTGCTGGCGATCATGCGCGCGCATCTCATTGCCTGCCCGATCACGCCGCTGTGGCGCGAATTCGAGCTAGCGCAGGCGCTGCCCCAGGTGGCGCCCCGCGCCATCATCACGGCATCGCGGATCGGCGGGCATGCCCATGCCGATATGATGCGCTTTGTCGCCAGCGGGTTGATGAGCGTGCGCCATGTCATGACAACGGGGCGCGACGTTCCAGACGGCGTGATGGGCATCGACAACCCGCTGGCCGGCGCCACGCTCGTACCCGGTGTGGCTTTGCCGGAGCGGCGGCGCAGCTCGGCCAATCACATCGCCACCATCTGCTTCGAGGGCGGCAGCGGCAAGGCGCCGCGCCCGGTGGCGCGCAGTCACAATCAGTGGATAGCCGCCGGCCTCGCCCATATTTCCGCCAGCGGCCTCGACCATGGCGAAACCATTCTCAATCCATATTTCCCGGTTGGCCTGACGGCATTGGCCGGAGCCTTCGTGCCCGCCATTCTTTCCGCCTCGACGCTGGCCCTGCATCATCCTTTCGACCTGTCGGCGCTGGCACAAAGCCTTCATGCCACCGGCGCCGCCTATACGATGGTGCCGCCGGCGGCCCTCTCGGCATTGCTCGGCAGCGGCCAGCTAGAAGACCCGGGCGCCAGCCTGCGCCGGATCGGCTGCGTGTGGTCGCCGGGAATGACCCGTTCAGCCGCCTATGGCGGCGAAAGCCGCCGCGGCGGGATCGAGATCGTCGACATCCACAATTTCGGCGAAACCGCCACCTACGCGGCGCGGCGCGGCAATGCCTGCCAGCCAGGGCGCATTCCGCTGGGCGCAATTGCGGTCGCGCCCGAGGCCGACGCGCCAACCGTGCTGGAAACACGCATTCAGGGCGGCATGCAAAAGGCCGGGGGCGGCGAAGGCGTTCTGACAGGAACGTTGCGCCTGCGCGGGCCAATGGTGCCGGCCTATCGTATCGGCGCCGGTGTCGAACGGAGCGCTTCGGCGCAAGAGGCCGCCAGCGACCCGGAAAATGGCGGTTTTGTCGACTTCCCCGCCCGGGTCCGTATTTGCCGCACCGATCCGGCGCAACTCGAATTGCTACCCGATGGCGCCGATAGCGAAAGCATCCATGTCGGGCAGTGCGCGGTAAGCGCGGTGGAACTCGAAAAGATCCTGGCCGAACATGCCGGCGTCGCCGATGCCGCGGTCTGCGCCCACCCCGATCCGATTGTCGGCTCGCGACTAGCCGCCGCCATCGTCGGCAAGCATGGCGCGGTATCGGACGAAGATATTCGCAATTTCCTGCGCGCACGCAAACTGGCCGGGCACAAGATCCCGGATCTGGTCTTGTCTGTCGCCAGCATTCCGCGCGACAGCGAAGGTCTTGTCCAGCGCGCCGAACTCGCCGCCCTGCTGTAGGGACTCCTGTTTCTCCGGATCTGGCCATTTGACTTGAAATTCGTTTCAAGCGACATGCTGCCACCCATGAGCCCGCCGAGCGACATCGCCAAAGTCCCCGCCCGTTTCAACATGGCGCGCTATTGCCTGGAGCCGGGCGCGCGGCGGGATAGCACCAAGACGGCGTTGCAGGTCTTTTCCCAAGCCACTGCGGGTTTGCCATCGCAGAGCTGGACCTATGGCGAGATCTACGACCAGACTTGCCGCATCGGCGGCGCGCTGGCAGAGGCCGGCCTCCAGCGCGGCGAGCGCCTGGCCATCCGCATGGACAATTGCGCCGACTATGCGCTGGCCTTTTTTGCCGCCGTCGGCGCCGGTCTGGTGCCCATCCCGATATCGAGCCAGCTTTCGGCGCCCGAGGTCGATTTCATCATCGCCGATAGCGGCGCGGCGGCCATTGCGCACACGCCCGGCCTGCCGATAGGACCGGGCGCCGGAGCGATACAGCGGTTTTCCAGGGAAGACATCACCGCCATGCGCTTTTCCGGCCCCGCCGCGGAAATGGCCGATACCGCGGCTGGCGACGGCGCCTATCTGGTCTATACCTCGGGCACGACTTCGCGCCCCAAGGGGGTGCTCCATGCCCACCGCGCGGCCTGGGCGCGCCGAGCCATGTATCAGGACTGGTACGGCATCGAAGCCGCCGACACCGTACTCCATGCCGGGGCCTTCAACTGGACCTATACGCTGGGGACCGGGCTTACCGACCCCTGGGCCAACGGCGCCACCTCGGTGGTCTATACCGGGACCAAGGACATCCAGGTCTGGCCGGCGCTGATCCGCGCCGCGCAGGCGACTATTTTCGCCGCTGTGCCAACGCTTTACCGGCAAATGCTGAAATATTGCGATCTTACCGGGGAGGCACTGGGGAAATTGCGCCACGGCCTGACCGCGGGCGAGGCGCTGCCACCTTCCGTCGCCGCCGAATGGCGCGAAACGACGGGGCTGACGCTCTACGAAGCCTTCGGCATGAGCGAGCTTTCGACCTATATTTCATCATCGCCGACGGTACCGCCGCGCGCCGGCTCGCCCGGCCGCCCCCAGAACGGGCGGCGCGTTGCCATCCTGCCGCTCGATGGCGGCACCTCGCCGCTACCGGCGGGAGAAACCGGGATTATCGCCGCCCACCGCTCGGATCCCGGACTGATGCTGGGCTACTGGAACCGGCCCGAGGAGGAAGCGGCGATGTTTCGCGGCGGCTGGTTCCTGACCGGCGACATGGGGCGGATGGACGAGGACGGCTATGTGTGGCTGGCCGGGCGCTCCGACGACATGATGAACGCCTTCGGCTACCGGGTTTCGCCCTTCGAGGTCGAGGCGGTGCTCCAGGCTTTTCCCGGCGTGCAGGAAGCGGCCGTGGTGGAGCGCGAGGCGGGCGAAAATGTGCGGATCATCACCGCCTTCGTGGTCTGGCACGATGGGCAGGGCGACGAGAGGGCGCTGCTGGCCCATGCCGGCGAGAGGCTGGCTGCCTACAAGGTACCGCGGGAGATCGTCGCCATCGGCGCCCTGCCCCACACCGCCAACGGCAAGGTGCGGCGCGCCGATTTGCGAGCGATGGCATTGCCGGGCAAAAAGAATTGATCGCCGGAATTTGGCCTTGGCCGCCCCGATAGGGCATAGTTACGCCTTGCCAGGAGGAAGGTTCAACCGGTGCAGGATCTGCAATTCAACCCCGCTCGAAGCCTTGAGATCGACATCGTTTCCGATGTCATGTGCCCGTGGTGCTATATCGGCAAGCGGCGGCTCGAAAAGGCCCTCGCGGCGCTGCCCGATATAGATTTCGATGTCCGCTGGCGGCCCTTTCAGCTCGATGCCGCGATTCCACCCGAGGGCATGGACCGCAAGGAATATCTGAAGCGCAAATTCGGCGACAGCCGAGGCGGCCAGATGTATCGCGAGATCGTCCGCGCCGGGGAACAGGAAGGTATCGCCTTCGGCTTTGAGCGCATTGCCCGCGCGCCCAACACTCTGGACGCCCATCGCCTGATCCGCTGGGCGACCACCACCGGCCACCAGCACGAGGTGGTGGAAGCCCTGTTCATCGCCTATTTCGTTGAAGGCAGGGACATTGGCTCACGCGATGTGCTGGTTGGAATCGGCGCGGCCGCCGGGATGGACCCCGAGCTCGTCGGCAGGCTGCTCGAGGGCGACGCCGACCGCGAGGCGGTGCGCGAGGAGGTTCAGCTCGCCCAGCGCATGGGGGTTTCCGGGGTGCCCTGCTTCATCCTCGGCGGCAGATACGCCGTCAGCGGCGCCCAGGCGCCGGAAATCCTGGCCGATGCCATCCGCCAGGCAATGGCGGCGCCCGGCACCAGCGAACCGGCGCCGGGACCCGCCAGCTAGCAGCTAGCGCGGAGCGCCGGCAGGCTTCTTTTCCTTGTCGGCCGTGGCGGCGATCGCAGCCATCTGGCGCACGAGGCCGTCGACGCCCTTCATCCGCGCCTCGGTGTCGGCCCAGTCGCGCACCAGCACCAGCGAATGGTCGGGGCGCACCTTGGCGTGGCTGCCCTGGTCGGCGATGAACCCGATAAGCCCTTCCGGGTTGGGAAACGAATTGGAGCGGAAGGCGGCCACCATGCCGCGCGGCCCGGCATCGAGCTTTTCGATATTTGCCTTGCGGCACAGCATCTTGATCGCCACCACCTTGAGCAGCTGGCGCACCTCGCCAGGCAGCGGCCCGAAACGGTCGATCAGTTCGGCGGCAAAGCTTTCCAGCTCCGCTTCGTCCTCCATCATCGACAGGCGGCGATACAGCCCGAGCCTGAGATCGAGATCGGCGACAAAGCTTTCGGGCAGCAGGATGGCGGCGCCGAGCGCGATCTGCGGCGACCACTGGCCTTTCCCCTGCCCTTCGCCGCCGCCGGCGCGCAATTCCGCCACCGCTTCTTCCAGCATCGACTGGTAAAGCTCGAAGCCGACCTCGCGGATATGGCCGGACTGTTCCTCGCCCAGCAGGTTGCCGCCGCCGCGAATATCGAGATCGTGGCTGGCAAGCTGAAAACCGGCGCCCAGGGTATCGAGGGATTGCAGCACCTTGAGGCGGCGCTCGGCACTGGGCGTCATGCGGCCATTGGCCGGCAGGGTGAGCAGCGCGTAGGCGCGGCGCTTGGAGCGCCCGACGCGGCCGCGCAGTTGGTAGAGCTGGGCGAGGCCGAAGCGGTCGGCGCGGTGGACGATCAGCGTGTTGGCGCTGGCGACATCGAGGCCGGATTCGACGATGGTCGTCGACAGCAGGACATCGAACTTGCCGTCATAGAAAGCCGACATGATGTCGTCGAGCTGGCCCGGCGCCATCTGGCCATGGGCGATGGCGAATTTCACCTCCGGCACATGCTCGCGCAGGAAGCTTTCCGCCTCCGGCAGGTCGGCGATGCGCGGACAGACATAGAAGGTCTGGCCGCCGCGATAATGCTCGCGCAGCAGGGCCTCGCGCACGACGATGGGGTCGAAGGGCGAGATGAAGGTGCGCACCGCGAGGCGGTCCACCGGCGGAGTGGCGATGAGCGACAATTCGCGGATGCCGCCAAGCGCCTGTTGCAGGGTGCGCGGGATCGGCGTCGCGGTCAGGGTCAGCACATGCAGTTCGGCGCGCAGCTGCTTGAGCCGTTCCTTGTGGACGACGCCGAAATGCTGTTCCTCATCGACGATCAGCAACACGAGATCGCGGAACTTGACCGACTTGCCGAGCAGGGCGTGGGTGCCGATGACGATGTCGATGTCGCCGGAGGCGAGGCCCTTCTTCGTTTCCGCCAGTTCTTTGGCGGAAACCAGCCGCGAGGCCTGTCCGATCTTGACCGGAAAACCGCGGAAGCGTTCGGTGAAGGTGCGGTAGTGCTGGCGCGCCAGGAGAGTCGTCGGCACGACAACGGCGACCTGGCGCCCGGAAATGGCGGCGACAAAGGCGGCGCGCAGCGCGACTTCCGTCTTGCCGAAGCCGACATCGCCGCAGATCAGCCGGTCCATGGGCCGCCCCGAGGCCAGATCGGCGAGCACGGTTTCGGTCGCGCTCTGCTGGTCCTCGGTATCTTCGTAAGGGAAGCGGGCGCAGAACTCGTCGAATGAGCCGTCGGGGGCCTCGATGGCCGGGGCATGGCGCAGCGCCCGCGCCGCCGCGATCTCGATCAGCTCGCCTGCCATCTCCATGATACGCTTCTTGGCGCGCGCCTTTCGCGCCTGCCAGCTGGCGCCGCCAAGGCGGTCGAGCTGGACCTCGGTGTCCTCGGAGCCGTAGCGCGACAACAGCTCGATGTTCTCGACCGGGAGGAACAGCTTGTCGCCGCCGGCATAGACCATTTCGAGGCAGTCATGGGGGGCGCCGGCGGCCTCGATGGTGCGCAATCCGGTGAAGCGGCCGATGCCGTGATCGACATGGACGACGATATCGCCGGCGGAAAGGCTGGTGGCCTCGGTGAGGAAATCGGCGGCGCGGCGCGATTTGCGGCGCGGACGGGCCAGCCGGTCGCCGAGAATGTCCTGCTCGGAGATGAAGGCCAGCTTTTCCGCTTCAAAACCCCGCTCGAGGCCGAGTTCGACGATGGGCAGGGTGCCCTGCGGCAATTCGCGGGCCAGCGGCCAGGTGGCGGCGGTGGCGGTATCGGCGAGGCCGTGATCGGCCAGCATCTGGCCCATGCGCGCTGCCGAACCGGTGGACCAGCAGGCGATGGCCACGCGCTTCCCGGCGCCCTGCAAGGCGCGGGCATGGGCGGCGACGGCCTCGAATACATTGACATCGGCGCTGGCGCGCTCGGCGGCGAAGATGCGGCCATTGCGCCCGCCCATATTCAGGCTCGCCGTTTTACCTGCGCCGGCGGCTCCTTCGTCGAAAGCCTCGAATTGCACCCTGGCGCGCGCGCCCAGGGCGCTCTCCCAGTCCGCGGCGGTTAGATAAAGCGCGCCCGGCGGCAGCGGCTTGTAGGCCGGCGCGCCATCGCCGCGCGCTGCCGTCCCGGCCCGCGCCTGGTGACGCGCCTGGTAATAGTCCTCGACCTGTTCCATGCGCTCGCCATGGGCCTCGTCGGCCAGATGATCGAGGCTGACGGCGGCGTCCGGCGCGTAGTCGAACACCGTTTCAAGCCGGGGATAGAACAGCGGCAGCCAGTGTTCCATGCCGACCGCCTGGCGCCCTTCGCTCACCGCCTCATAGAGCGGATCCTCGCCGGTCACGGTGCCGAAAGCCTGTCGATAGCCGGAGCGGAAAGAGCGGATCGTTTCCTCGGTGAGCACCGCCTCGTTGACGGGGATCAGGGCAAGTTCGGTCAACTGGGCGGTGCTGCGCTGGGTTTCGGCGTCGAAGCTGCGGATCGATTCCACGGTATCGCCGAAGAAATCGAGACGCACCGGCTGCTCGGCGGCGGCGGGGAAGAGATCGACGATGCCGCCGCGCACGGCAAAGCTTGCCGGATCGCGCACCATCGAGCTGCGCTCATAGCCATGGGCCGACAGCCAGCCGGCGAATTCGGCAAGATCGATGCGATTGCCGGGATGAATGACGCGCTGCTGGCTGCGCACGACCTCGCGCGGCACCAACCTTTGCATCGCCGCGTTGACGGTGGTGAGCAGAACCGCCGGGGCGCGCTCGCGTGCGTCTTGCCCGCCTTCCCCTGCCCTGGACGCCAGCATGGCGAGCGTGGCAAAGCGCTGGCTGACCAGCGCCGGGCTGGGCGACACCCGGTCATAGGGCAGGCAATCCCAGGCCGGGAAGGTCAGCACCTCGATTTCGGGCGCAAAAAAGCGCAAGGCGGCCGCCAGGGCCGACAAGCGCTGATCGTCGCGGGCGATATGGATCAGCGCGAGGCCATTTGCCGATGCGGCGCGCAGGCGCGCAAGATCGGCCAGGACAAGAGCGTCGAAGCCCTCGGGCACGCCGGATAGGCTGGTTACGCCCGGCGCGGCCAGCTCGACCGGGGAAAGGCTGTTATCCATTGAATTCGCCATGCTTTCGCCCGCGACGGATCAGGCGTGCCCTTCACCTATAGTCCGGTGGTGTCAGATGCACCTTGCGCAGTTCGGCCAGCAGGCGGGAATCGGCATCGCCTGGCGCCTGCTTGCTACCTGAAATCCAGGAAAACAGCTCCTGATCCGGCAATTCCAGAAACTGCTCGAATGCGTCGAGTTCACCTGCGGTCATGGTGCCGAGGGCCTGATCGGCATAATTGCCAAGGATGAAGTCCATTTCGCGGGTGCCGCGGTGCCAGGCGCGAAAGCGCAGGCGCTTGCGCCGCAACTCGTCTTTGTCTTCGCTCATCGGGCCTCTCCACACCAGGCAGGCACGTCTATAGCCCCGGCGGCGGCGAATGTCAGCCGCCACGGCTTGCTTATTTCGCCGTTTTGGCAATTGTGGGCACTTGGCGGGAACATTGCTCGCGCCCGACGCAGGGATGAGGGGGACTATGCGCCCGGAGATTCTCAATCCGATCTTTGCACCGGTGTCCAGCCTGCCTTCGGTCGGCGCGAGGCGGGCCCAGCAAATCGCGCGGGCGGTCGGGCTTCGCGGCGCTGAGCAGGAGCCGCGCATCGTCGATCTGCTCTGGCACCTGCCCTTCCACATCATCGACCGCCGCCACCGCCCCCACATCGGTGCCCTCGTACCCGGCAGCCATGCAACCCTCGCGGTAACGGTCGGGCGCCACGAGGCACCCCGCGCCAAGGGGCGGCCCTATCGCGTGCTGTGCCATGACGATACCGGTGAGATCTATCTGGTGTTCTTCACGCCGCGCCGCGACTGGATCGCCAGCCAGCTCCCCGAGGGGGCGAAACGCTATGTCAGCGGCCGGATCGACGAGTTCCAGGGCATGATGCAGATCGTGCATCCCGACTACATCGTCGATGAGAAGGGGCTGGAGGCCATGCCCCGGCTCGAGCCGGTCTATCACCTTACCGCGGGCCTGAGCGGCAAGGTGCTCGGCGCGGTGATTCGCGAGGCGGTCGAGCGGGTGCCCAAGCTGGACGAGTGGATCGACCCGCAGCTGCTGGCGGCGCGCGGCTGGCCGGATTTCGCCGATGCGCTGCGCCGCATTCACCTGCCCCGGCAGCCCGGCGACATCGATCCCGGCTCGGCGCCGGTGGAACGGCTCGCCTTCGACGAACTGCTCGCCGGGCAGGTGGTTCTGGGGCTGGTGCGCGCCCAGCTCAAGCGCGGACGCGGGCGCTCGGTCAAGGCGCCCGGCGCGTTGGCGGCTGCGATACGGGGCGCCCTGCCCTTTTCGCTCACCGGTTCGCAGGAGCGCACGCTGAATGAAATCGCCTCGGACATGGCCTCCCCCGAGCGCATGTTGCGGCTGTTGCAGGGCGATGTCGGCTCCGGCAAGACCATCGTCGCGCTGCTGGCAATGGCCAATGCCGCCGAGGCCGGCCACCAGGCGGCGCTGATGGCGCCAACCGAGATTCTCGCCCGCCAGCACTTCGCCACCATCGCGCCACTGGCGCAGGCAGCGGGCTTGCGCGCCGCGCTGCTGACGGGCCGTGAAAAGGGCAAGGCGCGCGCCGAACTGCTGGCAGAGCTGGCATCGGGCAAATTGCAGGTGCTGGTCGGGACCCATGCCCTGTTTCAGGACGAGGTAAAATTCGCCGACCTGGCGCTGGCGGTGATCGACGAGCAGCACCGCTTCGGCGTTCATCAGCGCCTCGCGCTTACAAGCAAGGGCAGCGCCGGGGTCGACCTCCTGGTGATGACGGCAACGCCGATCCCGCGCACCCTGGTGCTGACCTATTTCGGCGACATGGATATTTCCCGTCTCGACGAAAAACCGGCGGGGCGCCAGCCCATCGATACCCGCGTGGCGCCGCTGGACCGGCTCGAGGAAGTGGTGGCGGGCCTCAAGCGCGCGATCGCGGAGGGTGCGCGCATCTACTGGGTATGCCCGCTGGTGGAGGAATCCGAGGCGCTCGACATGGTGCCGGCGGAAAAGCGCCATGAGGAGTTGCGCAAGATCTTTGGCGGCAGGGTCGGGCTGGTGCATGGCCGCATGCCGGGCGCGGAAAAAGATGCCGCCATGGCCGATTTCGCCGACGGGCGAATGGATATTCTCGTTGCGACCACGGTGATCGAGGTCGGCGTCGATGTGCCGGACGCCACCATCATGGTGGTGGAGAACGCCGAACGCTTCGGCCTGTCGCAACTGCACCAGCTGCGCGGCCGGGTCGGGCGCGGCAGCGCGCGCTCCGCCTGCCTGCTGCTCTACCGCCCGCCGCTGTCGGAGACGGCGCGGGCGCGGCTTGAGGTGATGCGCGAAAGCGATGACGGCTTCTTCATCGCGGAAGAGGACCTGCGCCTGCGCGGCGAAGGCGAGGTGCTGGGCACGCGCCAGTCCGGCGCGCCGGGATACCGCGTCGCGCGGGCCGATCTTCACGCCAACCTGCTGCTGGCGGCGCGCAAGGACGCGCAATTGATCCTGCAAACCGACCCCGGCCTAGCCGGGGAGCGCGGGCGGGCGCTGCGCACCCTGCTCTATCTGTTCGAAAAGGACGATGCGATCCGGCTTATCGCGGCGGGCTAGATACCGGCGGCGCTGGCGCCGACGGCGTCAGTGCACCTTTTCCCCGGTCTTTGCCGGCGCCGCCGCGCCCCTGCGCGGCCCGCCCCGCAACATTTCCTTGTCGTCCTTGGCTTTCTGCCCAGGAACGACAAGGCCGGCGGAAATGACCAGCTTGGCCGCCTCCTCCACCGTCATGTCGAGAATGATGACATCCTTCCTGGGCACGAACAGCAGATAGCCCGAGGTCGGGTTGGGGGTGGTGGGCAGGAAGATGCTCAGCATATCGCCCTCGATCGGGGCACGGTCGAGAATTTCACCTTTCGTCTCGGTGGAAATGAAGACGATCGACCAGATGCCCTTGCGGGGATATTCGATGAGGCCGGCCTGCTGGAACGAACTCTGGCTTTGCGACAGCACGGTTTCGAATATCTGCTTCAAGGCGCTGTAGACATTGCGCACGATCGGCATGCGGTGAAGCATCATCTCGCCATAGGCGACGACGGTGCGGCCGAACAGGTTCGCGGTCAGGGCGCCGAGGATGGTCAGTCCGGCAACCGCGAAGAGCAGGCCGACGCCGGGCACCGTGAACGGCAGATAGTGGTCGGGATTGTAGATTTCCGGGACGAAGGGTTTCACCCAGCCGTCGATCAGGGCGATGAACCACCACGAAATATAGATGGTGATCGAGACCGGGGCGGCGACGACGAGGCCGGTAAGGAAATAATTGCGCAGCCGCGTACCGGCGCCGAGCCTGCGGGGGCCGGGTTCCTCCACGGTCAGATTCTGAATTCCGACCGGAGTGGGCTGCTCCTGGTTGCCGGTGTTCTCGTTGTCCTGATTCATCGATTGTCTTTCATGGCGCGGAAGCCCAAGCCGCGGCAGTCCGGCTCACCAAGCATATGGGCATGACGGATGAATTATCAATCTCGGCGAAGCCGTCGGAGCGAGGTCTAGCACCGCGCCGGGTCAAGCGCTATTGGCCGACCGGATAACAATCCTGCCCGCGCTGGCGCAGCTGGTCGCATAGCGAACGGGTGGCGGAAAGGGTTGCCACCGGCCCGACGCGAAGGCGCACCAGTTCCCGGCCGGAAACCGATGACGGCTCGAAGCTGGGTTCCAGGCCGCTCAGCAGATCCGCGTGGCGCGACAGCAGGTCGTCCCACAGGTTGCGGGCGGTTCGCATATCGGCCAGGGCGCCGAGCTGAACCGTATAGACCGCCGAGGCCGCCGGCGTGCTGACGCCGTCGGGTTTGAGCGAAGGCGCGCGCTCCACCTGCTTGCCGGGCGGCCCGGCGCCCGGAACCGGCAATGTTCCGGTCGCGATGTCGTCCGGCATGGCCACCCCGCCCTTTGCCCCGGCCGCCGCAAGAGCCACGATATCGGGATCACTCGGCGCCAGGCGCAAGGCGGTCTGGAAATCCGCCTGGGCGGCGCCGGCATGGCCAAGAGCTTGATGAACACGGCCGCGCTGGGCGTGCAGCCGCGCCCGCAAGTCCGGCGGCAGGGCGTCCAGCCAGATAGCATTGCCGAAATCGGAGAGAGCGGCAGTGTTGGCGCCGATGCGGGCATTGGCGATGCCGCGATAAAGAAAAGCCTCGGCCATCACCTCGGGGGCGGCGCGTTCGTCCTCGATGACGCGGGCAAAAACATGCGCCGCCGCCTCCGGCGATCCGGCGCGCAGCAATTCACGCCCGGCGGACAGCAGCCGCTCGGCGCCATTGGCCTGGCCGGCGGCCTGGTTGTCCTGGGCCACGGCGGGAGATGGAGCAAATGCAGCCGTCCCGGCGCCCAAAACCAGCACCAGAAGTTTGAAAATGAATATGCCGCGAAGCCCCCGCGCCATCGCCTATCGCCCCGCCCTCGAATCGCTGCCCTGTCATTGGACCAAGGCGCAGGGACATGGTCAATGGCGCATGGCGTTCACAGGCGCGGCGCCTATTCCACCGTCACCGACTTGGCCAGGTTGCGCGGCTGGTCGACATCGGTGCCCATGTGAACCGCCGTGTGATAGGCGAGCAGCTGCACCGGAACGGCATAGACCAGCGGCGACACCGTGGCCGCCATTTCCGGCATCAAGATGGTCTGGAAGGTTTCCACCGCCGCGGCTTCCGCGCCCTTGGCGTCGGTCAGCAGAATGATGCGCCCGCCGCGCGCCGCGACCTCCTGCATGTTGGAAACCGTCTTGTCGAAGACGCGGTCATAGGGCGCGACGATAACCACCGGCATGTCCTCGTCGATGAGTGCGATCGGCCCGTGCTTGAGCTCGCCGGCGGCGTAGCCCTCGGCGTGGATATAGGAGATCTCCTTCAGCTTGAGCGCGCCCTCCAGGGCCAGCGGATAGCTGGTGCCGCGCCCCAGATAGAGCACGTGCCGGGAGTGGGCCAGCGAGCGCGCCAGTTCCTCGATCTGCGGTTCCAGCTTCAGGGCGCTGGCGCAGAGCCGGGGCACCTCGCTCAAGGCATGGACGAGGTTCTGCTCGTCGTCCGCCGACAGGTGGCCGCGCGCCCTGCCGGCAGCAATCGCCAGCGAGGCAAGCGCTGCCAGCTGGCAGGTGAAGGCCTTGGTCGAGGCGACGCCGATTTCCGGGCCGGCAAGGGTCGGGAACACGGCTTCCGCCTCGCGGGCGATGGTCGATTCACGGACATTGACGACGGCGCCGATATGCTGGCCGTTGTCGCGGGCATAGCGCAGGGTTGCCAGGGTGTCGGCGGTCTCGCCCGACTGGGAGATGAAAAGCGCCAGCCCGCCGGGATCCATCGGCACATCGCGGTAGCGGAACTCTGAGGCGATATCGATGTCGACCGGCAGCCGCGCCAGGCGCTCGAACCAGTAGCGCGCCGTAAGCCCGGCATAAAAGGCGGTGCCGCAAGCCGACATTGAGATGCGCTTCAGGGCGGCGAAATCGAACGGCAGGGCCTCGGGCAGGCGCGTCCTGCCGGCGGCGAAATCGAGGTAATGGGCCAGGGTGTGGCCGATCACTTCCGGCTGCTCGTGAATTTCCTTGGCCATGAAATGGCGGTGGTTGCCCTTGTCAACCAGCATCGCGGAGGCGACCGACTTATGCTCCTCGCGTTCCACATTCGCGCCACCGGCATCATGAATTCGTGCGCCTTTGCGGCTGATCACCGCCCAGTCGCCGTCTTCCAGATAGACGATGCGGTCGGTGAAGGGGGCCAGGGCAATGGCGTCGGAACCGACATACATCTCGCCCTCGCCGATGCCGATGGCCAGCGGGCTGCCCTTGCGCGCGACGATGATCTTGTCGTCATTGCGCCGGAACAGGATGGCCAGGGCGAAGGCGCCTTCGAGACGCGCCAGGGCACCTTGAACCGCGTCCTCCTCGTTCATGCCGGCATCGAGGGAGCGGGTAATCAGATGGGCGATGACCTCGGTGTCGGTCTCGGTTTCAAACACCGCGCCGCTAGCCTGCAATTCCAGTTTGAGGTCGCGATAGTTCTCGATGATGCCGTTGTGCACCACGGCGACGCGTTCGGTCGCATGGGGGTGGGCGTTGCGCTCATTGGGGGCGCCATGGGTGGCCCAGCGGGTGTGGCCGATGCCGATATGCCCGGCCAAAGGTTCGCGCTCGAGCCGCTCGGCAAGGTGGTTGAGCTTGCCCTGCGCCCGGCGGCGCTGCAACTGGCCGTCCTCCAGGGTGGCGATCCCGGCGGAATCGTAGCCGCGATATTCCAGCCGCTTCAGCGCTTCGAGCAGCGAACCCGCTACCGGTCTGTTGGCAATGATGCCGACAATGCCGCACATCTTTCCTTGATCCTGTCTTGCATCAGCACATGAAACAAACCCGGCAGGCGCTCTAGCAGCTTGGCGCCCGCGGGTGACAATCAAAACTTATGTGCGCTTCTTTCTGGCGCCGATTTCATTGAAGCGGTCGGCCCAGCCGGCGCGCTCGATCTGCTGGCTGCGCTCCACCGCCAGCGCGCCGCCGCTGACATCCTTGGTAATCACGCTGCCCGAGCCGACATAGGCCCCATCACCGATTGTTACAGGCGCGACCAGGGAGGAGTTCGAGCCGATAAATGCCCTGGCGCCGATAACGGTCTTGGCCTTGTTGTAGCCGTCGTAATTGCAGGTGATTGTTCCAGCCCCGATATTGGCGCCGGCGCCGATGCTGGCATCGCCGATATAGGTGAGGTGATTGACCTTGGCGCCCGCCGCGATGTCCGACTTCTTGATCTCGACGAAATTGCCGACCTTGGCACCAAGACCGATCTCGGCGCCGGGCCGCAGCCGCGCAAAGGGGCCGATCTGGGCGTCTTGGCCGATCCGCGCGCCTTCCAGATGAGAAAAGCCCCTGATGGCGGCGCCCTCGCCGACCGAAACGCCGGGGCCGAAGAACACATTGGGCTCGATGGTCACATCGCGGCCCAGGACGGTATCGAAGCTCAAGAATACGCTGGAGGGATCGGTCATGGTGACGCCGCCGGCAAGGGCCGCGGCGCGCAGGCGCTCCTGCATCAGGCTTTCGGCGCGGGCCAGTTCCGCCCTGGAATTTACCCCCATAACCTCGGTTTCCGGGCATTCGATGACCACCAGTTTCAAACCCCGGGCGCGGCCGATTTCAACCGCGTCGGTGAGATAGAACTCGCCCTTGGCATTGTCGTTGCCGATAGCTTCGACTAGCGCGGGCATATGGGCGCCGGCGAAGGCCAGGACACCGGAATTGCACAGATCGACCTGTTTTTCCGCCTCGCTGGCTTCGCGCTCCTCGCGGATCGCGGCGAGTTCGCCGGCCGAATCGAGGATGAGACGGCCATAGCCGAAGGGGTCGGCGGCGCGAAAGCCGAGCACGACGATGTCGGCGCCTTCGGCCAGCGCGGCGCGCACCTTGCGCAGGGTATCGGCGGCAATCAGGGGCGTATCGCCATAAAGGACGACGACGTCGTCGGCCCCCTCGCGCAGGGCATCGCGGGCCGCCAGCACGGCATGGGCGGTGCCGAGGCGTTCGCCTTGCTCAAAAAGGGCCGCGCCCGCCGCCGCTTGCCCGGCATAGGCGCGCACCTGCTCCATCGCCGGGCCAAGAACGAGGGCGAGGCGCCCGCTGCCCGCTTCCTTGGCGGCGGACAGCACATGGCCGAGCATCGGCCTGCCGGCGATGGCATGCATGACCTTGGGCAAGGCCGACTTCATGCGCGTGCCTTCGCCCGCCGCCAGAACCACAGTGAGACAGCTTCGTTCCACCATGAAACGTCTTTGCTCCCTTTTGCCGCCGCCAGCCACCGTTTTCGTGGCCGCATGCCAATCCAAGCAAGTCCTGGACCAGATAGCACAAACCCGCGCCAAGGCGACTCCCTAGTTCGCCGGCAGCCCGAATCCTGGCCTTGGGAGCGAAAAAAGCGCCGCTATGGCCAATGCGCAGCGCCTCCGGCCAATTTGACTGGCAGGTGCGACTCATCCAACCTGTGCGCACGGAACAGACGCCCATCAAGCGCATTTCGGGGCCATTTCGTCTGCCTGTAGCGTGAGGGATCTTCCAGTTTGACGCCAGCCCGGTCCGGTGGGGAATGAGCGAAGAAAACGGGGCATTTGCCGCGGCATCACGGGTTCTGCGCGACAGGTCGCAGCGGCTGCGCGAGCGGCTGCGCGGCGGCACCTGGGCCTTTCTGGCGCTCTGTTCGGCGGCGATCGCGCTTCAGGCCGTGATCGGCGCGCCATTTACCGGCGGCGATCAACCGCAAGTTGCGGAAAAGTCCTTGGCGCCGGATGGCCCTTCTGGAACCAGCGAGGCCACCCTGGCCCTGGCCCGGCAGATCGCGACCTTGCGCGAATTGGCCGAAAACCTGTCATTGCAGCAGATCGAGGTTCGCACGAGGCTGACCTCGCTCGAAGGCCAACTAGATTCCGTTACCGGCTCGATCGCGCCGCGACACGCCGGCACCCCGTCAATGCCGGCACCGGACAGCGCGGCGCTGCCGGCTGCGCCCGCCGCCGCCCCGGAGGCGGAAAAAATGCTGCCGGAAAGTGCCGATGGCAGCGCGCGGGTCATGGCAACCGAGTTTGCCGTAGAACTGACCAAGGCACCGGATCTGGCCGCAATAGAGTCCAGCTGGCAGGCCCTGGGCAGGATCTACGGCGCCGAACTCAACGGCCTGACCGGCGCGATCCGCCTGGCGGAGGGAAGCGCGGGACGCGAACTGGTGCTGATCGCCGGGCCGCTGGCCAATGCGCGCGACGCCGCAAGGATCTGCGCCGCCATGCGCGATAACGGCCAGGCCTGCCGCGAGGCACGCTTCGCCGGCGACATGATCCGCCTCGGCACTCTGGCCGCCAATACCCAGCAATAGCCGAGCGGGGCTCGCCGCTACAGGGCCGGTTCAGGTCCGCCGGACACGTATCAGGCGTATCCGATCTCTTTCAGAAATCGGTCAATGGCTTCAAACAGTTCGCTGTCGCGCCCGACCCAGACATGGCCGCCGGTGGGATAGACGATCAGCCTGGCGCCCGAAACCTCGGCGGCGATATGGCGGGCGGCATCGGCGGTGAGAAAGCGGTCGTCCTCAAGCGAGATCGCCAGCGCCGGCGCGGTGATTTTCCCCAGTTGCATCGGCGCCGGGTTGCCGGCAAGGCCGGCATCGTTCAGCAGGCCGGCCGCCCGGTCGCTGACCGGCAAGATAGCGCGCAGGATCCTGTGCACGCGCTCGCGTTCGGCCGCGCTGGCCGCCGCCACCAGTTCCGGGTCGGTGGCCAGCAGGGTCCTGATCAAGGTGTCCGGAATGGCGCTGAACGCGGCCCAGAACAGAAAGTCCGATTGCAGAACCTTTTGGGCAAGGACGGTCTGGGCCGGGCTCCAGGGCCGCGCCGGCGGGCGGTTTGGCGCATAGGCCGCCGGAACGATGGGAATGAGCGCGGCGCAGCGGTCCGGATGCCTGATGGCGAATTGCAGCGCCGATAGCGCACCGGCCGAGCCGCCGGCCACGGCAATTCTGGCAATGCCAAGGGCATCGAGCAGATCGGCCAGCGCATCGGCCTGATTTTCCGACGAGGGATCGGCAGGCATCGCCGAGCGCAAATATCCGAAGCGAGAGGGTGCGATGACACGGTAGCCGGATTGAATGAGCCGGCCGGCAAAAAGCAGCCCCTGATCGAAGCCGCCGCCGGTGCCGTGGATCATGAGGAAAGGCGGCCCCGCGCCCGCTTCGGCATATTCCAGGGCGCCGAAGCGCGTTTGCACGGTCCGGCTCAGGCCGCTGCCAATTCCGGACCGCGCCTTCCTCATAGCCCTGCCAAACGCCGAATAGGCTATGCCGCCCGCGGCCAAAGCGCCGAGGCCAAGACCCATCGCGATCATATGTCGCCGGCTTAGTGCGGACCGGGCCATCGCAGGCTCGTTTCATGGATGCGGGATGCGGGATGCGGGGCGAGCGGCACCGCCGGCCAGCAGATTACCAATAAGCGCGTCAGCCGCCAAGGAACAGGCGGCCCACTTCGGGATCTTCCAGAAGATCGCTGCCCCTGCCCGCCTTGGCCAGCTGCCCGGAAACCAGAACATAGCCGATATCGGCGAACTCGAGGCCCTTCTTGGCATTCTGTTCGACCATGATGATGGTCTTGTTTTCCTTGAACTGAAGCTCGTCGAGGATTTCGAACACCATGTCGATGAAGCGCGGTTCGAGGCCGATCGAAGGCTCGTCCACCAGCAGGACGTCCGGGTTCATGACCAGGGCGCGGGAGATCTCGAGCAGGCGCCGCTCGCCGCCGGAAAGAACGCGTGCCGGCTGCTTGCGCCGCTCGGCGAGGCGGGGATAGCGGTCGAACACGCTTTCGGCCGCCAGCTTGGACTCCACCGGGCGCGACATCAGAAAACCGCCCATCCAGAGATTTTCTTCAACGGTCATGTCTGGAAATACGGAATTATCCTGCAAAATATATGCGATACCCGCATTTTTTAATTTTTCATTTGAACTCAGCCGGGTGACATCCCGCCCATTGACCGTGATCTTGCCGGAGAAAATATTGGTGAAACCGAAAATGGAATGCAGCACGGTGGATTTGCCGGCGCCGTTGGGGCCGATGAGGCACAGCGACTGCCCCTTGGCGACGCGCAGCGAGAAATCGTGCAGGATTTCCATGTTGCCATAGCCGGCGCGCAGGTTCTCGATGGTCAGAAAGGGCTCCTTGGCGGCAAGGCCATCGAGCTGCGAGATTTTCGGCGCCTTGGCCGCGATCAAGGCGGCGTCGCGCTCCACCGCGTCGACGGACATGACAATCGACACTTCCCCGATGCCATAACCCCGGATCTTCTTCTTTTCCGCTGATTTCACGGCCGCGGCCTTTTTTGGAGCTTTTGCCCGCGCCCCGGCTTTGGCCCGCGCCCCAGCTTTTGCCCGCGCCCCAGCTTTTGCC
>JAGRLG010000047.1 GCA_020441905.1 Rhodobiaceae bacterium | reverse complement strand
TGACCGGCGACGGCGTGCGCTTCGTCGTTGACGATACCCAGAAGCGTGTCGGCGATCTTATTGTCCACCACGGGCGCGTCGAGGAGGGGGTTCTGGAAATCGGCGCCGAGCTTGAGCTTGAGGTCGACCATGGGCGGCGCGGCGGCACGCGCGTCCATCATTCGGCGACCCATCTGCTCCACGAGGCGCTGCGCCAGGTGCTCGGCGCCCATGTCGCGCAAAAGGGTTCGCTGGTGGAGCCGCACCGGCTGCGTTTCGATTTTTCCCACCCCAAGACCATGAGCGCGCAAGAGCTTGCGGAGGTCGAGGACATCACCAACCGTATCGTGCTGCAAAACGGCGAGGTGGCGACGCGCCTGCTGCCGGTGAAGGATGCCATCGCCGAGGGCGCCATGGCACTGTTCGGCGAAAAATATGGCGACGAGGTGCGCGTCGTGACCATGGGCCGGCAGCCGGGTGTGGGCGGCGCCAACCGGGCCTATTCCATGGAACTGTGCGGCGGCACCCATGTCCGGCGCACCGGAGATATCGGCCTGGTGAAGATCGTGGCCGAAAGCGCGGTTGCCGCGGGGGTGCGGCGCATCGAGGCGCTGGCGGGCAGCGATGCGCGCGCCTATCTCAATGAGCAGGACTCGCGGCTGCGCGCGGCCGCCGGTCTGCTCAAGACAACCCCGCATGAACTCGCCGACCGCCTCGGCCAACTGGTCGAGGAACGCCGGCGCCTTGAGCGCGAGCTTGGCGACGCCAAGCGCAAGCTGGCTATTGGCGGCGGAGGCGGCGAAGATAGCGGGATAAGGCGAATCGGCAGCGCAAATTTGCTGACACGCACGCTGCACGGCATTTCGCTCAAGGAGTTGCGCGCCATCGCCGATGACGGCAAGCGCCAGGTCGGCTCGGGCGTCGTCGCCATTGTCGGCGTCAGCGAGGATGGCAAGGTCGGTATCGTCGTCGGCGTCACCGAAGATCTGACCGGAACCTATAACGCGGTGGATCTGGTGCGGCTGGGCGCGGAAAAACTTGGCGGCTCGGGTGGCGGCGGGCGGCCGGACATGGCGCAGGCCGGCGGCGCCGATGCCGCGCAGGCGCAGGCGGCGCTGGATGCGGTCGAGGGGGCGATTGCCGGGCGGGCCTGACCTCATGCCGCGGCGCCGCCCGGGACATGACGGGGGGCTGCGATGCGGAAAAGGAAGAGCTGGGAGCTGACGGCCCTGCGCCGGCGCGCCCATGAGGTGCTGGAGGCCGGCCACGCCGACGACCGGCTGAGCACGGCGTTCGACGCCTTTATCGTTGCCCTGATCATTCTCAATGTGATTGCTTTCGCAATGCAGACGGTCGAGTCCCTGGCGGCGCCCTATCATGCGCTGCTGGAATGGTTCGACGTCGTTTCGGTGGGCATTTTCACGGTCGAATATGTGGCGCGGCTATGGGCTTGCGTCGAGTTGCCGCCGCTGCGCCATCTTCCGCACTGGCGCGCGCGCTGGCGCTTTGCCAGAAGGCCGCTACTCATTGTCGATCTGGCGGCAATTCTGCCCTTTTACCTCGCCTTCCTGTTTACGCTCGACCTGCGCGTGCTGCGCGTTTTGCGGCTGCTGCGGTTTTTCAAGCTGGCGCGCTATTCGCCGGCGCTGCAGACCCTGGGCCGCGTGCTGGCCAATGAACGGCGGGCCCTGTATGGCGCGCTGATCGTCATGATGTCGCTGCTGCTTTTTTCCGCCACCATCATCTATTTCCTCGAGCGCGAGGCGCAGCCCGAGGTGTTCGGCAGCGTTCCGGCGTCGGCTTGGTGGGCGCTGGCGACGCTGACGACCGTCGGCTATGGCGATGTCGTGCCGGTCACCACAGCGGGGCGAGTTTTCGGCGGCGTCGTCATGATCTTCGGCCTTGGCATGTTCGCGCTGCCGATCGGCATCGTCGCCACCGGCTTTGCCCAGGAAATCAACAAGCGCGAGTTTGTTGTCACCTGGAGCATGGTCGCCAAGGTGCCGCTTTTTTCCCGCCTCAACGCGGCGGCGATCGGCAAGCTGATGTCGGGGCTGCGTTCGCAGTCCTTTCCGGCCGGGGCGCGCATCCTTCGCGAGGGCGAGAATGTCGATGCGATCTGGTTCATAGCTTCCGGCGAGGTTTCGCTGAAGGTTCACGGCCGCCAGCACCTATTGGAGGCAGGTGACTATTTCGGCGACGAAACCCTCGATGAAACGGATTCTCTTGAGCAAGTGACGGCGACAGCGGTTTCCAATTGCGATCTTCTGGTGCTGGAACGCGATGAATTCGATCGCCTGCTGCGGGACAATGACGAATTGCGCAAGCAGATCCGCGCCGCGGCGCGCGAGCGGCGGGCAAAAGAACGGCGGCGCCCCTAGAGGGCGCCGCCGCGACCGGCAGGTTTTCGAGCCGCGAGGGGCGGCCAGGCGTCAGGCGGTGGCCATCGCCGCCTGGAGGTTTTCGTCCACGGCGTCGAGGAAGCCGGTGGTGGTCAGCCAGGGCTGGTCGGGGCCGACCAACAGCGCCAGATCCTTGGTCATCTTGCCCTGTTCGATGGTCTGCACGGTGACCTTTTCCAGGGTCGAGGCGAACTTGGCCAGGGCGTCATTGCCGTCGAGCTTGGCGCGATGGGACAGGCCGCGGGTCCAGGCGAAGATCGACGCGGTCGAATTGGTCGAGGTCTTCTCGCCTTTCTGATGCTGGCGGTAGTGGCGGGTAACGGTGCCGTGGGCGGCCTCGGCCTCCACGGTGCGCCCATCCGGCGACATCAGCACCGAAGTCATGAGACCGAGCGAGCCGAAGCCCTGGGCCACGGTGTCGGACTGCACGTCGCCGTCATAGTTCTTGCAGGCCCAGACATAGCCGCCGGACCATTTCAGGGCCGCCGCGACCATGTCGTCGATCAGGCGGTGCTCATAGGTGATGCCGGCCTTCTTGTACTGATCGGCGAATTCCTTTTCGAAAACCTCCTGGAACAGATCCTTGAAGCGGCCGTCATAGGCTTTCATGATCGTGTTCTTGGTCGACAGGTAGAGCGGATAGCCGCGCTGCAGGGCGTAGTTCATGCTGGCGCGGGCGAAATCGATGATCGACTGGTCGAGATTGTACATCGCCATGGTGACCCCGGCGCCCGGCGCGTCGAACACCTCGTGCTCGATCACCTTGCCGTCGTCGCCGACGAACTTGATCGTCAGCTTGCCCTTGCCGGGGAAGCGGAAATCGGTGGCGCGGTACTGGTCGCCATAGGCATGACGGCCGATGATGATCGGCTGGGTCCAGCCCGGCACCAGGCGGGGCACGTTCTTGCAGATGATCGGTTCGCGGAAGATGACGCCGCCGAGAATGTTGCGGATGGTGCCGTTGGGCGACTTCCACATCTTCTTCAGCCCGAATTCCTCGACGCGGGCCTCGTCCGGGGTGATGGTGGCGCATTTGACGCCGACGCCGTGCTTGCGGGTGGCATTGGCGGCATCGATGGTGACCTGGTCATTGGTGGCATCGCGGTGTTCCATGCCCAGGTCGTAATATTCCAGGTCGATGTCGAGATAGGGGTGGATCAGCTTGTCCTTGATATACTGCCAGATGATCCGGGTCATCTCGTCGCCGTCCATCTCGACGACCGGGTTGTCGACCTTGATCTTCGCCATCGATACATCCTCGTTTACTTGTGTTGCTGGCTGGTTCTATGCCTCGGCGGCGCTGGGCCGGAGGGGCCGGGCCGTGAATTCCGCGCCCCCTATAGCATCGCAGTGCTGCGCTGCAAAGTGAGGCGAAGGGAGTAAGTGACGCGGCGCGCGCTTTGCGCGCCGGTGGCGGCTGCAATCGGCTTTACGCGGCGCCGCGAAGGGGGTAACAGCAGCCGATGGCAGGATCGGACAAGAAACGCATCGAAACCGGCGCGGCGCCGGCGATCGTACTGGTGGAGCCGCAGCTGGGCGAGAATATCGGCACGGCGGCGCGGGCCATGGCCAATTTCGCGCTGTCCGACCTGCGCATCGTCAATCCGCGGGACGGCTGGCCCAGCGAGCGTGCGCGGGCGGCGGCCTCTGGCGCCGATTTCGTTATCGACGCGGTGCGCGTGTTCGACACCGTCGCCGAGGCGGTGGCCGATCTCAACCACGTCTATGCCACGACGGCGCGGGCGCGCGATGTCACCAAGCCGGTTTCCATCCCGGCCAGCGCGGCGCCCGACATGGTGGCGCGGATCGGCGCCGGCCAGCAGGTCGGCGTGCTGTTCGGGCGCGAGCGCTGGGGCCTCAACAACGAGGAGGTGTCGCTGTCCGACCAGCTCTTGACCTTTCCGGCCAATCCGGGCTTTGCATCCTTCAACCTGGCCCAGGCGGTGCTGCTGATCGGCTATGAATGGTTTCAGGCGGCCGGGCGCGGCGATGTCGAGGCGGCGGATTACCGCCGCGTCCAAACGCCGGCCAAGCGCAGCGATCTGTTCGCCCTGTTCGAGCATTTGGAAGGGGCGCTCGATGAAGCCGGCCATCTCTATCCGCCGGAAAAACGCCCGGCGATGGTGCGCAATCTGCGGGCCATGCTGCAACGGGCGGAACTGAGCGAGCAGGAGGTGCGCAGCCTGCGCGGGGTGATCCATGCGCTGGTTACGCCGCGCGAGCGCGGTCTGGGGCGAAAGCGCAGGGGCGCGGGCGCGCAGGCCGGCGAGCCGGGCAGGGAACGCGGCTGAGGCCCGGTCGCGACGGATGGGCAGGACATGGCGGCTGGGCCACATATTCTGATCTTCGATTCAGGCGTTGGCGGGCTGACCGTGCTGCGCGAGGCGCGCCGCCAGCTGGCGCATGCGCGGCTGACCTATGTCGCCGACAATGCCGGCTTTCCCTATGGCGCCTGGCAGGAAGACGCATTGGTCGCCCATGTCATCGCCCTGTTCGAGCGGCTTGTCGGCGAATTGAATCCCGATATCTGCGTGATCGCCTGCAACACCGCCTCGACGCTGGTGCTGCCCGCGCTCCGGGCGCGTTTTTCCATGCCCTTTGTGGGCACGGTTCCGGCGATCAAACCGGCCGCCGAGCGCACCAGGAGCGGGCTGATCTCGGTGCTGGCAACGCCGGGCACGGTCAAGCGGGACTATACCGGCGCGCTGATCCGCGATTTCGCCGGCCATTGCGAGGTCACCCTGGTCGGCGCCGCGAATCTGGCCGCTCTCGCCGAAGCCAAGCTGGCGGGCG
Source organism: Rhodobiaceae bacterium (assembly GCA_020441905.1). Taxonomy (GTDB): domain Bacteria; phylum Pseudomonadota; class Alphaproteobacteria; order Rhizobiales; family NORP267; genus JAGRLG01. Next base: position 40,601 of record JAGRLG010000047.1, on the reverse strand, counting down.
AGAAGGTCGATCCAGGCATGGTCCGGGCCGAAATCGAGCCAGCCTTTCGCGAGATGGATGGGCGGCGCACGGATCACGTCGTGCTGGCCTGCACTCATTATCCGCTTCTCCTGGACGAGCTTGCCGCCGCCGCGCCATGGGATGTGGCATGGATCGACCCGGCCGCGGCGATTGCGCGCCGCATCGGCGACGTGCTGGCAGACCTGAAGCCGGGGGGCGCTCTGGCGCGCGCTCCGGGCGACGCTCCGGGGGGGGCGGAAAGGGCGCTGTTTACCGCCCGTCGCGAGCTGGCGGCGCCGCTGCGCGGGGCCCTGCTCGGCCTCGGCCTCGAGGCCGGCAATCTGGCACCCGGCCCGCAGGGCGGGGCCGGGGCGCCACAGGGGCCAGCGGGCAATTGACAGAGAGGCGGTGAAGCGTGTAGGGACTGGCCTCACAAGCGCGGGCTTTGGGCCCGCGTAACTGTTTGACGCACCCGCGGCGCCGGTTCAAGCGTGACCGGATACCTGTCGGCCCCGAAAAAAGGGGCAAAGGAGGGCGCGTCTCTCTGGTGTTGGCTTTTTGGAGAGACAGCGATGAGCAAGCGCATTTCTGCGAAATATAAAATCGACCGGCGCATGGGCCAGAATATCTGGGGCCGGTCCAAGAGCCCGGTCAACCGGCGCGAATACGGCCCCGGCGAGCATGGCCAGCGGCGCAAGAGCAAGCTTTCCGATTTCGGCGTGCAGCTGCGCGCCAAGCAGATGCTGAAGGGCTATTACGGTTCGCTGACCGAAAAGCAGTTCAGGCGCACCTATCAGGAAGCGGAGCGGATGCGCGGCGATACGCCGGAAAACCTGATCGGCCTGCTGGAAAGCCGGCTTGACGCCATCGTCTACCGCGCCAAATTCGTGCCGACCGTGTTCGCGGCGCGCCAGTTCGTCAATCACGGCCACGTCAAGGTCAATGGCGCGCGCGTCAATATCGCCAGCTATCGCTGCAAGGTCGGCGACGTCATCGAGGTGCGCGAGAAGTCGCGCGAGCTGGCGCTGGTGCTGGAAGCGACCCAGTCGGCCGAGCGCGACGTGCCCGACTATGTCGATGCCGATCACAACAAGCTGACGGCAAAGCTGACGCGCGTCCCGGTTCTGGCCGATGTGCCCTATCCGGTGATGATGGAACCGAACCTGGTGGTGGAATTCTACTCGCGCTAACCAGGGCCGGTTCTCCGTTTTTTGCAAAAGGCCGCTTCCCGCGAAGCGGCCTTTTCATTTGCCCTGGCGGTTCTTGGCGAAGCGAATTCGGCCGCTGTCAGCGCGCCGCCACATCGACCGAAGCGACAAAACGGGTATAGAGCCGCTCCTCGACGGTGAGGTTGCGCTTTCTGCCTTCGCGCGGGTCGGAGACAATGAGGTCATCGACGAATGACTTGCCCAGTTCGCTGACGCGCCAGCGCATTTCGGTCAGCACGACGGCATGATAGGGCAGGCCGACGATCAAGGGCTGGTTGCGGGCAAGGGCACGGGCTGCCTGGACCGGCAATTCCTCGCTGTCGAGGGTGAGCCGGGCGCCGATAGCGCGAAAGTGGCGGCCCTTGTCATCGATCCAGACGCGGTTGATGTCCCGCATGATGCCATCGACATGGCGCGGCATGTCCGTGACTTGGCCCCAGACATCGCCGACGATCCGCTCCTGGCTTACGGAATAGCCGTAGTGATCGAAAATGATCGACAGCGCGGCGGCCCAGCACCACTGGCTGCGATTCTGGGTCTGGGTGGCCTGGGTCTGGATTTTTCCCTGGAGCCGCGAGAAGCAATGGCGGACGCCGCTTTCGGTGCGGCAGGCCTGGGCTGCCGCCGCCGGACCCGGCGCCGCGGCAAGCGCCGCCGAAGCTGCCAGAGCCAGGATCAAATGGCGTCGGTCGATGTCAGTCACCCGGCGGTCTCCCCTCGGCGCCGATAGTAAACCTGGTGCCTAGCACCGGCAATCGCCAACAATGGGCTGTGGCAAATTGGCAGTCGGGCGCGCGGCCGCGGGGTTCAGCCCTCGAGGCCGATGAGGAGAAAGAGTGCGTCCTCGCCGTCCTGGACCTGTGTCAGGTGGCCCTTGCTGGCCTTGTCGTTCAGCAGGATGACTCTGCCGGGGCCGACAGCCAGGGTTTCGCCATCGCTGACAGCAAAGGTCGCATGTCCCTTCAGCAGCACCGCCAGCTGGCGGCGCGGCGTGGCATGGAATTCCTTGTCCCATCCCACCGGCGCGGCCAGGAACCTGGCGGTCGTGACGGCCATGTCGGGGGTAATATGGACCGGACTTGAGGGCGGGACATAGTTCATGACCTCGAAGTCCATCACGGTGCGGCGGAAATGGGTTTCGCCGCGCGCATCGGCATAGATTTCCAGCAGGTCCATGATAAACCCCCGCTCGCCGGCCGGGCGGGGCGCCCCGCCGGCTTGGCGTCAGGCCTGGGCGACGCGCTTTTGCGGGATGCCCTTCTCGGTGAGGAAGGTCGAGATTTCGCCGCTCTGGAACATTTCGCGCACGATGTCGCAGCCGCCGACGAACTCGCCTTTCACATAGAGCTGGGGAATGGTCGGCCAGTTGGAATAGTCCTTGATGCCGGCGCGCAGTTCCTCGTCGGCGAGGACGTCGATATCCTTGTAGTCGATACCGATATAATCGAGAATCTGCACCACCTGGCCTGAAAAGCCGCATTGCGGGAAGGCCTTGCTGCCCTTCATGAACAGCACGACATCGCTGCCCTTCACGGTGTCGTCGATGCGCTTGTTGATGTCACTCATTAAAAGGACTCCAAAATTGGGATTTGCCCATAGGTAGGGCAATTCGGACCGCGATTCAATCGGTACAAGTTTGCTGCGCCGGTATTTTCCTGCCGGATTCGGCTTGCCGGAGTGGCGTGCCGCCGCTCATTCCTCGGGCGTTGAGGTTTGCAGGGCGAGGGCGTGCAACTGGCCGCCCATCTTGCCCTTGAGCGCGGCATAGACCAATTGGTGCTGCTGCACCCGCGTCTTGCCCTGGAAGGCGGCGGAAACGACCGTGGCCGAATAGTGGTCGCCGTCGCCGGCAAGATCGCGGATTTCCACCTTGGCGTCGGGCAGGGCTTCCTTGATCAACCGCCGGATCTCGCTTTCGTCCATTGCCATGGCGTCTTCAACCTCTCGTCCCGTTTCGCCGTCTCAGCCTTGGGCGTCCGGCCCCGACATATATTCGGGCAGCCAGCGGCCATGGGCGGCGCTCAATTCGCCAAGCGGCAGGTCCAGCAGGCCGGAAACAGCGATGGATTGTCCGCCCACTTCGCCGACAACGGCGAGCGCGATATTCCATTCGCGCGCCTGCGCCTGGACCTTAGATAGGTCTTTGGCGGCGCATGTCATCAGGTAACGGGCCTGGTCTTCGCCAAAAAGCCAGCCATGAGGGCTGGCGCCGCCCGGGACCGCGATGCGCGCGCCCAGCTTTCCGGCCATGGCCATTTCCGCCAGGGCAACGAGAAGACCGCCATCTGAAATATCGTGGACGGCGCTGGCAAGGCCGGAACGGATAAGCCCGCGCACCAGATTGCCGGTGTTTTTCTCCGCCGCCAGATCGACGGCGGGCGGCGGGCCGTCCTCGCGGCCGAGGATCTCGCGCAAATAAATGGATTGGCCGAGATGGGACCCTGCGCCGCCAATGAGCAGCACGGCGTCGCCTTGCTCCTTGAGGCCGATCGTCGCCATGGCCCGCACGTCGGGCATCAGGCCGACGGCGCCGATGGCCGGGGTGGGCAGGATGGCCTCGCCATTGGTTTCGTTATAGAGCGAGACGTTGCCCGAAACGACCGGGAAATCGAGGGCGCGGCAGGCTTCTCCGACGCCTTTCACGCAAGCGACGAACTGGCCCATGATGTCCGGCTTTTCCGGATTGCCGAAATTCAGGTTGTCGGTGACGGCAAGGGGGTCGGCGCCAACGGCGGTCAGGTTGCGCCATGCTTCGGCCACGGCCTGGCGGCCGCCCTGCAAGGGGTCGGCCTCGCAATAGCGCGGGGTGACATCCACGGTGGCGGCAATACCCTTGTAGGAGCCGTCGGCGGCGCCATCGAGGCGCACCACGGCGGCGTCGCCGCCGGGGCGCTGGATGGTGGCGCCCAATATCAGATGGTCATATTGCTCCCAGACCCAGCGCCTGGAGCACATATCGGGCGAGGCAACGATTTTCAGCAATGCCTGGCCGTAATCGTTGGGCTCGGGCACGTCGGCGGCCGGGAGCGGAGCGGGCGCGGGCGGCGCGTTCCATGGCCGGTCATATTCCGGCGCCTCGTCGCCCAGTTCCTTGATCGGCAGGTCGGCCACCACCTCGCCCTGGTGGCGGATGGTGAAGCGCAAGGTGTCGGTGGTCTTGCCGACAATGGCAAAATCGAGATCCCACTTGTCGAAGATGGCTTTTGCCTCGCCTTCCATTTCCGGGCGCAGCACCATGAGCATGCGCTCCTGGCTTTCCGACAGCATCATCTCATAGGCGCTCATGCCGTCCTCGCGGCAGGGCACGGCATCGAGGTCGAGGTCGATGCCGAGATTGCCCTTGGCGCCCATTTCCACCGCCGAGCAGGTGAGGCCCGCCGCGCCCATGTCCTGGATGGCGATTACAGCGCCGGACGCCATCAGTTCGAGGCAGGCTTCGAGCAGGCACTTTTCGGTAAAGGGGTCGCCGACCTGGACGGTGGGCCGCTTTTCCTCGGCGTCCTCGTTGAACTCGGTCGAGGCCATGGAGGAGCCGTGAATGCCGTCGCGCCCGGTCTTGGCGCCGAGATAGACGACCGGTAGACCGACGCCTTCGGCCTTGGAATAGAAGATCTTGTCGGCGTCGGCCAAACCGATGGCAAAGGCGTTGACGAGGATATTGCCGTTGTAGCGGGGATGGAAATTGACCTCGCCGCCGACGGTGGGCACGCCGAAGGAATTGCCGTAATTGCCGATGCCGGCGACGACGCCCGAAACCAGGTGGCGGGTCTTGGGGTGGTCCGGCGCGCCGAAACGCAGCGCATTCAGCGAGGCGATGGGGCGCGCGCCCATGGTGAAGACGTCGCGCAATATGCCGCCGACGCCGGTTCCCGCGCCCTGGAAAGGCTCGATGAAGGAGGGGTGGTTGTGGCTCTCCATCTTGAAGACCACGGCCTGGCCGTCGCCGATATCGACGACGCCAGCATTCTCGCCCGGCCCCTGGATGACGCGCTCACCAGTCGTCGGGAGGGTGCGCAGCCATTTCTTCGAGCTCTTGTAGGAACAGTGCTCGTTCCACATCGCCGAGAAGATGCCAAGCTCGGTGAGGGTCGGTTCTCGCCCGATCAGGGCGAGGATCTTGTCGTATTCTTCCGGCTTGAGGCCATGTTCGGCGATCAGTTCGGGGGTAATCTCTACGGAATTGGGAATCACGCCGCTGCCTCCAGCAGGCTTTCGAACAGCGGCCGGCCGTCGGTGCCGCCAAGCAGCGGGTCGATCAGGTCTTCCGGGTGGGGCATCATGCCGAGCACGTTGCCGGCCTCGTTGAGGATGCCGGCGATATTGTTGAGCGAGCCGTTGGGGTTGGCGGCGGGTGTTACATTGCCGTCTGAATCGCAATAGCGGAAAGGCACGCGGCCTTCGCCTTCGAGCCGCGCGATCGTCTCCGCATCGGCGAAATAGTTGCCGTCGCCATTGGCGATCGGTACCCGGATGACCTGGCCCCTGGTGTAATGGGAGGTAAAGCGGGTATCGCCGCGCTCGACGCGCATGTGGACGTCCTTGCACATGAATTTGAGGCCGGAATTGCGCATCAGGGCGCCAGGCAGCAGCCCGACTTCAGTGAGGATCTGGAAGCCGTTGCAGATGCCAAGCACCGGCATGCCGGATTTCGCCTTCGCCGCCACATCGGCCATCACCGGCGAGCGCGCGGCAATGGCGCCGCAGCGCAGATAGTCGCCGAAGGAAAAGCCGCCGGGGATGATGACGACATCGGTGGCGGGCAGGGTGCTTTCGCGGTGCCAGACGATGTGCGGCTCGATGCCGGTGACGGCGCGCACGGCAATCGCCATGTCGCGTTCGCGGTTGATGCCGGGAAACAGGATGATTGCGGCTCTCAGGCTCATCGTGCGGGCTTCCGGCGGCTAGTCGACGAGGTCGATGGCGTAGTTCTCGATCACGGTATTGGCGAGCAGCTTCTCGCACATGCTCGACACCGCGGCGCGGGCCTTGCCTTCGTCCTTTTCGGCAAGCTCCACTTCGATGAACTTGCCCTGGCGCACGCCGCCGACGCCGGAAAAGCCGAGGGCGGAAAGGGCATGCTCGATGGCCTTGCCCTGGGGGTCGAGGACGCCTGTCTTCAATGTAACCGTAATCCGCGCTTTCACGCCTTGCGCTCCGTATTTCGCGGCCGCGACGGGCCGGGATTCCTTAATGCTTGACCAGAACCGGGCCGCCGGGGCGCTCCTGCTCCTGGCCGATCATGATGCCGAGCCGGCGCGCGACCTCGGTATAGGCCTCGATCAGCCCGCCCATGTCGCGGCGGAAACGGTCCTTGTCCATGCGGTCGCTGGTTTCGATGTCCCACAACCGGCACGAATCGGGGCTGATCTCGTCGGCGAGGATGATGCGCACCATGTCGTTCTCGTATTGGCGCCCGAACTCCATCTTGAAGTCGACGAGGCGGATACCGATGCCGAGAAACAGGCCGGAGAGGAAATCGTTGATGCGCAGGGCCAGCGACATGATGTCGTCGATCTCCTGCGGCCCGGCCCAGCCGAAGGCAGTGATGTGCTCCTCGGCGACCAGCGGGTCGTCGAGCTCGTCGTTCTTGTAATAGAACTCGATGATCGAGCGCGGCAGCGGCGTGCCCTCGTCGATGCCGAGGCGCTTGGACAGCGAGCCGGCGGCGATATTGCGCACGACGACCTCGAGCGGGATTATCTCAACTTCGCGAATCAGTTGTTCGCGCATATTGAGGCGGCGGATGAAGTGGGTCGGCACGCCGATCTCGTTGAGACGCTCGAAGACATATTCGGAAATGCGGTTATTGAGCACGCCCTTGCCGTCGACGATCGCATGCTTCTTCTTGTTGAAGGCGGTGGCGTCGTCCTTGAAGTGCTGAACCAGGGTTCCCGGCTCGGGGCCTTCATAGAGAATTTTCGCCTTGCCCTCGTAAATGCGTCGACGGCGATTCATGAACCTGTCTCCCGGCAAATTGGAAAGGGGTGCCAGCCAGCGGTGTGGTGCTGAAAATCGGCACCTGGTGCGGCTCGCGGCCCGGTCCGGCACGGAATCGTCGCCGGATGGCGTGCAAACTAGCCGATTGGCGGCCCTCGCACAATGGATGCGCGCAAGCCGCCAGCACAGTTGATTTAGGCCGGGGCGCGGGCTATGCAAGTTATTGGGAAATCCGGCGATCAGGCGCTGTTCGGCGCGCCTGACAGACCACCCGGCAGGGGTGGCAGCCGCGCAGTGCGGACGTATTTTGACGGAAGGCGAGATATGAACACATTCGACAAGCGCGAAGAAGGTTTCGAGGCCAAGTTCGCGCATGATGAGGAGTTGCGGTTCAGGGCGACGGCGCGGCGCAACAAGCTGCTCGGGCTGTGGGCGGCGGAAAAGCTGGGCCTGAGCGGCGATGCCGCCAGCGACTATGCCAAATCCGTGGTCAAGGCCGATTTCGAGGAGCCGGGCGATGAAGACGTGTTCCGCAAGGTGCGGGCCGATTTCGACGCCAAGAAGGTCGAGCAGACCGACCACCAGATCCGCCGCACCATGGATGAACTGATGGCCGAAGCGGTGGCCCAGATCCAGACCAAGGGCTGAAGACACGGGGGCTGGCGGGAAGCGCCGGCCCTTCGTTTCACCCCGCGATGGCCGCGCCAGATCTCAAATCCCGGCTTGCCGCCGGCGAAACGCTCTATTCGGCCTGGGTGACGATGCCTTGCGCCGACATAGCCGGGGCGCTGGCGCGCAGCGGCTGGGACGCCGTGGTCATCGACATGCAGCACGGCTATGGCGATTTTGCTTCCCTCAGGGACGGCATTGCCCAGGCCGCAGCGGCCGGGGCCGCCGCCATGGTGCGGATAGGTCTTGGCGAGGACGGCCTGACCGGGCGTGCCGCCGATTGCGGCGCCCTGGGGCTGATATGCCCCATGGTCAATTCCGGCCAGGAGGCGGCCTCCTTCGCGCGCACCGCAAAATATCCCCCGCTCGGCCAGCGCTCCTGGGCGCCGATGCGCGCGCTCGAGGTGCTGGGCATGGAGCGGGAGGACTATCTCGCCCGGGCCAACGAGCTGGTCCTGTCCTTCGCCATGGTGGAAACGGCGCTGGCGCTCAAGCATATCGATTCGATCTGCTCGACGCCGGGGATCGACGGCATTTTCGTCGGCCCCAACGATCTTTCGGTGTCCCTGACCAAGGGCGCGGCGGCCGATCCGGCGCGCCCCGAGGTGCGCCAGGCGCTGGGCCAGATCGCGCGCAAATGCGCTGCCCACAATGTGGTGCCGGGAATTTTCGCCAATACGCCGGAACTGGCGCGGATCTACCGCGAAATGGGCTTTTCCTTCATCGCTGTCGCGAGCGACGCCAAATATCTCGCCGCCGGCTCGAAGGCCATGCTGGACGCGGCCCGGGGCGAGGGCGCCTAGACCCAGCGCCGCACCTTTTCCCGGTAGCGCCGGTATTCGCTGCCGAATTTGGCCTCCAGGTAGCTCTCCTCGCGCGAAATGACGCAGTGGCGCAGGACGAGGATGGCGGGAATGGCAAGACTCCAGATCCACAGCGAGTTGACCAGCGCGCCGATGCCGAGCTGGAACAGGATCATCGACAGATAGATCGGGTTGCGAGAATAGCGGAACGGCCCGGCGGCGGTGATGCGGGTGGTCTTGCCGCGCACGTCGATGGTGGTGTCGGCGCGGTGGAGGGAATAGGCGGCGGACAGCGCCAGCAGCACGGCGCAGGCAATGGCGACGGGGCCGAGCCAGGAGGCCGTCTGGGCCGAGAGAAACGGCATCGGGTGCAGCCAGTTGAGGACAAAGCCGGCCGCGATGCCGGCTACTGGTACCAGCGGCGGAAACACGAGCACTTCGGCCCGGTCGGGCCGCCGCTCAAAATCCGGCGGTGCGTTCATGCCGGCAATTGTATCGCCTGCAGGGCGGCTGGAAAATTCGACCTTAGGCAGGTGCGGTGGGTACGCCAAAGTCTATTCGCCGAACACCCGCTGGAAGATCGTGCCGACATGCTTGGTGTGGTAGCCAAGGTCGAAGAGGGGCTCGAGTTCCGATTTCGGAATCAGGCTGGCGACTTCCGGGTCTTCTTTAAGAAAATCGAGGAAGTTGCCCTCGCCGCGCCACACCTTCATGGCGTTGCGCTGCACCAGGCGGTAGGCGTCCTCGCGGCTGGCGCCCTTCTGGGTCAGGGCGAGGAGCACGCGCTGGGAATGCACGAGGCCGCCGAGGCGGTCCATGTTGCGCACCATGTTTTCCGGATAGACCAGCAGCTTGTCGATGACGCCGGTGAGGCGGGCAAGCGCGAAATCGAGGGTGATGGTGGCGTCCGGGCCGATCATGCGCTCCACGGAAGAATGCGAGATGTCGCGCTCGTGCCACAGGGCGACGTTCTCCATGGCGGGGAGGGCATAGGCGCGCACCATGCGGGCGAGGCCGGTCAGGTTCTCGGTCAGGACCGGATTGCGCTTGTGCGGCATGGCCGAGGAGCCCTTCTGGCCGGGGGAGAAATATTCCTCCACCTCCAGAACCTCGGTGCGCTGCAAATGGCGGATCTCGACGGCGAGGCGCTCCACCGACGAGGCGATGACGCCAAGGGTGGCGAAGAACATGGCATGGCGGTCGCGCGGGATGACCTGGGTCGAGACCGGCTCGGCGGCAAGGCCCATCTTTTGGGCGACATGGGCTTCGACGGCGGGGTCGATATTGGCGAAGGTGCCGACGGCGCCGGAAATGGCGCAGGTTGCGATTTCCTCCCGCGCGGCGACGAGGCGCTGTTTGGCGCGGGTGAATTCGGCAAAACCTTCCGCCATCTTGAGGCCGAAGGTGACCGGCTCGGCATGGATACCGTGGCTGCGGCCGATGCACACCGTGTCCTTGTGCTCATAAGCGCGCTTCTTGATGGCGGCGAGCAGTTCATCGAGATCCTCGATCAGGATGTCGCTGGCGCGCGTCAACTGGACATTGAAGCAGGTGTCGAGCACGTCGGAGGAAGTCATGCCCTGATGGACGAAGCGGGCGTCGGGGCCGACGATTTCCGACAAATGGGTGAGGAAGGCAATGACGTCGTGCTTGACCTCGCGCTCGATCTCGTCGATGCGGGCGATGTCGAATGTGGCCTTGCCGCCCTTGTCCCAGATGGTCCGGGCGGCCTCTTTCGGCACCACGCCAAGCTCGGCCAGGGCGTCGGTGGCATGGGCCTCGATCTCGAACCAGATGCGGAACTTGGCTTCAGGCTCCCAAAGCGCGGTCATGCGCGGGCGTGAATAGCGCGGTATCATGGTGTCTTCCCGGACTTGAAATCTTGAATGCGGTGCTGATCTAGCGCGTTTTTGGCGCGTATTGAACTCTTGAACGGGTCAGGCGGCAATGGCGCCGGAGGCGGCGGCGCGAATGGCGCCGATATTGGCCTTGTAGGCCGCTTCGCTGGCGCCCTTGAAGACGGCGGAGCCGGCAACAAGAGCGTTGGCGCCGGCGGCGGCGATGCGGCCGGCATTTTCCGGCGTCACGCCGCCATCGACCTCGATATCGATGTCGCGGGCGCCGATCATGTCGCGCAGCCGAGCGATCTTGGCGATAGAGCTTTCAATGAAGCTCTGGCCGCCAAAGCCGGGATTGACCGACATCACCAGCACCAGATCGATGCGGTCGAGGACATATTCGAGCACGCTTTCCGGCGTCGAGGGGTTGAGCGAAACGCCAGCCTTCTTGCCCATGGCGCGGATAGCCTGGAGCGAGCGGTCGAGATGGGGGCCGGCCTCGGCATGGACGGTGATGATATCGGCGCCGGCTTGCGCGAAGGCCTCCAGATAGGGGTCGGCGGGGGCGATCATCAAATGAACGTCGAGGATCTTTTTCGTCACCGGGCGCAGCGCCTTGACCACCAGCGGGCCGATGGTGATGTTGGGCACGAAATGGCCGTCCATGACATCGACATGGACCCAGTCGCAGCCGGCGCGGTCGATGGCCTCGACCTCCTCGCCAAGGCGCGCGAAATCGGCCGAAAGGATCGACGGGGCGATTGCAAGCGGGCGCGCCATGGCTGCCTCCCTATTTGCGCTGAGAATGCGCGGCGAACGGGTCTGTCGGGTAGCATTTCAGGCGCGCATGCGCAATGGACAGGCCCGAGGGCGCGGCCCGGACCTGCGCATCAGCGGGAAATGGGCAGGGCGGTGGTGTCCTTGACGGTGGACAGCACGATGCGGCTCTGTACCTCCGAAACCAGCGCGATTTCGAGTAGGCGGTGGCGCAGGAACTCGTCATAGGCATGCATGTCGGCGGTCACCACCTTGAGCAGATAGTCGACCGCGCCGGTGATGCGGTGGCAGGTGGTCACTTCCGGCCAGGCGCGCAGGGTGCGCTCGAATTTCTCCATATTGGCGGCGTTGGGCGCCGACAGCTTGACCATGGCATAGGCGATGAAGCCGAAACCCAGCTTTTCGCCGTCGAGCAGGGCCACGGTGGCGCGGATGATGCCGCTCTCGCGCAGGCGGCGGATGCGCCGCCAGCAGGGAGTGGGCGAAATGCCGGCGGCCTTGGCGATGTCGGCCACGGTGGCGGAGGCATCCTCCTGAAGATGTTTCAGAATTTTGAGGTCCACCGGGTCTATGGAAATATTTTCCATTGCTAGCGCCATAGGTGAAAAATTTCATCTGTTGTTGGCGGGTAATTCAGCATTATAGCACACTTTTTCCTGCCAGCTGCGCTACAATTTAGAGCCATACCAGATTGTGATCTGGAGATTGGCAAGATGAACGCCCCATTCAAGACCGTGACGCTGGACGACAAGTACCGCCAGGGGGTCGGCCAGGTGTATCTGACCGGCATCCAGGCGCTGGTGCGCCTGCCGCTCGACCAGATCCGCGCCGACCGCACCGCGGGGCTGAACACCGCCGGCTACATATCCGGCTATCGCGGTTCGCCGCTGGCCGGCTATGACCAGCAGCTGGCGGCGGCAAGATCCTTTCTCGACGAGCACGGCGTCGTCTTCCAGCCCGGCACCAATGAGGACATGGCGGCCACGGCGATCTGGGGCACCCAGAAGGTGGGGCTGCATCCCGGCGCCCGGGTGCAGGGCGTTTTCGGCATCTGGTATGGCAAGGCGCCCGGCGCCGACCGCTGCGGCGATGTGTTCCGCCACGCCAATATGTCGGGCACGGCGCCGCTGGGCGGCGTGCTGGCGGTGGCGGGCGACGATTATCTGGCCAAGTCCTCCAGCCTGCCCAGCCACAGCGAACTGGCCTTCGCCGACTGGGAAATCCCGGTGCTTTGCCCGTCCGATCTCCAGGAGGTCCTGGATTACGGCCTGATCGGCATCGCGCTGTCGCGCTTTGCCGGCGTGTGGGCGGCGCTGATCGCCATTTCCGAAACCATGAATTCCTCCGGCATCATCAGCGTTGGGCCCGAGCGGCTGAAAATCCGCACTCCGCGCGGTGATCCCGATCCGCGCGCGGCACAGGATCTCAACAGGCTGCCGCTGCTTCAGATCCGCCTCGATACCGAGGTGCTGATGCGCGAGGTCAAGCTGCCGGCGGTGCGCGCCTTTGCCAGAGCCAACCGGCTCGACCGCGTGCGCTTCGGCGCGCCGCGGCCGCGTTTCGGCGTCGCCGCCAGCGGCAAGGCCTATAGCGACCTGATGCAGATCCTGGAACTGCTTGGCATCGATGGCGCCGCGGCGGCTCAAATCGGGCTTGGCGTATACAAGGTGGCGATGCCCTGGCCGCTGGAGCCGCAGGGACTGGCGGAATTCGCTCAGCCGCTGGAACGGCTTCTGGTGGTCGAAAACAAGCGCGGTGTGATCGAGGCGCAGATCAAGGAGCAGGCCTATCACTGGCCCGCGGGGCGGCGCCCGCAAATTTGGGGCAAGCTGACGCCCGAAGGCGGGCGGCTGCTTCCCGAAACCGGAGAATTGGGGCCGGGCGAACTGGCGCGCGCGCTGATTGATTTCCTGCCCGCCAAGCTTTTGGGCGAAGGTGCCGTGCGCGCCGGCGCGCGCATCGCGGCGCGCGAACTCCGGGCAAGGGAGCTGAAGCCGATCACGGTGCGCTCGCCCTTCTTCTGCTCCGGCTGCCCGCACAATACGGGCACGCGGGTGCCGGACGGCGCGCGGGCCTTTTCCGGCATCGGCTGCCACGTCATGACCGACCTGACGGGGCGCACCACCGACGGTTCGGCGCAGATGGGCGGGGAGGGGGTGGCCTGGCTCGGCCAGTTTCCCTTCACCAATGAAAAACACGTCTTCGTCAATCTGGGCGATGGCACCTATTACCATTCCGGGCAGTTGGCGATCCGCGCCGCGCTGGCGGCAAAGGCGCCGGTGACCTTCAAGATCCTCTACAACGACGCGGTGGCGATGACCGGCGGCCAGGCGGTGGAAGGGCCGTTCTCGGTGTCCCATCTCGCCCGCCAGCTCGCCGCCGAAGGCATCGGGAAGATCGCCCTGGTCAGCGAGGATCCGGCGCGCCATGAGGGCACGCTGCTCCCCGACGGGCTTGATCCCCGCCCGCGCGGGGAACTGATGGCGGTGCAGAAGGAATTCGCCGAGTATCCGGGCGTTTCGGTCATCATCTATGACCAGACCTGCGCCGCTGAAAAACGCCGCCGCCGCCGTAAGGGCGCCTATCCCGATCCCGATCTTCGCGTCTTCATCAATGAGCGGGTGTGCGAGGGCTGCGGCGACTGCTCGCAGCAATCCAACTGCATTTCGGTGGAGCCGCTGGCGACCGAATTCGGCCTCAAGCGGCAGATCAACCAGTCGAGCTGCAACAAGGATTTTTCCTGCGTCAAGGGCTTTTGCCCCAGCTTTGTCGAAGTGCGCGGCGGCCAGTTGCGGCGCGGCGCGGGCGAGATCGGCATCGAGGCACGAATTGCCGGGCTGAAGGCGCCGGCGCCCAAATTCACCAGTGTTCCGCAAAATGTGCTCATCGCGGGCATTGGCGGCACCGGCGTCACCACGGCGGCGGCGATCATCGCCATGGCGGCGCATCTGGAAGGGCTGGACGTGCTGACGCTCGATGTTACCGGCCTGGCGCAGAAGGGCGGCCCCGTCACCTCGCAGATCCGCCTGGCGCCGATGGGCGCGACACTGCGGGGACCGGAGGTGCCGAAAGGCATGCTCGACGTGCTGCTCGCCGCCGACGCCGTGGTGGCCAGCGACCCGTCTGTGCTGGCGCTGGCCAGCCGCCGGCGCACGAGGAGCGCCATCAACAGCGCGGTGGCGCCGACCTCCGATTTCGCCCTGCACCAGAAACAGGCTTTCGACCCCGCCGATCTGGCCGGCGCGGTGAAGGGATCGTCCCGCGAAAGCTGGATCGAGGACTTCTCCGCCCTGTCGCGGCGTCTGTTCGGCGATACGCTCTATACCAATATGCTGCTGACCGGCTTCGCCGCGCAGAAGGGTCTGCTGCCGCTATCGGTGGCGGCGATCAAGCGGGCGATCGGGCTCAACGGCGTGGCGGTCAAAACCAACCTGGCAGCATTTTCCGCAGGCCGCCTGCTGGCTGGCGGCGTGCCGGCCTTCGCGCCGGGCGCCCCGGCCCCCGATCCGAAATCGGTGCCGCTCGACGAGCGCATCGGCTTTCTCGCCAAGGAGCTGTTGGCCTATCAGGACGACGCCTACGCCGCCGCCTTCACGCGCTTTGCCGGCAAGGTGCGCGACGGCGACCAGATGATCGCCGGGCGCGGCCTGGCACTGACCCGCATGGTCGCCGAGGGACTGTTCCGGCTCATGGCCTATAAGGACGAATATGAAGTGGCGCGGCTCTACGGCGCGCCGGAGTTCCGCGCCCGACTGCAACAGGCATTTGAAGGCGCCCCGAAACTATCGGTGCAACTGGCGCCGCCGCTTTTTTCGCGAGTGGACCCGGCAAGCGGGCGGCCGCGCAAGCATTCCTTCGGGCCGTGGATCTTTACCGCCTTTGGCCTGCTGGCGAAGCTGAAGGTTTTGCGCGGCACGCTCTTCGATCCTTTCGGCTATAGCGGCGAACGGCGCGAAGAGCGGGCGCTGATCGGCGAATATCGCGCCCTGATCGATGAGGTTCTCGCCGGGCTGAACGCGGCCAATTACGACATGGCGCTGCGCATCGCTTCCTCCGTTGACGGCATTGCCGGCTTTGGCCCGGTCAAGGCCGCAAATCTGGCGCGGGCAAGGCGCGAACGGCAAGAACTGCTCGCGCAGTGGCGCCGGGAGGCCGGCGCGCGCCCATCACGGCCGCATCTTGAGGCGGCGCAATAACCTGCAATCTTTAGGGCCTGGCGAAATTTTCCCGCCAGGACGGTTTTGGCCCGCCGGGCGATGCTTCGTAGACGCCCCGCGCGATGGCGCGCGTCAGGCAGTTCGATGCCGCCACGCACAGCGCAGCCAGATCGGCGGTGCCGCAATTGAGCGGGCGGGCGCCGGTGGCGATGGAAAAGACCAGATCGCCATCCATCGGCGTGTGGGCGGGATAGAGCGCGCGCGCCATGCCGTCATGGGCGCTGGCGGCAAGCCGCTTGGCCTGTCCGGCGTCGAGGGCGGCGTCGGTGGCGATGATCGCCAGGGTGGTATTGGCGGCGACGGCGCCTTTCATGCGCGGCCTGGTTGCCCCCGCAGGCCATGTGCCGGGATAGCCGAGGGCGCCGAATTCCTCGCCGATCTCGAAAGGCGCGGCCCAGAAATGGCCGCCTTCGCCAATGGTCGCCTTGCCGCAGGCATTCACGGCGACGAGGGCGCCAACCATATAGCCGCCGGGGGTGCGCTGCGAGGCGGAGCCAAGCCCGCCCTTGAGGTCGAAGGTGGTGGCGCCGGCCCCGGCGCCGGCGCTGCCGAGGGCAAATTTGCGTGCCGCGGATGCCGCCGCCTTGCGGCCCAGAAGGCGGTATGGCGGCTCCTCGCGCCAGGTCTGCTCGCGCCCGCCGGCCAGGTCGAACAGGATCGCCGCGGGCACGATCGGCACGCGGCTCTGGGCCACCGAGAAGCCGCGGCCGGTGGCGCGCAGCCAGTCGCGCACGCCGTCGCCGGCGGCAAGGCCAAACGCGGAGCCGCCCGAAAGGGCAATGGCATCGATCTTTCCCACGGTATATTCCGGCGCCAGCAATTCGGTTTCGGCGGTGCCGGGCGCGCCGCCGCGCACGTCGACGGCGGCAATCATGGGCTTTTCGGCGACGAGAACCGTGGTGCCGCTCAATCCGTCCTTGTCTTCCGCGTTTCCGACCATGAGGCCGGCAATATCGGTGATCAGATTGTGCGGTCCGGTTTCTGGCATGGAGGCGGCGTCCACATGGATAGTCGGCGGGAAACCCAATCTATCGCGCCTGCGCCAGCGCAATGCAAGCCATCACAATCGGGAGAGGGCGGGCCGCGAACCCCTTGCGGCGGCGCCGGATTGCTGTAAATCGGGGGTCTATCGCGCGCCCGGCGCGCTGCCAAACAAGGAATGCGAGTCCCGATGGGCGGCGACGTAACCATCCCCGCGGTTTTCCTGGCCGGGATCATCAGCTTTCTGTCGCCTTGCGTGCTGCCGCTGGTGCCGCCCTATCTGTGCTATCTCGGCGGCACGACGCTGGACCAACTGACCGGCGAGGGCCGGATTCCGGCGGGGCTCTATTCGCGCGTCGTCGGCGCGGCCATGCTGTTCGTGCTCGGCTTCACTTCGGTCTTCGTGCTGCTGGGCGCCTCGGCTTCGGCGATCGGCCAGCTTCTGGTTGGCCATCTCGACATTCTGGCCAAGATCGCCGGCGTGGTGATCATCGTGATGGGGCTGCATTTCCTCGGCTTGTTCAAGCTTTCCTTCCTGTTCAAGGACACGCGCTATGCGGGCGCGATTGCCGGCGGCAGCATGGCCGGCGCCTATATCATGGGGGCGGCTTTCGCCTTCGGCTGGACGCCGTGCATCGGGCCGGTGCTGGCGGCGGTGCTGTTCGTGGCCGCCAGCGAGGATACCGTGTTCAAGGGCATGGGCCTGCTCGGCGTCTACTCGCTGGGACTTGGCGTGCCCTTCGTGTTGGCGGCGCTCGGCGTGCGCCCCTTCATGGCCTTCATGGTCCGCTTCCGCCGCCATCTCGGCTTGGTGGAGAAGGTCATGGGCGGCCTGCTGGTGATTGCCGGGATCATGTTCATCACCGGGTCGATGAGCGAGCTTTCCTACTGGCTGCTGGAAACCTTCCCGGCGCTTTCGACCATCGGCTAGGGCGCAAGGAAGCGGGCCCGGAAATCCCGGGCCCGCATAAATCCCGCCTGGAGCAAAAAGCTATTTGGCGTAGGCATAAGAGCCGTCATGCCAGCCATAGAGCACATATTGGGCATCGGCCACGCGGGTCGAATCCCCCTTGCCGTCGAAACCGAAGGTGCCGATCACGGTTTCGAACTGGGCCGAGGACAGCGCCTTGGCGACCGCGTCGAAATCGGTCTTGCCGGCGGCCTCCACCGCCTGCTTCCAGGCCTGGATGGCGGCATAGGTGTAGAGCACGTAGCCCTCGGTGACGCGGCCCTTGGCCTCCAGGCGCTCGACTACCGGCTTGGCGGTTTCGATTTCGCGCGGATCGGGCGAGAAGGTCATCAGCGTGCCTTCGCCCATCGAGCCGGTGATCGACCAGTATTCGTTCGTCACCAGGGCGTCGCCGGCAATGAGCACCGTATCCATGCCCTGGCCGCGCATCTGGCGCACGATCAGCCCGGCCTCGGCGTGGTAGCCGCCGAAATAGATGACGCCGATACCGTTCTGCTTCAGCTTGGAAACCAGCGCCGTGTAGTCCTTTTCGCCGGCCGTGATGGCCTCATACAGCGCTTCCTGCTTGCCCGCGGCGTTCAGTGCCTTCTTGGTTTCGTCGGCGAGTCCTTTGCCATAGGCGGTCTTGTCATGGACGATGGCGATCTTGGCGTCCTTGTAGCGCTTGACGAGGAAATTTCCGGCCACCGCGCCCTGCTGGTCGTCGCGGCCGCAAACGCGGAAGGTGCCGGGGCCGGCGCGCTGGTCGGTAAAGGCCGGATTGGTCGATGCCGGGGTGATCTGGATGACGCCCTCGTCGGCATAGACCTCCGAGGCGGGGATGGAGGACGACGAACAGAAATGGCCGGCGACGAAAACGGCGCCGTCGCTGGCCAGCTTGTTGGCGACATTGACCGCCTGCTTGGGGTCGCAAGAATCGTCGCCGACGAGGAGCTTCAGCTGTTGGCCGAGCACGCCGCCCGCGGCGTTGATATCCTCTACCGCGGCCTCCGCGCCTGTCTTCATCTGTTCGCCGAAACTGGCCTGGGCGCCGGTGATCGGCCCGGCGACACCGATGATGATATCGGCCCGCGCGGTGCCGGCGGCCAGTGCCATGGCTGCCAGCGCGACAGCTGCCAGTGCAACGCCGGTCGTGAACAGTTTTCTCATCAGCCTCTCCCTTTCTGTGGCCTCATGGGCCAGCGGTTTTCATTCCGGTGGCGGGGCGCCGCCAATGCGGCCCCGCACTTTGTTCTTCGGGCGATTTTTGCACAAATCCTGAAGGTTGGCATTACGGATCGGCGCCAGCCTTAATGGCCGCGCGGGCGCCAGGAAAAGGGCCCGGACCGCTCATAGAGCCAGCGATACTGGGTCACCATCTGGCGCACGCGGGTGACGCGGAATCCGGCGCTTGCGGCAAGGATCAGCACCGCAGCATCGACAGCGAAATAGTGGGCCGACAGCAAGGTGCCGCCAAACAGGGAGAAGTGAAAGAAGCGCACCGCGGCGGCCAGCAGCAGCATGTAGGCGATGAGGCGCCAGAACGGGCGCCAGGCCCGCGCCATGGCGCGCCCGGACGCCATGGCGGCGCCGCCGCCGAGCAGCACGGTGATGAAGAGGAAGGGCAGGGGGCCGCCTTGCCACAAATAGCCCATGTCAGCCGTGCCCCCCTTCCAGATAGGCGGCGCGCACGTCTTCGCGGGCGAGCAGTTCGGCGCCGGTGCCGGTCATGGCAATCGCGCCATTGACCATGACATAGCCGCGATGGGCGAGCTTGAGGGCGTGATAGGCGTTCTGCTCGACCAGGAACACGGTCAGCCCCTGTTTGCGGTTGAGGTCGCGGATGGCGGCAAAGATCTGGCGCACGATGATCGGCGCCAGGCCGAGGGACGGTTCGTCGAGGAGGAGCAGGCGGGGGCGGCTCATCAGCGCCCTGGCGATGGCCAGCATCTGCTGCTCGCCGCCCGAAAGCGTGCCGCCGCGCTGGCCGCTGCGCTTCCTGAGCAGCGGAAACATGGCGAAGATGCGCTCCAGGTCATCGGCGAAATGGGTCATGTCGGTGACGGCGGCCCCCATTTGCAGGTTTTCCATCACGCTCATGCGCGGGAAGATGCGACGCCCCTCCGGCGCCTGGGCAATGCCGGAGCGCATGATCTGATGGGTCGGCGCGGCGGTGATGTCGCTGCCGTCGAAGCGAATGGCGCCGCTGCGTGCCCGAGGGCTGCCGCAGATAGTCATCATCAGGGTCGATTTGCCGGCGCCGTTGGCGCCGATCAGGGCGACGATCTCGCCGTTCTCGACATCAAGGTCGACACCGCGCAAGGCCTGGATCTTGCCGTAATAGGTCTCGACCCCCCGGACCTGGAGCAGCGGTCCGGTCATGGCGCGCCCCCGGTGCCGGCGTCCTCGTCGTCGATGCCGAGATAGGCGGCGATGACCTTGGGGTCGTTGCGGACGAAGTGCGGGCTGCCCGATGAGATCTTCTCGCCATAGTCGAGCACGACGATGAAATCGGAAATGCCCATGACCACGCTCATGTCGTGCTCGATGAGCAGGAGCGAGGTGTCGTGGTGGTCGCGGATGTCCCGCAGCAGGCGGTTCAGTTCGTCCGATTCGGCCGGGTTGAGGCCGGCGGCGGGTTCGTCGAGGCACAGCAGCAACGGCTGCGAGCACATGGCGCGGATGATTTCCAGCCTGCGCTGGGCGCCATAGGGCAGGTCCGAGGCGGGATCGTCGGCGCGCTCCAGTAGGCCGGTCTTGTCCAGCCAATAACGGGCGCGCTCCACCGCCTTGCGCTCGGCCTTGCGGTAGACGGCGAGGCCGAAAATACCGGCCAGGGTATAGCCGGAGGCGCGCATCAGGGTGTTGTGCTGGGCGACCAGCAGGTTTTCCAGCACAGTCATGCCGGGAAAGAGGCGGATGTTCTGGAACGTGCGGGCCACCCTGGCGCTACGGGCGATGCGGAAATCGTCCATGCGCTCGAGCAGGAAGGATGCGCCGTCGGCGTGGCGCATGGTGATCATGCCCTCGGTGGGCTTGTAGAATCCGGTCAGGCAGTTGAACACGGTGGTCTTGCCGGCGCCGTTGGGTCCGATGACGGCGGTGATCTGGCCGCGTTCGGCGGAAAACGACAGATCGTCGATGGCGAGCAGGCCGCCGAAACGCATGGTGAGATGCTCGACGGTGAGGATGGGGTCGGCGGCAAGCGCGGCGGGTTCGCTGCGCGCCGCCGTTGCGGCTTGGGCCCGCGCGCTCATCCGCGTCCTTCCCCGACGCTTTCGGCGCCGATGCTCTTGCGCTCCTTGAGGAAGATCGAGGGCGTGCGGCTGGCGATGATGCCGCGCGGGCGCCAGACCATGATCAGCACGATGGCGAAGCCGAAGACCAGCATGCGGTATTGCTCGAACTCGCGAAACAGCTCGAAGCCGCCGATCATCACCAGCGCGGCGATGACGACGCCGATCTGGGAGCCGAGGCCGCCGAGCACGACGATGGCCAACACCAGGGCCGATTCGAGAAAGACGAAGGACTCCGGGCTGATAAAGCCCTGTCTTGTGGCAAAGAAGGAGCCCGCGAACCCGCCGAACATGGCGCCGGTGGCAAAGGCGGTGAGCTTGGTGGCGGTGGTGTTGATGCCCAGCGAGCGGCAGGCGATCTCGTCCTCGCGCAATGCTTCCCAGGCGCGCCCGACGGGCAGGCGGCGCAGGCGCAGGGTAACGAAATTGGTCAGAAGGGCCAGTGCCAGGATCAGGTAATAGAGAAAGACGATGCGGTGGTCGGACGAATAGCCGATGCCGAAAAAGGCGGCAAAACCACCTTCGCCGCGATCGAATTCGAGGCCGAAGAAGCTGGGCCGGGGAATGCGCGAAATGCCGTCCGGGCCATTGGTCAGGTCGTACCAGTTGAGCAGCACGATACGGATGATCTCGCCGAAAGCCAGGGTGACGATGGCGAGATAGTCGCCGCGCAGGCGCAGCACCGGGAAGCCCAGGATGAGGCCCCACATGGCGGCCAGAAATCCCGCCAGCGGCAGGCAGATCCAGAACGATAGGCCGAAATGGGTGGCGAGCAGGGCGTAGGAATAGGCGCCGACGGCATAGAAGGCGACATAGCCGAGATCGAGCAGCCCGGCGAGGCCGACCACGATATTCAGACCCCAGCCGAGCATGATGTAGGTGAGGACGAGAATGCCGATATCGAGCACATAGCGGTCGGCGAAGGGCGTTGCCGGCAGGGCGATGGCGAAGATCAGCAGCGCCGGGGCCAGCAGGAGCATTGCGCGTTCGGCGAGGCCGGAATCGCGTGCCCGGGCGAGCAGGCGGCGGCCCGCGGAATCGCGCCGCGCCGGCTTGTGCCGCGGCCACCACAGCAGGGTCAGGGCGAGGCGGCCGGCAAAGACCACGGCGACGGCGATGGCAACCGCGCCCCAGCGCGTCGTCAGCGCGAGGCCGCCCTCCAGCGAGACGGTGCGCAGGCCGATGATCGGCGCGGCGATGGCGAGGGCGATGAAGGCGGCGATGAGAGCGTCGATTATTCCTGCGCGCAGGCTATGCGCCGGAGCGGCGGCAAGCGCTGGTGCCGGACCGGCCGCCATGCCTAGACCTTCTCGACCTCGGGCCGCCCGAGCAGGCCCGAAGGCATGAAAATGAGCACGACGACCAGGATGGAAAACGCTGCTACATCCTTGTATTCAATAGTAAAATATGCCGACCAGAAGGTTTCTATGAGGCCGATGATCAGTCCGCCGAGCATGGCGCCGGGCAGCGAGCCGATGCCGCCGAGAACGGCGGCGGTGAAAGCCTTGATGCCGGCGACGAAGCCGATGAAGAAATCGATGACGCCGTAATAGAGCAGGTACATCAGCCCGGCGACGGAGGCCAGGGCGGCGCCGATGACGAAGGTCAGGGAAATGGTGCGGTCGACATTGATGCCGAGCAGGGCGGCCATGGTGCGGTCCTGCTCGCAGGCGCGCTGGGCGCGCCCCAGCGGCGTCCTGGCGATGATGAGGGCGAAGACGGCCATCAGCAGGACGGTGGTGAGGATGATGAGGATCTGGATATTCGACACCAGGACGATGAATTCGCCGTGCTCGGTGGTGGTGCGCATGATCTCGTAGCCGCCGGTGACGATGGGTTGCAGCGGCTTGACGCGCGCGCCTTGAGTCACCTGGACGAAGTTCTGCAATACGATCGACATGCCAATGGCGGTGATCAGCGGCGCCAGGCGGAACGATGTGCGCAGCGGCCGGTAGGCGAAGCGCTCCACCGTCCAGCCATAGATCGCGGTCAGGGCCATGGCGATGAGCAGCGCCAGCAGCAGAGCCAGAATGACGATGACAAGACCTGCGCCGGCGGTGAGGCCGATGGCGATGAGGGCGATGAGGGCGACAAAGGCACCGATCATGAAAATGTCGCCATGGGCGAAATTGATCATGCCGATGATGCCGTAGACCATGGTGTAGCCAATGGCGATAAGGCCATAGATGGAGCCGAGCGTAAGCCCGTTGATCAGTTGCTGGACGAAATATTCCATGCGGAAGCCGTTGGTCCCCCTGGCGCGCGATCCCCTTTCGCGCGTCCCGCCAGTCTTACCAAGCTTGCCTGCTGGCCGCAATTGCGCGGCGCCCCGGCGGCGGCGGGTTGCCGGCGGAGCCTAGAGCGTCTTGTGGGTGCCGTCGCAAAAGGGCTGGCCCTTGGTGTGTTTGCAGCCGCACAGCCAGTATTCGCCGCTCTTTTCGACCTTGAAGATGACCGGCTGAAACCCGGTCCCCTTGTGGCTGCCATCGCAGAAAGGCTGTTTTTTCGACCGTCCGCAGGCGCACCAGGCGTAGTTCCTGTTCTCCTCCAGATCGGCCCGGTAGGGCTGCTTTTGTGCAATTCGCGGTTTGTTTTCGCTCATTTATTCCCCCAAACAAGAACAATGTGACCGCTGGCGCCGCGCGCGGGGTGGGCAAATGACGCGGGCCGGTATATTGCTGGCGCGCGCCCGCGATCCAGGGGTGGCGGACAGGCCGCGGCCATGGATCAGGGCAGGCTGACAAATTCTCGCCGATTCGGAAATGAAATCCTGGTGAGGCGGGGCGCGGGCCGGGATGGGGACGGCGGTGCGGAGCGAGCGGCGCAAGTGGAACTGGGTGACATGACCGCAACACGAGTGCGACCGGGTGCAGGCGTTGAGCCGGCGAAGTTTCGCGATGCCATGAGCCGGGCGGCAGCCGCGGTCCATATCGTGACCACCGATGGAGCCTTCGGCAAATGCGGTTTCACCGCGACCGCGGTCTGTTCGGTGACCGACGACCCCCCGACGGTGCTGATCTGCCTGAACCAGGCCAGCGGCATGCATGCCGCCTTCGAAGGCAACGGCGTCTTTTGCGTCAATACCCTCAATGCCGGCCAGCAGGACCTGGCCGAAAGATTCGGCGGCCGCGGACCGGTAGCGATGGAGGACCGCTTCGCCGATCCGCGCTGGCAGCCTGGCAGCCTGGGGGCGCCCGTCCTTGACGGCGCGATTGCCCGGCTGGAATGCGAAGTGTTCATGGTCAATGAAGTCGGCACCCATTGGGTGATTTTCGGCCGCGTCGTGGCGGTGCAATCGCAGGGCGGCGAGGCGGCGCTGGCGTATTTCGACCGCGAATACCGGCGCCTGCCCGCTGCCGGGGAAAATGGTTAGGTGCATTCCGGCAAACCGCTATCGGACGATAAGGACCAGTTTACCGAACGCGGTTCTGCGACTATTGTCGTAGCGATGGATACCATGAGGGAAGTGCCCCAGTTCCACCTTTATGGCGAAGCTGCCGACGAGCAGGCATTCGACTTCATCCATGCTGAGCCGATCACGGTTCGTTCCAGTGAGAATGATTGGGTCATCAATCCCCATTCCCACCGCTACCTGCATCAGGTCATGTATATCGCCGATGGCAGCGTGCGGCTGACGGTGGAAACCAACACCACTGATTTCGGATCGAATACGCTTATCGTGCTGGCGCCGAACGTGGTCCACTCCTACCAGTTCAGCCCCAATACCGAAGGCATGGTGCTGTCCTTCACCGACGACGTCATTCGCGGCTTTGCCGATACCAGCGGTTCGCTCAGCGACCGGCTGGCGGCGGTGGAGCGCGCGGTGGTGGTGCCGCTGGACAACGAAAAGGGCAAGGAGCGGATTTCCGGCCTGGCGCATCAGATTCTCGAGGAACTCGAAATCGGCCCCGACGGCTCGCAGATCGCCATCCGCTCTTATCTGGCGTTGCTCATTGTCGAGATCTCGCGCCTTGGCATCGACGGTTCTCGCTGGAATACCAAGAAACCCAAGGCCCTGGACGACACGGTCAGCCGGCTGCGCCAGCTTGTGGAAGACAATTTCCGCGAAACCCGGCACCTGAGCGCCTATGCCGAGTGGCTGGCGATGACGCCGGACCGGCTCAACGAGCATTGCAAGAAGGTCACCGGCGTGACGGCGGGCCATCTCATCCGCCAGCGCCTGCTGGTGGAAGCGAAGCGGCAGCTGATATTCACCGGCCAATCGGTCAGCGAAATCGCCTATTCGCTCAATTTTTCCGACCCGAGCTATTTTTCCCGTTTCTTCCGCAAGTATTCCGGCCAGACGCCGCAGCAGTTCCGCGATCACCGGCGCTAGGCTGCCGCAATAATCGCCGGCGGCGATGGTGGACGGGGAACACTATCCGCTCTCAGGCGCCGTCCCGGCGAAAGGGGAAAGACCCCGCTCAGCCCATTGACCCCGCTCAGCCCCGGGCATCGATGGCGGCGAAGGCGTCCTCGGCCCAGTGCATCGCCGAATTGGCGGCGGGAACGCCGGCATAGATGGCGGCGTGCAGGATCAGTTCCTTTATTTCGTCCCGGGTGACGCCGTTGTTGAAGGCGGCGCCGATGTGGAGCTTGAATTCGTCCTCGCGCCCCAGCGCGATCATCAAGGTGAGCGTAAGCAGGCTTCTGGTGTGGCGCTCCAGGCCGGGGCGCGACCATATTTCGCCCCAGGCGTAGCGGGTGATGAAATCCTGAAAGTCGCCATTGAAATCGCTGAGCTTGCCCTGGGCGCGGTCGACATGGGCGGCGCCAAGCACGGCGCGGCGCATCTTCATTCCAGTTTCGCGGCGGTTTTTGTCATCCATGCCGGGTGTCCGTCCTTGCGCTTGCGGGGCAGGGAGGATCAGCCGGCGGCGCTTTTCTTGGCGGCCGGCGCGATCCTTGGACCGCTTATAGCATCCCCGCTCTGGCTGATCGAGGTATGGGCGACGCGGGCGTCGGAGCGCACGAGGTCGGCGATGAAGGCGGTCAGGGAGGCGGCGGTCATGGTGCGCGGATTGAGGCCGATGGTCACCGAGTGCTTGAGATAGAGCAGGTCGATCTCGTCGGAATGGCCGGCATAGGCCATCGACCAGTCGGTGAACATGCGCTGCTCGATCGGCTTGGCCTCGACGATGACCTGATTGGAGTGGCGCGGATCGGCGGCGATCTTGCAGAAGCTGCGGGTCACCGCGGCGCGGTCGCCTTCGAGGATCTGGGCGAAATATTGATCGTTGAATATCAATGCGCCGGTCAGGCCCGCTGGCGGATTGTTGCGCACCGAAGCGTCGAGAATGGCGCGCATTTCCTTGGCCACGGAATTGCCAAGTTCGGTAATGCGGCTGCGGCTGTAGAAAACAAGGCGGAATAGGAACATGAATGGCGGTCCCGTTCGATGTCTGGCCCGCAGATTGGACCGCAAACGGGAAAGAAAGCGTTAAGCCGCCATGGGCGGCGCGACAGCCGCCATCAGGGCCGCGTCAGAAACTCCAGAACGGTCGTGGTGAATTCGGCGGCAGCTTCGATATTGGACAGATGCGCGGCCTTGAGCGACACCAGCATCGATCCGGCAATTGCGGAATGGAGTGCCTCGCCCATTGGCGGCGGCGTTGCCGGGTCGTCGGCGCCGACCACGATCAGCGTCGGCGTGGCGATGCGCGAAAGGCCGGCGCGCTGGTCCATGTCGCGAATCGCCATGCAGCAGGCGGCGTATCCGGCCGGAGGGGTGGCGAGAATCATGTCGCGCACCTTGGCGACATCGCGGGCGCCCGAATTCTGGAAGGCCGGGGTGAACCAGCGGTCGACGACGCCCTGAACCACCGGCGCCATGCCGCCGGAAAGCACGGCGGCTATGCGCTCGTCCCATAATTCGCGCGGCGGCAGATGTGCCGACGTATTGCACAGCACCAGCTTGTGCAGCCGCTCGCCGGCATTGGCGCCGAGCCATTGGCCAACCATGCCGCCCTTGGACAGTCCGCAGAAATGGGCCCGTTCGATGCCCAGCGCATCAAGCAGGCCAAGGGCGTCGCGGCCCAGCATTTCGATGGAATAGGGGCCTTGCGGTGCGTCGGAGCGGCCGTGACCGCGGCTGTCATAGCGCAGCAGGCGGAAATGGCGGGCGAAACTTTCGCGCTGCCAGTCCCACATATGCAGATTGGTGCCGAGCGAGTTGCTCAGCATCAGCACCGGGGCGCCCTCTCGGCCTTCGAGGCTATAGTTGAGCGCGGTCCCGTTGGCCGCTATCCGCGTTTCGCTCATATGCGGCTTCCCTTGCTGTCGCGCTCGCCCTGTTGGCGCGCGGCCTCGGCCAAGACCCGGTCGACAAAGGCGCCGGCCTGTCCGGTATAGGTGGCCGGATCGAACAACTGCTCCAGACTGCCGGCCCCCAGGGCCTCGCGCACCGCTTGGTCCGCGCCAAGGATATCCTTCAAATGCTTGCCCTGCGTGCTGGCGGCGGCGCAGGCACGGCCAACAAGGTCATGGGCGGCGAGGCGGCCAAGGCCCGGCGCCAGCGCCATCATCGCCGCTTCGGCCATGACGAGGCCGCCGGTAAGGTCGAGATTGGCGCGCATGCGCCGCGTGTCGACAACGAGGCCGCCAGCCAGTTCGCGCATGGTGGCAAGCGCGCTCGCCGCATGGACGACGATATCCGGCAGCGCCAGCCATTCGCCATGCCAGGTGCCGGTGCCGCGCTCATGGTCGGCCGCCATGGACCGCGTCATGACGGGAAGCAGGGCCTCGACATGCTCGCAGGCGGCAAGAACGGCAATGGCGCCGACCGGATTGCGCTTTTGCGGCATGGTGGAGGAGCCGCCGCGGCCCTTTTCCGCGGGTTCGGAAACTTCCGCGATTTCGGTCTGGCTCAACAGGGTGATGTCGCGCGCGATCTTGGACAGCGCGCCCGCGACGAGGGCGCAATTGGCGGCAAGCTCGGCGAAGCGGTCGCGGGCGGCGTGCCAGGGCATGTCGGGAATGGCGAGGTCAAGCTGGCCCGCCAGGGCCGCCTGCACCTTAAGTCCGTCGGCGCCCAGGGAGGCCAGCGTGCCGACGGCGCCGCCGAACTGCACGGCGAAAAGGCGCGGCGCCATTTCGTCGAGGCGGGCTCTGGCGCGCAGCAGGGGCGACAGCCAGCCCGCCGCGCGAAAGCCGAAGGTGACGGGCAGGGCCTGCTGCATGAAGGTTCGCCCCGCCATGGGGGTGTCGCGGTGGCGGGCGGCAAGGGCGGCGAGGGCGGCGATCAACTCATCGAGCTCGCCTTCGGCGAGGCGCAGGACGATGCGCAACTGGAGCACCAGGGCGCTGTCCATGATGTCCTGGGTGGTGGCGCCCCAATGGACATAGCGACCGGCGTCCTCGCCGCAAAGCGCGGTGAGCGCGCGCACCAGCGGAATGACCGGGTTTCCGGCCCTGGCGGTGGCGGCACCCAGCTCGGCGATGTCGAACAGGTCGGCCCGGCACTTGCCGGCGATCGTCTCGGCCGCCTGGGGCGGAATGACGCCGCATTCGGCTTCGGCGCGGGCGAGCGCGGCTTCGACGTCGAGCAGGGCCTGGAGGCGGTGGCGATCTGAAAAGATGCTGGCAAATTGAGGGCGCACGAAAAGCGGCCCGATCAGTTCCGAACTCGCAATGCCCATGCTCATGCTGCCCTGCGCCCCCGGTTTGCCGCTATGTCCCGCCCTCGAATCCTGCTGGCGACGAATTTAGCGGCGCCGCGCCGCCCCTGTCATCACCTGGAATGAAAATAAGTCTTGGCAACAGCCGATTTGGGTCCTGGGTAGTATTGACCGGCGGAATGACGCGCGCGAGACTTGACGAATAGGACACAGAACAAGTGATGCGCCGGGCATCCGACCGGGGCATCGAAAACACTGCTCAGGGAGGAGCCGATGCCAACCGTATCGATGACGGTGAACGGAAAGGAAGTGTCGGCCGAAGTGGAAACGCGGACGCTTCTGGTACAGTTTCTGCGCGACCATATCGGACTGACGGGCACCCATGTCGGCTGCGATACCAGCCAGTGCGGCGCCTGCGTGGTTCATGTCGACGGCAAGGCGCTGAAATCCTGCACCCGGCTGGCGGTGCAGTGCGAGGGCGCGTCGGTCACCACCATCGAGGGGCTGGCGGCAAATGGCGCGCTGCACCCGATGCAACAGGCTTTTCACGAAAATCACGGGCTGCAATGCGGCTTCTGCACGCCCGGAATGATCATGTCGGCGGTCGACATGGTGGAGCGGCTGGGAAACAAACTCGACGAAAAGACCATTCGCCAGGAACTGGAGGGCAATATCTGCCGCTGCACCGGCTACCACAATATCGTCAAGTCGATCGCCGCCGGCGCCGAGGCGATGAAATAGAAAGAGGCAGACTTTTTTGCCAAGCCGCCGCAGAGCGGCCAAGGCAGGCCAACAATTCAGGGCCGGAATGGCCCGGGGAGGATGTCATGACGGAAAAAGGGATTGGCGCCGCCGTCCTGCGCCGCGAAGATCGCAGGTTCGTCACCGGCAAGGGGCAATATGTCGATGATCTCAACCGCGCCGGGCAGGCCCATGCCTGTTTCGTGCGCTCGGCGCAAGCCCATGCCGAGATTCGCAAGGTCGATGTTTCCAGGGCGAAGTCGGCGCCCGGCGTCATCACGGTCCTGACAGGCGAGGATGTTGCCGCCGACAAGCTGGGCTCGCTGCCCTGCGGCTGGGGCATCACCAACAAGGATGGCACCGCCATGGCCGAGCCGGGCTGGCCGGTGCTGGCGCAGGGGCGCGTGCGCTATGTCGGCGAGGCGATAGCCATGGTTATCGCCACAACGCGCCAGGGCGCGCGGGACGCCGCCGAACTGGTCGAAGTCGATACTTCCCCGCTGCCCGTCGTGGTGCAGGCCACCGACGCCGGCAAAAAAGGCGCGCCGCAGCTTCACGAGGCGGCGGCCAACAACCAATGCTTCGACTGGGAAATCGGCGACCGGGCGGCGACCGATGCCGCGATCAAGGCATCGGCCAAGGTCGTTTCGCTGGATATCGTCAATCAGCGCCTGGTTCCCAATGCGATGGAACCGCGCGCGGCGCTGGCCGAATTCGACACCAATAGCGGGCTGCTGACATTGCACTGCGCCTGCCAGGCGCCCCACGCCATGCGCCTGCTGCTCGGCGCCTTCGTGCTCAACCAGGCGGAACACAAGTTCCGCGTCGTGGCGCCGGATGTCGGCGGCGGCTTCGGCTCCAAGATTCCGCCATACGCGGAATATGCGGCGCTATGCTGGGCGGCGCGGCGCCTCGGGCAGCCGGTCAAGTGGACCTCGAGCCGCTCGGAAGCCTTTCTCACCGATGCCCATGGCCGCGACCATGTCACCAGGGCCGAGCTTGGGCTGGACAAGGACGGCAGGTTTACCGCGCTGAGGGTGTCGACGGTGGCCAATCTCGGCGCCTATCTGTCGGCATTCGGGCCGCTGATCCCGACCTATCTCTATGCCACCCTGTTCGCCGGGCAATACACCACCCCGGCGATCCATGCCGAGGTGCGGGCGATGTTTACCAATACCACCCCGGTCGATGCCTATCGCGGCGCCGGGCGCCCCGAGGCGACCTACATGCTGGAGCGGCTGGTTGAAACGGCGGCCCGCGAGCTGGGAATGGATCCGGCGGAGCTGCGGCGCAGGAATTTCGTCGCCGCCGATGCGTTCCCCTATCAGACCCCGGTGGCGCTGCTCTACGATTCCGGCGACTATGCCGGTGCCCTCGACAAGGCGCTGGAACTTGCCGACGTCAAGGGCTTTGCCAAGCGGCGGGCCGAGGCGGCCAAGCGCGGCATGGCGCGCGGCATCGGCTATTCGACCCCGATCGAGGCCACCGGCGCGGCGCCTTCGGCCATAGCCGGCCAGCTTGGCGCCAGGGCGGGCCTCTATGAATCGGCGGAAGTGCGGTTCAACCCCACCGGCTCGGTGACGGTGTTTTCCGGCTCCCACAGCCATGGCCAGGGCCATGCCACCACCTTCGCCCAGATCGTGGCCAGCACCCTTGGCGTGCCTTACGAGAATGTCGAGGTTGTGGAGGGCGATACCGCCCGCACCCAGTTCGGCATGGGCACCTATGGCTCGCGCTCGACTTCGGTGGGGGGAAGCGCCATCGTCAAGGCCTGCGACAAGATCATCGCCAAGGGCAAGAAGATCGCGGCCCATCTGCTTGAGGCATCGGAAGGCGACATAGAGTTCGAGAACGGCAATTTCACCGTTTCGGGCACCGACCGGACCAAGAATATCGCCGAGATCGCCTTTGCCGCCTATGTGCCGCACAACTACCCGCTGGAAACGCTGGAGCCGGGGCTCAACGAACAGGCCTTCTTCGATCCGGCCAATTTCAACTTCCCCTATGGCGCCTATATCTGCGAGGTGGAAGTCGATCCGGAAACCGGGTTCACCCGGATCGAGCGCTTCACCGCCATCGACGATGTCGGCAATGTCATCAACCCGCTCATCGTCCACGGCCAGGTGCAGGGTGGCGTCGCCCAGGGCATCGGCCAGGCCATGTTCGAGCAGGGCGTTTACGACGAATCCGGCCAGCTGCTGACCGGTTCGCTGATGGACTACTGCCTGCCGCGCGCCGACGATGTGCCCTCGATCGACAGCGGGCTGACGGTGACGCCCTGTCCCTTCAACCCGCTCGGGGTCAAGGGCTGCGGCGAGATGGGAACCATCGGTTCGACGCCGGCGGTGATCAACGCGATTCTCGATGCGCTCAAGGACTATGGCGTAAGCGATATTCAGATGCCGGCAACGCCATTGCGCGTGTGGCAGGCGATCCGGAACGGCTCCGCGCCCCAGGCGGCGGAATAGAAGGGGTTTAGCCATGTATCCGTTTAACTATCACCAGCCGAAAAGCGCGGAAGAAGCGGCCCATATCCTTGCCGCCAATCCGGAAGCCAAGATCCTTGCCGGTGGCCAGACCCTTTTGCCAACCATGAAGCAACGTCTTGCCGGCCCCTCGGACCTGGTCGATCTCGGCGCTGTCGGAGATCTTGCCGGTATTTCGGAAAAAGGCGGCACATTGCGCATCGGCGCCATGACGCCCCATGCCGAGGTCGCGAAATCGCCGGTGGTGGCCAAGGCCATTCCGGCGCTGGCGGCGCTGGCCGGCGGCATCGGCGATCCCCATGTGCGCTCTGTCGGCACCATCGGCGGCTCGGTGGCCAACAACGATCCGGCCGCCGACTATCCGGCAGCCTGCATCGCCCTTGGTGCCACCATCCACACCACCAATCGCGACATCGCGGCGGATGATTTCTTCACCGGGCTGTTTCAGACCGCATTGGCGGATGACGAGATCATTACCGCGATCTCGTTTCCGGCGGCCAAGAAGGCAGCCTACACCAAGTTCCGCAACCCGGCGTCGCGCTATGCCATTGTCGGCGTCTTCGTCGCCCAGGCGGCGGGCGGGGTGCGGGTCGCGGTGACCGGCGCCGGGGAGAACGGAGTGTTCCGGGTCGGCGAAATGGAAACGGCGCTGGACAAGAATTTCAGCGCCGACGCGGTGGCCGGCATTGCCGTTCCCGCCGACGGGCTCAACAGCGACATTCATGCCAACGCCGAATACCGCGCCCATCTCATCACCGTCATGGCCAAGCGGGCGGTGGCGGCGGCGGGCTAGGCGCCGCGGGCAGGCGATGCGGCGCCGAATTGAACCAGCGCGCGGCGGCGGGGCTGATCCTGCCGCCGCGCCAGCTTTCCGGGCCATGGAATTTCTTGGGAGTGCATGAATGACGTTGTCCTTGCCCGCCTCGATCGACCAGACGCTGAAACTGCTGGAGGGCCAGAACTACCTGGCCGACCGCGCGCTGGCCACGGTGCTCTATCTGGCGCTGAAGCTGAAACGGCCGATTTTTCTGGAAGGCGAGGCCGGGGTCGGCAAGACCGAGATCGCCAAGGTGCTGGCGGGCGGGCTGGAGCGCGCGCTCATCCGCCTGCAATGCTATGAAGGGCTCGATGTCGGCTCGGCGCTTTACGAGTGGAATTTCGCCGGCCAGATGACCGAGATCCGCATCGCCGAGGCGGAAGGGGTGAGCGACCGGGCGCGGCTGGAGGAGGATGTGTTTTCCGAACGCTTCCTGATCCGCCGCCCGCTATTGGAGGCGCTGGAGCCGCATGACCAGGGCGCCCCGGTGCTGCTGATCGACGAGTTGGACCGCACCGACGAGGCCTTCGAGGCTTTCCTGCTCGAGATCCTTTCCGATTTCCAGGTCACGATCCCCGAGATCGGCACCATCCGCGCCGAGACCCCGCCCATTGTCGTCATCACCTCCAACCGCACCCGCGAAATCCACGACGCCCTGAAGCGGCGCTGCCTCTATCACTGGGTCGATTACCCCAGCGCGGAGCGTGAACTTGACATCGTGCGCGCCAAGGTGCCCGGCGTTCATGCGCGGCTTTCCAGCGAGGTGGTCGGCTTCGTGCAGGCGCTGCGCGGGCAGGAACTGTTCAAGGCGCCGGGCGTCGCCGAGACGCTGGACTGGGCGGCGGCCCTGAGCGAACTGGACGCGGTGGCGCTCGATCCGGCCATGGTTTCCGACACCCTCGGCGTACTGCTCAAATACCAGGACGATATCGAGCGCATGCGCGGCAGCCAGACCGGCAAACTGATCGACGAGGTGCGCTCGCGGCTGGCCGCGGGGGCCTAGCCGATGCCCCTGCCGCCTGGAGATAGGACTGGGGAAGGGCGGCTCGCCGACAATGTCATTCATTTCGTCCGCCTGCTGCGCGGCGCCGGCATGCGGGTCGGCCCGGCGCAGGCGATCGGCGCGCTGGAGGCGCTTCAGGCGGCCGGCGTTTCGGGCCGCGACGACTTTTACTGGGTGCTGCATGCCTCCCTGGTGACGCGGCGCGCCGACAGGCCGGTGTTCGACCAGGCCTTCGCCACTTTCTGGCAGCGCCGCGGCCTGCTTGAAAAGATGATGCAATTGCTGCTTCCCGAGGCTCCGTCAGCTCCGCGTCAGGAGCGGCGCCAGGCCGCCGCCCTGCGGGTGGCGCAAGCCTTCGACCGGGACGGCGCGCCTGATCCGCCGCGACGGCGCGAAACCGAGTTCGACGCGCGGGCGACGATGTCGCAGCGCGAGGTCTTGCAGGGCAAGGATTTCGAGCAGATGACAGCGGGCGAAATCGCCGAGGCGGCGCGTTTGGTGCGCGCCCTGGTGCTGCCCGACGAGCGGATAGCGACGCGCCGCTTCAGGCCGCACCCGCGCGGGCGCAGCATCGATACCCGCGCCACCCTGCGGCGCGCCATGCGCAGCGGAGATCTGGTCGAACTGGTGCGCCGGGCGCCGCGCGAAAAACCGCCGCCGCTGGTCGCCTTGATCGACATATCCGGCTCAATGAGCAGCTATTCGCGCATGATGCTGCATTTCATGCATGCGCTGGCCCATGCGCGGCCCCGCGTTTCGACCTTTCTGTTCGGCACGCGGCTGACCAATATCACCCGCCACATGGCGGCGCGCGACGGCGACGAGGCGCTGGAGAAAGTCTCGGGCGCGGTGGAAGATTGGTCCGGGGGCACGCGCATCGCTTCTTCGCTGCTGGCCTTCAATCGCAGCTGGTCGCGCCGGGTGCTGGCGCAGGGGGCGGTGGTGCTGCTGGTCACTGATGGGCTGGAGCGCGAGGAAGGCGGCATGCTGGGGCGGCAGGCGGAGCGGCTCGCCAAATCGTGCCGCCGCCTCATCTGGCTCAATCCGCTGCTGCGCTATGACGCCTTCGAGGCCAGGGCGGGGGGGATTCGCGCGCTGTTGCCGCATGTTGACGAATTCAGGCCGGTGCACAATCTTGAAAGCATGGCAAGTTTGGCGGCGGCGCTTGACAGCCGTGCCGGCGCGGGCGCAGACCCGAGGATATGGCTCGGCCGCGATCGGGCGGGACCTGGCGCGGCGGCCGGAGTGGCGGCTGGCGGGGCGGCTGTCGGGGCGCCCGGCCAGACCGGCCGGCACAAGGAGGCGGGATTTGAGCGAACAGCAGACTGATCTTCTGAAAACGGCGCAGGCCTGGCACGAGGCCGGCCGGCAGGTCGCGGTGGCGACCGTGGTTTCAACCTGGGGTTCGGCGCCGCGCCCGGCCGGCAGCCAGCTGGTGATCGACCAGGACGGCAATTTCGAGGGTTCGGTTTCCGGCGGCTGCGTCGAGGGCGCGGTGGTGACCGAGGCGCTGGGCGTGATCGAGAGCGGCGCGGCGAAGCTGATCGAATTCGGTGTCGCCGACGAGACGGCGTGGCAGGTCGGCCTGTCCTGCGGCGGCAGGATCCAGGTCTTTGTCGAGCCGTTGGCCTGAGCGCGCATGAAACCCGAAACGCTGAAAATACTGAATGAAGAGCGGGCGGCGCGGCGCGGCGCATTGCTCGCAACAAATCTGAACAGCGGCGCCCAGGAGCTTGTTCTGGAATCGCATTTGGATGCCGCCGCGCCCCTGGCCGAGAGCTATCGCAAGGCCTTTCGCCAGGGCAAGAGCGTGACCGTCGAGCATGGCGGCGAGGCGGTGTTCCTCAATGTCTTCGTGCCGCCGCCGCGCCTGGTGCTGATCGGCGCGGTGCATATCAGCCAGGCGCTCTATCCGATGGCCGCAGCCGCCGGCTTCGACGTTACCATCGTCGATCCGCGCACCGCCTTTGCCACCCCGGAGCGCTTTCCCGGCGTGCCGCTGCTGGCCGAATGGCCCGACAGCGCGCTGCCCGGCCTTGCCATCGACCGCTATACCGGGGTGGCGACGCTGACCCACGATCCCAAGATCGACGATCCGGCGCTCATTCATGCCCTGCGGCGCGACTGTTTCTATATTGGCTCGCTGGGGTCGAAGCGCACCCATGCCAAGCGGGTGGACCGGCTGACGGCGGCCGGCTTCACGCATGCGGATATCGCGCGCATCCATGCCCCGATCGGCCTCGATATCGGCGCCGTTTCGCCAGCGGAGATCGCCGTTTCGGTGCTGGGCCAGGTCATCGCCGCGCTGCGCCTCGGACCGGGGGAAGCGGCATGAAATTCGGCGCTGTGCCCGTGGCCCGCGCGGAAGGAGCCATCTCGGCCCATTCGGTGCGCCATTCGCAAGGGGTGATCCGGAAAGGCCAGGTGCTGCTGGCCAAGGATATCGAGGTTCTGGCCAATAGCGGGATCCGGGAAATCGTCGTCGCCAGGCTGGAAAAGGGCGACGTGCACGAGGACAAGGCGGCAACGCTGCTCGCCGAAGCGCTGGGCGGGGCCAATCTGCGCCTGGACCCGGCGGCAACCGGCCGCGTCAACCTGTTCGCGCGCTGCGGAGGCATTTTTCAGTGCGACGCCTCGGCGATCACCCGGCTCAACCGCATCGACGAAGCGATAACGCTGGCCAGCCTGCCGCCTTTCGCCCGCGTCGGCCCGGAGCAGATGGTGGCGACGGTCAAGATCATTCCCTATGCGGTGCGCGAACGCACCTTGGAGCGCGCCCTTTCAGTGGCGAAAAAATATGCGCCGATGGCCGCTGTCGCGCCCTTCCGCGCCCGGCGCGTCGGGGTTGTGGCGACGCGGGTCGAGGGCACCAGCGACAAGATGCTGGAAAAGACGCGCAGGGTGCTCGACCAGCGGCTGACGGCGCTTGGTTCGGTGTCGGGGCAAGAAATCCGCTGCCGGCATGAGGCTGGCGAAATCGGCCGCGCGGCGGCGGCGCTGGCCGCGTCTGGTCATGACCTTATCGTCATTTTCGGCGCCTCGGCGATCATCGACCGGCGCGACATGGTGCCGGCGGGGATCCGCGCCGCCGGCGGGGTGGTCGAGGATTTCGGCATGCCGGTCGATCCGGGCAATCTGCTGCTGATCGGGCGTATCGGCGCGGTGCCGGTGATCGGGGCGCCGGGCTGCGCCCGCAGTCCGAAGGAAAACGGTTTCGACTGGGTGCTGCAACGCCTGCTGGCCGACCTGCCGGTGAAGCGGCGCGACGTTACCGCAATGGGGGCGGGGGGGCTCTTGATGGAAATTCCGACCCGGCCGCGGCCGAGGGCCGAGACGGAACGGGCGCCGGACAGGGAAGGTCCGCGCGTGGCGGCGCTGGTGCTGGCGGCGGGGCGCTCGCGGCGCATGGGCGCGGCCAACAAGCTGCTGGAGGATTTCGGCGGCATGCCGCTGGTGCGCCGCGCCGTGCTGGCGGCGCTGGAAAGCCGGGCGGAAACGGTTACGGTTGTCACCGGCCATATGGAGAAAGAGGTGCGCAAGGCGCTGGGCGGCCTAAAGGTCGCCTTTGTTCATAATGGCGACTATGGCGATGGGCTTTCGACGTCGTTGCAGGCGGGCCTTGCCGCGCTGGCGCCCGATTGCGACGGCGTGCTGGTGTGCCTGGGCGATATGCCCGGAATATCCGCCGCGCTGCTCGATAGCCTGATCGCCGCTTTTTCGCCGCAAAATGGGCGATTGATCATCGTGCCGACCTATCGCGGCAAGCGGGGCAATCCGGTTCTGTTTTCAACCCGCTTCGCCGGCGATCTGGCTTCGGTCAAGGGCGATGTCGGCGCAAGGCATCTGATCGG
The DNA here is from genome assembly GCA_020441905.1 of Rhodobiaceae bacterium. GTDB lineage: Bacteria > Pseudomonadota > Alphaproteobacteria > Rhizobiales > NORP267 > JAGRLG01. The sequence continues at coordinate 3,412 of JAGRLG010000047.1, read as the reverse complement.
CGCCAATGCCGATGCGGTGCACGAAGTGGAAGCGAACGAGGCCGCATTGCTCGATGTCGATACGCCCGAGGCGCTGGCCGCCGCGCGCAGGAAGCTTGAGAGCGGCGAATTGCAGACGGGGAAGAAACATGAGGGATCGCATGAGTAAGGCACTCAAGAGGGTGCTGGCGGCCGCCATTGCCGCTTCGGCGCTGGTATTTTGCGCGGCCGTTCCGGCCGGCGCCAGCGATGTCTCCCAGGCTCAGCAGGACCTGGCCAATCAGGGCCAGATGCTGGCGGAACTGAACTGCGCGCGCTGCCACTCGATCAAGGCCAGCGGCAACAGCGCCGCCATGGGGGCGCCACCGATGCGCGAGTTCGCGCAGAAATGGCCGCTGGATGCACTGGCCGAAGCGCTGGCCGAAGGTATCGTGACGGGCCACCCGGACATGCCGGAATTCGTATTCACGCCGGACCAGATCTCCGCCCTGATGGCCTTTCTGGAAACGTTGGCCGAATAGGCGAGGGGCCGACCGCCCTTGCGGAAAATACGGCGCGCGGAGTTTCAATCCGGCGCGCCGCTTTTCCGCTAGCGCCTTTCGGGCGGCGAACGGGCCAGGAGGCGGGTGTCAGGAGGCGGGGCCGTCGTCGAAGCCTACCTTGTCGACCAGTTCGCTGGCCTTGGCTCTGGCCCTGGCGATTTCGGTGAGCGAAACCGTGTCGGCCTTCAACGTGCCCCAGCTCTGGACCCGGTCCGATGCCGCGACGCCGGCTTTCACCGGATATTCGAAGTTGACCTCGGCATAGACGCGCTGGGCTTCGTCGCTGGCGAGGAATTCCATCAGCTTGAGGGCCTCGGCGGGGTGGGGCGCATGCTTGGCCATGAACATGCCTGACACATTGACATGGGTGCCGCGGTCGCCGGCATTTGGAAACAGCACCTTGACCGACTCGGCCCACTGCTTCTGCTCCGGCTCTTTGTCGTTGGTTTGCATCAGGCCCATGTAATAGGTGTTGCCGAGCGCGATATCGCATTCGCCGGAAAAGACCCCCTTGACCTGGGAGCGGTCGTTGCCGGTCGGCTTGCCGGCCAGGTTGGCCTTGACGCCGCGCAGCCAGGCTTCGGCCTTCTCTTCGCCGTGATGGACGATCATGGACGCGATCAGCCCCAGCGAATAGTCGTGCTGGCCGGACCGGGTGCAGATCTTGCCGCGCCATTTCGGATCGGCGAGTTCCTCATAGGTGATGGCATCCTGCTTGACCCGCTCGCGCGAGGCATAGATGACGCGGGCGCGCAGGGTCAGGGCCATCCAGCGGCCATCCTTGTCGCGGAACTGAGCGGGGATGTCTTTGGCCAGGATTTCCGAGGCGGCGGGCTGGGTGATGCCCATGTGATCGGCCTGGTCGAGACGGGAGATATCGGTGGTCAGCAGCACATCGGCGGGACTGTTCCTGCCTTCCGCCTCGATGCGCTCAATCAGGCCCTTATTGGCGAAGATGGTGTTGACCTTGATGCCGGTTTCGGCGGTGAATTTCTCGAACAAGGGTTCGACCAGCTGGGGCTGGCGATAGGAATAGACGTTGACCTCCGCGGCCAGGCCGGCGGAAACGAAGACGAGGGTTGCCGCCGAGGCGGCAAAAATACGGCGCGCAGCGCGCGCCAGGGTCGGGTTGATCATCAGATCCTCCAATCAACAGGGTTCAAGGCCCCGCCATCGAAAGCGTGTTACTCGCTGGTGGCGTTTTTGCAAATGACTTGCATTCACAGTCATAGCGCAATCGCGCACGCGGTCAAGGCCAACCAAACCAACAAGAATTAGTGTGATTCCAAAGAGTGTATCGGTCATTGGGCCGGCTGCGCCGGTCCGCCGGCCCGGCAAGCGCGATGATGCGGGATTTTTTAGGGCGCGCGGTGAGGGGCGATGGCGAAACAGCCTGCGCGCTGGTCCGCCCCGACGTCCGGATCGTCGGCACATTGCTGGAAAGCCGATAGTTCGGAAGGATCCGAATATTGCAGGTAGGGACCGATGAGATAGCGCCCTTCGCCGCTTTTCAGATAGCCATAATTATCCAGCTGCCCGGCCATTTCCGGATCCCAGGCCTCGATGGCGAGCCTGAGACTGTCGCCGTCGATAAAATTGTCCGGCAGCTGGTCGAATGGCCCGTCATAGTAATTGTTGGCGACAACATTGGCGGCATTGATGCCGATCAGGATCTTGCGGCCCGCGGCCTCGTCGAAAAAGAAGGCAAATCCGCTGCGCCGGCCAATAAGGATATTGGCGCCGGCCTCGCTGGGCAGCAACTCGTCGGCGACGGGCTGAGTCTCGTCAAGGAGATAGTGGAAGATGCTCAGCTCCTTGTTGAATACGAGAAAGAAGCGGATGGCGGATTCGTCGAAAACCGGACCGAGATAGGTTTCGTTCGCGGCCAGAAAGCCGTCGGGCGGTTTGACGCTGGACAGATCGTTGAGGCGGAAAAGCACCTTCTTGCCGCCATGGCCGACTTCATATTCGAAGCGGCTCTTGCGCTGAACGGTGACGCTGTCGCTGGCGGTCAGGGGGCGGTAATGCATCTCGCCGTCGGCGCTGGAATTATTGGCATTGGCGAAATAGGCGAAATGCAGCACGCCCTTGTCGCGGTCGACAGCGGCGAGGCGGAAATTGCCGGCATATTCGACTCCATGGTGATGGAAGCGGAAATAATAATAGTTTTCAGTGGGGTAGACGCGCACCTCCTGGGGCAGCGCGGAGAATACCCAGGCAAAAACCGCAGCCTTGTCCTCGATGTCGAGGGTGCTGGCAGCGGTGACGTCCTCAACGAAATGCTGATTGGTGCGCAGTTGAGGCGCGCCGGCGGCAAGGTCTGTCGAAAGACCCGCCGGCGCGTTGCCCTGCGCGTTGCCCTGCGCGTTGCCCTGTGCGCTGACGGGAGCGCTGCCTGCCGGAACCCCGGTCAAGATCGGCGCCGCGAGCAGGAACGCCGCCGGAATGAGGGCGCGACACACGCGATTCATTTGACTACCCCGTTTCTGTTGCGATCAGCGGGTCTGGAGCTGATTGGGCTGGATCACGATGCCACCGGGCGGAACCTTCTGTATCGCAGGCGGTTTCACCGTCGAATCCGCCGGAGAATGGACCGTCGATCCAGGCGGCTGGTGGGTTCTCGGCACGATCTTCACGGCTGATCCGAGGGGTAAATGGATTTTGGATCCGGGAGGCGTATGCACCTTGGAACCCGGAGGCGTGTGCACCTTCGATCCTGGCGGGGTGTGAACCTTCGACCCCAGGGGCAGATGCACCTTGGAACCCGGAGGCGTGTGCACCGATCCTGGCGGGGTGTGGACCTTCGACCCCAGGGGCAGATGCACCTTGGAACCCGGAGGCGTGTGCACCGATCCTGGCGGGGTGTGGACCTTCGACCCCAGGGGCAGATG
>JAGRLG010000046.1 GCA_020441905.1 Rhodobiaceae bacterium | reverse complement strand
GGCTTCAACTCCTCCGTGCTCAGCTTGCCGTCACCATTGTCGTCCAGTCCCTGGATGGCGAAAGCCGAAAAAGCCTCATCGAAGGTCCAGCTATGGCGCACGGCGCGGATCTGGCCGCCATCTACGATGATCTGCGAGCGCGAGGTGATGAGAATATGGGGATGGGCCGATGCGGGAGCCGCAAAACCGGCCACGGCAAGACCGGCCGCCAGCACCGCGGCAAACCGGCGTATATTATCGCGCCATCGCATATCATCTCCATCGGGTTTCAGCCGGATCCGGGACGCCAAGGCTGGCATAACAGGCACTATAATTGTGGCATAAGGTCGGAATGGAAAAGCATATTCACAGCAAATCCTGTCGGCCGCGATGGGTAGCGGACATCGCCAGCGCCGGGCTGGAAATGGTCATGATCCGGGCGCTCCGGCGCGCCGCGTTGCTGGCCGCCATGGCATTTCTCCTGGGCCCGGTCCAGGCCGGTGTGGCCCAGGACTCAGCCGGGGCAGGGGTCGAGGCCGCGCGCGCCGCTCCCGAGATACCAGGCGCCGGCACAAGGCCCGCGCGCCAGGCCGCCAAATTCATGGTCGCCGCCGCCCACCCGTTGGCGGTACGGGCCGGAACCGCCATTCTGCGGCGCGGCGGCAGCGCCATCGACGCCGCGATAGCGGTGCAGATGGTGCTGAACCTGGTCGAGCCGCAATCTTCCGGCATCGGTGGCGGCGCTTTCCTGCTGCATTGGGACGCGCGCCAGCGCCGTCTTTCCAGCTATGACGGGCGCGAAACCGCGCCGGCGCGCGCCGATGAAACCCTGTTTCTGGGCACCGGGGGCACGCCGATTTCCTGGCATGAAGCCGCCGCCAGCCCGGCCGCGGTCGGCGTTCCGGGCCTCCTTGCCATGCTTCATGCCGCCCACAAGGCCCACGGCAGATTGCCCTGGGCGGACCTGTTCGCAGATGCCATCCGCCTCGCCCGCGATGGCTTTGGCGTTTCGCCCCGCCTCGCGGCCTCGCTGGCCGAAAAGGGTCCCGGCGCCTTCTCGCCGGCGGCCAGAGATCTGTTTTTCGATGCCGGCGGCGCCGCCCTGCCCATGGGCCAGGTCCTCAGGAACCCGGATCTTGCCGATACCCTGTCCGCCATCGCGGCGTCCGGCCCCGGCGCATTTTATTCCGGTGCCATAGCGGACGATATTCTTGCCGCCCTTGCACGCGCGCCGGGAAGACCCAGCTCCATGAGCGCCGCCGATCTGGCCGGCTATACGGCACTGAGCCGCCCGCCGGTCTGCCTGCCCTACCGCAAGAATGCCGTTTGCGGCATGGGGCCGCCGTCCTCCGGCGGCATCGCCATTGCCCAGACATTGAGCCTGCTCGAGCCTTTCGACCTTGGCGGCGGGCCGGCGCCGCGCGCCGCCCACCTCATTGTCGAGGCCGAAAACCTCGCCTTCGCCGACCGCAACCTGTTCCTCGCCGACCCCGCTTTTGCTGTCATTCCCGACGGCCTGCTCGATCCGGACTATCTGCGCGCCAGGTCCGGCCTCATCGATGCCGACCGGCCGATGGGAAAGCGCGAGGCTGGCACCCCGCCCTCACGCATAAGGGCGGAGCCTGGCAAGGACACCACCACCGAGACGCCGGGCACCAGCCATATCTCGATCGTCGACGGGCAGGGCAATGCTGTCGCCCTCACCAGCTCGATCGAAACCGCCTTCGGTTCCGGCATCATGGTGCGCGGCTTCCTGCTCAACAACCAGCTCACCGACTTTTCCCTCAGTCCGCGCGATGAAACCGGGCGCCCCCTCGCCAACAGGCCGCAGGGCGCAAAAAGGCCGCGCAGCTCGATGGCGCCGACCATGGTGTTCGACGGCGACGGGCATCTGTTTGCCGTCCTCGGCTCGCCTGGCGGCAGCCGCATCATCCTCTACGCTGTCCAGGCGCTGGTCGCCTTGCTCGACTGGGACATGGACCCGCAGCAGGCCGCCGCGCTTCCCCATTTCGGCGCCCGCAATACCGGCCTTGCCGAAGTCGAGGCGGGACCCGCCGCCGACGCCCTGGCCGCCGGCCTTGCCCGGCACGGCCACCAGGTTGTCCGGCCAGCCATGACCAGCGGATTGCACATCATCGCGGTTGAAAACGGCATATTGCGCGGCGGCGCCGATCCGCGCCGCGAAGGCGCCGCCATTGGCGAATAGGAAGAGCTTGGGGCGAATAGGAAGAGCTTGGGGCGAATAGGAACGGTTTGCGGCGAACGGGAAAAATCAAAGGCCAGCGCCTGCAAAAAAATATCTTTACTGCGGCCTGCTCAAGGTCTTGTATCGCGTCCGGGCGGTCCTGATCTTGTGCGCCAGGCACCGCCCCAGGTGCCAAAGTCCGTGCCCTTAAGGTGCAGTGCCATGCCGATTTCATTGCCAGGTTCGGGCGGCGATCACGCCGCGCCGCGTTCCCGTCTCCACAGATTTACCGCCGCCATCATCTGGATCAACGCGATCAGCGTCACCATTCTCGTCGGCGGTGAACTATTCGCCCTTTCCGCCGCGCTCGACTGGGCGCTCGCCGGATTGCTGCATCTGGCGGGCAACATAAATTATGTGCTCATTGCCGCTCTGTTTGCGCCCTCGGCCCTTGCCACCTGGGCGATCTTCGGCCGCGCCCTGGCCGCCGAGCGCGAATTGGCTCAGCTTCAGGCGGCGCCTCCGGTCAGTCAGTCTCACCCCATTTGAGCAGGTGAACGCTGAACAGGGCTTCGGCATCGCTCCAGCAGCGCAGCGGTTCATAGCCGGCTGCGCGTGCCAAAAGATGAAACTCGCCGATGGTGAATTTGTGCGAGTTCTCGGTATGAATGGTTTCACCGCGGGCGAAAGCGAATACCTGCCCTTCGACCGTGACCTGCTGATCGGCGCGGCTGCGCAGGTGCATCTCGATGCGTCCGCGTTCGCGGTTGTAGCGCACCTCATGGGCAAAGGCCGAGAGGTCGAAATCGCCGCCCAATTCGCGGTTGACCCGCTCCAGCAAGTTGAGATTGAAGGCCGCCGTGACGCCGGCACCATCGTCATAGGCGCGGATGAGCGTCGCCTCGTCCTTTTTCAGATCGACGCCGATCAGCAGGAACCCTCCAGGGCCGACGCTGCTGCCCACCCGCTTGAGAAATGAAAAGGCCTCGCGGGGCAGGAAATTGCCGATTGTCGAGCCGGGAAAGAATGCCAGCCGGCCCTCGCGCGGCACCGACGCCGGCAAATCCACCTCGCCCATGATATCGGCATGGACCGGCACCACCCGCAGGGCGGGGAAATCCCGGGCCAGTTCGGCCGCTTCCTGCTTCAGCATTTGCAGCGAAATATCGATCGGCGCATAGCAGGCAAGCTCAGGCAGCGCCGAAAGCAGGGCGCGGATCTTGCGGCTCGACCCCGAGCCATATTCGATCAGCGCCCGGCAGCCGGCCGCCAATTCCGCAATCTCGGCGCCGTCGGTGATGAAGATCTCCAGTTCGGCCCGGGTCGGATAATATTCGGCCAGGCGCGTGATATCCTCAAACAGAATGGAGCCGCGCTCATCATAGAAAAACCGGCTGGGAATGGTTTTCTGCCGGCGGGCCAGGCCGGCCAGGACCGCGGCCCGGAAGCCGTCCGGCCCGGTGCCGTCGATCGCTGCAAAGGTTTCGCTGCGCGGCCTGAAACTCAAGACACCCATCACCCATCCTCCGCCAGACGCAGGCCCATGAACTGCCACCGCTGATGGGGGTAAAAGAAATTGCGGTAGCTGGCACGCACATGGCCTTCGGGCGTGACGCAGGATCCGCCGCGCAGCACCATCTGGTTGCACATGAACTTGCCGTTATATTCCCCCACCGCGCCTTTGGCCGCGGCAAAGCCGGGATAGGCGGTATAGGGCGAAGCGGTCCATTCCCAGACATCGCCGAACATCTGCCGCGCGCCGCTTGCGTGGTGGCCGGCGGCAAGCGGGCGCAATTGGCCGGACGATCCCAGATTGCCGCGCACCGGCACCTCGCGAGCCGCCACCTCCCATTCGAACTCGTTTGGCAGCCGTTTTCCCGCCCAGCGGGCAAAGGCATCGGCCTCGTAATAGCTGACATGGCAGGCCGGGGCGCGGGGATCGACCGGCTGACGCCCCCAGAGGCTCATCTGGCTCCAGCCATCCTCGCCCTCCTGCCAGTAGAGCGGAGCCTGCCAGTTCTCGCCCTGCACCTGAGCCCAGCCGTCGGACAACCACAAGGTTGCGGTCCGGTAGCCGCCATCCGCCATGAAGGCGAGCCAGTCGCCATTGGTCACCAGCGCGTCGGCTAGGCGGAAAGGATGGACCAGAGCGTCATGGGCGGGCGTTTCGTTGTCATAGCAAAAGCCGCCGCCCGAATGGCCGATGCGGACAATACCGCCACCGAAGCTGCGCCAGCGGTCCGCCTGCACCGGGCCGGCCTGTCCCGCCGGCGGTTCGCCCTCGCCATAGGCGGGCTCGAGCGGGTTCTGCGCGAACAGGTGCAGGATGTCGGTGAGCAGCAGTTCTTGGTGCTGCTGTTCATGATTGATGCCAAGCTCGACGAGTTCGCCGATCCGCGCCGCGTCGGCGCCACTGGCCGCGGCCAGCAGCCGGTCGAGGCCCGCCTCGACATGATGGCGGTAATCGAGGATCCGGTCCGCCGAGGGGCGGGTCAGCATGCCGCGGCGCGGGCGCGGATGACGCGCGCCTTCATGTTCGTAATAGGAATTGAAGAGATAGAAGAAACGTTCGTCGAAAGGCTGGTAGCCCGGCAGATGATCGCGCAGCACGAAGGCCTCAAAAAACCACGTGGTGTGCGCCAGATGCCATTTGGCCGGGCTGGCATCCGCCATCGACTGCACGCTCTGGTCGGCATCGGAAAGCGGTGCGCACAGCGCCTCGCTGCCCTCCCGGGCGGCCCGCAGGCGGGCCATCAGCCCTTGCCCGATCAGCGGTTCCGCCGCCTGCCGCGCCATCGCCTTGCCAGCCATGTCCGCCCCCTTTTTATAAGGCGCTTCCTCCCCGCCCGGTGCAACCGGCACGAACGCGGGACCGCGCCCATGCCTTCGAGCAGTTCTAAACAGCAATTATAGGGAGGAAATTGTGGCTGGCCACCGTCACGGAGGCGAGTTTACGAAAATGTTATTCGGCGCCGCTGCGGCGCCGGCCGGATCTACTTCACCAGCACATTGCGGAATTGCCAGGGGTCGGTGGCGTCGATGTTTTCGGGAAAAAAGCCGGGCCGGTCCTTGAGCGGCGTCCAGTCGGTATAATAACCCTTCACTGGCCCCAGATAGGGCAATTGCACCTCGAGGCAGCGGCGGTAGTCCATCTCGTCGGCCTCGACGATACCCGCCTGCGGATTCTCCAGCGCCCACACCATGCCGGCGAGCACCGCCGAGGTCACTTGCAGGCCGGTGGCGTTCTGATAGGGCGCCAGCCGGCGCGTCTCCTCGATTGAGAGCTGCGAGCCATACCAGTAGGCGTTCTTGCCATGGCCGTAGAGCAGGACGCCAAGCTCGTCGATGCCATCGACGATCTCATGCTCGTCGAGAATATGGTGGCGCTCCTGGGCAATGCCGGCTCGCCCGAACATCTCGTGCAACGACAGCACGGCGTCGTTGCAGGGGTGATAGGCATAGTGGCAGGTCGGACGGTACACCGCCGCGCCGTTCTCCCTGGCGGTAAAATAGTCGGCGATCGAGATCGACTCATTGTGGGTGACCAGAAAACCGTATTGCGCGCCCGGCGTCGGGCACCATGTCCTCACCCGCGTATTGGCGCCGGGCTGTTCCAGATAAATCGCGGCGCCGCAGCCCTTGTCGTGGCCCCGCGCATTGTCGGGGCGCCAGGTTTCGTGGGTTCCCCAGCCCAGCTCGGCCGGCTGCATGCCCTCCGACAGGAAGCCTTCCACCGACCAGGTGTTCCAGAACACGTCGAGCGGCTTGGGGTCGCGCGCCCGCTGGGTGTCGCGCTCGGCGATATGCACGCCCTTGACCCCGGCCCGCTGCATCAGCCGAGCCCAGTCTTGCTGGCTTTCGGGGTGCTCGAACTCCAGCCCCAGATCGCCGGCCAGATTGACCAGCCCCTGCTTGACGAACCACGACACCATGCCCGGATTGGCGCCGCAGCACGACACCGCCGTGGTGCCGCCGGGATTGGCCGCCTTTTCGCCGCGCACGGTTTCGCGCAAGGCATAGTTGGTCCGCGCCGCCGGCCCCGCCGACTGGTCGAAATAGAAACCGAGCCAGGGCTCGACAACGGTGTCGATGTAGAGAACCCCCAGTTCCCGGCACAGTTTCATGATGTCGAGCGAGGAAGTATCGACCGACAGGTTGACGCAAAAGCCCTGTCCCTCGCCCTCGGTCAGCAGGGGGGCGAGAAGCTCGCGGTAATTGTCGCGCGTCACCGCCGCCTGAAGGAAGCGGATGCCGCGCACGTCGAGCAACTGGCGGTCCGCGTCGCTGGGATCGATGACCACCATGCGCGCGGCGTCGAAATCGAAATGGCGCTCGATCAGCGGCAGGGTGCCCCGGCCGATGGAACCGAACCCGATCATGACGATCGGACCGGTGATGACGCCATGGGTCTTGTGTTCGCTCATCCCCCTGCCCCCTTTTTCTGTTGGTCGTCCTGCCCGCCGAATGGTTTGGGCAAGCGAATTCCGCCCCGGCGGCCTGTGCGCCGCCGGTTCGGATGGATTGCCTCTCCTGCGCGTCAGATCACGAAGGAACGTAGCGGCGGAAAGCCGTTGAACCCTACCGAGGAGTAGCTCGCGGTGTAAGCCCCGGTGGCCTCGATAAGCACTTCATCGCCGATCTCGAGCGAAACCGGCAGCAGATACGGATTGCGCTCATAGAGCACATCGACCGAATCGCAGGTCGGTCCGGCCAGCACCACCGGCGCCGTGGCGTCGCTGTCGCGCTCGGTCGTGATGCGGTAGCGGATCGCCTCGTCCATGGTTTCGATCAGGCCGCCGAACTTGCCGATATCGAGATAGACCCAGCGCACCTCGTCCTCGGCGCTCTTGCGAGAAATCAGCAGCACTTCCGACTTGATGATGCCGGCATCGGCCACCATGCCGCGGCCCGGCTCGATGATGGTTTCGGGAATCCGGTTGCCGAAGTGACGGCGCAAAGCCTGGAAGATGGCCAGGCCATAGGCGCTGCGCTCCGGCACCTTTTGCAGCCGGTGGGCGGGAAAGCCGCCGCCCAGATTGACCATTTTGAGATGGATGCCGCGCTCGCCCAGGGTGCGGAAGATCCACGCCGAGGTCGCCAGGGCGCCGTTCCAGGCATCGGGATTGTTCTGCTGCGACCCGACATGGAACGAGACGCCATGGGGCACCAGACCGAGGCGCTGGGCCTGCTCCAGAACGCTGACCGCCATCTGCGCGTCGCAGCCGAACTTGCGCGACAGCGGCCAGTCGGCGCCCTCGCAGTCGCACAGGATGCGGCAGAATACCCGCGCGCCGGGCGCGGCGCGGGCCACCTTCTCGACCTCCGCCTCGCAGTCGATGGCGAACAGCCGCACGCCCAGCTCATAGGCCCGGGCAATGTCGCTTTCGCGCTTGATGGTGTTGCCGAAGGAGATGCGGTCGGGCGTCGCCCCGGCGGCCAGCACCAGTTCGATCTCGGTGCGCGAGGCGCAATCGAAACAGGAGCCGAGCTCGGCCAGTACCTTGAGGATTTCCGGTTCGGGATTGGCCTTCACCGCATAGAACACGCGGGTATCCGGCAAGGCCTTGGCAAAGGCCTGGTAATTGGCGCGCACGACATCGAGGTCGAGCACGAGGCAGGGCCCTTCCGGGCGATTTCGGGCGAGAAATTCTCGGATTCGGTCGGTCATGGCGGTATCTCCCCGCGCACACGGTTCCCAAATACGGACAGAGGTAGGTCCCCGGACCCGGTGGAAACGGTCCAAAGTCCCTATTCTGTCCCCGCCAGCAGACTGGCGGTTTGATAAAGGCGCCGTTTGACATCCGACAAACCGGAAGGCGAAAGCCCCCGGCTCATATGATGCCAACGCTTGGAACGGGAGATCCCTGTTCCGCACGTCCCGGCAATGAAGGTGTGCCTCTTCAGTAACCCCGGCCGATGGAGAGCCGGCAGAGACCAAAAAAGCCCTGACCGTCGTTGCTTTAAGCCGCGCGTTTGACCCAATTCGAAAAAACTGGCGCGACCACAGGCACGTGCGAATTTGGGCAGAACGGAGATAGGGAATATTGCCCCCCAAATCAAGTGAAAAATCGTGGCCGGCAATGGCCTTTCTTTTCCTTTGCTTGGAACTTGAAAAATGTTAACGGTTTTGCCGCCAAGCCCGCGCTTTTGCGCGCATTCGGTTAACGACCCGGCCAGCTGAATTTGCCGTTGATCGCGGCGCAGGTTCCAGCTAACCAGCCGGTGGTGCCAGCCGCGGCCACATGGAGCCGCTCGCCCAAGGGTGACAAGGCAGTGATTCGATCGACATGAGCAGCGACAACACCCTGGCGCCGCCGCGCGGCCATGACCGCCCGCACCAGGCCGGGCTTTGGCGGAGGCAGGCGCGAATGGGCGCCCCCGGCACAGATTTGCGTTGCCGAAACCGGCTTCCACGCCGTAAACTATCTGTTATCGTAATAACGAAATGCCCCATCCTTTGGGAGCATTGTTTTGTTTCGTCCTGGTGACAGGATTCAATGGACCGGCCTTGCCTTTTCCAGTATGGCCGACGACATAGGAATGAGCGGCCGTAAACTCAGACGGCGCGCCAAATAAAGGTCTTGAGGACTGAATGATGGACGCCTTGGTTCCCGGAAAGCCGGACGGCATGGGCCGTGAGCGCGAAACGATCGAATCCGCGGTGGTGCGGTTTGCCGGCGATTCCGGCGACGGCATGCAGATTACCGGCGGACAATTCACCCTGGCCACCGCGCTTTCGGGCAACGACCTGGCCACCTTCCCCGATTTTCCCGCCGAGATCCGAGCTCCCATCGGCACCACTTTCGGCGTCTCCTCGTTCCAGATCAATTTCGGCGCCAGGGTCGTGCGCACCGCCGGCGACCAGCTTGATGTCCTGGTGGCGATGAACCCGGCGGCGCTAATCGTAAATCTTGCCGACGTGAAGCCCGGGGCGCTGATCATCGTTGATGAAAACGCCTTCACCGTCCGCGACATTGCCAAGGCCGGTTACGCCGAGAACCCGCTCGACAATGGCAGCCTCGATGCCTACCGCGTGCTGCGCCTGCCGATCACCGACTACACCATGACGGCGGTCAAGAGCGTCGAGGGCGCCGAAGTCTCCAACAAGGAGAGCGTGCGCGCCAAGAATATGTGGGCGCTGGGCCTCATTCTGTGGCTGTTCGAGCGCGAAAAGGCCGCGGTGGTCGATTGGATCGCGACCAAGTTCGCGAAGCTGCCGGACATCGCCCGCATCAACACCGCCGCGCTCGATGCTGGCTATATCTATGGCGACGTCACCGAAATGGCGCCCGAGATCCATCCCTACCGCGTTCCGCCGGCGGCCATTCCGCCCGGCATCTACCGCAATATTTCCGGATCCGAGGCGGTCAGCTGGGGCCTTGTCGCAGGCGCCCACCTCGCCCGCCTCAAGCTGGCCTTCTGCTCGTATCCGATCACCCCGGCCACCAACATGCTCCACCTGCTGACCAAGCTCGGCAAGGAGTTCAACGTCACAACCTTCCAGGCCGAGGACGAGATTGCCGCCGCCTGCGCCGCCATCGGCGCCTCCTATGCCGGAGAGCTTGGCGTGACCGGCTCTTCGGGCCCCGGCGTTGCCCTCAAGACCGAGGCCATCGGCCTGGCGGCAGCCACCGAACTGCCGCTGGTCATCGTCAATGCCCAGCGCGGCGGCCCTTCGACCGGCCTGCCGACCAAGACCGAGCAATCGGACCTCTACCAGTCGGTCTGGGGCCGCAATGGCGATACCCCGCTGGTCGTGGTCGCCTCGCGCTCGCCCGGCGACTGTTTCGATACCGCCATCGAGGCCTGCCGGCTGGCGGTCAAATACATGACCCCGGTCATCCTGCTCACCGACGGCTACCTGTCGAACGCCTCCGAGCCGTGGCATATCCCCGATTTCAGCACCTATGAGCCGTTCCCGGCCAGCCATGCCATACCGGCGGACTTCAAGCCCTATAACCGCGACCCCGAAACGCTGGCGCGGCCATGGGTCGTTCCCGGCACGCCGGGCGGCGTGCACCGCATCGGCGGCATCGAGCGGAAGGATGGCAGCGGCGAGATTTCCTATGACGCCGACAACCACCAGATCATGACCGATCACCGCAAGAACAAGATCGACGGTATCGCCAGGGACATACCCGATCAGGAAGTGGCGCTGGGGCCGGTCAGCGGCCGCCTGGCCGTGGTCGGCTGGGGATCGACCTACGGACCCGTCAATCGCGCCGTCGACGCCCTGATCGAACAGGGTATCGAAGCCAGCCACATCCATATCCGCCACCTGTGGCCGCTGCCCCGGAACCTCGGCCAGTTGCTGGCCGGTTTCGACAACATCCTGGTGCCGGAAATGAACACCGGCCAATTGGCAACGCTGCTGCGTTCCGAATATCAATGCGAACTCAAATCGCAGCCCAAAGTGTCGGGGCGCCCATTCCGGGTTTCCGAAATCGTCGATGCGGCACGCGAGCTGGTGGAGGGCTGAGACATGAACCTACAGACCAAACTCGGCGCCAAGGATTACGCATCCGACCAGGAAGTGCGCTGGTGCCCGGGCTGCGGCGACTATGCGATTCTGCGCGCCGTGCAGAAGACCTTGGCCGACAACGGGGCCGACCCCGCCAACACCGTGTTCTTTTCCGGAATTGGCTGCGCTTCGCGCTTTCCCTATTACATGGAAACCTACGGCTTCCACACCATCCATGGCCGGGGCGCAGCCTTTGCCACCGGCGCCAAGCTGGCCAACCCCGACCTCGACGCCTGGCTGGTCGCCGGCGACGGCGACTCCCTGGCCATCGGCGGCAATCATCTGCTGCATGTGCTGCGCCGCAATGTCGATATCGTCTACCTGCTGTTCAACAACGAGATCTACGGCCTTACCAAGGGTCAGACCTCGCCCGCCTCACGCCTCGGAACCCGCTCGCCGACCACGCCCGCCGGGTCCCGCGACGAGCCGGTGCGCGCGGCCCGCTTCGCTCTCGGCGCCAGCGCCACTTTCGTTGCCCGCGCCGTCGACGTGCAGAAGGACCTCAGCGACATCCTCAAGCGCGCCCATGCCCACAAGGGCACCGGCTTTGTCGAGATCCTTCAGAACTGCATCGTTTTCAACGATGGCGTCTATGACAAGCTGAGCAATAAGAAACTGGCGCCGGACAATACCCTCAAGCTGGTTCACGGCGAACCGATGATCTGGGGCGCCGAGCGCGACAAGGGCCTGGTCTTCGACATCGCCACCATGAGTCCCAAGGCGGTTTCCCTTGGCGAGGGCGGCGTTGATGCCTCGCAGCTTCTCGTTCATGACGAGCACAATCTGACCCTGGCCAATATGCTGGCGACGCTGGATTCGATCCCCGGAATGCCGTCGCCGCTCGGCGTGCTTTATTCTCGCGAGGCCGAAACTTTCGAGGCCCGCACGCGCATGGATCGCGCCGAAACCGCCTCGGTCGAACAGAAGATCGGCCAGTTGCTCAATTCCGGGCATACCTGGGCCGTCGCCTGAGCACGGCTGAAAAGTAATTCCGCGACTTTAACGCAAGAAATCGGCAATGCCGGCGCCTCTCGGGGCGCCGGCATTTTTTGCACGCGCCGCGAGAGGCGCCGATCACGTCCCGGCCTGGCCCCAAGCAGGACCCCGGCTCGCGAACGGTCCGAACCGGCCAGCTGCTCCGTCAAAAAGGGGTAAAAGGAAACTGGGACCGGGTCGAGAGGGGGGGGACCCGGTCCCAAGATCGAAGGGGAGGAGTTCTGCGGGCAGCCTCCGCGTCCGGCGCTCGGAAGTCTTGAGCCGCGGAAGGCTCAAATTCAACCAACTGGCACCGCCGGGACACCAAAAAAGCCCGCATTCAATCGGTCAAGTTGTCCGGGCATCCAATATATCTGTCCGGCATCGAAGCGGCATGTTGGCTTATCCACCTTGCGCAAATATCGGCTCGCAATAGCGCCATATTCGCCCGGTGAAACCCCGGATTGCCTGGCGGTCCATCTCGATCCGGAATGCCCTCAGCCGAAATAACTGGCTGGCAGCCTCCTGACTGATCCTGTTCCGCGTTTCCGGCAACCCGGCAGCACGTCGCTTCTTGTTGTTGAGTCAACCGAATAAGCCCGAACTTGGAATTTGTCAAACTCTTGACACATAAAATTCGATAACAATGTTGAAATAATTATTCAGCGGCCGTGCCGGCGCCTTCGAGCGGTTCGACGCGGGCGGCGCAATATTTGAATTCGGGTATCTTGCCAAAGGGATCGAGCTGCGGATTGGTGAGAAAATTGGCCGCCGCCTCGGCAAAACAGAACGGCACGAAGACCATGCCCTCCGGCACGTCGCGGTCCTGGCGCACCTTGAGTTCGACCTGCCCGCGCCGCGTCACCACCTTGACGAAATCGCCGGCGGCAAGCTTCAATCTCGCCATCTCGGCCGCGTTCATGCACGCGATCGCCTCCGGCTCCAGGGCGTCGAGCGCCGCCGAGCGCCGGGTCATTGCCCCGGTATGCCAATGTTCGAGCAGCCGCCCCGTCGTCAGCACCAGCGGATAATCGGCATCCGGCACCTCGTCGGGGGCGCGAAGATCCGCCGCCACCAGCCTGCCGCGCCCTGACGCCGTGGGAAAGCCCCCGCCGAACATGATTTCGCGCCCCGGCTGGTCCGGCGCCTCGCACGGATAGGTCACCGCGCCTTCCGCCTCCAGCCGCTGCCAGGTGATATTCCTCAACGACGCCATGGTACGCGTCATCTCGGCGAACACGTCGCGCGGATGGTCGTAATTCCAGTCGAGGCCGATGCGCCGCGCCATTTCCTGCACCAGTTCCCAATCCTGGCGCGCCTGCCCGGGCAGCGGGCGCACCGGGCGCGACATCTGCACCTGACGGTTGGTATTGGTGAAAGTACCCCATTTTTCCGCGTGGGCCGAGGCCGGCAGCACGACATCGGCGTGAAAGGCGGTTTCGGTGAGGAAAATATCCTGCACCACAAGATGTTTCAGCCTGGCCAGCGCGGCCCGGGCATGGTTCTGGTCGGGGTCCGACATCGCCGGATTCTCGCCCATGACATACATGCCCTCGATCTCGCCGCGATGGATCGCATCCATGATCTCGACCACGGTGAGGCCGCGCGCCGGATCAAGCTCGCCGCCCCAGAAATCGCGATAATGCGCCTGCATCTCGGCGCTCTCCACCGGCTTGTAGTCGGGATAGAACATCGGGATCAACCCGGCATCGGACGCCCCCTGCACATTGTTCTGGCCGCGCAGCGGATGCAGCCCGGTGCCGGGGCGCCCGACCTGGCCGGTGATCAGGGCCAGCGCGATCAGGCAGCGCGCATTGTCGGTGCCATGGGTATGCTGCGACACGCCCATGCCCCAGAAGATGATCGAGGCTGGCGAGCTGGCATATTTGCGCGCCACGGCGCGGATGGTATCGGCGTCGATGCCGCAAAGCTCCGCCATCTTTTCCGGCGCATAGTCCGTCACACTGACCGCCAGCTTGTCGAAGTCTTCCGTCTGGGCCTGGACATATTGCTGGTCATAGAGTTTCTCGGTGACGATGACATGGAGCATGGCGTTGAGAAGCGCGACATCGGTGCCCGGCGTGAAGCGCAGATTGTGGGTAGCGTAGCGCGACAGCGCCTGGCCGCGCGGATCCATGACGATCAGCGTGGCCCCGCGCTTGACCGCCTGCTTGATATAGCTCGCGGCGACGGGGTGGTTCTGCCCCGGCCGGGCGCCGATGACGATGATGCAGTCGGCATCGGCGGCGGCCGAAAACGGCGCGGTGACCGCGCCCGAGCCGATGCCCTCCATCAGCGCCGCCACCGAGGAGGCATGGCACAGCCTGGTGCAGTGATCGACATTGTTGGTGCCGAAGCCCTGGCGGATCAGCTTCTGGAACAGATAGGCTTCCTCGTTGGAGCACTTGGCCGAGCCGAAGCCGGCCAGTCCCTTGCCGCCCTTTTCGCGCCAGATCTGCTTTAGCCCCGAGGCGGCGAGATCCAGCGCCTCGTCCCAGCTTGCCTCGCGGAAATGGGTCCAGGGATTGGCGGGATCGACCTGGGCATCGCCGGACTTGGGCGCATCCTCGCGCCGGATCAGCGGCTTGGTCAGGCGATGGCGATGGGCGACGTAATCGAAGCCGAAACGGCCCTTGACGCAGAGCCGGTTCTCGTTGGCCGGGCCGTTGCGCCCGTCGATATAGAGGATTTCATCCTTTTCGACATGAACCCTGGTCTGGCACCCCACCCCGCAATAGGGGCACAGCGTGTCGACCGAGCGGTCGGCAAAGCGCACCCGCTTTCCGGCCTCGTCGAGCAGCGCCGATTCCATCAGCGCTCCGGTTGGGCAGATCTGCACGCATTCGCCGCAGGCGACGCAGGTCGAGGCCCCCATCGCGACATCGAAATCGAAGATCACCTTGGCGCCGGCGCCCCGTCCCGCCATGCCGATGACATCGTTGACCTGGACCTCGCGGCAGGCGCGCACGCACAAATTGCAATTAATGCAGGCATCGAGATTGACCGCTATGGCGCCATGGCTGGTATCGGCGGCGGGCTTGTCGCCGGCCGGAAAGCGCGAGGTTCCCGAAATCCCCATGGCCTCGACCCAGGACCAGAATTTGGAGTCCGGATCATGGCAGCTTTCCCGTGCCGGCTGGTCGGCGATGAGCAGTTCGAACACCATCTCGCGCGACTTTTCCGCCCGCTCGGATGCCGTCCTTACCTTCATGCCCTCGGCGGGCTTGCGCACGCAGGACGCGGCCAGCGTGCGTTCGCCCTCGATCTCCACCATGCAGGCGCGGCAATTGCCGTCGGCGCGATAGCCCGGTTCCGGCTGCCAGCACAGATGGGGAATGGCAACGCCCTCGCGCTCCGCCACCTGCCAGATGGTTTCGTTCTGTTGCGCGGTAACGATTCGGCCATCGAGTTCAAAACGGATGGGGCCGCTCATGCCAGCTCCTCCGGGAAATGCCGCAACAGGCTCAAGAGCGGATTGGGCGCCGCCTGGCCGAGGCCGCAGATCGAGGCGTCGCGCATCACCTGGCCCAGATCCTCCAGCAGCCCGCGGTCCCAATCCCCGCCTGCCATCAGCATCGAGGCCTTGGCCGTGCCCTCGCGGCATGGCGTGCACTGGCCGCAGCTTTCGTCCTCGAAAAAGGCCATCAGGTTGCGCGCCACCTGCTTCAGATCGTCCTTGTCCGACAGGATGACAACGGCGTGGCTGCCGACAAAGGAGCCGTGTTTTTCCAGCGTGCCGAAATCGAGCGGGATATCGGCCATGGCAACCGGCAATATGCCCCCCGAGGCCCCGCCGGGCAGGAAGGCACGAAATTGGTGGCCCTCGGCCATGCCGCCGCAATGCTGCTCGATCAGCGCCCGCGTCGTGATGCCCGCCGGCGCCAGCTTGACACCAGGCGATGCGACCCGGCCGGACACCGAAAAGGAGCGCAAGCCCTTGGCGCCATTCAGCCCTTGGCCGGCGAACCAGGCCGCGCCCTTGCCCAGGATTTCGGGAATCCAGAACAGCGTCTCGACATTGTTGACCAGCGTCGGACGGCCGAACAGGCCGACTTCCGCCACATAGGGCGGGCGATGGCGCGGCAGGCCGCGCTTGCCCTCGATCGATTCGATCATCGCCGATTCCTCGCCGCAGATATAGGCGCCGGCGCCGCGGCGCAGCTCGATCCTGGTATGGCCGGCAAGGCCCGCCGCCTCGATACGAGCGATCTCCTTCAAGAGAATCTCGCGCGCGGAAGGGTACTCGTCGCGCAAGTAGATATAGACGGCCTCCGCCTCCACCGCCCAGGCACCGATCAGCAGCCCCTCGAGGAATTTGTGCGGCTCGCTTTCCAGGTAGTGGCGGTCCTTGAAGGTTCCCGGCTCGCCCTCATCACCATTGACCACCATCAGCCGGGGGCCCGGCGCCTGGCGCACCAGCTGCCATTTGCGCCCGGTCGGGAATCCGGCGCCGCCAAGCCCGAGCAGGCCGCCATCGGACAAT
Organism: Rhodobiaceae bacterium; assembly: GCA_020441905.1. Taxonomy (GTDB): domain Bacteria; phylum Pseudomonadota; class Alphaproteobacteria; order Rhizobiales; family NORP267; genus JAGRLG01. Next base: position 69,443 of record JAGRLG010000046.1, on the reverse strand, counting down.
TCCTCGATCACCCTGCCGAGCGCGAGCTCGCCGCCAAGGCAGGCGCGCAGCTGCGTGTAGCCGCCCGCCGCCAGATAGGCGTCGAGATCCTGATAGGCCGGGATGCCTGGCCTGAAATCGCCGCTTGCGACCACATCGGAAATCTTTTGCGCGCTGGCATGATCGACATGGGCGTGGCCGACCTCGGCCACCGGCGCGCTGGCGCAGCGCCCCATGCAGGGCGCGCGCACCACGCGCACGCCCTCGATGCCGATCTGCTCGACCGCCGCGATGAGCTTTTCGGCGCCCGCCAGCATGCAGGACAAGGACTCGCAGACTCGTACCGTCACCGGCGCCGGCCGCCTTTCGCCGTCGCCGACGATATCGAAATGGGCATAGAACGAGGCGACTTCATAAACCTCGGCCATCGGCAGCCGCATTTCCTGGGCCAGGCCGTGCAGCAGCCCCGCCGGCAGGCAGCCCTCGGCGTCCTGGATCAGGTGCAGATATTCGATCAGGAGGTCGCGGCGGCGCGGCCGATCGCCGAGCAGGGCGCGCACCGCGTCCAATTCGCTGGCCTGCAAAAGGCGGCCCTTTGGATAGACCGGGGCCTTGCGGCGGCCGGATCCTGGATGAATTTGCCGTCGCGGCGGCTCGCTCGGAATATGGTTCATGACCCCAAATCAATAGCCTGCATCATGCCCCCGCGACAATGTCTCGCGTGCGGCTTTTGAAAAATTACCGGGCGCCGGCCTGTCCGCATACCCCGATTTGACCGAACCCTTTTTACAGGACGGGCGAGGCGGGGGCGGGGGCGGGTATGGACCCGCGCGCCCACTCAAGGCAACTTGGGTCGCCCACTTTTGCGAGGGGAAGCCGGTGGGACCGAATATGGGAGATTACCCGCCACCGCGAACATACACTTATGCGTGCACCAAGCGCCCGCAGAGGCGAAGTCCAGAACCCGGCCGGAGGGGAAATGCCCGTCAGAAGCGACATTGAGATCGCCCGCGCGGCGAAGATGAAGCCGATTGACGAGATCGGCGAAAGGCTCGGCATTCCATCCACTGCCCTGCTGCATTACGGACCGCACAAGGCCAAGCTCGCCTTTTCCTTTATCGAAAGCCTGGCGCCGCGGCCCGATGGTCATCTGGTGCTGGTCACCGCGATCACGCCGACTCCCGCCGGCGAGGGCAAGACCACGACCACGGTCGGCCTCGGCGATGGCCTCAACCGCATCGGCAAACGCGCGATGATCTGCATCCGCGAGCCCTCGCTCGGCCCCTGTTTCGGCATGAAGGGCGGGGCGGCCGGCGGCGGCCACGCCCAGGTGGTGCCGATGGAGGACATCAATCTCCATTTCACCGGCGACTTCCACGCCATCACCTCGGCCAACAATCTGCTCGCCGCCCTCATCGACAATCATATCTATTGGGGAAACGGCTGCGGCCTCGACCAGCGCCGTATTTCCTGGAAGCGCGTCCTTGACATGAACGACCGCGCCTTGCGCGCCATCGTCAACTCCCTGGGCGGCGTCGCCAACGGCTTTCCCCGCGAGGACAGCTTCGACATAACGGTGGCCTCGGAAGTCATGGCCATCTTCTGCCTCGCCAGCGACCTGAAGGATCTCGAGCGCCGCCTCGGCAATATCGTCATCGGCCAGAACCGCGACCGCCGCCCGGTCACCGCGCGCGAAATCGAGGCCGCCGGCGCCATGGCGGTACTGCTCAAAGACGCGCTGATGCCCAATCTGGTGCAGACCCTGGAGCACAGCCCGGCTTTCATCCACGGCGGCCCCTTCGCCAATATCGCCCATGGCTGCAATTCCGTGCTGGCCACCCGAACCGCGCTCAAGCTGGCCGACTATGTCGTCACCGAAGCCGGTTTCGGCGCCGACCTGGGGGCGGAAAAATTCTTCAACATCAAGTGCCGCAAGGCGGGGCTGAAACCGGCGGCGGCGGTCATTGTCGCCACCGTGCGCGCGCTCAAGATGCACGGCGGGATCGCCCGCGACCGGCTGGCGGAAGAAAATGTCGCCGCGGTGAGAAAGGGCAGCGCCAACCTTGCGCGCCATATCGCCAATGTCGCCAAGTTCGGGGTTCCGGCGCTTGTCGCCATCAACCGCTTTTCCGGCGACAGCGAGGCCGAGATTGAGGCGGTGCGCGAGGCCGCGAAGGCCTGCGGCGCGGCGGCGGTGCTCTGCACCCATTGGGCCGAAGGCGGCGCCGGCACCGAGGAGATGGCGCGCCAGGTCGTTGCCTTGTGCGAATCGGGCAAGGCCGATTTCCGCACCCTTTATCCCGACGCCATGCCGCTATGGAAAAAGGTCTCCACCATCGCCACCGAACTTTATGGCGCCAGCGAGGTGGTTGCCGACCAGACCGTGCGCGACCGTTTCAGGGAATTGGAGGAACTTGGCTACGGCAAGTTCCCGGTCTGCATGGCCAAGACGCAATATTCCTTTTCCACCGACCCGAACTTGAAGGGCGCGCCGAGCGGCCATGTCGTCAAGGTGCGCGAAATCCGCCTTTCGGCCGGCGCCGAATTCCTCGTCGCCATCACCGGCAATATCATGACCATGCCGGGCCTGCCGCGTGTGCCGTCGGCGGCCAATATCCGCCTCAACGACGACGGCGAGATCGAAGGCCTGTTCTAGGGCCGGGTGACCGGACCCAGCCCGTTGCCGGCGCCGATATCTTCCAGCGAGTCGTGGAGGATCTGGAGGACATAGGCCGGGTTGTGGGCATAGGCGCCGGGGTCCTTGGCCACGAACTGATAATTATAGGCGGCTTTCAGCAGGCGCGGCGTCCAGGCATTGTACTTGTTGGGCACCTTGGCCTCGTCCGCGTCGGCCACGCCGTTTCCATTGGCATCGTTGAAAAAGTAGGGGAAAGCCTTGGCATCATAGGCAATGGCCTTTCCCGCCACTGTCCTGGCATAGGCCTTGATGCCGACCAGCAGGCGCGCGTTGAGCTGATCGACCTCGCGCGCGATGCCCTCGCCGACATCGCCGTCGCCGTCGTGATCGATCCTGCTTTCCCGGATCGCCCTTAGCGAGTCGGCGTCCGTCACCTGCTTGTGGCAGGCCGCGCACTCGCCGACTTTCGGCGCCACCGTGTGCAGCTCGTGGCATCCGGTGCATTGATTGAACGGTTCGGGATGGCGCCGGCGCGAGGCATAGCTCTTGCCGTCATATTCGTAGGCCCCGCGCGCCAGGCTGCCCATCAGGGTCGCCCCGGCGGCACGATAGTGTACATTGATGAATTCGAGTTTGGGCGAAACCTTGTCGCGGTCCATGCCGGCCACCGCCTTGTCGACATCGCTGCCCGCCGCCCGTCCCTGGTGGCAGGTCATGCAGCGCGCATTGGCGCCCAGATCCTCGACCCGCAAACCGGAGGGAAAGGTGACCGCTGTCAGTTCCCGCGTCATCTCGTTGTGGCAGGCGCTGCAATAGATCAGCGTGCCGGTCGCCGCCTCCTTGTCGACCTTGCCCCGCGCCGAGCCATCGGCGCCGACGAAATCGAGGAAGCCCGGCGTCGAATGGCAGCCTGCGCACTGCACCGGGATCTTGCCGTCCTTGTTCCAGTGATTGAAGGCTTCCGCGTCGGCCCTGGCATGGGGCGATTTCGCCCAGTCGGCAAAGAAGGGGATGCGCGAGGCCGGGATCATCTGTTCCCCGGCGGGCGAAGCTTGGCCGCCGCCCTTCTGCTCCGCCGTCTCTTGCGCCAGGGCGCCTCCGGCACTTGCCAGCATCACCGCGCAGCCAAACGCCATTACCGCATGGCGCCAAGCAAGAGATGATCGGCCGGTCATAGCTCTCCCCCCTTTTCTTCGCCCGCCAAATTCCTTCAGCGTAATTTATCCGTCTCTAATACATTGGAGCTAGCGGCCGGCTGGCCCAGCGCGGCACAGCGCCGCACGCCCCGCCGACAACTCGCGCTCATCGACGCCCAGCGCGGCGAGATCGACGGGCAGTTCCTCGCCGCAAGCCAGCGCGGCGCCAAGCCTTGCCAGCGCCGGCGCCATCTGGATTCCGGTGCCGCCCTGCCCCACCAGCCAGAAGAATCCCTCGCATCCGTCGTCGAAACCGGCCACCGGCAAGCGGTCGGGCGCAAAGGTGCGCAGGCCCGCCCATTTGTGGGCAATGGTTCGCGGCGCCAGGGTGGTCAGGGCCTGCAGCCGTTCCATGGCAACGGCGATATCGATTTCCTCGGCCTGCGCGTCGCAGGGCGGGCTTGCCGTCTCGTCAGCCGGCGAAGCCAGGATACGCCCGGCATCGGGCTTGAAATAAAGGCTCTCGCTGGCATCCACCACCATCGGCCAGGGGCCGGGATCGATCCCTGGCGGGGGATCGAAGGTGAAGGCGGTGCGCCGCATCGGCACCAGCCCGGCCGGCGCTGCGCCCGCCAGCGCCGCCACCTCGTCGCCCCAGGCCCCGGCGGCATTGACAAGCACCGGCGCTTCAAAGGCGCCATCGCGCGTCCTCACCTGCCACCTGCCGCCCGCGCGCGCGATGGCGCGAACTTCCGCATTGAGCGCCAGCCGCCCGCCGGCGCGGCGCAGACCGGCGAGATAGCCGTGATGCAGGCCGTGGACGTCGATATCCATGCTGGCGCGGTCGAAAATGGCGCCGCGCAGTTGGTCCCTGCGCAGCACCGGCACCAGGCGCGCCGCCCCCGCCGCATCCACCGTCTCACCGGCATTTCCCGCCGCAACCATCTGCTCCGACAACCGGGCCAGCGCGTCTTCCTGGTCCGGCGACGCGACGAACAGCACGCCGCGCGGCGCCAGCAGTGCATGGCCGCAAAAGCCATCTGGGGGAGAATCGAAAAAGGTCCGGCTGGCCCCGGTCAGCCGGCGCGCCAGAAGCGAGCCGTAGCTGGCGGCAAAGGCCGCCGCCGAGCGCCCGGTGGTGTGATAGCCGGCGGCGCTTTCACGCTCCAGCACCACGACGCTGCCTCCCCGGCGCGCCAGCTCATAGCCAAGGGAGGCCCCGGCAATTCCGGCGCCGACAATGAGAAAATCGCAGCCTTGCGCCATGGCGCTCCTTCATCGGCCGGAAAGAAAACGGCGCATCGGCACTAGCCTGGCTCGCGCGGCGCCTTGCCCTCGCCCTGAAGCGCGCCAACCTGCACCCTGCGGCGCACCGGAAACAGCTCTATGCCGAAACGCTCGACAACGAAACCCCAAAGCCCCCTGGGCGATTTGAGCATGATCAGGATCGCCACCAGCCCCAGAATGAGCAGATAGATCGACCCCAGATCGGCGAGGGTTTCGCGCAGCATGAAAAAGACGATGGTGCCGATGATCGGTCCCTCTATCGTGCCGATGCCGCCGATGACCGTGATGAAGATGACATAGGCGGTCCAGTCGTTGACCGAGAAGGCGGCATCCGGCGAAATCCTGAGCTTCTGGAGGAAGATCAGGGCCCCGATCATCGCCGTGGCGCCGCCGCTGACGATATAGACCAGGAACTTGGTGCGCCAGATGTCGATGCCGAGGCTCTCCGATGCCACCTCGCTGTCGCGGATCGCGGTAAGCGCCAGGCCGCGCCGGGTCGAAAGCAAGCCATAGACCAGCGCCAATACGCCGATGACCAGCACCAGCGCGCACCAGTAGGTGAACCATTCGCGCAAATCGCGCCCCGAGGCGATGCTGCGCACGACGGCGACCGGCAGGCTGCTCCCCGAACCGCCGCCCAGCGTCGAAATCTGGGCAAAGACAAGGCGGAAGACCTCCGCCACCACCCAGGTGCCGATGGCAAAATAGGCCCCCGACAGGCGGAAGATCAGGATGCCGACGGGCACCGCAACCGCCGCGCCCAGCACCCCGGCGATGGGCACGGTCGCCAAGGGGTGGATGCCGCCAAAAGTGGCGATGGCAAACAGCATATAGCCGCCGAAACCGACAAAGGCCTGCTGGCCCACCGACACCAGGCCGGTGAAACCGGCGAGCAGGTTCCACAAGCTGGCCAGGGCCAGATAGGTGAAGATCTCGCTGAGCAGGCGCATGTCGGCCCGCCCCGCCCATAGCGGCGCCGCGGCCAGAACCGCCACCGCGGCAATGGCGATGACCCCCGCCACCCGGCTGGTGCGCGTCGCCTGGGAAACTTCGAACGGCGTGGGCGCGGTCATCACAGGATCCTTGGAAACAGGCCGCGCGGACGCACCGCCAGCACGATCAGAAAGACGACATGGCCGGCCAGCTGCTGCCAGCCGGGGTTGATCTGCGCCCCCACCGTCTGGGCCACGCCGACCACGACGCCGCCGGCCAGCGTGCCCCACAGATTGCCGAGCCCGCCGATGATCACCGCCTCGAATCCGAAGATGAGTCGCGCCGGGCCGCTCGCCGGGTCGAAATTGGTCCGCATGGCAAGGAATATGCCGGCCACCGCCACCACCGCCATCGACAGCGCCATCGCCAGGGCGAAGACATGGCGGTTGTTGAGCCCCATCATCCGCGCCACCTCCGGATCATCCGACGTGGCGCGGAAGGCCCGCCCCATGGCGGTGCGGTAGAAGACGAATTGCAGCAGCGCAATGACGCCCATGGCGGTCAGGAACATCATCAGCGGCAGCACGCCGATATCGACGCCCTCGACCATCGGAAAGCTCGCCACCTCCAGCGCCCCGGCGGTGAGCCGCCGGCTGTCGGCGGTAAAGATTTCCAGCAGGCTGTTTTGCAGGATGATCGAAAGGCCGAAGCTGACCAGCAGCGGCGGCAGGATGTCCTTGCCGAGGGTGAAGTTGAAAATGCCCCTTTGCAGCACATAGCCGATCAGCGCCATCACCGGCACCACCAGGGCCAGGGTCGCCAGCGGATTGAGCGGGCCGGTAACTTCCAGCACCACCAGGCCGAGATAGGCCGCCAGCACGATGAGATCGCCATGGGCGATATTGACCAGGCGCATGACGCCGAAAATCAGCGACAGCCCGGTGGCGAACATGGCGTAGAGGCCGCCCAGAAGCACGCCCTGAACGATAGCGTTTATCCATTCCATATCGCGTCCGCTCCGCCCGTCACATTCCGAAATAGGCCGCCGAAATGGCCGCCCGGTCGTGTTCGCCGGGCTTGCCGGCCAGCGATACCCGCCCTTCCTGAAAACAGATGAACCGATCCGCGATGCCGAGCGCCCGGCTGATGTCCTGCTCGACAATGAGCGCGCTGGTGCCTTCCGAAATGACGGCGGGCAGGATCGCGTAAATGTCCTTGATGACCACCGGCGCCAGGCCGAGGCTGATCTCATCGAACATGATGAAATCGGGATTCGACATCAGGGCGCGTCCGATGGCCACCATTTGCTGCTGACCGCCGGACAGCGAGGTCGCCGGCAGATCGCGGCGCTGCGCCAGCACCGGGAACAATTCGTAGATGCGTTTCAGCGACCAGCGGCCGGCGCGCCCCAATTGGCCCCCGATGACCAGGTTTTCTTCGACGCTGAGTGAGGAAAACAGGCGCCGCCCCTCGGGAACCAGCGCGATGCCGCGGGCCGTGATCTTGTCGGCAGACAGGGCGCCAACGGCCTCGCCGCGAAATAGGATCGAGCCGGGGGCATTGGCCAGCAGCCCGGCGACGCATTTCAGGAATGTGCTCTTGCCCGCCCCGTTGGCGCCGATGATGGCGACGATCTCGTTTTCCCCAACCTCCAGGGAGATTCCCTGAAGGGCGCGGAAATCGCCATAAAAGGCTTCAAGGCCGCTGACCGCGAGAATGGGATCATGCATCGGCTTCAATGCCCATATAGATCTCTCTCACTTCAGGCGATTCAATCACCTGGCGCGGGTCCCCATCGGCAATCTTGCGGCCGAAATCGATGACTGCCAGCCGGTCGACCACGGCAATCAGGGCATGGACGATATGTTCGATCCAGATGATCGAGACGCCGGTGGAGCGGATCTGCCGGACAGCTTCCACCAGTTCCCGGCATTCCGGTTCGGTCAGGCCGCCGGCGATTTCGTCAAGCAGGAGCAGGCGCGGCGAGGTCGCCAGCGCCCGCGCCATTTCCAGCCTCTTGCGCTCCAGAAGGGTCAAGGCGCCCGCAAGCGCATTGGCCTTTCCGGTCAAGGCCGTCAGTTCGAGGATTTCCATGACCCGGCCATAGGACGCCCGCTCGCCCTTGCCCGCGCCGTAGGTCGCCCCGACCAGCACATTCTCGAAAACGGTCATGCCGCCAAAGGGGTGGGGAATTTGGAACGAGCGCGAAATCCCGATGCGGCAGCGTTCGGCGGCGCGCAGATAGGTAATGTCGCGGCCGGCGAAGCTGACGGCGCCCGCGTCGACCCGCACGGTGCCGGCAATCAGATTGAACAAGGTGGTTTTGCCGGCCCCATTGGGGCCGATGATCCCGAGCGCTTCGCCTTGGGCAAGCTCAAGGTCGATCTGATCGGCAACGATGAGCGCGCCGTAGCGCTTCATCACCTGACTGAGTTCAAGAATCGCCATCAACCGCCCCCCGGCAGCCATCGATCCACCGCTGTTACGCTATCCGATATTTGGTGAAATCACCATAAGCGGGCGAGCTTTAGTTTATCTCCGATGAGGTTGGTCGAACGCCTGCCGGCTGGGCGGCGAGCGCGCGCGCTGCGCGCCATCACCCCAAAAAAAGACCCGGCTCGCGGGGGTGCGAGCCGGGTCCGGATTCTGGCGACGACCGGCATCCTGGAGGGTGACGCCTGCCTTTTCGGGGGGAATCGCCGCCAGTTCACTCCTTGCTGTCGCGGCCGCGCGGCACGTCGCGGATCAACACCGCCGCGCTCGCATGCTCGAGCAGGATCCGGCACACGCATTGTTCCTGGTCGCGGTGGCGAATGGCGAGAAACAACACATGGCTGGCCTTTTGTGCCGCCAGTTCTTCGGCAAACAGCGAATTGCTCCAGCCGAGCGGCCCGGAAATACCTGCCGGATCGAAATTGCCGTCAGCCCCGCCCGCAAGCTTGCCAGCGAATTGGCGCGCGCCGTCATATGGCAGGTATCCATCCTGCACACGGGTCAGCACCAGAATGTCGGCGGTGTCGATGCCGTGCCGGCCCAGCCCTTCCAGCGCCGCGCCAAGCTCGGCGGCGGAGGAAAAGCTCGACATGACCAGCCTGGGTCTGGATTGAGGCTCCATTTGCGCGTTCAGAGGCAGCAATTGCACCTGGCGACCTGAAACAGATACCTGCATTACTCAATCTCTCGCCAGAACCTCCGATCTCCCTTTTTCGCCGGCCTGTAATTCGGCCGGCCTTGTTACGAAGGCCTGCTCTCTCCCCCTGCCATGGCTTCCAGGGCCGGCCGGTCCTTCAGAATGATCAGATTTGGTTGCGGGGTCTCGATCAGCCCCAGCCATTTGAAGCGGTTGACGCAGCGCGACACCGTTTCCAGGCGCATGCCGAGAAAGTCCGCCATATCGGTCCGGGTCATTGGCACAACGATCGCGGCGTTGTCTTGGCCGGCGTGCTCGCAGCGCTCGGCCAGACTGATGAGGAACGCCGATACCCGCTCGTTGACCGAGCGCTTGCCCAGATTGAGCAAATGTTCGGAAGCTTCCGCCAATTGCTGCGAGGCGATCTCAAGCAGCGCCCAGCCGAATTCCGGGCGGCTATGCACCATGCGATCGACGGTGCCGATCGGCACCGACCGCACCACCGCGGGCGAAATCGCCTCCGCGTTGACGGCATGGGTGCCGCCGACCCCTATGCCCACCACTTCGCCGGCAAAATAGAAGGCGTCGATCTGGCGCCGGCCGTCCGACAACAGCTTGTAACTGCACAAGACGCCTTCAACGACACTGTACAGGTGGGTGCGCGGGTCGCCTTCACCGAACACCAGTTCGCGCGGCGTCAGCCGTCGCGACGAACCGATTCCAAGCCCGAGAGGTTCGGTGATTGCGGCAAGCTTCCTGTTGCCGTTGATTCTGTCATGGTGAACATCGTTTACGCTGGCGATGGACATCCTTTTTCCTCCTGCCGGCATCTCGTCGATGCAGAACATTCGGCATAAGAGCAGAATTAGCTTCCGGGCTATTCGCGGGACGGAATCGGCTCTGAATCCGTTTGTATCGGTTCCAGCGCCGCGCCCTCTTGCCACCCCCGGCCGTGCCATCGCTCTGGCCGGCGCACAAAAGCTTTGCTAGCTTCCTGACAACAGGTTTGCAGGGCTCGATTCCACATGCAGAATCAGAATACTGACCTAGATTCGCCTCATATCGTCATCGTCGATGACGAACCGGCAATAAGGGACGTCATTCGTTCCTGTCTTGAACTGGAAGGGTACCGTATCAGCGAGGCTGGCGACGGCGCGCAGCTGTTTGCCATCATCGACCGGGGACCGGTGCACCTGATCACGCTCGATCTAACGCTGGGCCGCGAAGACGGCCTCGCCGTCGCCCGCGAAATACGGGCGCGGTCCGATGTCCCGATTATCATGGTCACCGGCAAGGGCGATCCCATCGACCGTATTGTCGGCCTCGAGATCGGCGCCGACGACTATATCGCCAAGCCGTTTCACGTCCGGGAAGTGCTGGCCCGCGTGCGTTCCGTGCTGCGCCGCCAGCAGGGCCGCGGCACGCCGCAAGCGGACGAGCAACTTGGCTTTGCCGGTTGGGTGCTCGACTGCAACCGCCGCGAATTGCGTTCGCCGGACGGCAGGGCCTGTCCGCTCACAACCACCGAATATGATCTGCTGGAAGCCTTTGCCCGCCATCCCAACCGCGTGCTGACGCGCGATCAGATCATGGATCTGGTGAGAGGCCCGGACTGGAACGCCAATGACCGCGCCGTCGACAACCAGATCGGCCGCTTGCGGCGCAAGATGGATGGCAATGGCGGCGATGGCGGCGAACTCATCAAGAGCGTGCGCGGCGTGGGCTATATGTTCGCGGCCACGGTCAGCCGCCAGCCCTGAGCGGGCGGCCAGTCGGGCGGCCAGTCTGGCAGCCAGTCGGGCGGCCAGTCGGGCGGCCAGTCGGGCGGCCCCGCCCTATTGCGGATTAAGGGTGTTTTCGATTGCCCGCGCCAGTTCGGCCTGGCGATAGGGCTTTCTCAGCAACTGGACCTGGTTGCGCTCCAGATGGCCGGAACTGGTGAGCTCCTCCGCATATCCTGAGGTCAGCAGCGGCCGGACATGCGGCCATTTTTCCCGCACCATGTCGCACAGATCCAGTCCCGAAATACCCCCCGGCATGATGAGGTCGATGAACACCAGATCGACACGCTCCTGTTCGCCGAGGACTTGCAGCGCCTGCGGCCCGTCGCCGGCCTCCAGCACCTCATAGCCAAGGTTGCGCAGACGGGCCACGGTCAGGTCGCGCACCCGCTCGTCATCCTCCACAACCAGGATCCGGCCGGCCTGGACCTTGTCGCGCGGCGCGTGCCTGGCCGTCTTGGCCTCCAAATCCGCCGAGGCCGGCGCCCCGGCGGGCAGTTCGAGATAGACCGTGGTGCCGCGCCCCGGCTCGCTTTCAATGACCGCATGGCCGCCCGACTGACGGGCGAAGCCGTAGATCGTGGACAGGCCGAGCCCGGTTCCCCGGCCTGTCGGTTTGGTGGTGAAGAACGGCTCGAAGGCACGCTCCTGGACGTCCGGGTCCATTCCTTCGCCGCTGTCGCTGACCGAAAGCCGGACATAGGGACCCGGCGCCGGCGCGCCGTCTTCCATGGCAATATGTTCCCCAAGTTCGACATTGGTGGTTTCGATCACCAGCCTGCCGCCCTCGCGCATGGCATCGCGCGCATTGAGCGCGAGATTGAGAATGGCGCTCTCGATGCGGCCGCGATCGGCAACGACGTGGCGCAGGTTGGGGCTCAGGGAGGTCGCCATGTCGATATCGGGTCCGAGCGTCCGCCGCAGCATGTCGGTGAGCGACAGCACCACTTCGTTCAGATCAACCCGTTCCGGGGTCAGGGTCTGGCGCCTGGCGAAGGTAAGCAGGCTGTCGGTCAGGCGCTGGCCCATGTCGGCTGCATTCAGCGCCTTGCCCAGCATCACCTTCAGCGGTTCTTCCTCGAGCCGCATTTCCAGCAGTTCGAGATTGCCGATGATCACGGTGAGAAGATTGTTGAAGTCATGGGCGACGCCGCCGGTGAGCTGGCCCACCACCTCGAGCTTCTGGCTTCTCTGCTGCGCCTCCTCGCGTTGGTGTTCCTGCGTCAGGTCGCGGATGATCGAGACATGGCCCTGGGGCGTGCCGTGCTGGTCGCGATAGATGCTGGCAATGATCTCGCCGGGGAAGATCTCGCCATCCTTCCTCTTGAACCGGGCAGCCGACGGCTCCAGATTGCGCGCGCCGGCCCTGCCGAAATGCGCGCCCTCGACGCGCTTCCATTCCCCGTTGTCGGCAAAGATCCGCAGTTGCGGCTGGCCGGCGAATTCTGCGTCCTGATAGCCGAAAAGCCGCCGGAAGGCCGGATTGATCATCAGCGCGCGGTAGTCGAGATCGCAGAGCACGATCGCCTCGGGCGCACTGTCGAAAACGCCCTCGAACAGCGCTTTCTGCCGCCGCGCCTCGATTTCCGACTCCTGCAATTCCTCCGTCAGCTTCTGCTGGCGCTCGTCGGCTTTCCTGCGTTCGGAAATGTCGCGGGTAACGCCGATGAAAAGGCGCTCACCCTTCAGCGACGCCTCGCTGACGCTCAATTCCATCGGAAACACCGACCCGTCTCGCCGCCGCCCCTCGACCTCGCGGCCGATGCCGACGATCCTGGCTTCGCCGGTGTGCAGGTAACGCCGCAAATAATGGTCGTGCCGGCTGGCATAGGGCTCGGGCATCAGGATGCTGACATTCTTTCCGGTCACATCTTCCCTCTCATAGCCGAACAGGCTCACCGCCGCCGGATTGAGCGAGCGGACGATCCCGCCTTCGTCGATGGTGATGATGCCATCGGCGGCCGAATCGACCACCGCCTTGAAGCGGCCCTCGCTCTCCGCCAGTTCACCGGCATGGCGGGCTTCGGCTTCTGCTTCCACGGCGCGGGACTGGGCATAGTGCATGGCCTCCGTCACCCCGACGATAAGGCCGCAGCCAACCAGGAAGGTGACCATACCCAGCCAGTCGGCCGGATGCGTCAGCGGCGCCAGCACAACGGTAATGCCCACCGCCGACAGCGCCGTTGCCGCCAGGCCGGCGCGGTAGCCGCCGACCGCCGATGAAATCGTTACTGCGGGATAGAGGGTGATATAGGCCAGCAGCGGCCCCAATTCGGCGAGCAGCACCATGCGGACAAAAATGGCCGTCGCCACCGAAACCGCGGCAACGCCCAGGCCGATAAATGTCGACTGCGCTTTCCATTTGCGCGAGACGAGCAAATGGGTGCTGCCGAGTAGCTGGCGCAATGCCTTCGCAGCTGCCATGCACTGATCCTCTTTTCCACCACCCCCGCACAGCCGGGCCAAACGCCGGCAAAGCGTAGCGGCAAGCACCGGTCATGAACAGATGGCGCGGATGGCCGCGCGATCTGCCGGTGGCCAGCATGGCACGGCCGTTTGTCCGCACACGCGCCGAACACGCGGGTTTGATGCTTCGGGCCGTTTTTTCGCTTACGCGGCCATGCTCAAATATCGCACAAGGATAGCAGCCCGATAGCAGAAACAACCAAGGCTCGCGGCGCGGCCACACGCAAGGGGGGGGTGGACCTATGGAATTGACATTGATCGCGGCTCTAGCCGCCGTGATGGCGGCGAGCTTCCTGATATCGCCCAAGGCGCGTTCGGCGGACGGGTTCTTCGCCGGCCGTTCGGCCAGCGGCACGGCGCCCGGCCTGTGGACCCTGACCTTCTCCCAGGTCACCACCTGGATCTTTGCCCGTTCGCTGATGAATGCCGCCATCCTCGGCTATTTCTACGGTATTGCCGGAACGCTGGCCTATGCCGCCTATTACCTGTCCTTCATCACCGGCTATTTCATTGTCGACGCCATCCGCTTCCGCCACGGCTGCTCCAATGTGCAGGGCTTCCTCGCCGCGCGGTTCGGCGCCGCCGGCACCACCGCCTATAATGTGGTCATCGCCGTGCGCCTGCTCTCCGAGGTCTTCGCCAACCTGCTGGTGGTGGGGCTGATATTCGGCATTGCCGGCACCATGCCCTATACCGGCGCCATCGTCGCCGTCGCCGCCCTCACCCTGGGCTATTCGATGATTGGCGGTCTTCATACCTCGCTGCGCACCGACATGCTGCAAATGAGCATTCTGCTGGTCGTGCTCGCGCTGCTGCTGGCGCGCGCCGCCGGCCTCGAGGGCTTCGACGTCATGGCCCTGGCGGCCAGCAGTCCCGAGCCGTCCTCGGCCGGCTGGGTGCTGCTCGTCGTCGCCCTGCTCCAGATCTGGAGCTATCCGCTCCACGACCCGGTAATGATGGACCGCGGATTTCTCGCCGACCGCGACACCACGCGCAAGAGTTTCCTCCACGCCTGCTGGATCAGTCTGGCCTGCATCATTGCCTTCGGCCTGCTCGGCGTCTTTGCCGGGCTGATGAAGGTGCCGGGCGAGGACATGATCCGCACCCTGACCCGCCTGCTCGGCGAGCCGACCATGGTGCTGTTCAACCTGGCACTGGTGATCTCGGCGATCTCGACACTGGATTCGACCTTTTCCAGCGCCGCCAAGCTGACCGTGATCGACATGGGACTGGCGGCGCCCAGCGTGCGCAACGGCCGCATCGCCATGGCGGCCTTCCTCATTGGCGGCCTTGCCTTCCTGTTCCTGGGGTCCAAGGACCTCTTCTCCGCCGTCGCCGTCAGCGGAACCGCGTCGATGTTTCTTGCCCCCGTGGTGCTGTTTTCGATCTGGCTCGACCGCGACGTCGAGGCCTGGGCCTTCGCCGTGGCCTTCATCGCCGCCATGGCTGGCGCCGCGCTCTATTTTCTCGAGGCCGACGGCTATGTCTCGGTCATATCGCCGCTGCTCGGCATCGAGCACAAATATTCCAAGCTGCTGGCGATCTGCCTCGTCGTGCTGGTCAGCGGCATCGGCGCCTTCGCCCTTGGCCAAAGGACCAGCCGCCCGGCCCGGGCGGCAACGAGCCGATGACCGGCGCGCGCGCCGGCTTCGCCGGTCCCGGCCGCCCCGGCGACAGGGTGCTGGTCTTCGGCGGACCCTATTCCAATCTCCAGGCGCTCCGCGCCATGCGCGCCCGGGCCGCCGGGCTGGCCATTGCGCCGGCCAATGCGCTCTGTACCGGCGACATCGCCGCCTATGGCGCGGATCCGGCTGCGGTCTGCGACCTGATGCGGGACTGGGGCTGCGCCGTCGTCATGGGCAATTGCGAGGAGCAGTTCGCCGCCGCGGCGCCCGATTGCGGCTGCGGCTTCGACGACGGCTCGGCCTGCGACGCCCTTTCCCGGCAATGGTATGCCCATGCCCTGTCCGCCCTTGACGACGGCCAGCGCGCCTGGATGTGCACGCTGCCGCGGCGGATCGACTTCACCCTCGGCGAGTTGCGATGCACCGCCATCCACGGCGGCGCAACCCGGATCAACCGCTTCATCTTTCCCTCGACGCCGGCGGAAGAAAAGCGCCGCGAGGCTGATATCCTCGCCGCCGACCTGGTGATCGCCGGCCATAGCGGCCTGCCTTTCACCCAGGTACTCGGAGCGGGCCGCGCCTGGCATAATGCCGGCGCCCTCGGCCTGCCCGCCAATGACGGCACACCCGATGTCTGGTATTCGCTGCTGACGCCGGACGGTGGCGGGCTGGCCATCAGCCACCACCGGCTCGCCTATGACCATGGCGGTGCGGCCAAGGCCCTGCGCGCGGCGCGGCCCGGCGATCCCTATGCCGGCGCCCTGGAAAGCGGGCTTTGGCCGAGCCTCGATATTCTGCCCGAGGCCGAGCGCGCCCTGACCGGCCGCCGGCTCGATCCCGCCGGGGTGTTTCTGTCCTCGCCGATCATCGCCGGCGCCGGCACTTGAGGCAATCGCGCCGCCAGGGACCTATTCGTCCCAGGCCTGGATATTGGTCTGGCGCGAAATGCGGCCATCGGCCATCTCGGCCAGCGCCGCGCAATAGACCCGGCTGCCGTCGGGATATTCGCAGGCCTCGGTAAAGGCCAGCCTGTCGCCATCGACCAGCACGTCCTCGACATGGTGGATCATCTTGCGGCCGCATACGTCCTCATAGAAGGCGGCGATCGCTTTCTTGCCGTCGATGAGGCGCGGCTGGCTCGGCGGGTTGGTGCGGTCGATGATGCGCATCACCGCATTGTCGGCATACAGGGCAGCCAGCGTCTTGGCGTCGCCGCCCTCGATCGCCATGCGCATGGTCTCCATGCTGGCGCGTGTTTTTTGGGCGCTCATGTCGCTCCTCCTTTCCTGCTCACTTGCTCACTTGGCCTTGCCGGCTTGCGCCGCTTTTTTCTCCGCCATCGCCATCAGCTCGTCGGTCTGCTTGGAAAAGTCAGCCAAATCGACCTGCATGCCGTTGAGGACCGTGCTCCAGTGGCGGGTGATCGCGGCCATCGCCACCGCCTCCTTGACCTCCTCCGCGGTCGCGCCATTGGCCAGCGCCGCCTTGGTGTGGAAATAAATGCAATAGGTGCAGGGAATCTGCGCCGCGACGGCCAGGCCGATCAGTTCCTTCTCCTTGCCGCTCAGCCTGGTTTCGGGATTGAGCTGGATGCTCTTGAATTCAGCCCATGCGCCGGCAACGCCAACCGCCGGAAACAGTTTGAAAAAGCCGGGCACAGCACCCAGCGTCGCCTCGATGTCCTTATAGGTGGCCTCGGCGCCTGCCATGTCCTGGGCCCGCACCGGCGGCGGCGCGCCAAGCGCGGCAAGAACGGCAAGTCCGGCACCAAGGCCGGCAACGATTGAACCTGATTTCGGTTTCATGGCGTGTCTCCTCCTACTGGCGGCGTGCGGAGGACCGGCAGACCGGTTTCGTGTCTTTGATGCAGCCCTTGGCGTAGCGTGGCGCGACAAGGCCGCCGCACCGGCGCCTCAGCGGCGCCGGAGCACGGCGTTCACAGCCCTTGCATTTGTTGCGAAAATCGCCGTGCCGCCCCCGCCGATACGGCGGACCGGGCGGGCCATTCGGCCTCGGGCCAGGCAACACAACGGAACGGTCATCACGCGGTACTCCGACAACCGCGGCTAGATTACCATAAATCGCCGCCGGTGCCGCGATCAATCCGCCAAGGAACTGCTGTCAAGACCCGCCCGCGCCACGCCGGAAACCTGATCGAGGCCTGACCCTAGCTGTAGCGGCCGACCTCGCGCGCGGTCTTGTACATCTCCAGCACGTTCTCGGTGCGCGCTTCGTCGGGAATGCCGATGGCGCCGTCGAGAATGAAACCGCCATCCTTGCCGACCACCTCGATCAGCTTGCGGCAATAGTCGCGCATTTCCGCCGGCCCCGCGGTGTTGTAGAGCGAGGCCGGCACGTTGCCGCGCAGGCACACGGTATCGGCCAGCACCTCCTTGGCGCGGAACAGGTCGCCGCGCTCGAACCAGTAGATCGCCTTGCCCTTGGGGATGTCGGCAATGACCTCCATGCGCGAGGTGCAATCGCCCTCCCACAACACCAGCGGCGTCAGCCCGGCATCGATGAGGCGCATCAGCACCTGGCGCAGTTGCGGCCAGAAGAAAGTCTTGAACTGCTCCGGCGACATGAAGCCGTCGAGCCCCCAGTGCATCGGCAGGAAGACGATACGGCACGGCTTGTCGCCGATGTCGCGGATCGGCGCCTTGGCTATGATCGGAATCGCCCGCTCCATCGCCGCCAGCAGCTTGTCCTTGTTGCGGAACATGTCGAGCATGACGCCCTTGGAGCCGCGCAGGTAGTCGGCGAAATAATCATATGGCGAATTGCATGCCGCGGCATGGCCGAGGGGATAGCCCCTGGCCATCATGGCGGTGGCATAGCGGGAGGCGCGGGTCAGCATGCGATGGGTCTCGGCGCCGGCCTTTGCCATGCGGGCAAAAGCCTCCTGAACCCCCGCCGCGGCGAAATAACGGCTCGCCATCACCAGCCGCAGATGCTGCACGCCGGCCATCGCCGGCAGCCTGTCGAGCGGCTCGCAGGCCTCGATCAGGCGCGGCAGATAGCGGGTGAAGCAGAACCAGCTCGGATCCTCGATATAGTCGTCATACTCCTTCGCGCTCATATATTCGCGGTCGATATACTGATAGGTCTGGTGGTCGGAAACGCCGTGGCCCGGCCATTCCAGGCCGCGATAGCCCATGATCTCCATCGCCGGCCCGAGCGCGTTGATCGGATGGGGCGGCACCACGGCATCGGGCTCGAGCAGGTCGATGACCTTCGAGTCGGCCGCCTCCAGCTTGTCATAGTCGTACATCGCGTCGCGAAACGAGATCCCGGCATAGGTGGCATGCCAGAACATGGAATAGTGGATAATCGGCACCCGGTCCGGGGTGCGCAGCGCTATGACATCGTCGAGCCGCCTGGCGCGTTCGCGATAAAGCTGCTCGGCACGCGCGCTGTCAAAGCTGATTCCCGCCGCAAGATCGGTCCCGGCATCATGCAATTGTTCGGTCATATCCCCCTCGAATCGGCCAGCGCAATCCTCTCGTGGCGGAAGCGCCAACCGGGACGCCTGGCTTATTTGCGCCTCGCAGCAGCGTCCTCGATCGTGGCAATTTCGATCTTTCTCATCGTCATCATTGCCTCGAAGGCGCGCTTTGCCTCGTTGCGGTCGGAGCTCGTTGTCAGGTCGAGCAGCCGCCGCGGCGTGATCTGCCAGGAGAAGCCCCAGCGATCCTTGCACCAACCGCAGGCGCTCGCGGCGCCTCCGTTGCCGATGATGGCGTCCCAATATCTATCGGTCTCCTCCTGGTTCTCGGTGACAACCATGAAACTTACCGATTCATTCGGCTTGAAGTTCGGACCGCCGTTCAGACCGACAAACCGTCGCCCGAGCACGGTGAATTCGACGGTCAGTTCGCTGCCTTCCTGGCCGCCCGGAAAATCGCCGGGAGCCGTATTCACCCGCTCGACCCGGCTGTCCGGAAAGGTCGCCGCATAAAATTCCGCCGCCTTGCTTGCTTCTCCGTGGTCAAACCAAACGCAGGTCACAAGATCGGTCATATCGACTTCCTCCGATTGCCGTGACAAGCAAGACGCGCCAGGGGCGCCGAGTCAACAGCAAGAACGCCGTGGCGGAATCACAAAAGCCCTTTCTTCACATAATCTTGCACCCAGTAGACAAGGTCTTCCGATCCCACCGCGCTGTCTCGGAACTGCCCATAATCGACCCATTTCCATCCCATGACCTCATCGGGGTCGGGGGCGACCGGGCCGTCATAGTCGCCGAAGAACAGATGCACGATCTCGTTCTCGCTCATGCCGTCTTCCAGAGCGCATTGATAGTGCGTCCTGGCGCGCCAGGTGAGCGTGCAGGCTATGCCCATTTCTTCGCGAAGGCGCCGTTCGGCGGCGGCGGCGAGCGGCTCGCCGGGCCGCGGATGGCCGCAGCAGGCATTGGCCCACAACCCGCCGGAATGGTATTTCTCGCGATTGCGCTGCTGGAGCAGGATCTCGCCGCCGCGCATCAGGATCACCGAAAAGGCGCGATGCAGCAGGTTGTCCCGGTGGGCGGCGATCTTCTCGGCGATGCCAACCTCGTTGTCGTCCATATCGACCAGGACAACCTGTTCCATCGCTCGATTCTCCTCAGGCCGCGGAATCGGCAAGGCCCGCCTTGAGCAGGCCGATCAGCTCCTTGCAGCCGGCATTGACGGCGGCGATTCCCGCCGCGTCGATATCGTCCCAGTGGATACCGGCGGTGACGACCACATTGGCGCCCAGCGCCGCCGCCAGCGCTTCGCCGACTTCCTTGACCACGCTATCCTCCTTGTGGCCGAGAAAGGTGATAACCGAAGCCGTGGCGCTCGTCACTTGCGGGTTGGCGAGGCTGGGGCGCGGCTGGGCCGCGGCAATGGCGCCGATATGGGGCCGCGTGCCACCCCAGACATAGACCAGCAGATCGGCGCCGACGAAGACCGCCTGGGCATGCAGCCGGTAGGCCGCATCGCTGGTTTGAAAAAAGTGAACCGGCAGCCTGCTGTCTTCCACCGTATCCGCCTGCCCCCCGCCGCCGGACACTGCGGCGGGCTTCATATTGCCGATTTCAGTTTCGGGCCGTCCCCGGCCTCGCGCTCTTTCTTGTGCTCCGGCCCTTCCCAGCGGGCAAAGAGATTATGTTCGATATCGAACTGGTCAAGGGCCTTGCCGATGGACTGGTGGACGAGATCGAGGATGGTGGCCGGCTTGTGGTAGAAGGCTGGCATCGGCGGCAGGATGGTGGCGCCGAGATCGGCGGCGCGGGCCATCAGCTCCAGATGGCCCTTGTGCAGCGGGGTTTCGCGCACCATCAGCACCAGGCGGCGCTTTTCCTTCAGCGAAACGTCGGCGGCGCGCGTGATCAGGCTGGTATTGTAGGAATTGGCGATGCCCGACAGGGTCTTGATCGAGCAGGGTGTCACCACCATGCCGCAGGTGCGGTAGGAGCCCGACGACACGGCGGCGGCCATGTCCTTGTTGGAATGGACCCGCCCCGCCAGGGCGCAGACCTCGTCGAGGGAATAGTCGGTTTCGATCTGGATGTTGCGCTTGGCCGAGTCCGACAGGATCAACTCGGTCGGATAGGACAGCCCATGCAGCACCTTGAGCATCTCGACGCCATAGATCATCCCGGTCGCCCCGGTCAGCCCGATCACCAGCGGTCTTGTCATGATATCTTCCTTCCCTGCCATTTCCGTCGGCAATTTCCCTCGGGCGGCGGCGGTTCAGTTTCGCGCCGCCGCCGCCCGATTGCAAAGTCTCTCTTCGTCAGGCCATCGGCCTGAACTCCGCATTGACCGGCACGAAGGGCGCCGACTTGTTGTTGACGATCATCAGGTCATGGCCGCCCTTGGCGTTCTTCTGCCATTGCCCGCCGACGAGCGGCGTCTTGCCGACGCCGGGCACCGGCCCCTTGGAGAAATTCACCTCGCCGACGATCGACTTGTAGTCGGTCGCCCGAATGGCGTCGCGGATCGCCTCCGGGCTCTTCTCCTCTGCCCGCTTGAGGACATCATAGGCGACCTCGAACAGGGCGTGCTTGAAGCCGACCGAAACGTTCCACGGCTTGCCGGTCGCTTGAGTGAAGCCATCGGCGAGGTCCTTGGAGGACTGTCCGGTCATGCCGGAAGAGAACGGGTGGGCCGGCGACCACCACACTTCCACCGACAGGCCGTCGGCGCGCTCGCCAAGGGCCGCCGCCGTTGCCGGCCATTCCAGCGCCTTGCCGACGGTGACCATCTTGGGATGGAAGTTCTGCTGCCCGGCCTGCAACCAGAAATTGGTGAAGTCGGGCGGCGGCACGACCCCGGTGACGATCTGGCAATCCGCCGCCTTGAAGGCCGCAATCTGCGCTGTGAAGTCATCGGAGAACGGCTGGTAGCGGCCCGGGTCGGCCAGCGCATAGCCCTGGGCCTTGAGCACCGGCGGAAATCCATGTTCGCCGCCCCAGGCATTGCCGTCCTCGTCGTTGGGAAACAGCGCCCCGACCGACTTGTTGGAATCGAGCGAATTCCACAGATTGGTATAGACCTCGACCACGTCCTCCAGACCCCAGAAGAAATGGCTGGTCCATTCGAATCCGGTTTTGGGATCGCCGCGCCGGCCGAAGAAATGCGGCTGCCACGGCGTGTCGGTGGTGATGCAGGGCACCCCGTTCAGTTCCGCCTGGTCGGCCACCGGATTGGTTGTCACCGGCGTATTTGCGGCGACCAGAAGATCGACCTCGTCGCCAAGGATCAGGCCGGCGGCAACCTCCGCCGCCCGGTTGGGATTGGACTGGCTGTCCTTGGTGATAATCTCGACCGGATAGCTCTTGCCGCCGATCTTGACGCCATCGGCAAAGACCTTCGCCATCTGGCCGAGGATGTACTGGTCGGGATCGGCAAAGAATGAAATCGGCCCGGTCTGCGGGCTGACGAAACCTATTCTTACCGATTTCGCGGCATGCACCGCGGGTGCGGCAAGGATGCCTGAACCAGCGGCAAGCGCTCCCGCTCCAGCCAATTTTACGAATTGGCGCCGGTCAATCCCCGCCTGCTGGCGGGATTTCGTTAAATTCCCTGTCTTGAAACTCATTTCGCATTCTCCCTCCACAATCCTGTCTTTGACGATGGCCGCTGGCGCCCTTGGTGATTTCAAATCCAGGCAAAACGGGAGTTCGATGTCTTATGGTTGTTGTGGTACCGGATTGTTTCTTGTTGCGTCCGTGTCGTGTCGGATTCCTCCCGCCAAATGCGGCCTGCTCAAGTAGATCGACAACGCAATTCCTGGCCCGTCAGGCCACTTGTTTCGGCCGCCCCTCGCAGACATTGGCGCTGACCTCGGCGACGGTGTAGCCGGCCGCGCGATAGACCTGCGCCAAGCCTTCCGCATCGGCTCCGGTAAAGCGGACAATGATCCGGCGCGCGCCGGCATCGCCGCTGGCGACCGCGTAGAGCGAGGTCAGGACGGCGCCGGCCTCGTCGACAATGGCGGCGATGCGCGAAAGATCGCCCTTCTCTTTGGCGCCCACCTTCAGCGTGATGCCGCTCCAGTTCTCCCAGGCCCCGAGGATCTTGGCGGCAAGGCGGAACACCTCGCTCGCCGAAAGGATGCCAACCACCCTGCCCTTATCGAGGACCGGAAACTGGCTCATGCGATCCTGCTGGCCGCGGAACAGGCAGTGCTCCATCGGATCGTCGGCATTTACGGTGGCCGGATTGCGCACCATGACGTCCTTCACCTTCAGCCGCTTGGTGAAATAGTCGATTTCAAAAGGGTCCTGGGCGCGCATGACATTTTCGCCGGCGCGCAGGCAGATCGCCCGCGTCACCAGGCCGCGCAGCCGCCCGTCCGCGTCGACAACCGGCAGGGCGCGCAGGTTCTCCTCGCTCAGGATCCGCTTGGCTTCGGTCACCAGCACATCCGGGGTGATGGTATGCGGCTTGGAATTCATCCAGTTGCGTACAATCATCGATTCCGCTCCCGTTTCTTCTCGCCGCCGCGCTACTGCGCCGATGCGGCGGCGCGCAGATTGGCCTGCTCGAACAGGCGGACGAATTCGTCCACCGCCGCGCGGGCGAATTCCGGCGTGTAGAGATTGAGGTCGACTTCCTTGATGGCGCTCTTGTTGGCGAGCTTCTGTTTCAGGCGTTCGACAAAGGCGGCGTCGGCCTCCGGGTCCCAGATCTCCCGTCCCTCGCGATCGAGCGACGACCAGCCGCGCAAGGGGATGAGAAAGGTGAAGGGGCCGCGCGCCCGGTTGAGCCGCTCGGCGATAACATCGGCAGCCTGACGCAGTTCCTCCGCCGTGGTGCGCACCTGCACCCTGAGCGCATCCTGCACATATTGCGGCCGGTCCCTGGTCGCCGCCAGTTTGTCGTCGCGCCCGCCATAGGAAAGGATATCGAGGCCGCAAGGGGCAAAAAGCGCGGGAATGCCCGCTTCCACCGTCGCCATCAGCCGGTCCGGCCCCGGATCCCGGTTGCCCCCGAACAGATGCTCCATGATGCCGCCGGTGCAGATGTCCATGACGCCGTGAAAGACGCCGTCGGCGATCATTTCCTCCATCGCCCGGTCGCCCTTGCCCTGGGCGTGGCACACCACCGGGGCGAAGCCGGCCTCTTCCAGCATGCCCATTGCCGTCTGCACCGCCATCTCGCCGAAGCCGAAGGCGGAGATCGCGATCACCGGCTTGTCGAAGGTGATGTCGGTGCCCATGGTCATTTCGACCATGCCGCAGATGGCGCCGACGGCATTGGTGATCTGGGCTTTCAGCAGCGGGTTCATTTTCACGATGTCGAGCACCGTGTGATGCATGGTGAGATCGCGCGTGCCGACATATTTGTCGATGTAGCGCGGATGGGCCGCCATCGGCGAGGCCATCACCTTGGGCATGCCGAAGGGCAGCTTCTTCATGATCGAGGTGGCGACCAGCGTCGCCGTGCCGCCGCCGACGCCGAAGATGCCGTGCACCTTTCCCGCCGCATAGAGCTCGTCGACGATCGCCGCCGCGCCCTTGATCTGGTTCTGCGTCGCCCGGTCGCGGTCGGAGCGGTAGCAGGCGCGCACCTCCGCTATATCCATTCCGCCGCGCCGCGCCACCTCCTCGCAGGGAATGTCGCCGGCGAAAGGCGGCGGCTCCTCCATCGAGAAATCGAGCAGGATGGCATCATGGCCGCGCCCTTCGATCAGGTCCTTGACGAAGATGATGTCCTCGCCCCGGGTATCGAGGTTGCAGATGATCACGATTCCCTTTTTCGCCGCCATGGCAATTCCCCTCCCGCTCGTTGCGCCCCTCGCCCGGCGCTGTCGTTCACCCGGCACTACGCCCTGCCCCTTGGGCCGGGCGGCGGCGGCTCTCGCGCCGACCTGATCCGCCGCCCGCCCGTTCAGGGAGGATTTCAACCGGTCACGCTGCGCCTGCCTATTCAGCCGCCTTCTTGACCGCCGCCGGCTTGGTCAGCCGGTCGATCATGCCGGCCACCGGGCTATTGCCCTTGAAGCCGTATTCGTTCCAGCGGTTCGACACCTTGGTCAGCACTTCGCGATCCATCCAGATCTCCTGCGGCTTGACCTTCCACTCATAGGGCGTGCAGGCATCGAGCAGGATGCGGCTGGTGATGTCGCGGGCCTCGATCGGCAGGCCCGGGTCGAGCGGCGTCGAGCGGCCGCGGTCGATGATCTGGGCCGAACGCTTGGGATCGAAACGAACGGCCAGCGCCCACAACACGCGGTCCCAGTCTTCCGGGTCGATGTCGTGATCGACGGTAATGACGCCTTTGACGCCGTAATGGCCGGTGGTCGAGGCGATCACCGCATTGCCGACATGGTTGGAATGGCCGGGATATTTCTGGCGCACCGAAACGATGACCCAGAAGCGCCCGGTGGCGGCGGCGGGGAAATAGACGCCCTCGATGCCGGGCACCTTCATGGTCTCCAGATCGTGCCACAGCGTTGCCGTGCGGTTGAGCGACTGGATCATGTGAATGTCGTTGATCGGCTTGCCGACCGTGGTCGACCACATCACCGGATTGTTGCGGTGGAGGATGCGCTTGATGCGCAGCACCGGCTTGGGATAGTCCTTGCCCTTGTTGCCGGAATAATAGCCGGTGTATTCGCCGAACGGCCCCTCATCCATCAGCTCGTTGGGATCGATATAGCCCTCGGCGATGATCTCCGCCTTGGCCGGCAGGGTCAGCCCGGTGAGGTCGGACTTGAAGACATCGACCGGCCGCTGGCGCAGCGCCCCGGCGACCTCGTATTCGCTGACCTGGGAGCTGACCAGGGTCGAGCCAGCCAGGAACAGCACCGGGTCGGTGCCGACAACGGCGGCCGCCGGCATCAGTTCGCCGCGCTCGGCATACTGCTTCATGTGGAAGTCGCCGTGTTTGCCCTTGATGATCTGCGAGCCGAGTATGTCCTTGCCCAGAACCTGGGAGCGATAGGTGCCCAGATTGGTCCAGCCGGTGTCCGGGTCCTGGGTGACAAGGAATCCGGAGGTGACGAAGAAGCGCCCGCCGTCCTCGGGGTAGAACCACGGCACGGGGAATTTCTCGATATCGACATCATCCCCCTCAATGATGTTTTCCATCACCGGCGGATCGTTGACGTAGCGCGGCGGCACCATTTCCTTGGTGGTCAGTTCCATCCATTTCTTCGATAGCTGGCTCATGCTCAGCCCCGGCTCCTGGCCGAGCGCGATCGCCAGCCGGCTGGGTGTGGTGAAAGCCGAGGTGAAGACCGGAATGTCGTTGTCCTTGACGTTTTCGTAGAGCAGCGCCGGTCCCTTTGCCTCCTCGTTGACCTTGGAGACGTGGCAAAGCTCGTATTTCCAGTCGACTTCGGCCTTGACCCGGTGCAACTCGCCCTCGTCGTCGAGCGCCTTGATGTAACTGCGCAAGTCATCGATCATGTTTCTCTCCTTTTCTGCATTTCTGCCGGACCGCGCCGGTCCTGCGTTGCTGGTGGTGCCGCCGTTGCTTCGGCGGCTGAATCACTGGAACTTGCGCCCCGCCATCAGGGCTCCAAGAATGTGCTGGGTGGCGTTCTTGTTCGCCGCTCCGGACACGGGTTCTTTCTTCTTGTTGCTCCACACCGTTTCCGGCCGGGCCTGAAGAATGAAGACATTGCTTCCCGCCGACATGTCGCGGTCGATCGCCCATTCGACGTCCATCGGACGCCCGTAATGTTTCTCGATGAGCTTGCCCATTGCCGCCAGTTCGGCGACCTCCTCGTCGAGGATCGACTGCACGCTCTGCCTTTCGGCGGGCAGGTCGAACAGTTTCGAGCGATGGTTTTCGCGGTCGACCGTGTAATAGACCTGCTTGCAGGAGATCGTGCGCGCCTGAGCCTCCAGGGAAATCTTGTTGACGAGGAACTCGTCCGGCGTGACCTCTCCAGAAACGACCGACTCGCCGAAACCGAAATTGGAATTGATGACGATGGTCGAGCGGTCGCCATTTGACGGATTGAGCGTGAACATCACTCCGGCGGCATAGGAATTGGCCATCTTCTGCACGCCGACGCTGATCGCCACCGCGTCATGGGCAAAGTCCATGCGGTTGCGGTAAGCGATGGCGCGGGCGGTAAACAGGCTGGAAAAGCACTTGCGCACATGGCGCATCAGATCGTCGGCGCCGCGGATCCACAGATAGGTGTCCTGCTGGCCGGCGAAACTGGCGCCCGGCAAGTCCTCCGCCGTGGCCGAGGAGCGCACCGCCACAGGCACCGCCGGCACGCAGCACGTCTGGCCCAGCCGGCGGTAGAATTCGCAGATTTCGTCTTCCAGCCGCGGCGAGAACTCGCGTTCCTCGATGCTGGCGCGGATCCGCGCGCTGACCTCTTCCAGCGCCTTGAGATCGGTATGGTCAACGTCGTCCAATCCGGCGAAGATTTCTTTTCCAAGCCCGCCCTCGGCCATGAACTGGCGATAGCCCTCGGTGGTGACGGCAAATCCCGGCGGTACCCTGATGCCGGCATTGATCATTTCGCCCAGCGAGGAGCATTTGCCGCCCACCAGGGGCACCGAGTTCTTGTTGCAGTCGGAAAACCAGCACACCGCCGGCACGGCCTTTCCGTTTTCGTTTCCCATCTCCGGTTTCCTTGCCCGTTTCTGCCCAGCTCTTGACGGCTGGTCTCCTCGTTCCACTCGCGCTTCTGCTGCCGCGAGGCATCAGGAGGCAGTCCCGCCGTGCCGAAGCACGGCGGGTAGCGACCTCAACAAAAAGGTCTCAGATGATCGTTATTTCGCCGGTGGTGCCGTTCACCCGCACCATCTGGCCGGTCTTGATGATCTTGGTGGCATGGCCCGTGCCGACCACCGCCGGCATGCCGTATTCGCGGCACACGATGGCGGCATGACACATGACGCCGCCGACATCGGTGACGCAGGCCTTGATCTTGGCGAAGGCCGGCGCCCAGGACGGCGAGGTTGTCGGCGAAACCAGGATCTCGCCGTCTTGCAGATCGCCGATCTCATCGACGGTGCGGCACACCCGCGCCTTGCCCTCGACCGATCCCGGCGAGCCGGCAAAGCCCTTGAACTCGGAAATCGAATCGAGGCTTTCAGCGTTCTGGACATCAGACCAGTTCTTGAGCGACTCGTTGGTGACGCCCCAAAGCACGATGGTGAAAGGCTCCTGGATCACTTCGGGAGCCGGCCCCAGCGCCGGCGGCGGCGACCAGGCGCGGAATTTCTCCATCACCCCCTTGCGCCACTCGATCTCCTTGGGCCACACCTGCGGGCCGCGCGGCTTGACGCCGGTGGCCCAGGCCGTGACGAGGTCCCACAAGGCATCCTTGATCTCGCTGCGCTTGAGATACCAGACATCCTCGATGTCCTTGATGAAGCCGTGATCCTTCATGATCGCGGCAACCTCGCGCACCTTGTTCCAGAACACCGAATGGAACCAGTGCTCGACATAGAACAGGTGGTTCTCGACATAGGGGAACACGGTCTTGGCCGTTGCCAGCAACTGGTCGAAGGTCGCCCGGTCGCCGTCGTTCTCGATGAGGTCGCGGTATTCGGCGGTGATGCGGTCGCGTTCGCGGCGCACCTCCTCCATCGGCCGGTCGATGCTCTTTCCTGCCTTGATCTTGTCGACATAGATGTTGATCGCCGCCAGCGGGATGTTGAGATCGTCGTTCCACGACTTGTCATGGTGGTACCAGCCGGTGCCGGTGGAGACGTGGAACCAGGGATAGCGCGCCTTCTCGAAGCTCTTGAGCCATTGCTGGCCGGCATTGCTCTTTTCCAGCTCCTTGCGCACATCGCTGAAGCGTTTGCTCGCCTTGAGCGACTTCTCGATGCCCAGTTCCACCGCCTTGCGGGCCAGGTTTTTGAGCTCCTCGTCGGGCTGGTACATGATGACGTCGATGCCCGAGATCATCTGCGTCACGCGTTGTGCCGGGATGTCCGGGAATATGCTCTGGCAATGGCCCATGAAAGTGACATAGGCGGCATAGCCCAGATTGAGGAACTCGAAGTGGTACTGCCAGCACTGGATACCGAGATCGATCAGCTGGTCATATGACTTGAGCAGGTGATATCCGCTGGACTCGCCCTCCGCGTCGGTTACCACCGACATCTTCTCAAGGGTGGGAAGGGGCTTGAACTCGAGCGCCTCGAGGCGGTCGATGGTCCCCTTCATCTTCTCTTCCCACTTTTTCTCCAGCTGGTTCCAGTTCTCGTAGTAGTAGCCGGCGCGCTCCATGAAATCGCCGACCCGGGCCTCGATTTCCTTGGGATCCTTGACCGGCACCGGCGAGATATAGATGTAGCCGTTGACCATGCGGTGATCGACGCCATAGACCGGCGGCACCGAGAAAATGCGGGTGTTGTACTGGCTCAGGCCCAGATACCACGCTTCATCCCAGATGGTGTCGAACGGATAGAGCGGCTCGGGATAATGCAACCCGTCATAGAACCAGAACGCCTCGTCCTCATATTTCTTGCGATCCGCGTCATCGGTCACGAACTGGTACTGGTAGGGATACATCCGCTCCCAGCCCTCGGTCCCCGGAATCGATTTCAGATCGTGCGGATTTGAGAATTTCATACCCATAAAGCTCACCTCCCTTTGAGCGCGGCCTCAAGATTGCGCCGCAGACAGTTCCCCCGGCTCCGTTGTCCGGAACTCGGTTTCTTTCGGGCTCTCACGGCCCTTGGATCGCGTGGCGCGGGAATGCCCGGCCGATGCAAGACAGGCGGCGGACCGGAGATGACCGGCAGGAACGCTCCCTTCGCGCTCCGCCTTCCCCCTTTTGGGTCCGGGCCGCTGCTCGCATCGCCATAAATTGCAAAGCACGTGCCAAGTCTTGGCGAGCGCGTTAATTTGCAATGCTTCTAATTGTCGTTAGGGAACCAAGATATTGATATGAAACAGGGCGCAAAATCTCCTTTGTTATAATGATATCTAGGAAGATTTTGGATCATACCGATAAAAAGAACAAAACATCCCGCTTGGAAAGACACCGAACTATGTAATTTTATGAATCTGTGGCCAATAATGCTGGGATTTGCTATAATTCTATGAATATCAAAAATAAAATTACAAATATTCTAAGGTGAGGAATGCCATGCTGAGGGCCTTTTCGCGGCCCGGGGGCGAAATCACGGTCGATATGGAGACCGTCCAGCGCCGCACCGGCCAGCTCTTCAATTCCGGACTTGTGGACCGGGAATTCCCGGATTTCTCCGATCTCGTATCGCGCCTTCGCTTCGTACCCCAGGAGGGGCGCATCTGGCTCGATACCCACCGGGTGATGCTGATCAATGTTTCGACCCTGTGCTCGCTGCGCGGCGAACTGGTCGACACCATAGGCGTTGCCAAGGCCCGCGGCCTGCTCACCCGCATGGGCTATTCGGCAGGCTCGCGCGACGCCGCGCTGGCGCGCAAGCTGCGGCCCCATTCCACCACCGCCGAGGCCTTTCTTGTCGGCCCCCTGCTGCGCGCCCTCAAGGGCGGCGCGGTTCTCGAACCGGTGCAGGTCGATATCGACATCGCCACCGGCCATTTTCTGGGCGAGTTCGTCAGCGTCGATTCCTTCGAGGTCGACGCCCATACCCCGGCCTATGGCCTGGCCCGCGAGCCGATCTGCTGGATGACCACCGGCTATGCCTCCGGTTATACCAGCACTTTCATGGGCCGCTCGATCCTCTACCGCGAGGTCGAATGCCGCGGCATGGGGGCCAAGCATTGCCGCATCATCGGCAAGCCGATCGAATCCTGGGAAGATGCCGAGGAAGATATCCGCGCCCTCCAACCCGAGGAATTCGTCAACCGCTACCGCCAGCTGTCCCGGGACAGCGACCCGGCGGGCGACGACCCCAACCTCCCCTTCGGCGACAACGCCGACCGCATCGTCGGCGCCTCGCCCGGCTTCGTCGCCGCCTGCCGCATGCTGCAAAAGGTGGCGGTAACCCCGGCGCGGGTGATTTTTTTCGGCGAGACCGGGGTCGGCAAGGAAATGTTCGCCCGCACCCTGCACCGCATTTCCAGGCGCAGTCACAAACCCTTCATTGCCGTCAACTGCGCCGCCATTCCCGACAATCTCATC
Organism: Rhodobiaceae bacterium; assembly: GCA_020441905.1. GTDB lineage: Bacteria > Pseudomonadota > Alphaproteobacteria > Rhizobiales > NORP267 > JAGRLG01. The sequence goes on along the minus strand of JAGRLG010000046.1, from coordinate 38,934 downwards.
GAGTCCGAACTGTTCGGCGTGCAGCGCGGCGCTTATACCGGCGCCCAGGAATCACGCCCCGGGCGCTTCGAGCGCGCCGATGGCGGCACCTTGTTCCTCGATGAGGTCGGAACGCTCACGCCCACCGCCCAGGTCAAACTTCTGCGCGCGATCCAGCAAGGCGAGATCGAGCGCGTCGGCGACACCCGCACCCGGAAGGTCGATGTGCGGCTGGTCGCGGCGACAAATATCGATCTCAACGAGGCGGTGAAGGAGGGTACCTTCCGCAACGACCTGCTCTATCGCCTCAACGTGTTCTCGATCCATATCCCTCCCTTGCGCGACCGGCGCGACGACATCCCGATGCTGATGGATCATTTCCTGAGCAAATATTCGGCGATCTACGACAAGCCGGTGACCGGCTTCACCACCAGGGCCGTCGACGCGCTCTACGAATACGACTACCCGGGCAATATCCGCGAACTGGAAAATCTGATCGAGCGCGGTGTCATCCTGACCGAGGACAACGAGCCGATCGATCTGGGGCACCTCTCGGCCACCGATACCCTGCTGACCTCGACCATGATGCGGCTCGACGCCAGAGGAACCCTCCACGCCGTCGACGAGGAAGCGGGCGGCGATGGCGGCGATCCGCTTGCCGGCCTGATGGAACGCATCGAGGGCGGTAACATGACCTTCGAATCGCTGGAGGACGAGCTGATCGCCGCTGCCATGAAACGGAGCGGCGGAAATGTCTCGGCCGCCGCCCGCCTGCTGAACATGAACCGGCACCAGCTCGACTACCGGTTGCGCAAGAAGAAACCGGCCGATCTCTGACGCCGGCTCCCTAGCCCGTCCCGGCCCGCGCTTTGCCCCCGATACCGGCCAGCAGCCGCGCCGCCGCCTTGCCTGTCATGTCCGGCACCAGCGGCGCCAGGATCGCCGCCACATCGGCTCCGTCGCTGTCATCGCCCTCAAAGCCCAGGACACGGAAATAGCCGGCGATATTGGCGAGCGCGAGATCGCCGGGGGCGCTGCCGGCCGGCGCGCCCTTGCTGCCCCGCGCGCCCTTTCTCCCTTGCTCTGCCGCTGCCGCAAGCATCAGTTGCTCGATATGCTCGCACTCGATCTCGGCGGCGATGACCCGCTTTCTGACCTTGGCCACCAGGCTTTCGGCCAGGCCCTCGGCGCCTTGCTTCATGCGCTGGCGCGCGGCGCGCAGCGGCCGCACCACCTGGCCGTGCCAGTCCTCCACCGCGCCGGCAAGGCGGCTCATGTCCTGCCCGGAAAACCGCCGGTTCCGCTCTATCGCCGCCCAGATGCAGAAAAGCAGTATATTGACGTCGATCCCCCGGCGTTCCTGCAACGACAGGCAGGCGGCGGCAACGCCGCCGCAGGAGTAATGCCGGGTCGAAAATGTCCAGAAGGGATGGTCGGGAAAATCGCTCATGGCCGGCGCTCCGTCTAGCTCCTGCACCGCTTTACAGGGCGCGACATGAAATGAAACACTCCCAGCGTGGCGAGGGCAAGGCCCCCGCGCAATCGAGCAGGCACCATGAACAAGGACAGCAAGGTGGCAGGACCCGTTGGCGCGACCCCCATTCTCGGGGGCCCTATTCTCGAGGCCCCTATTCTCGAGGCCCCAATTCTCGAGGCCAAGGACTATGGCGCGCCCTCCGCCTTTACGCCGGAGAACCTGCTGCGCGAGGCGCGGCGGCAAAAGGCGGTATCCGGCGATCCGGTGCCGGATATCTGCGTCCTCGACCCCGATGGAGACATCGCCCGCCACATGCAGCGGGCGGGAAGGGCGCTCCGCCACGCCGGCTGGGCCTGCTACCACACCGACCTCTTTACCGTTGAGCAGGATGGCCTGAGCCTCGGCATCGTGCCGCGCGCCGTCGGCGCCTCCTTTGCCGTCGTCGTCGCCGAGCAGCTCTTCGCCTCCGGCTGCCGGCTGCTGATCTCCATCACCTCATCGGGCCAGCTGGCGCCGGCCAAGACCCTGCCCTATTTCATCCTCATCGAAAAAGCGCTGCGCGACGAGGGCACCAGCTACCATTATCTGCCCCCCGCAGCTTTTGCCGAGGCGCCGGACGGCTTGATCGGGCGATTGGCCGACGCCTACGACACGATACGGGCACCGGTGCGCCGCGGCGCGGTGTGGACCACCGATGCCCCCTACCGCGAAACCGAAAGCGCCCTCGCCGCCATGCGGGCGCGCGGCCTGCTGGCGGTGGAAATGGAGGCCGCCGCGCTCTATGCCTTTGCCCGCGCGCGGCACCGGCAAGTGGTCTGTTTCGCCCTTGTCACCAATCAGATGGGCCTCGTCGAAGGCGATTTCGAAAAAGGTCCGGCCGATGGCAGCGCCGATGCGCTGGCGGTCGTCGTGGCGACGGCCAAGCGCCTATTGGGCTAGCACGACGCCCTTTTCCCGCGCCCACCAGCAGCGCAGCGACCACAGCACATTGCCGGCAAAGATCGCCATCGCCATGGTCCAGGCAATGCTCGCCGCGACCAGCATGTCCTGGCGCAGCGCGCCGTCCAGCGCCAGCAGGCGCGCCAGCGTGGCCAGGATGACGAGGCCGATGGCAAGGCGCACCGCGCCGGGCAGCGCGCGCAGTCCGGTGGTGCGCTGGGTCACAACCCGGCCCATGATGGTCAGGGACAATACGCCGAGCGCGCCCACGCTCACCCCGTGCATGGCCTCGAAAACGCCGAGGGCGCCGGTGATCTGGGCCAGCGCTTTCAGCGCCAGCCCGACGGCGATGAAGCCATAGCCGGCATGCAGGCTCGAAATATCTAGGGCATCGACGACCGTCCATACCTGCCAGCGGACGAGACGGGTCGCCACCACAACAGATGCGCCGAGCGCGAGCAGGCCCGCCAGCTGCGGCGCCAGCCCCGACAAATCGACCAGGGTCATCGCCAGCAGCGCCAGCAGGCCGGCCGTTTCCAGCCGCGCCTGGGCAATGCCTGGCAGATAGCGCCCGCGCGCCTGGATGGCGCCGGATGTCGCCGCCGCCGTCACCCGGCCGCCCATCAGGAACAGCATGAGCACGATGAGATCGACGCCGAGGCCAAGTCCGATCCAGGTTCCGCCCGGGACAAGGCCGAGCACCCCGGCCTGAAAAATGAGTTCGGCGATGAGGAACGCCGCGAGCAAAAGGCCGGGCACGGCGCTGCGCAGCTGCTTGGCGGCGCGCAGGAACGGCGCGCCGGCGTAAAAGGCCAGCACCGCAGGATATGCGACAGCGGCCAGTGCAGAAATGCCTGGGGGCAGCGCCTCGCCGGCAAGGCCGGCCGCGCGCCCCGCCGCCCAGGCGGCGAACAGCGCCAGCAGGGTCCGCCATGTCACCTTGGTCAGGAGGTATCCGCCAAGCACCGCGAGGGCATAGCCGAAGATCATCTCATGGCCATGCCAGTGCGGCGCGGTCATGCCCGACCACGGGCCCTCGATGCCGAGATAGGTCGCCACCCAGACCGGCACACCGGCCATGCCGGTCAAGGTGGCGGCGAGAAAAAAGGGCGCGAACCCCATTTTCTCCAGCCTCCTGATGCCCGTCACCGCCGCCACTGTATTGTCCTCGTCCCCGCTAGCACAGCCGGATCGCAACCAGCGCCGGATCGTCGCCGTGATCGATCATCAGCCGGCGCACGCGATCTTGCCACAACTCGCCAAAGCGCGCCGACTCCCCGGCGCTGGCCTGGCCGGCGATCAGCCGCCCCAGCAGCATGCGCGCCTCATCGGCCATCGGCACCATCGAAGCGTTGAAGGCCGTCTCAACCCGTTTGCCGGTATCGGTGCGCTCGAAGGCGATCTCGCAGGCCCCGCCGCCGCCGAAATTGAGCAGGCCGCTGCGGTCGAAATTGGGTCCGATACCCTTGAACCCGCCCTCCCCGGCGGCGCCGGTGATCAGCGTCGTCACTTGGGCCATGACTCCGGTGACGCCGGCATCGAGATCGTCGGGAAAGAAGACGCGAATGGCGCCGCGCTCAGGCGTCTCGTCGCCGTAAAGCGCCTTGAGCGCCTTGAGCGTCATCAGATAGGCGCCGGCAACGGTGGGGCAGGAATGGCCCGAGAGCTTGACCGCGTCGAGATAGCGGTACTCGACGACGCCGCCGGCGAAGCTGCCGAGAAATTCGCTCAAGGGATCGCGCACCGTAATGGTCGGCGCCTGGTCGAAAAATGAGGGGTAATCCATAAAACTTCCTTTTCGCTTTCTGAACCGCCGCAGCGGCGCAATTTCCGGTTTGGCGCACATGTCCGGCCCGCTTCGGCAAGACCGACACCGTCCCCTTCTTTGCCCCGGGGGAAGCGCCGGATCGAAACCGCTATTCACAAATCCGTTCCGGCGGGTTATAATATGTATCATAAATACATGTTTTAGCAAGCACGCCGCGGCAAATGCCGCCTACAAAAGCGGTTTAGTCCCATTTCTGCCGGGCAACCGAGAAAATGCCACACTGGACCAGGAAGGTGAGACATGACCCAGCCATTGCACAGCCTGATCGAGGAACATGGACGGATCCGGCGCATGCTGGGCCGCTTCGAGGCCCAGCTGGCACTGTTCGAGAAAGCCGAGGCGCCCGATTACGAGATCCTGGGCGGCAGCATTGCCTATTGCAGCGAATATCTCGATTGCTGGCACCACGCCAAGGAGGATGCCCTGCTCGAATTGCTGCGCCGCCGCGACCCCGGAAAGGCGGCACGCTGCGCCGAACTTGAAGACCAGCACAAGGGGCTGGCCGAACTGACCCGCGAACTGGTGGAGATATTCGACGCCGTCCAGCGCGGCGCCCTCTTGGTGCGGCAAAACCTGGTCCATCGCGCCAACGCGCTGCTGGCCGCCTACCGCGCCCATTTGGAGTGGGAGGAAACCCATTTCTTCCCCGCCGCCGAAGCGGCATTGACCGCGGCCGACTGGCAGGCTGTGTCGGCGCGATTTGCCGCCCCCGATGATCCATTGGCCGCCAATCCGGTGGACAAGCGCTACAGCGCCCTGTTTCGCGCCATCGCCGACGCGGCGGCGGCCGAAGCGGCATGTGCCGGCGGTTGAGCGCGCCGGCCGCCATGGCAGGCCGCCATGCTGGACACTTCGGCCCATAGATAGTATCACTTGATATTATCATGGCACCCGCGAGGCCCCGCTATGGCATTCCCGCACCCGACCTACCTGCCGCTGGAGCCGGGCCAGGAGGTCGCCACCACCGGCGCGATCCTGAAATCCGCCGCGATCAGATTTCCCGGCAAGACGGGACTGATCTGCGGCACGCGGCGCTGGACCTTCGCCAAGCTCGACAGTCTCGCCAACCAGCTTGCCCATGCCCTTCTCGCGGGCCTGGCCGGGCGCGAAGGGCCGGTCGCCATCTTGGGCGCCAATTCGGCCGAATACGCCCTTGCCCATTTCGCCGCAGCGCGCGCCGGGCGCTGCACCGTCAACCTGCCGACCCGCGCCACCGCGGCCGATCTTGTCCACGCCATCAATTTGACCCGCCCGGCGCTGCTGTTCGCCGACACCGCCAGCGCCGGAATTCTGGGCGAGGCCAGCGCGCTTTTCGAGCGTCCGCCGCTGCTTGTCGCCACCGGCGCGCCGCTGCCCGGCCAGGATGGCGAATTCTGGGCCTTGCTCGCCGGACACGGCGAAACCGCGCCGGACATCGAAATCGACCCCGATGGCCCCGGCGCCGTGATCTTCACCGGCGGCACCACGGGAAGGCCCAAGGCCGTGCTGTCCTCGCAGCGCGCCCGCGCCGTTTCCGCCATGGCGGCGGTCGAGGATTTTCGCATTACCTCGGACACCGTTGCCGGCTACTCGGTACCCTTTACTCATACCGCCGGCCTGTTTTCCTGGTTCCAGCCCGCCGTCCTCGCCGGCTGCACCGGGGTCATCATTCCCAAATGGGATCCAGAGCTTTTCATGGCGCAGGCCGAGGAGCATGCCATCAGCATCGTCTTCGCCGTGCCGTCCCAGCTTGCCATGCTGCTCGATCATCCTGGCTTCGAGCCCGAACGCCTGCGCTCCTTGCGCCGCATCGTCTTTGGCGGCGCCCCGCTGACCCGCGCCCTCATCGAGCGCGCCGAAAGCGCCATGCCGTGGATGGATTGCGCCAGAGCCTATGGCTCCACCGAAACCGGCCATCTCGCCGCCCAGATCAGATCCGACCGCGAACTTGTCTATGACGGCTACAACCAGCCCGGCGGGCGGCTCGACATCGAAATCTTCAAGGCTCCCGGCGTACCCGCGCGCGAGGGCGAGACCGGCGAGGTCGCAACCCGCGGCGCCCATCTGATGACCGGCTATCTCGACGATCCGGACGCCCAGGCCGCGTTCTTCAAGACCGATTGCAGCGACGGCTCCTGGGGCTGGATGGGCGATCTCGCGGTGCGCCGGAACGGCTATTTCAGCCTCGTCGGGCGTTCCAAGCACATGATCCTGTCCGGCGGTTTGAACATTTTCCCCGGCGAACTGGAAGAGGTCCTCGGCGGTCATCCAGAGATTGCCGATTGTGTTGTTTTCGGCATCGAGGACGCGGTCTGGGGCGAGGTGCCCGCCGCCGCCGTCGTGGCGCGAAACAGCGGCATCGACACCAAGGCGGTACTGCAATACGTCGCCGGGCGCGTCGCCGGCTACAAGCGCCTGCGCGCCATTTTCATCGTCGCTGAAATTCCGCGTACCGCCGCCGGCAAGACCCAGATCCATGTCATTAAGGCGCGGTGCCTGGCCGATGATCGCGGCCCCTGATCCGGCCCCTGACGGCCCATCGCCGCGCTACTGCGCGATGTCGTCGGCGTGCATGATCATCTTGGCGAGCAGATCGCGAAACGCCCTTGCCTCGGCCCTGTCCAGCCCCGCCATCAGCTTGTGGTAACGCTCATTTGCAACCGGAATCAGCCGGTCATACATGGTTCGCCCGGCCCGCGTCAGCGACAGGTCGATGATGCGCCGGTCCTTGTCATTGCGCTGTTTCTCGATCAGGCCGCGCTCCTCCAGCCTGGCAATGGCGCGGTTGACCGCCATCTTGTCCATCGCCCAGCGCCCGGCGATGATATAGCCGGAGGTGTTGCCGTGCAGCGCCAGCGTCAGCAGCACGCGCCATTCGGGAATGGTGACGTCGAATTTCGCCATGTCGGAAATGAATGCCCGCCCGATCCGGTTGGAGAGCATGTGGCACAAGGTCAGGACATTATCGCTGGCCGCCGGACTTGCCGGCTGATCGCTCTTGCCAGGTTTCGTTTCCAAAAGCCGCCTCCGGATATCGCTTCTCTATCAAATTATGTTATCATATGATAACATTGTTGCATGCCGTCGCTGCAACCAGCCGGTTGCCGATTCATAACACGCTGAAGGAAATCGCATGTTCGGTCTGAATCGCAGCAAACGTCCAGTCGAATTTGGCCCCTACCCAGCCGAAAGGCTGGCCCGCGACGCAGCGCCCGCCATTGCCGAGGCCGCCCGCCCCGCCCGCGCCCAGGCCTCGGCACCGGCCGATCCGGCTTCGCCCCTGGTGCGCGCCGCCGCCAGCCACCTCGGCGCCTATGAAAAACTGCGCCAGCCGGAGCCCTTTTCGCGCCGGGCGCCGCTGCCAGATCTTGCCGCGCGCACCCGCGAGATCAAGGGCGCCGGCTATTTCCTCGATGCCTCCCAGGTCGCCATTTGCGAGTTGCCGCCTCACGCCTGGCACGGCAAGCAGGAAGACGGCCACAGCCACGCCGTCGTCGTCCTGGTCGAATATTCCGACCCCATCGATGCCGACAACGAGGCCGCGCGATGGGTCGCCGGCAACGAACATCTGCTCGCCACCCTGCGCGCCGCCGAAATCGCCATCGACCTGTCGGGCCAGATCTCCTCGCTGGGCTATGCCACCCGCGCCCACTGGACCGGCGCCAGCGAGGTCGATCTGGAAAAGCTGGCGGTGCTGGCCGGTCTTGCGCTGCGCGAGGGCGACAAGATCGCCAATCCCTATCTCGGCGCGCGCTTCGCCCTTGCCGCCGTCACCACCGACTATACCCTGATCGCCGACCGGCCGCTTGCCGCCTCGGCGCGCAACGGCCGCGACCTCAATTATTATCTCGGACTGTCGGGCGCCGTCTCCGGCCTCGAGCGCTGGCGCCGCGCGCGGCGCCCGTCCCACCTGGGCCCCTATCCGGTGGAAATCCTGAAACGGGTCGAGGAACCGACCACGGTCATCTTTGCCGACGAGGTGCCGCGCGTTCCCAGCCGCGCCAATTTCTATGTCCGCACCGCCCTTGGCGACCTGAGCGAAAAAGCCAAGGGCGAGGCCAACCGCTGGTCGCAGAAACACCCCGTCGCCCAGGGCATTGTGCGCCCGATGTGGGCCCTGAAGCCCTTGCAGGACGGCCAGGTATCGGCCCGCCCGGCAAGAAACAGCCGCGATGCGAAGACCAATAGCGAAGCCTTGAAGGCGCTCAGCCACTATCTGGGGTCCGCGATCACCGGGATCTGCGAGATCCCCGACTATTGCTGGTATTCCCACGACAAGCACGGCAAGCCCATCGAGCCCTACCACAAATATGCCCTCGTCGTGCTCATCGACCAGGGCTACGAGACTTTCCTCGGCGCCAGCGGCAATGACTGGATTTCCGGCTCCCAATCCATGCGCGCCTATTTGCGCGGCGCCGAGATCACCGGCGTCATGGCCGAGATGATCCGCGAGATGGGCTATCCGGCCAGGTCCCATTCCAGCCTCGACAGCCATGTCCTCCATGTGCCGCTGGTGCTCCATGCCGGCCTTGGCGAGCAAAGCCGCATCGGCGAAAGCGCCATCAATCCTTTCCTCGGCATGCGCTTCAAGACCGCGGTGCTGACCACCGACATGCCGCTTCATGCCGACAAGCCGATCGACTTCGGCGTCCAGACCTTCTGTTCAAAATGCCTCAAATGCGCCCGCGAATGCCCCAGCCAGGCCATTCCCTTCGGGGATAAGGTCATTTTCAACGGCTACGAGACCTGGAAGCCGGACAGCGAGCGTTGCACCATGTACCGCGCCACCAATCACAAGGGCTCAGGCTGCGGGCGCTGCGTCAAGGTCTGCCCACTGTCCAAGGACACCACCTGGGACGGCCCGCTGCTGCACCGCGCCGGCTCATGGCTCGGCCTCCACGCCCTGTGGGCCAAGCCGGTGCTGGCGCCGCTTGCAATCTGGCTCGACGACAAGCTCAAATTCGGCAACCCGAATGACGCCAAGAAATGGTGGATGGACATGGAGGTCATCGGCGCCAGTTCCTTCCGCTACGATCCGAAGAACCATGTCGAGGAGGCCAAGGGCGCCAACCGGCCCGGTATCGATCCGCAAAAGAAGGTCAATCCGGACCGCGGCATCGCTCATTACCCAGCCTCGACCCTGCCGCCGCCCGACCTTTTCGGACCTTATCCGACCGACCGCAAGCTGGGGCTGGAAATGGCGGCAAATGCCGAAACCGTGGAACAGGCGCTGGCGCGCCGCGCTCGCGGCGGCAAGATCCCGGACGCCTATATTCCAAGCTATGTCACCGGAAAATACCGCGACCACGACGAGGCGTGAGGGCCGAGTTCCGGCATCCCGGTCTAGCCTGGATTGATCTGGCCATAGACCGCCCGCGCCACCTCCAGCAGGGCCGCCCGGTCGGCCGGGCCGCTCAGCACATAGCCGGTTTCGCCATCGACCCAGTAGAAGGCGCCGACATCCTCGCTGCTTTCATAGCGGAAGGCGGTGAGGCGCGCCGGCGACACGCGCTCGAGCACCAGGGTGTAGCGCCGCCCGCCCCTGTCCTCATACATCAGCAGCGCCGCCGGGCGCCCGCCATCGGCGAGCAGCCGCCCGCCGACGAGGCGCAGGCCCTTGGCGGCCAGATCCGGGGCCTTGACTGGCACCCCGAGGCGCCGCGTCAGCCAGGTGACGAGATGCTGCTCCTCGTCGCCCCACACCTCGACCGGATGGCGCACCTCGACGGCATAGACGCGATGGGCGGCGATACCGCTTCGCGCCAGGCGTTCGCCCGCGCCTGGAGCAACATCGACGCGATTGCCCGGCGCCAGCGCCAGCCCGAGGGGAAAGGTGACGATCGCCGCCGCCGCCGCGCTCAGCGCGGGTGCCAGCCAGCGCCGGCTCTTGCCGCCGGCAAGTCGCGACAGCCGCCCCGGCACCGGCTCGCCAGCAACCGGATCGAGCGCCGATTTCAGCGCCAGGTTCTGCCGCCGCCAGCCCTCGGCCTGGCGCGCCTCGTCCGGATGATCGGCAAGCCACGCCTCGACCTCGGCGGCGCGCGCCGGGTCAAGCTCGCCATCGACCAGCGCCATGATGTCCTGTTCGCTGACAGGCCGGGTCCGTTCCGTCATTTCACCCTCCGCAGCGCGATCGGCGTGCCCGCCTGCATCCGTTCGGCGAGAAGCCTGCGGGCGCGCCAGAGCCTGGACATCACCGTGCCCACCGGCAGCGCCAGCATGTCGGCCACTTCCCTATAGCTGAAGCCCTCGACCGCGACGAGCAGCAACACCTTGCGCTGCTCCGCCGGCAGGCCCTCCAGGGCCATCACGACCGTCAGGCGCAGGGCAGGATCGCCGCCGCCATCGGCGCACTCGTCGAAGGCATCCATCGGCGGCGCCGCCTTCAGCGCGCGGTAGCGCGCCCGCCCCAGATTGGCGAGAATGGCGAAGACCCACGGCTTCAGGGCCGGCCCGCGAAACTGCGCCTCGCGGTCAAGCGCCAGCAGCAGGCAGTCCTGCACCATGTCGTCGGCGGCCGCCCGCTCGGCCACCATGGCGCGCGAGAAGCGCCGCAGCGCCGGGATCAGGTCCGCCAGTTCACGCCGGTCGATGGCCATGGATCATCGCACCTCATGGGCAAGAAGGCGGACGGGCGACCGGCGACCGCCGCGCCCATCCGCCGCTTCGTGGTCGCTATGGCTTTGCGACATGCCAGACATTGTTGACCCCGTCGCCGGTGACGTCGCCTGGCTTCTGGTCCTTGGCCCACAGATAGAGCGGCTTGCCCGCATAGGCCCACATATGGCCGCCATCGGCGCGCTCGATGATGGTCCATTCGCCCTCCGCCCGGGCGCCCTCGGCGGCCATCAGCGGCGGCCAGTTGGCGGCGCATTTGTCGTTGCAGTTGCTCTTGCCGGCTTCGTCCTTGTCGAAGGTATAGAGGGTCATGCCCTGTTCATTGACGAGGATTTCGCCCTTTTCCGAGGACGCCGTCATGGCGGGCGCGGCAAGGGCAAGAACCGGCGCGAGGACCAGGGCCGCGGCCGGCAGGCCGAACGCTAGACGTATCATGGCAAATCTCCCTTGAAGGTCGGATCATGGACGGGGCCGCCCGACAGGCCGCCCCTCTTCATTGAGATGCTTTGCCGGTGCTCCTTATTCCCCCGCCGCCGATCACAAGGCGGTGATCGCCACCCGGCCCGCGCCGCGCCTGAAACCGAAATGCCGATGCCTTAGCGCAGCCGCACCGGGATCGAATCGAAGCCTCTGAAGCGCACCCGCCCGGAGCGGATGGCCGGGCGGCACAGGGCATAATCGGGAAAACTGGCAAGAAAGCGCGAAATCGCGATACGGCCCTCGAGGCGGGCCAGCGACAGTCCGGCGCAGGTATGGGCGCCGGAGGCAAAGGCCAGGTGCCGGTTGGCTTTGCGCGAAATGTCGAGCCGGTCGGGATCGGAAAAATGGTCCGGATCCCGGTTCGCCGCTCCGATGCAAAGTGTGATCCGGCTCTCCTCGGGCATCCTGATACCGCCGATTTCCACTTCGCAGGTGGTGATGCGGTTGCCAAGCTGGTTGGAACTTTCAAAGCGCAGGAATTCTTCCACCGCGGTGTCGATCAGTCCCGGATCCTCCACCAGCCGGCGGCGTTCATCGGGCCATTCCATCAGCGCGTAGAACCCGTTGGTGATGAGATTGGTGGTGGTCTCGTGGCCGGCATTGAGAATGAAGATGCAGTTTTGCAGCAGTTCCTTCTCGCTCAGGCGCTCGCCGTCCTCCTCGCCCATTATCAGTCTCGTGAGCACGTCCTTCGCCGGATCCCCGGGATTGGCCCGGCGCTTCGCAATCAGCCCTTTGAGATAGGCGATGAAATCGGAAACCGAGCGGTTGCCCAGCTCCTCCTGCTGCGGCGTCAGGACGGGTTCGAGGGCGCCCAGGATGGCCAGCGACCAGCCGCGCAAGGGGCCGCGTTCCTCATGGGGCACGTCGAGCAGATTGCCGATGATCTCGATCGGGATAAGGGACGCGAAATCGGTAACGATATCGATCTCGCCCCGCTCCGCCGCGCGTGCGATCAGGTCATCGACGAGGCGCACCAGGCCGCCCTCCATGGCGGCGATGGCCTTGGGCGTCAGCGCGCCGACGATGAGCCGCCGTACCCTGGTATGCAGCGGCGGATCGTTGAACACGAGGCTGGTGGTGTGGTGCTCGTAAAGCGGCGAATCGCCGTATTTCGGGAAGAATTCCTTCTTCTTGTCGGAGCTGAATTTTATCGTGTCGCGATAGACCGCGAGCAGATCGTCATACCGGGTCAGGAACCACGAGCCGTCGGGACAGCGATGGACCGGGTCGGCGCCGCGCAGAAGCCGGTAATAGGGGTAGGGATTGTCGTGGAAGTCGTGGGGAAGCGCGCGCGGGTCGAAAGCCTCGACGATGGCACGCCGTTCCCCCTCGCTCCAGTCCGGATCGGCCGGGCGCTCCGGCAGCCAGGTCCCGCTCTGCGCCGAAATCATCCCCATGCAGCTATCCCCTTTATTGGAATCGCTCCAGTCTATTCAACTGTTATGTATGAAGGCAATAGTTATGGATTGAAAAACAAAGGGGCGCCCGAACGGCGCCCCTCCAATCCACTGAATTTCCTGGCAAGCGGTGGTCAGGCCGCACCGCCGGCAGCCTGATCGCCCCTCCTCTGTCCCTTGCCCTTGCCGCGCGAGGCCGGCTGCTGCTTGGCGAATCCACGGTGCGGGCCGTTCGCGCCTCCCTTGGCGCCGGATGCCGGCTTGCGGCTGTTTCGGCCGCCGCGCCATTTGCGCCCCGGCTGGTGCCCCGGCTTGTGCCCAGGCTGGTGATCGGACGCCGCCCGTTCGCCGCGCTCGCTCCGCTCGCGCCTCGGCTCGGCCTCCAGCGTCACCAGGTCCAGCGCCGGGGCGCCGTCGGCGGCACCATCCTTGGCGGCAAGCCGCTGGCGCTCTATCGGCATCTTGATCAGCTTTTCAATGTCGCGCAGCAGGCCGCGCTCGGACCCATCGCACAACGAAATCGCGATACCGCTCTTGCCCGCCCGCGCCGTGCGGCCGATGCGGTGCACATAGGCCTCCGGCACATTGGGCAGCTCGAAATTGACGACATGGGTAATACCGTCGATGTCGATGCCGCGCGCCGCGATATCCGTGGCGACAAGGATATTGACGCTGCCGGAGCGGAAGGCCGCCAGGGTGCGCTCGCGCTGGTTCTGGCTCTTGTTGCCATGGATCGCGGCAGCGGAAAAACCCGCCTTGTGCAGCGAGACATTGACCTTGTCGGCGCCGCGCTTGGTCTTGGTGAAGATGATGGTGCGCTCGACATCGGCTCCGCCCAGAAGGTCGACCAGCAGGCGCAGCTTGTCGGCGCGCTCGGCCAGGATCACCTTCTGGTCGATGAGTTCGATCGGCTTGGAAACCGGCGCCACCGCAATCTGCTTGGGGTCGGAAAGGAAATCATTGGCGAGGCTGCGGATCTGGGCCGGCATGGTGGCCGACAGCAGCACCGTCTGCCGGTTGCGCGGCAGGCGGCCCATGATGCGGCGGATCGCCGGCATGAAGCCGAGGTCCAGCATCTGGTCGGCCTCGTCGAGCACCACGGTCGCGGCGCCATCGATGCGCACCGCGCCGCTCGACATATGATCGAGCAGACGGCCCGGCGTGGCGACGACGATGTCGACGCCCTTGGCCATGGCGCGGATCTGCGGCCCTGGCTTGACGCCGCCGACGATCACCGCCACCGAGAAGCGGCCGAAGCGGCCATAGGTGCGGACGGCATCGGCGATCTGGGCCGCCAGTTCGCGGGTCGGCGCCAGGATAAGACCGGAGCAGCTGCGCGGCGCCGGCCGCGCCTGAAGCTCGGCAAGGCCATGCAGCAGCGGCAGCACGAAGGCCGCCGTCTTGCCGGTGCCGGTCTGGGCGGTGCCGAGCACGTCGCGGCCCTCCAGCATGGCCGGAATGACCTGGGCCTGAATCGGCGTCGGCTGGCTATAGCCTTCGGCGGCAACCGCGCGAAGGAGGGACTCGGCAAGGCCGAGTTCGTTGAAATGTTTCAAGTTAATACTTCCATGTTTCGCCGCGCGGTGCCGGAATCCATATCCGGTCCCAGCGCGGGCGTTTCATCGTTTGAGGGAGCTTGCGTAGATCAGCCGCCTAGTTCATGTGCTCTTCAAGCACGGCTTTCATGGCAACGATCGATACGGACAATTGCTAGGGTCGACGCCCACGCTGGCGATTTGATCGCCCTCTACGCGCTGTGACGGACGCCCGTAACTCCCACATCCGGTGCCAAATAGCAAACTTATTCGGCTTCGGCCCCAGGATGGCGCTCCGCCCCCTGTCAATCGGGCCGCTGCGCCTTGACCGCCCAGGCACGCGCGGCAAGGCTGATCGGCCCGTCCGTTCCCAGTTCCTGCTCAAGGCGCACCCTGAGCATTGCCCGCTGTTCCGCCGCCAGGCTGGCGCAATAGCCCGGAGCCGGCCCGGCGCCAAGGGTGAACGGATGCCAGAAGCTTTCAAAATCGGGAAACAGGGTTTCGATTTCGATCGGCTCCGCCAACGGCGCCTCGAACCCGGCTTGCCTGCACAGCCCGGCCAGCGCCTCCCCGGTGCAGAATGGAAAGCGTACGCGCTCGTTGAGCGCGTCGGCCCGCGGATCGATTTCGCCGGCCGCCTTCCAGAAGCCATCGATGAACCCGACCCCGCCGCCTGGATAGTCCCAGACATAGAAGGAAAGCAGACCTTTCGGCTTGAGAACCCGGTGCATTTCGGCCAGCGCCGCCGGGCGGTCGGGTATGAAGTTCAGCACCAGCCCCGAGGTCACGACGTCGATGCTGCCGTCGCTGGCCGGCAGCCTGCTGGAATCCCCAACCTCGAAGCGGGCGCGCGGGTCGGTTGTCGCGGCGCGCGCATGGGCGACAAAATCCGCGGACTGGTCGGTGGCAGTTATGGAATGCGGTTCCCCGCGCCCCAGCACCGCCTCGGTCAGCGCGCCGGTGCCGCATCCGATTTCCAGCCAGTCGGCATTTGCCGGGGCGGCCAGCCAGTCAACGTACCGGGCCGCGATCCGGCGGCTCCAGCGGCCCATATAGTGCTCGTAGTTCTGGCCCGCGCTCCACGCATCGAAATTGGCGGACGTCATCAACTCGCGCCTCCGCGCCCGCCCCCCTGCCGCCGGACGGCGATGATGCGCCGCCCCGGTCAGGCCCGCAAGCGCCAAGTCATCCCGCAAACGCCAAGTCATGGCGTCCGCCGCATCCTCCGCCGAATGCTCCGCCGTATCCTCGCTTGCGCGTCAGCCGGTGAGGATCGATTTGATGGCTTCGCGTTCCTCGGCAATGAAATCGAAGAAGGCGGCAATGCGCGGCACCTGCCTGAGGTCGGGATGGGTGAGAATGCGCCAGTCCCGGGAAAGTTCCGGGATCGGCCCAAGCACCTGAACCAGATCATTTTCGGCATCGGCGACCGCGGTCGGCAGCGCGCCCATGCCGACACCCGATTTGACGGCATAGACCAGGCCGAGAACGGAGTTGTTGCGCGCCGACACGGTCGCATCGGGAGCAACCTCGCTCAGCCATTTCGCCACGCGATGTCCGGCCAAGGTGTCGTCGAAGCAAACGAGGAGATGGCGCGCCAGGTCCGCGACCTTTTCCGGCCTGCCATGGCGCGCGATATAGTCCCGGCTGGCATAGACCGCCCAAAGCGAATCCGCGACCTTGCGGCCGATCATTTCGCCATCCGTATCGCCGGAGCGAAAGGCAATGTCGGCTTCGCCCTTCAGAATATCGAGATAGCGGTCGCTGGTGACGAATTCGACCCGCAGTTCGGGATAGCGGGCATGAAAGCGCTCGATGAGATCGCTCATGCGATAGACGATCGGCTCCGGGCAGGTGACCCGGATGACGCCGGTCAGGTTGCGCGATTCATCCGCCACATGGCGCTCGAGATCCTGGACCGCGGCCTCGATCCGCTCGGCATAGGGCAACAACTCCTCGCCGAATTCACTGAGACGGTATCCCGAGGGGTGGCGGACAACCAGCTGGCGTCCGATCATTCTTTCAAGTTCATCGAGGCGGCGATGAACGGTCGACTGGCTGAGGCCAAGCGCCTTTCCCGCCGCGATGGTGCTGCCATGGCGCGCAACGGCGAGAAAATATTTCAGGTCGCTCCACTCGAACATCTGATCGTTATGCACTTCTGCTGCCCCCTTAAGCAAACATGCCGTGCATGCACGCCGCTCGGCAGGGCGTAGCATCGCTTCCCGTCGCCGCCATTCAAAACAGGGTGAACCATGTCGGAGAGATATCAAGCGCCGGTCGCAGTGCTGGGACGCCTGCTCCTTGCCGCAATCTTCCTTGTCAGCCCCCTCGCCAACCTCATTCCCAATTTCGGCGCCACCGCCGATGCCATGCGCGAGGCCGGCATGCCCTTGCCATCAATTCTGTTGGCGCTGGCCATCATCGTGCTGATCGTCGGCGCTCTTGCCCTGATCTCGGGCTACAGGGCGCGCTGGGGCGCCGCCCTGCTGCTGGCATTCCTGATCCCCGCCACCTACTATTTCCATGCCCCCTGGAATGCTTCCGATGCCGCCGAAGCCAGCCAGCAAATCATCCATTTTCTCAAGAATTTGGACCTCATGGGAGCCATGCTGCTGGTCATCGTCACGGGACCGGGGCCGGGCTCAGTAGAAAGGACACGTTGATGACCACCGCCACCACATTCGATCCCCAAGCTTTCAAGCAGGCCACGCGCCAGCAGTGGGACCGCTGCGCCGCCGGCTGGAACGGCAAGAGCGCGCAGATCCATGACTGGCTGGCCAGTTCGACCGATGCCATGCTCGAAATGGCCAGGATCCGGCCGGGCGGGCGCGTCCTCGATGTTGCCGCCGGCGCCGGCGACCAGACCCTCGATATCGCCGCGCGGGTCGGGCCGCAAGGCTCGGTGCTGGCCACCGACCTTTCGCCCGCCATTCTGGCATTCGCCATGGAAAATGCGCGCCGCGCCGGTTATCGCAATGTCGAGACACTGGCCGCCGACGGCGAGATGGCTACCGCCGGCCAAGCGGAATTCGATGCCGCCATCTGCCGCCTCGGCCTGATGTTCTTTCCAGATCCCGCCAGGGGGCTTGAGGCCATGTACCGCGCATTGAAGCCCGGCGGCATGGCCTGCACCATGGTTTTCTCGACGCCGCAGACCAATCCCTGCATCGTCATTTCGGTTTCTACCGCGCTCAAGCATGCCGGATTGCCGCCGCGCGACCCCTATCAGCCCGGCGGCCTGCTGAGCCTCGGCAAACCGGGGCTGATCGACGAACTTTTCGTCGCCGCGGGATTTTCAAGGGTCGCCACCACCAAGGTCGCAGCGCCTTTCCGTCTCGGCGCGGTCAGCGACTACCTCGATTTCATACGCGAGTCGGCGGGCCCGATCCTGCAGATCCTCAGCCGCCTCGACGAAGCGGCGCAAGACGCCGCCTGGGCCGAGATCGAGCAACGGCTATCCGAATTCAACACCGACAACGGCTGGCAAGGACCGAATGAATTGCTGCTGACGGTGGGACAGCGCTAGGGGTCCAGGCCGGGCCACCACCGACAACATGCTATCAGGCGCCTGACCCCGGCCGGATTTTACGCTAAGCTGCCAGCAAGTTCGGATCTGGCGGCAGGTGGCGCGGAACTTGATCTGCGCTGCCGGCTGCCGCCCTTCAAGCGCGGCGGATAGATGACAGACACCGAGATTCCGGCACGCCCGGCCTCCTATGACAGGAAGGTCGCGCTCGTCCTACAGGGCGGCGGAGCCTTGGGCAGCTACCAGGCCGGCGTCTATGAGGCGCTCTCCGCCTCGCCTTACCAGCCCGACTGGGTGGCCGGCATTTCGATCGGCGCCGTCAATGCCGCGATTATCGCCGGCAACGCAAAGAAGGACCGCGTCGCCGCCCTGCGCAACTTCTGGCATGAAGTCACCCTGCCCACCGCCTATTGGCCTTCCGGCCCGGGTGCCGCGCTGGGCACCTGGCAGCAGAAGGCAGGCGCTTTTTCCGCCCTCTTGTTCGGCCAGCCCGGCTTTTTCGCGCCGCGCAATCTCCATGACTGGATGTCGCTGCAAGGGCCCACCAGCTACTATATGACGAGCGCCCTGAAGGACACGCTGGAACGGCTGGTCGATTTCGACCGCATCAACAAGGATGGCCAGGTGCGCCTCAGCGTGGGGGCGGTGAATGTCCGCACCGGCCGCTTCGCCTATTTCGACAGCCAGGAAACCGCGATCCGCGCCGAGCATGTTATGGCCAGCGCAGCCCTGCCGCCGGGGTTTCCGCCGGTCGAGATCGACGGCGAGCAATATTGGGACGGCGGCCTGGTTTCCAACACGCCGCTGCAATATGTCCTCGACCACTATCCGCGGCGCAGCCGGTTGTGCTTTCAGGTCGACCTGTTCCAGGCCTATGGCAAATTGCCGGAAAACCTCGAGGAGGTCGGCGAGCGGCAAAAGGACATCCGCTATTCGAGCCGCACCCGGGTCAACACAGACGCCTTCCAGGCCAGGCACGAGGTGCGCCACGCCATCAACGAGCTGGAGAAGATCCTGCCGGCGGAAATCCGCAATACCGAACAGGCCAAGCGGCTCCACGCCCATGGCTGCGTCACCGAAATGGATATCGCCCACCTCATCTATCGCCCCTTTCAACCGCAAGGGGCGTCCAAGGATTTCGAATTCAACCGCACCAGCATGGTGGCGCGCTGGGAGCAAGGCCAGGCCGATGCCATGACAACCTTGCGCGCCTCGCCCTGGCTGGCGCCTCAGCCGCCCGAAACCGGCGTGCGCATTTTCGATGTCGTCCACGACATCCTGGTCGCCAAGAACCCTGCCAAACCGGGACAAGGACAGGCCGGGGCCGAATCGCGGGCCGCGCCGGGCCAAGACGGCTGCGCCTCATAGCGCCACTGGCAAAGCGGGAAGCAGCATATTAAAAGACAGCTTGCGGGCGGGCGGCGGCGTCACCGGTGACACCTTGCCGCCAGCTTGCCAGCAAGTTCACACCCCGCCCCGGATCGGCCGGGGCCGCCGCCTTGAACCAAACCACCACGACTTGAGGATCACACCGCCATGAGCCGCTTCCAGGACCAGGTTGTTATCGTCACCGGAGCCGCAAGCGGCATCGGCAGGGAAATCGCCCATGGCTTTGCCAGGGAAGGCGCCAGGGTCGCCATCGCCGACCTGAACCTGGAGGCCGCCAGGACCGCCGCCGCGAAAATTTCCGACGCGGGCGGTATCGCCATGGGCATTGCCATGGATGTCAGCGACGAGGCCGCCGTCAATGCCGGCGTCGAAGCCGTTCACGCCGCCTGGGGCCGCATCGACGTTCTGGTTTCAAATGCCGGCATCCAGATCGTCCACCCCGTCGTCTCCTTCCCCTATGCCGACTGGAGGAAGGTCCTCGCCGTGCATCTTGACGGCGCCTTTTTGACCACCAGAGCCTGCCTCAAGCATATGTATGCCGCCAATTCCGGCGCAATCGTCTATATGGGATCGGTCCATTCGAAGCTGGCCTCGCCGCTCAAGGCGGCCTATGTCGCCGCCAAGCACGGAATTGTCGGCCTCGCCCGCGCGGTGGCCAAGGAAGGCGCGGCGCATAATGTGCGCGCCAATGTCGTCTGCCCCGGTTTCGTGCGCACGCCGCTGGTGGAAAAGCAGATCCCCGAACAGGCCAGGGAACTGGGCATCAGCGAAGAGGAGGTGGTGAAAAACGTCATGCTCAAAGACACCGTCGACGGCGAATTCACCACCCTCGAAGACGTCACCGAAGCCGTGCTTTTCCTTGCCGGCACCAAGACCAAGGCTCTCACCGGCCAGTCGCTGGTGGTTTCTCATGGCTGGTTCATGCAATAGGCGCCGCCAACAAAAAACCGCAACAAAAAACCCGCCGAAAAAGGCGGGTTGTTTGGTTGCGGGGGCCCGCAACCAACGATATCAGCAGGGCCTTTTCCAAGCTGCGGCATAGAAGTCTAACGCGATCCAAGCATCCTTTCGAAGGACCGCGAACGCCATTTCTCGTTGCGGAGTCTATGCCGCGCTGCCGGTCATGCGAGCCCAGCGTCATGATCTCGGCCACGGAAAGCGAAATGCGGTTCTCGCTCAGCTCCTGTTTGACCTCGTCGCACAGCCCCGCGATTGCCAGACGGCGTTTCACGGTATTGACCGACTTGCCGGTCTCGGCCGCGATATCGTCGAGCGCAACACCGTTGCGCGCCAGTTCGGCGAAGGCTTCGGCCTCGTCTATCGGGGCCAGATTCTCGCGCTGCACGTTCTCGACGGTGGCGATGCGCAGCTTGTCGCGTTTGCTGAGCTTGCTGCGGATTTCGACGGGAACCTCGAAGCTCTCGTCGATGTCGCCGCGCTCGCACAGCAGCTACAGTGCGCGGAAACGCCGTTCGCCGCTGATGAACTTGTAGGTCTTGCCGCGTGACGGCGCGACCACGAGGTTCTGCAGCAGCCCGTCGCTGTGGATGCTCGCCGCCAGCTCGTCCAGCGCATCGTCGGCGATGACGCGGCGCGGATTGTGCGCGGGCGGCCTGAGATCGGCCAGTTGTATGGATTGAATACTCATTTTAGTGACTCCTTTCAGTCATTGAGGCCGCGACCCTCGCGGCCTTTCACGGCAGTCGAACCGGGGCCGGTGCAGGGACGGAGACGCCAAGCGGTTTTTTGGCGCGCGAGGAAGCCCGCCAGGGCGGGGAAAAAACCGCTTGCGGCGACGGCCGCCGGCCCCAGGCTGCCGGTGATGAAAGGCCGGGTCGTGGTCCGCTGAATGGATAAGGAGCGTGATGAGCTTCGGGACAGCGGCGGCCGAGGCTACCGCCACCGATCAGCGTAAATCAGGCAGGAATGCGAACGGCGCGCCGTGGTGGCGCGCCGTCAGCAATATCCCGGCGGGTGCGTCAGAGGATGTATCAGGCGACTGACGACATGCTCAGTTCGCCGCCATTGTCCTGGATGGACCGCGTGACGAGCGCCCGTATGTCGCGCAGGAACTCGGCGGAAGGTTGCGTTACCACCGCAGTCGGGACGGGCGCGGCTGCTTCGTAGATGCCGCGGATTTCACGGGCTCTGTCAAAAGTGGAACCACGGCCGCGAAGCTCGTACGCCTCGCGCCAGTTCGGCAGATGCGCCCCGATCATGCGCCCGGCGACGAAGTCGTGGAGGTCATTGAACACGGCCCGTCGCACAGTTGCGATTGCGGCCTCGGCCTCGCTCTCGTCTTCCGGCTCTCGTGTCCACCGGGTAGGTGAGTCAAGGAACCGGGATATCGACTCGCTCAGCCGCGCCACGAGGTCCGCAATCGGACGAAGCGTGTCGTACTCGTCATCCAGCTCACCTGCGATACGTCTGTTGAGAGCCTTTACCCTCGTCCAGTGCTCGCGGCGCACACCTTCATGGCTACCCAGACCGAGACGGGCGTTCCACGGACGTTGAAAGGCGTTTGCTGCTGCCTGCACGGCAAACAGGAGTCCCGTAATGTCGTAGACAGGACAGGCTTCCGGCGGCGGCGGCGGTTGAATCGCGCGTTCGAAGAATTTGAGAAGCCCGTTCATCTCCTTGATGACGCCACCGGGAAGCTTGTTCGTGGCGATGTGCAGTCCGCCCAGCATGAAACACCGGTCGTCAAGATCGCGCTCCAACGCCCTGATGACCGGAGCGCCGAGAACATCTTTCAGGCTGCTCAGGGCATTGGTGACCGAGGCAAGGACATGATTTCGCTTGTCCTCGAAACGGGGAAGATTGTCGCCCTTCACCTGGTCGAAATGCGTGAACGCGATGGCGAGCTTGTCGTTGTGACCGCTTGATGCGACGGACCGCATCACGGCCAAGGGCGCCGCCTGCATCGGGTTCTGAGCACTATCGACAAGAAGGATCACATCGACGTCGCGGTATCGCCGCGTGATGTGGGTGGTCACGCTTGAAGAGGACTCCGGCGTATGGCCGAGCCCCTGGCCGTCAAGAAGAACCAGCCGGGGCTGGATGTCGTCAAAGCCGGGAAAGAGCGGCCCCTTGGCGCGGACGCCATCGACAAGAGGCGTCAAGAGGCGACCGAATTGCGGCGCATAGTTGCTGGAAAACCACCTGACCTGGCGGATGAAATCGCTGCGGTCTTCGGTCTCATAGGTCCAGATTTCCGGCCAGCCAGAACGCCGCCGTTGCAAGTCGCCCGCTTCGATCAACTCGAAGCGGGACCGAACGTCGTCCAGGATATCGTGAACGATCTCCGCAAAATCGGGTTCGTGCTGAACGTATTCCTCGAAAAGGTCTTCTGCGGCGTCTCGGTCAGAGCCCTTCAAATCCTTTATGTTCTCGCCCAGCTCGCCTGAAATCGCCGTAGATACCTTGCTTGCCAGAGCCTTGATGCGATCAAGGTAGCGCTCCAGCGCCGCTTGATTTTCACGCCTCTCGTCTTCCGGGATTTCGTCGTCCAGACTCTCCGACGAATCGAGGTCGTCGGCGGAATCATCGTCGAACGACCAGTCGTCCTGGGAAACACGGGTCTTCGCCTTTCGCCACGAGCCGAGAATATAGCCAAGCCGGAACTTCTGATCGTCGTGGTTTAACAGTTCGTCGATGATCTTCTCGTCAGGCGCACCTTCCCAGACAGCGAGGCAGGCATCCGCCAGACAGTCTTCGACATTGGCCTGAACACGGTGCTCGGAGAAAAACGTGACCACAGCGGCGAAAGGCCCTTCGGCGGGTATGACCTCGATGTCGGAGATCGTCGTCTTCGCGGTCGAGGTGGAGGGAAATCGGTCCTTCTCGGGGTCCGAACCGATGAAGTGCCGCAACAGAGAAGTCTTTCCGGCCCCGGTGGTGCCGACAAACATGACCCTGGAATAGCCGTCCTCGGCGGACGGAAGGGGAATATGCTGTTCCCGGAGCGCCCAGGTATCGGTCCGGCCGGCCTGGATGTCGTCGTAGAACGCATCGACGATGACCTTGGAGAACCGGCGCTCGGCCTCCTGACGCTTCGAGGCGTTCCACCAGCTTTCGTCGGAAAGAATCTCGTTCATTTCAGCAACGAGCCTGTCCGCCTCGTCTCCATCGTCTGTGCCGAGACCGCGACGCACCTTCAGGCCCGGCTTGCCTCTCGCGTCGGGCCGCAGCGGGTGGCGAAAGCTCATGCTCCAGCCCGGCCTGTTCTGGGTTTGCGATTTTGATGCCGTGTATTGACCCGTCATGTTGTCCTCCGTTGTTCCAGAACAGCCTTGATACGTGAGAACGGCGACGACGTCAAGCGTTGTACCACGTTGTAGCAAATGTGGAGGCCAGGCGGCATCAGCCGGAACCGCATTGCCCCTGTGCGCGAGGGATCGAAGCCGTATGGCCGAAACCCGCAACCGACGGGGTTCGGTTCACGAGAACCCGGCCCGGCCTAGCCGGGCGCGCCATACCGTATATGCCGTTTATCAAACGGAGATGGCACCTACACAAACCGTTTGCGAATGGTTTGATAACGGTATATATAGTTCGAGACACGAAACACGATTGATCGAACGCGGAGAGCGAACAATGTCGAACCAGTTCAACGATATGTCGGATTCACAAACATGGAACATCCTCGTCGGCGCAGCCACACGTGCGCTGGAGGACAATGGCTTTATCCCGGAACGGGTGCCCGGACGGGGCAGGTCGAATATCTGGGAAATCGAGGAAAACGGGCAGCGTAGGCGCGTGTCCATTCGAACTACCAAGGACAGGTGGTTCGCCTTCCCGCCCCTGAAGAAGGGCACGAAATGGAAAACCCTTGATGACGTGGACATTGTCATCGTCGCGGCGGTGGATGACCGCGACGATCCCCGGAACGTCGAGGTCCACAGGTTCGACGCAGCGGAAACCCGCGAGCGGTTCGACGCGTCCTATGCAGCCAGGATCGAGGCCGGACAGACGGTGAGAGACGATTTCGGGATGTGGGTGAACCTGGACGAGGACGACCGCGGCCTTCCGGCCAGCGTCGGGTCGGGACTGGCGGTCGCGTATCCGCCGATAGCGACCTTTTCCCTCGAAGAGCTGATCGCGAAGCATGACGGCGAACCGGCGAAGAGTTCGGAGAGCGGCGACACCGCAGGAGCCGGCGGAGCCGCCGCAGGCGAACCGCATACGATCGCCGAAGTCATGGACTGGGCGCGCAAGCGCATCGCGACGCTGTCCGGCGTGCGCACGGAAGCGGTCAAGCTGGATTGCCGCATCGAGACCTGATGTGGCGCTACGCCCACGTCAGCGGCGCGGCAATTCACGGCCTTTGACCAGCACTTCCTGGCCGGTCTCAAGCCGGTAGGAGTCGGGGAAGAAATGCACCAGCCAGAGTTTGACCACGCGCCAGACCTGCGCGTGGTCCTCTTCCGACACCGTGGTGCCGAGACTATCGGCCAGAAACTCGTACGCCTTCGTGTCCGTCAAACCGGCTGCCGCCAGCTTGTCTATCTCGGCGAGCAACGGCATCTGTTTCAATATGCCCGCCACATAGGCGGTGAACAGGTCCTGCGTCAGCCCCTGCGGCGGAGACAGCGCCGCAAGATCCTCCTGCGCCGCCTCGAACGCGCTGCTCACCATCGTATCGGCGCCGCGCCCGCGATAGACTTGCCAGAGACGATCCGGCGTCGGGCATTGCGGCACCCACAATGTCTGCCCCCCCTGGGTCGCGGCGTCATCTTCGACCTCTGGAAGACGGCGCGGGGTCTCGTCCTTTTTCAGGGCGTCCGCCTGCCGGCGAATGCGGTCGCGCAACTCTTCGGTGGCTGGCACAGCGGAGCCCAACAGTGAGTGTTCCCATTCGGACAGTCCTGTGAACTCGGCCGGAAGCGAAACAAGCAACTCGACATTGGAGGGCGTGTGCCAGCCGAGGCCCCGCGCCGTGAGATTGGCGGAACCGACAAGGGAATCCCGACCATTCGAGTAGTATTTAGCATGCAGGTGCGGATGCACCAGAAGGCGTCCGCCGCGCGCCCCGGCAACGTCGTCGAGGATTTCGAGATCACAGACGCCGGAGGCGATGTCTTCGGGAAGCCAGCGCGTGACGCAGATGCATGCCGACACCGTTTCGGGAACGGCATCCAGCAACCGGCGGAAGGTCGGGGATTTGATGTACGGCGCTGCTATGACCACCCGGTCGTTTGCGGCCCTTAGAAGTTCAAGTATACCGTCGCCGGGAAGGACAACCGCCATATCATTCTTCGTCCTCTTCCGTGAGGAAGAAGCGCGCCATCTTTCCCCATTCCTGCCGCATCTCGAACAACCGGTTCTTCTGGTGCACTTCCTCCATCTCGTAGCGCGCCCAGGCCGCGAACAGCAGTTCCAGCGTGTCGGCTGCTGTGTGTATCCGCTCCATCAGCTCGGCGTCTGTTTCATCGCCGATCTGGGGCCGCAGCGATTCTATGAGCTGGTCGTAAAAGGGGTGATTGCTGTTGAAAACAACTTCGGTCAACCCGCCCTGTTTGTGCTCGACATTGAAAAAAGCGTAGCCTTCCATCGCCTTTTCAAGGAACAACACCTTCCGCTTGCGCGTGAATGTCGCTTGCGCGATTTCATGCGCGACATCCTGCCTGTAGTGTTTGTCTTCGGTGAGGTCCTTTTCGAGATTGTCGCGATCCTTCTCGGTGAACTCTTCGCGGTCCGCTTCCGTCTCGTGTCCTTGTTCGGCGCGTTCGCGAAATTTCGTCGTGGCCAGGTCGGAAACATCCGACTCGTCATGCCGGTCTTCTTTCGTCCTCCGCCCGATATTCTGTTTCTTGAGGCGCTTTCGCACCTCCTGAATCTGGTCGCGTATGTGATCGACGATAGGCAGCAGGATCGCACGCGGATCGCCTTCGCCTTGTATGCGTTCCTGAAACTCCGACCGCGATTCACCGGGATTGGCTTCGGCCTTCCAGTCGAACTGTGCCATGTGCGAGAAGATCGTCGCGCTTTGTTTGGTGTTCGTAACGCCGAACACCTCGTCGAGCGTCGAGGGAAACTCGACCTCGACGCCCCACCAGCGTTCGGTCGGGTCGTAGCTGTTGGTCCATGCGGGATCAAGGTCCAGTTCGCGGCCCTCGCGAACAATGGACAGGCCAATATTCTTGGCGGCGTGTTTGCCGTAGGGCTTCGAGCCGCGGTCGCTCCTGTCCTCGGGCACGGTCTCTTCCCGCGCCCAACTCATGCGGACCACCACATCGTGGTTTGCGCCGTCGTAGTCGATGGAGAAGACCTCGTCCGCATCGCCCCAGGGCTGAAACATGGGCTCGGTGTTGAACGGCGCCGGCGTCGAAGAATTGCGCATCAGGTAGAGCGGGTCGTTGACGCGCACCGGTTCGTCGAAGGTCGACTCGTCCTCGCCTTCGAGCAATGCCAGGAGCCGGATCGACAGTCGCCCGTCGTCGATGAACTTTCTGTACATGCGCCCGACAAGCGATTCCGTATGGCGCAGCGTCGGCAGCGCGCCGCGCCAGCTCAGCCGATGATCGTCAAAGTTTCTCCAGAGAACGAGCGTGCCGGTCGTTTCGACATTGTCGGAACGGGCACGCCATTCCTCGGGCAACGGTTTGTGCGCGGGGGCCGGAACGGCGAACAGGCGCCGCCCCTCGATTTCATCGACATCGAGATAGGAATACATGGCGTTGTCCGGACCGTTCTGCCACGTCCAGACTTCCACCCGACGGCACTGCGAAATCGAGGAATTCGGCAGACCCATGCCAAAACGGCCGATACCCTTCCGGTCCGTCAGATGCGTGCCGTTCCCGAATTGAAGGGCGAGGCGCAGCGTTTCGGGCGTCATGCCGTCGCCGTTATCGAGGATGCCGATTGCCTGAATCCTGCGGCTGGCGCGTTCGTTGACCTGCCGGTACGCCTCAAGGCAGATCACCTCGACATTGCTGGCGTTCGCCTGAACGGAATTGTCGATCAGCTCCGCGAGCGCGTATGCGGTATTTTTGTAGCCGCTGTCGCGCATCGCCTTCACGGCTAGTTCAGGCGGAATGATTTCTCCGTCGAGCCTTTGCGACTCAGCAGCTTCTGTCAGGCTCATCCCAAACGTCCTCCCAGTTCTTGAATGCGTCGGCAACGCTGCCAAAGCCGGGCAAGTGCGGATCGACAACCGTTACAATCTCGGCTTCATCGTTTCCACCGGCCCGCGTGCCGCGCGTCGCCCTGCCAACCATCTGGCTGTAAAGAACAAGCGAGCGTGTCGGGCGCGCGATGACGGCCGCGCTTGTCGCGGGCGCATCGAATCCGGTGGTCAGAACACCGTAGTTAACAACCACCATAGCGCGATTATCTTTACTTTTAAAACGCCTGATTATTCTTTCTCGTTCTGCTGTATTGCTTTGACCCGTCACAACGAATGCTTCATGTCCGCGTATGGACAAGATCGCCGTAAGCATGCGTGCGTTCTCCACAGAGGGCGCGAACACGATGACGCGGCGGTGCCGCGTCATCAGGTCTTCGACGGCAGACAGGATTTTCAGATTGCGCTGCGTGTCCGTACCCAGACGTTCCAGAATTTGTTCCGGCACGTCGATTGCGGACGAAAGCACATTGACATCGTTCTCGCTCAGCTTGAGGCCCGCATCGGAATTGAGTGTGCGGAAGATCGGTCGAGCAAGATACTTCTGGTCGATCAGGAAGGTGACGGGGTCGTCGTAGCCTTCGACTTCCAGCGTGACCTTGCGGCCGTCGAAATAATCCGAAAGCTTGCGGTCCTCGCCTATGTCCGACCAGCTTCGTCCCGGCGTAGCCGTAAGCCCAAGCAAGGCGTTATGCGGCCTCTTGCTGTAGAGGGCCGTGAGGATCGCCGCGTATGTCGGCGCAATCGCCTGGTGAGCCTCGTCGATGATCGTCAACGAGACGCGGTCGGCCAGACGCAACAAGGTTGCGGCATCGCGGTTGTCGAGCGCCGACATCTTGGCAAGGCCGGAAACGATAACTCCGTCCTGTATGTCCAGAACATCCGGTTTCCTGTGTCCCCAGAACCGAACGAGTCCGGTTTCCCGGTTGCCGAGGAAACGCCATGCGTTCTCAAACTCGTCGGCGGCTTGGTCGAGAAGTTCCGCATTTTGGGCCAGCCAGCAGACGACAGTCGGCTCGCTCCGGCGAAGATGCTGCGCGACGATGTGCATTGCCGTGCGGGTCTTGCCCGCACCGGTTGGCATATGGAGAATGACCTTGCGCGGCGCGTCGGCCAACGCGTGCACGACACGCTCGGCGGC
The DNA here is from genome assembly GCA_020441905.1 of Rhodobiaceae bacterium. GTDB lineage: Bacteria > Pseudomonadota > Alphaproteobacteria > Rhizobiales > NORP267 > JAGRLG01. The sequence goes on along the minus strand of JAGRLG010000046.1, from coordinate 10,515 downwards.
GGCGCGCTGGTGATCGAACAGCGCGTAACCGGCAACCGCCTTCATGGCGTCCGGTGAAGAGTCCGCCGGCGCGCGAACGTCTCGGACCACGCCGAAGAACGAGTACAGTACAGCCAGCGCCGCGGGGTCCGCGGCGGCGGCGCAGAGATCGTCGTAGAGCGTGCGGCCGTCTTTCGCGCCGAGATGCCCGCCCAGCTCGCGCGCCTTGGGTAACGGCAGCATGCGGATGATGCGGTCGCGCATCTCCGCATCGCGCAATGCCTCGGAGGGTTCGACAAGGCTGGCGGCCAGCTCCCCGAGCCGCGTGCCGGAATCCAGCTCGGGGTCGAGCCCGTGAAGCGTATCCACGATCGACGGACCGATCACCTCCCGCAACGCCGATGTCTTGGCGTTGCGCAATAGAGTTTGAAGCGCGATGCCCGGTGCGGTGTCCGGCGTGTCGGTAGATGTGGTCATGGTTCATTCACGGCGGGTGCGATGCGCCTGACCTTTCGTGTTCATGTCGTTCGTATCCATTCTCGCCCATCCGATTTGCGGCATACGTTTCACCTGATCTTTTCAGGCAGTTCCGCCGTATCATCGCCGGTTTCTCTTTGATACCTGTCAAGTAGTGTCGCCTCGGTGTAGTTCTTTGCATTCTTCCCGACCATGTACAAAAGAACTTCACGTATCGTCACCTTGTGGCCATTGAGCATGATCTTTTTGTTCGGCTCCCACATCAGCCACTGAAACGGCTCTTCATTAAGGCTGTCCGGAAGCTCGGCCGCCAGCTTAACGGCGCGCACCAGGCTCATATCCTTTGTGAAGCGGGAAATCACACGGGTCATGATTTCCAGTCCGATTGGACGGAAGAGAACATGTCCCCCGTGGCTGCCGCGATACTTCTTGACCACCGGTTCGGTGTTCTTCGCGCTGAAAAATTCGTCCAGTGCCTTAAAGTTCTTTCTAAGCTCTACGAAATAGCTCTCGGCCAACTTGAAATACCTTTCAAGCACCTCGTCATCCGGACGTACCCTCTGCAAATCCGCCTTCTGCTCTCTCAAATCCGAACGCGCGTTGGTAAACAGGATCGTCAGCAGGTCGTAGAGGTTGGCGATTGTCGTTAGACTGGTCGTGTTGGCGGTCGGCATGTTGTTGCTGGCGACAAAAGCGACCCTATTACCGGCAAAAAGTTCCGTTTGCTCAATGAGTCTCCTTACGCAAATGGCCATGACATCGTCCTCATCGAGGGCGATGATTTCCCCTTTGGAAACGGGTCGTGCCGTCTTGTTCAAGGTCGTGAACAACCGGCGTGTGCGCTCCAATCCTTTTTTGGTTTCCTTGTGTCCGACGAATATGACGGAGAGTTCATCATAGGGGTCGTTGTCCAGACCGTCTTTCACAGCCTTCTTGATGCCCGCCAGACGATGCTGGCCGTCGAGCGCAAAAAGCTTCTCCTGCCCCGTGAACGTTAGAAATCCGACGGAGGAAACCGTATCCTCGGTCAGGTTCTTCAGATCGTCCGGGGCGGTCTTACTCCGAACATCCGAAAGGGCATGCCAGTTTGGTTGGCCGCCGTATGTAGCGATGACAAGGGAATTGAAGAAGCGCTCGGGCTGTCTCTTGAGATAATCCGCGATCTGTGCGGCCCGGCCTCTCTTGAGGTGTCGTTGTATCATGTCCGAAAGTGCTTCGTTCTTATGAATTTCCTCCGCGTAGTTGACGCGCGAACTCAGTTCCCCCACGTCCATAAGACAGGAATAGAAAACCCAATCTCCCATGACGCCACGGAGAGCCGGCAGTACGATTTCTTTGTGCTTCTTCGTCATTACCGGAACGCCCTTCGTTTTTGTTTTGTATCGGCTTCAAGGTCTCCTTCGGAGAACGGCGGCATCAGCGCCGTGTTGAGTTGTTTTTCGAGCGCCTTCAGGTCATCTGAAGAAATGTCATCGTCGATGGGAGCGAAGTAGAACCGTAACACCTGATGCCAGGTTCCGATCATCCGTGCGATGCGCGCGCGCTTTTTGACCTTCCTGGCATTGAGATAGTCCCTATACCGATCCCTCAGGGGACGTTCGGAATCGCGCCCCGCGATTCCGATGTAAAGAACGTATCCGTGGGGCGGAAGAACATCACTGTTCCTGCAAATCGCGAAGGCGTAGATGCCGCGCTTGTCGGCAGGAACCTTGTCCAGCTCTTCGTCGCCGTAGCCGATGGACTCCCACGCAAGAGCCGCAATCGCGTGCTCATTCGCCATCATCTTCTCTGGCGACAAAGTGACGGGAACCGTGTACTTGGCGATTTCCTCGGTTGCCTCGTTTGCAAAATCTATCAAGGAGTCCAGGTCCAAACGTCCGTGCCCCCACCTTCTTTATTTGTGACATGCTAGACAGACTTTCGCCTTGCCGTACAAGTCGTCGATATCCAGTGGCTCGTTGTCCGGCCTGAGCGGGTTTGGCTGAACCTTGGATTTCATCCGCGCTAGCCGTTGTTCGTGATCATCCCTGATCTGCACGACGCGCTCGGGCTGCTCCAGTTCCTCGAGAGACTCGCCCTGGCTCCAGGTGAAGGGCGAGCCATGTTCCACGGCGTCCTTCTCATAAGCCTTGGCTTCTTCGAACGCTTCCGGGTGTTGCTCCTTGAGCCGCACCCACTCGATTTTTTGCTGGAAAAAACAGAAGGTGCAGCCGCTGCGCGTCCGCCACTCGTAGTATTTCGGCAAGCCGAGCCCGGCCCCTTCCAGGATGTCGAGAACGCCCGCTTTATCTACCCCCGCTTCCTTGAACGGCAGCATGACGATGAGCTTATCGTTTTTCGAGGAATACCCTTCCCGGTATTCCTCGTCGCTGCGGATTGCGACATAGCTGTAAATCGTCATCCCGTCGTCGAGCATCGGCCGAAGCCAGCGCTCGAACGGGCGGAGCTTGAGCTGGCGCGTGCACCAGCGCGTCTGCGGCGACGGCAGGAAATCATTATACTGCTTGAGCCAGAAATCGAAGTCGCGGTCGGGGTTCAGCCGCAGTATCGGCTGTCCGAGAAATCCCTCCAGACGCCCGAGATATTCGTAAACCTCCGGCAGCTCCTTGCCAGTGTCGGTGAAAAAATACTCGATATCGAGGTCGGGATGATGCTGCCGCATGTAGACGGCAAGCGCCGCGCTGTCGCGCCCGCCGGAAAGACCAAGTACGTGCTTTTCCGACGACGGTTGTATGGTCATTGGTCGGCCCTCTCAGGTGCCTTCAGGGCTATCGCATTTAGCCACTCGTCCTTTCCCTGATGCGTCCCCTCACCAACCGAGAGCCACACCTCTGCTAGCGTCATATTCGGAAAGTCCGCAAAGAGCTGACGTAAAGACTCCGCGTTCAGATCCAGAAAAAAACGCCCGTCAGTGGAGATGCGCTCCTCAGCGCCATGCTTGAACGATACATACAATGCGCCACCCGGTTTGAGCGCTCCGATCAATCGACTGACAGCATCCCTCAACTCGTCTTTCGGCACATGTAGTAATGATGCGCATGCCCAAATCCCGTCGTGTCGGGGCGGACTGTCAAAGTCCTGAAAACGGAGAACTTGGGCTTCAACACCGGTCAACTGCGTGCTCAGTGTGCAAAGCGCAGGAGACGCGTCAAACGCTTCGACCTCATAGCCGCGCTGGAGAAATGCGAGCGTATCGCGTCCGGATCCGCTTCCTGCGTCCAGTATCCGCCCACCGTGCGCGACATGCCTTAGAAAGCGGCTGTATAAGGCAGACATGTCAACGCGTAGCGTCGTCGCAAAATACGTCTGCGCGTTGCGTTCATAGTATTCGCTTGTCGCTTTTTCTTCTTCAATCGGAGAGGCAAGATGCGGCGTATGCATATCAGCTTTCCGCATGTTTCGACGCAGCCGTGCTGCGGCTGAATAATGTGAGGTATATGGCCGTGAGAAGAGCGAGCAGCAGTATGACGCCAATCCAGCGGGCTGACTCGAATGGCCAGTAAATCCAGAAAGCGCCAACGAATGAAAATAATGACCCTATCAGCATTAAAGCGCAGTAAATCAATATCATGCTATAGGACCCCAACCACGGTAGTTTGGGATTTTTGGGTTCTCCGGAGGCAAAGCTGTCTGGGTTAAACTCTTTAAGTTTCTCTAGATAGCTTTCCAAAACGTCTCGGATGCGCAAAACGGCGAAGATGAGGGACAGGTTGCAAAAGCCGGCAAATATCAGAAGTGCAAATCTGATTTCCTCAGGAAGATCTTTTGTAACTCCAGCACCGAACCATAACCCCCCAGTAAGCGTCATAGCCAGTACAGGGACGTGGTTCATCTGCGTATTCAAGCTACGGGCTTGCTCGAAGTTCTGTGTATAGCAGAGATGGTGGCGGTTCGTTATTTCATCACTCATGATGCGCCGCCTTTCGTTTCCCATTCGCCTTGGGGGCAAGGGCGTCCTGCATGTAGCGCGTGCTGAGTTCCGCCAACGCCGCAAGAATTATACTGCTCCGGCTGGTGTCGGACTCATCGAGCGCCGCTTCGACACGTTCTATGAGCGCGTTCACGGCGTCACGATCAGAGTCCGCGACATCAAACTCCTCAAGCATCGGCGCAGGTCGCCCATTCGTGCCGATGACGACGGCCATGGCGTGACGCTTGTCAGGACGGCCCTTCACGCGCGCATAGGTTTCCGCGCGAAGGAATTTCTGTGCCATATCTGCAAGCTCGATCGCGGCCTGGTCGAGATCGGGATCGACCCAGTCGCGCGGCGGTTTGTTCGCGGCCAGGCTGGCAATACCCTCGAAGATCTCGTCCGAACCGTCGAACCGGGCCAACCGGCCGACGAAAGCGTCGAGCCGAAAATCCCCGGCAAGCTGCCTGATGTTCTCGGCGCGGTCACGCAGTTCCGCGAGAGACTGCGGAGAAATATTCGGAACCTGCAACTCGGCGAGCATTAGGTCGCGCATGCGATGCAGCATCGACGGATAGGCCTGCACTAGCTCTTCGAGCCCTTCGCGAACGCTCTCAATCACCCGGCGCAAGTCGGCATCCGTCTCGAGGGCCACATCCTCTCCGAGGGTTCCGGGAATGTCGTCGAACAGGAACCGGTTCGGATCGTGTGCGCGTTTGAACAGATCGCGAATACGCGCCGCGTTGGCCGACAACCTCATCGTCCGCGAAGTCCATTGCGGCAACTGCTCGAAAATCGACATCAACCCGCGGCCGACATCTATGGGCTCCAGATGCACAAGCTCGTTAGTCCGATCGAGATCGCGAACGACTTCCGCCATATCGGACAGAAGACGCCGCGCGATATCCGTCAGATCCATCCAGCGTAACTGGATTATGGATGCGTCCTTTGCGAGGTAGTCGGCATCCACGTCGTCAAAACGAACCCTAAAAATACCTTCGCGATAAACGGCAAGCTTGTCGCGTTGAGACTGGATAAAGGCGACGGCGAGAAGCGGCTTCAAGCCGTCCTTGATACCGAATGGCGGTTCGCGCCACAGCTCGAAAAGCTCCGAAACGGTGACGGTCCGGTGGGCGTTCTCTCTTACATGCTCGAACGCGGCCTGCCACATAGGAGCCAGACGGCACGGATCGTCACCTGTCACCGGCGAAACAAATCTGAAAGTTTTACCCTGTCGAACATAGAGTCCGGTCTTTTCCAGGATCGAGGCAAACAATCCGCCTTCGGCCGGGAAGCCGTCGATACCAAGCCGTGCTTCACCCTCGTTGACGACCATGTGGTGCAGCAACTTGTTCTGCGCCATTATGGCGCTGCCCGATGGCTGCTGCCGGTTGAGCAATTCATTATGGAGACGCGGCGATTCAGGGAAGCGGCGATCCGCCAGTTCCGAGGCGATGCCGTTCAGGTCGGCCTGTTGCAGCCGCTTCTTGTGATGTTTTTTGCGAAACCACAAAGCGTTATCGAATGCTTTATGCAGCTCGGTTTCCAAAAGCGCCTGCAATGCCGCGAGACGCGCCGAAACTTCAAGCCGCGCAACGGAGTCACCGGCAAGTTCAGGGTGATCGTTGCTGACGTTTTCCAGCGCGATCAGTTCCCGCGCCAACGGCACAACGGCCCATGACTGTTTGGAAATGCCGACGACGATATCGCCCTTGTCCTTGCCACTGTGGGAGGCCGCTTCCCGGCAAAGCTTTTCGGCCCGTCCCTCTTTTTCTCCATCCGTCGGAATTGCGAGAAGGAATTGCCCGATGGCGCCGTTCTTTGGCGTAAAACCGGAGGCGAACTCGACAATGCCGCTCACGGGCACGATGTTCACATCGAACCAGCGCATCGCCCCGGTTTCATGGTAGTGGCGCTTGGCGAGGATCGGCTGAAGACCGGCAAGCGATTTCAAGTGCTCGAAGTCGATCTCGTCTATTTCATCGAGCGCCGTTCGAACGGCCCGCTCGATATCGAAGTCACTCCCGGCGAAAATGGAGCGGGCGTCGAGAAACTTCTTGAATATCGTGAGCGACCAGCCGTCGAGGTCGGAAAGCGCCTTCTCAATCGCCTTTGTCGACGCGTCCGATAAACAGGATCGCAACAACTCGGAATTCGGGAGGAGTCCCGAGCGTTCCTTGAACAGGTCGATAACGGCGATTGTCTTGAGCAACCTGACATGCAGCGCGTCGCCGCCAAGTGTTTCACAGCGTTCCAGGGCCTCAGCCGCCAGCGCCCATCGGTGTCCGTCGGGCGATGCCAGAATGGACGGTTCCAGATTGGCGCGCAGGTAATCCCAGAGCCGATCGGGTCCGTAAAGCTGGTCGTCTTGGGTATGGCTCAGAAAGTCCTGAAAACCATGTGGCTCCGATGAATTGAGAAAACCGAAAATACTGCGTTGGTTCTGGCCGAAACGCCGTCGCGAAATGGGACCGAGCAACGAGGCGACGACCGGGTGCAAGGGCCAGCAGGCCTCAAGCATGGAAGCCAGCCGCGAAGCATCCTCGCGGGGCCGGTCGCGACGCGCGAATGCGGCGACTGAAGACGCGAGAGCGCCCGGCTTTTTCGCGACACGATCACTCTCTATCGCGCGTGAGATCAGGTCGATCTGCTCTTCCCCCGCCGTATCCACGACGAGATCGATAAACCGCCCCTGAATCTTCGCCCATTCGTCTCGCATATCGTGCGACAGCCGATGCGCATACTCGTCAAAAGCCTGATGCAGCACGCCGACGATCAGGAAACGCCCTTTACTGCGCGACGCCGCCTCTGCGAGCTGCTGAAGGATATAAATGTCGGAGCCATCCTGTGCGGCGGCTTCGAGGAACTTGCCCATCTCGTCGATGAAGAGGACAACTCCGCCATGCGTCTTGGGCTTGCATGCAGCGGCATCAGTGAGCGTCGCTATCAGGTTACTCTCGGTCCAGCCGCCGCGTGGCACCCGCAATACCAGTCCGGCCTTTTTGACAGCTTCGCCGATAACCGTGACGGGATCGGCCCGCCTGCCAACGACGGGAAGGATGCGCCAACCCTTCGTGCCAGTCGGCAGAGCCTTCCAGATGGTGTTTGTCAGGCCCTGTCCGAAAACCTTCTTTGCCTGTTTCTGCAACCCGGCGTCGCCGTTCAACAGCGCCGCAAGCGCAACGGCAAGACTCGACTTGCCGCTGCCATAAGGGCCGGTCCAGGTGAACGCCCCCTGTCCCGTCTCCGCCACATGACGAGCCATTGTCGTGAGAACGTCCGCGGAGGAATGCGGGCAGACAAAGCCTTCCAGCGCGCTGGCGTCACCGTAATCGGAATCGATTCGAACCGATCTTAGAAAGCGGCGGGCAATCCGAACACGGTCTTCCAGAAGCATCAGGCGGCCTCCCTTCCGACACGCGAAGCGTAGTCGTCAGCCAACCAGGACCGTGCCGCGTCTTCGCTGATCTCAACGCTGCGGACAACCTGTTTCAGACCGGCGGTCTCCGACCACCGGAGCGCACCGTCCGTGACATGGTCGAGCACGGCAAGACGATCCGCCACGTCGTTCTCTTCGAATTGAAACACCCGTCCCGGACTACCCGGCGCTTGTGCGATGGCTTCGAAGGACAACGTGGCGGCATTGGCATAGAAGCGCGACCAGAAATCAACAAGGGCATAGGCGAAAACGCCGTCGCTCAGGGTCGATTTGGGGCCACGCACAAAACGAAAGCCGTCGTTCTTGCCTATCGCCTTGATGAGCCCCAATTCAGTCAGCGGCGACTCAAGGGCGTCGTCGTGGCCGGTCTTTCCAGATGGCTGACGCGCTACATAGGTGCGGATGAAGCAGGCAACGTCATTCTTGAGCGTGGTTTCCGCCGCGCTTGGCCATCCGCGGTCTTTTGAAAAGCGGTTGAGCTTTCGGATGAAGCCGTCCCGCTCAAACGTAATGGCGGGATAATGACTGAATGCCCAGAACCATGTTGTTCTCTTGTGATATGCCGCGAACTGCCAGTGAAGAAGCCACAGCGTGGCGGGAGACTCCATCCACGGATCGAGTCCGTTTGAACTAAAGAGCAACCGTCCAAGCTCGGTTGTTTCAACGGAGTTGATGGCGGGCTCGCGGATGATGCGGGCGGCGTTCGCCCAATAGCGCATCGAGCCGACCATGTTTTTGCCGACGCCGAATTTCGCTATGGCTTCGTCTCCCCAACACGCAACGCGGTTGTCGGTTTCGGACTCGGTCTCGGCGACGCGGTCGAACGCCTTTTTCAGCCACCCGTAGCGCAGCGGGAAGGTTTCGTGGCCCGAAAACTGCGGGCTGTAATCATTCTGAAAAAGCGGTCCGCGCGCCATGTATCCCCCGGGCTGCTGGATGATACGTCCAGCTCGACTGTAGCCCGAACGATGTGCTATGGTCAACGAATGCTGGAGCCTACCTCCAGCAGCAAGCGGATGCCGAAATGCGACGACCCGGAAGGTTTTTTCCATATATATCATTGATAATAAATGAAAATAAGAAACACGATATATCTCGACCATCAGGCCACGACACCGGTCGATTCCCGTGTTTTGGCCGAAATGACGCCGTATTTCAGCGAATCTTTCGGCAATCCGCATTCATCGGATCACGTCCTCGGGTGGGAAACATCGCGCGCCGTCGATGAGGCAGCCGCCCGAGTCGCACGGCTGATCGGCGCGGACGCCGATGAAATCATCTTCACCTCGGGGGCAACCGAGTCGAATAACCTCGCCTTGCTGGGCCTCGGCCGCCGTGCGACTGGAGGCAAGCGCCGCCGCATCTTGATGGGCACAATCGAGCACAAGTGCGTGCTCGCTGCTGGAAGAGTCCTTGAGGAACAACACGGCTACGCAGTCGAGAAAATTCCTGTCGATCATGAAGGTTTCATAAATCTCTCAGCCCTTGAAGAGGCAATGCGCGATGATGTTCTCGCCGTGTCAATTATGGCAGTCAATAACGAGATCGGGACCATTCAAAATATTGAGGAAATATCTGGAATTGTGAGAAGACATGGAGCCATTTTTCATTGTGATGCTGCGCAATCTCCTATTGCGGTGGCAATGACGTCATTTGGAGAACACACGGATATTCTCTGCTTATCGTCTCACAAGATGTACGGCCCTAAAGGAGTTGGAGCCATATACATTTCGCGCGACTTACAAGATCAAATCGAGCCGCTTATCTATGGCGGCGGCCAGCAAAACGGCCTTCGCTCTGGAACATTGCCAACGCCGCTTTGCGTTGGAATGGGCGCTGCGGCACTCATGTGCGCCAGCGAGGCTTCAGAAGAAAAGCGCATACTGCTGCGGAAACATCGTGATGAATTCATCGGTAAGTTGGACAATCTGTCGTGGCCGATAGCGGTCAACGGTCCTGTCGGGCATCCCCGCCATCCGGGTAATGCCAATATCCAGTTTATCGGGCATTCGGCGCATGACATTCTCGGCACTTTGCAACCACGATTGGCGGCATCAACTGGTTCCGCGTGCACAAGCGGGATTCCCGAGCCGTCACATGTACTGAGGGCCATCGGGCTGGAGGTAGATGAGGCAGAATCCTCCATCCGCTTCAGTCTCGGTTTCGATACGACGGATCGGGATGTTGAGGAAGCTGTGAGTTTGATCGACTCAGCTTTAACCAAGCTGTCGAAGACCGAACTGCCGCGTTCGGCGTGAGCCTGATCGTCTTCGCCGAGATGACGCTTCCGAGAGCGGTCACTTAGCTTTTTCGCAACACGGCGTAATTGGATCACGCCGACTGATGGCGAACGATAATGCGATCACCGCCGGCAGCTAGGCGGTAAACATAGTATCCTCCGGCTTGGCGTGGCTAATGAAGATGGCGTCGCGGCTGGCCTCTGTCATGCGGCGGGTCTCCAGCCACCATCTGGAGACCAACGGCCAGGCATATGGCCGCTGTCGATGGCCCCTTGAGCTGCCAGCATGATGAAGTCACCGATCTCGCGAATGACCGTCGGCAAATCCGGCTCGTCAATCAGCTGAATTGAATAGCCCCTAGATTCGTAGACGCCTTCTTTCCTAATTTTGAGGCAAGGAGGCCATGATGGGCAAAGCCAATTTCAGCGACGATTTCAAACGGGACGCAGTGGCTCAGATCACCGAGCGAG
>JAGRLG010000008.1 GCA_020441905.1 Rhodobiaceae bacterium | reverse complement strand
GCCGCCGCGCCGCCCGCCGCTTGCCGGGCGCGCGCCGCCCGCGGGCTGCCAAAGGGCCTGAAGCCGCGATTTTATCGCCCCGCCATAGTGCCGCCGCACCGCCCCGTCGCCGATCTGGCGCACCAACTCGCCAAACCGGCGCTCCAGCGCCGCGCGCCGCTCCGGCGTCGCCAGGTCCTGGCCCTCCAGTTCGCGCTGCCAGATCATGTCGACCAGGGGCAGCGCCTGTTCAAGCGCCCGCTCCATCGCCGCCCGCCCCTGATCGCGCACCAGATCGTCGGGGTCCATGCCCTCGGGGAGCAGGGCAAAGGACAGGCTCTTGCCGGGGCTGAGCAGCGCCAGCGCCTCGTCGGCGGCGCGCCAAGCCGCCTTCACCCCCGCCGCATCGCCGTCGAAACACAGCACCGGCTCGTCGGCGAGGCGCCACAACAGCTGGATCTGCTCTGCCGTAAGCGCCGTGCCCAGCGGCGCCACCACATTGGCAAACCCGGCCTGGACCAGCGCAATGACGTCCATATAGCCCTCGACCGCGATCACCGCCCCCTGCTCATGGGCGCTCGCCCGGGCCGAATTGGCGTTGTAGAGCAGGGTGCGCTTGTGAAAGAGCTCGGTCTCCGGCGAATTGAGATATTTCGCCTTGGCCTCCGCCGACAGGGCGCGGCCGCCGAAACCGACCACGCGCCCGCGCAGATCGGTGATCGGAAACATGAGCCGGTCGCGGAAGCGGTCAAAGGGAACGGCAATATCCTCGCCGGAAATCAGCAGCCCGGCCCCGGTCATCTGTCCGGCATCGATGCCCAGTTGGCCGAGATGTTCCTTGAGGCCATAGCGCCCGGATGGCGCATAGCCGAGGCGGAAACGGCCGATCGTCGCCGGGGAAAGGCCGCGATCGGCAATATAGCCGCGGGCATGGGCGCCGGCACGCTGTTGCAGCTGGTCTTCGTAAAACCGCGCCGCCGCTTCCAGAACCTCATAGAGGCTCTTGCGCGCCTCTTCGCGCGCCTGCGCCCCTGGCTCCGCCCTGGGCAGGGCGACACCGGCCTGCTCGGCCAGCCGCTCCACCGCCTCGGGAAAGCTCAACCCTTCTTTCTCGGTAAGGAAAGTGAAGATGTCGCCGGATTGTCCGCAGCCGAAGCAATGGTAACGGCCCTTGCGGTTGTCGGCGTGGAAAGAGGGCGTCTTTTCGCCGTGAAACGGGCAGCAGGCCCAGTAATCGCCCCTGGACGGCACGCTCTTGCGCCGGTCCCAGCTGACCGCGCGCCCGACGATATCGGAAACCGGAATCCGCGCCCGGATATCGTCAAGGATATGAGGAGGAAATCGCATCGCCCGCGCCGCTGGAGGTTGATGCGCGACTATAGCGACTCACAGGCGTCGAGGCGACAAGCGATGCTTTGCCCGCGCGGGCCGTCAGGATTTGACGCCGCCGGTCGCGCCGCGCCCGATCCGGATCAGCCGCCGCGCCAGGTCCGCCACCTTGTCGGAGCGCTTGACGGCGCGGATCAGTTCCAGCTTGGCGCGCTCGCCGGCCAGCGCCAGCAGGCCCAGCGGCGTGAAGGCGCGGCTCGTCACCATGATATTGTCGGCGCCGTCCGACCAGCGGTCCTTGTAGTCCTCGTCGCCATTTGAGAAATCGAAAACCTCGAAGCCTTCCTCGATGGCGACCTTGAACAAATGGACCAGCAGCAGCAGGCCGGGCGAATGGCGCGTCACTTCGCTGACCTCGTAGCCGCACAGGTAGTAGACCAGCCGCTTGCGGTCGGCAAAGCACAGCGCCATGGCCACCGCCCGTCCGCCGCATTTCAGCGCATAGAGCCGCGCCGGCCCCTGTCCGGCCGCGCAGCGGGCGACGCGATTGAAAAAGTCGCGTGCGACCGGATCGGCAAAGGGCACCCGGTCGCCGCGCGCCACCAGTTGCGCCACCTTCCAGCCCACCAGTTCGTCGACCAGCAGCGCCCGCTCTTGCGGATCGTCGATCCGCACATATTCGACCTCGCCGATCTGTGACAGCTTGGCTTCCTTCTCGCGCAGGCGGCGGCGCGACTTGCCGTTCATGTGCGCCGCCTCGAAGTCCTGCCAGCTGGCGGCAAGGCGCACATAATGGGCAGCGCAGGTGAAGGGATAGCTGCCGGGGGCAACAAAGGGATTGGGCAGGCCGCCGAGGAACTCCGGCTGCTTGGCCAGCAGGCAGCAATCGGCGCCGCCGGCAAGCTTTCGCACCCGCGCCATCAGGCGCGCCGCGTCCGCAGGTCCCATCTTTTGCAGCAAATGGCGCTCGATCAGCGGCCCGTTATAGTCGGAAAATCTCTGCCCCAGCCATTCCAGGCGCCGCGCGCCCATGACGCGGGTAATGGCCAGCGGCAGGATGAGCACGATGCGCGCACCGTCATAGGCGAAGACGATCAGCGGCCGCATGGCGCCGTTGTCGCGATTGGCCTTAACCCAGGCGCTCACCCAGGCATAGGACTGGAACGGGGTTCCCACCGCTTCCTTTTCAAAAGCCTGCCAGGCATGGCCGGCGGCGGCAAGATCCTCGACCGGCCGCAAGGTCAGGGCACCGGTGCAATCGGCTGCGCCGGCACCGCGAGCGCCAGCCGGGCGCGCGCCGCCATGACCCGAATGGTCAAGAATATCCGCGATATTGGCCATGGCCGCCCCTTTGATCCCGATTGGTGCCGCGGGGACAGGGTCCGCTGGTCCCTGCGCCTCCAGTCCAAGTCACTACCAGAACGCGATGAGGGACTGATTAAGGCGATCGTTCAAATTTGATCGAATTGCCGTTTTTCCAGCAATAACGCGGATATTCCTCACCCGCGGACGGGCAGCCCATCCTTTCGGCGGGAGGAAAAAATTAAATGCTTTGCGCTAGTCTGCCGCCGTGGACAGATCGGAGTGACAGCGGACCTTGGCAGCCGGGAATGGCTGTCTACGCCCGCCTCGGCCATGAAAAGATTGATCAAATTGTTGCCCAAACCGTTGCGCCAGCTTGTCGGCGCCGGATTTGGCGGCGACGGCGAGGATGCCCGCTCACGGCGCGGCGCCGGCCTCGCCTTTGGCATTCGCGTTGTCTCGGCGGCGATCGCCTTCCTGTCGCAGGTCCTGCTGGCGCGCTGGCTCGGCAGCTACGAATTCGGCATCTACACCTATGTCTGGGTGTGGGTGAACATCGTCGGCACCCTGTGCACGCTCGGCTTTGCCATTTCCGCCGTGCGCTTTTTGCCCGACTATGCCGGGAACAACCAGAACGAACTGGCGCGCGGCTTCCTGCTGTTCGGCAATGCGGTATCGATCGGCACCGGCCTGGTCTGTACCGCCGCAGGGCTGATGCTGCTCTTTCTCTTCGATGGCGTGATCGCCGAGTATTACTGGCTGCCGATGGCGCTCGGCCTCGTCATCCTGCCTGCCTTTGCCGGAATTGACTTTCAGGACGGCATCGGGCGCGCCTTCGGCTGGATCGACCTCGCCCTGGTGCCGCCCTATATCATCCGTCCCATTCTGCTCTTCGCCTTTATCGGCCTTGCCGTCGGCCTGGGCTGGGGCCACAGCGCGGAAACCGCGGTGCTCGCCGCCATCGCCGCCAACTGGCTCACCCTGGCCGGCCAATATCTCGTCCAGCGCCGCCGCCTGAATCGTCTGATTCCGCCCGGCCCGCGCGCCTTCCGCCTGCCGCTCTGGGCCAAGGTTTCCGCGCCCGTGCTGCTTCTGGAAGGCTTCACGCTGGCGATGATCAATCTCGACATCGTGCTGCTCGACATCTTCGTCGACCCCGACCAGATCGCCATCTATTTTGCCGCCGCGCGCACTATTTCGCTGATCGGCTTCGTCCATTTCTCCGTGAACGCCGCCTGCATGGCGCGGTTTTCCGCCTCCTATGCCAAGGGCGACGCCGGCGCCATCCGCACCCTGTTCGCGGCCTCGCGCAACTGGACCCTGATACCCTCGCTGGCCGGCGCTGGCGTCATGCTGGCCCTCGGAGATCCGATTCTTTGGCTGTTCGGCGCCGAGTTCACCGCCGGATATCCGCTGATGTTCGTTCTGATTCTGGGGCTGCTCGCCCGCGCCGCGGTCGGCCCGGCCCAGGGCCTGCTGGTGGTCACCGGCCACCAGAACCTGACCGCGGGCGTGATGGCGGTCACGGTGGGCTGCAATGCTGCCCTCAATCTGCTGCTGATCCCGCAATTCGGATTGATGGGCGCGGCCATGGCGACCACCACTGCCTTTGCGCTGGAATCGCTGTCGCTGCATCTTGCGGCGCGGCGCATGCTGGCCGCCCCCCAGCACCTGGCGCCAAGCGCGGGCAGCCAGGCTGCCGCCGAATAGGCCGCCGAACAAGTGGCCCCGAAGCGCCCCGCCGAAAGCCGCTTCTCAGCCCGCCAGGATATCCTTGACCAGCTTGCTGGCCTTGCCGAAATCCATCTGGCCCGGATAGCGCTCCTTTAGCGCCGCCATGCATTTGCCCATGTCTTTCAGGCCCGCCGCCCCGGCTTCCTGCACCACCTTGCGGCAGGCGTCGTCCATCTCGGCCTCGCTGAGCTGGCGCGGCAGGAAGGAGGAAATGATCTCGATTTCCTCGCGCTCCTGGGAGGAGAGATCGAGCCGGCCGGCCTCTTCATAAGTCTGCGCGGACTCGAGCCGCTGCTTGATCATCTTGGCCAGGATCTGGAGGATTTCCTCATCGCTGACGCCGTCCTGCCCGCTGCCGCGCGCGGCGATATCGCGGTCCTTGATGGCCGCCGTGATAAGCCGCAAGGTCGACATCCGGCGCTTTTCCTGCGCCAGCGTCGCCTGTTTCAGCGCTGCTGTAATTTGTTCGCGCATGCTCAATCCACCTCTGCCCACACCGGCGGGCGCTAGGATAAACCCAGGGGAAACCACCACGCAACCCATTTTGCCGAACTAAACTATTGAAATAATTATAGTTTTATTTTTTGTCGCGATATTGACGGGCCGCCGGCCATGGCCTAGTGTCCGCGCGTTTCGCGCGCTTATCCACCTTATGGCCCTTGCCGCGCCGTGCCGCGACGAATATCTCGGCTGGTGCGCGGGCCGGCGCGCTGATAGCACAGTGTGATCATGAAACAAATGATTCATAGCGGCGCGCCAGGCGCGGAAGACGGCTGGAACGAAGCCCGGCCCACCGCGCTTCTGGTTCTGGCCGACGGCACGGTGCTGAGCGGCAGCGGGCTTGGCGCCGTCGGCGTGGCCGCCGGCGAGGTCTGTTTCAACACCGCCATGACCGGCTACCAGGAAATCCTCACCGATCCGTCCTATGCCGGCCAGATCATCACCTTCACCTTTCCCCATATCGGCAATGTCGGCACTACCGACGAGGATATCGAGACCGCGAGCCTGGCCGGCGCGTCGGGCGTGCGCGGCGCAATTTTGCGCGCGAGCGTGACCGAGCCGTCCAATTACCGCGCCAGAACCCATCTCGACGACTGGCTCAAGAACCGCGGCATCATCGCCCTTGCCGGCCTCGACACCAGAGCGCTGACCGGCCTGATCCGCGAAAAGGGCATGCCCAACGCCGTCATCGCCCACGATCCGGACGGCAATTTCGACATCGCGGCGCTCAAGCGCCAGGCCGCCGATTGGCCCGGCCTCATCGGCATGGATCTGGCCAAGGACGTCACCTGCGCGCAGCAATATGGCTGGGACGAGACGCCCTGGGTGTGGAACGAGGGTTTCGGCCACCAGACCGCGCCGCGCTACCGCGTCGTCGCCCTGGATTTCGGCATCAAGCGCAACATTCTGCGCCTGCTCGCCGCCGCCGGCTGCGATGTCACCGTGTTGCCGGCGACCAGCGGCGCCGCGGAGGTGCTGGCCCATCAGGCCGACGGCTATTTCCTCTCCAACGGACCTGGCGATCCCGCCGCCACCGGGCAATATTCGGTGCCGGTGATCCGCGCCCTCGTCGAAACCGGCAAGCCGGTTTTCGGCATCTGCCTTGGCCACCAGATGCTGGCACTGGCGCTTGGCGCCACGACGTCGAAAATGCATCAGGGCCATCACGGCGCCAACCATCCGGTCAAGGACTTCACGACCGGCAAGGTCGAGATCGTGTCGATGAATCACGGCTTCGCGGTCGATCGCGACAGTCTGCCGGAGGGCATCGAGGAGACTCATGTCTCGCTGTTCGACGGCTCCAATTGCGGCATCCAGCTCACCGGCAAGCCGGTATTCTCGGTTCAGCACCACCCCGAAGCCTCCCCCGGCCCCCAGGACAGCCACTACCTGTTCACCCGCTTCGTCAACCTGATCCGCGCCGCCAGGGGCGAAGACCTCCAGCCCGAGCGGGTTTCCGACGCCGCCTGACGCGCCAAGGCCCTAGCCGGCGAAAACGTCAAGCACCAGCTTGCCATTGAGAACGACGATCACCACCGCGATCAGGGCGGTGGCGGCGGTCAGCCATTTTGGCACCACCAGTTCGCCCATTTTCGCCTTGTCGGCGGTGAACATGACCAGTGGCACGACGGCAAAAGGCAATTGCAGGCTCAGCACCACCTGGGACAGGATCAGCAACTTGGCGGTGGCGCTTTCGCCATACCAGATCGTCACCAGCGCCGCCGGCACGATGGCAATGCCGCGGGTGATCATCCGCCGCAGCCAGGGCGGCAGGCGGATATCGAGAAATCCCTCCATCACCACCTGCCCCGCCAGGGTTGCCGTCACCGTCGAATTGAGCCCGCAGGCGAGCAGGGCGATGGCGAAGAGCGACGGCGCAATCAGTGTGCCGAGCAGGGGCGCCAGCAAGGCATGCGCTTCGCCGAGTTCGGCGATTTCCAGCCGGCCGGTGCTGTGAAATGTCGCCGCCGCCAGGATTAGGATCGAGGCATTGATCGTCAGCGCGAACATCAGCGCCAGCGTGCTGTCGAAGGTCGCCAGCCGGATCGCCTCGCGCTTTTCCCTGACGCTCCGGCCGAAACGGCGCGTCTGCACCACCGCGCTGTGCAGGTAGAGATTGTGCGGCATCACCGTGGCGCCAAGAATGCCGAGCGCGATATAGAGCATGTCCGGGTTGCGCACGATTTCCAGGCGCGGAATGAAACCGTCAAGAATCCCAGCCAGATCGGGATTGGCAAGGGCAATCTGGATGCCGAAGCAGACGGCAATGACCGCCAGCAGCGCCACCACCACCGCCTCGATCCAGCGAAAGCCGAGATGCTGCAACCACAGGATCAGCAGCACGTCGAGCGAGGTGATGAGAACGCCGGCGGCGATGGGAATGCCGAACAGCAGGTCGAGGCCGATGGCGGTGCCGATGACCTCGGCCAGGTCGGTGGCGCAGATGGCCAGTTCGGCAAGCAGCCACAGCGGGAACGACATGAAGCGCGGATAGGCATCGCGGCAGGCGCGGGCCAGATCGCGCCCGGTGGCGATGCCAAGGCTGGCGCACAGCGCCTGGAGCAGGATCGCCATGAAATTGGAAATCAGCGCGACGACCAGCAGCGTGTAACCGAAACGCGAGCCGCCGGCCAGCGCCGTGGCCCAGTTGCCCGGATCCATATAGCCGACGGCAACCAGGTAGCCGGGGCCGAGAAAGGCCGCCATCTTGCGCCAGAGCGGACCTGACGGGCGCGTGCGGATGGTGCCGAATACCTCGGCCAGCGACGGCGTTCCGCGCGGCCGCCGCCATCCGGTCTGTTCCTCATCCCCGGATTTCTCCAGCATCCCGAACCTGCCCGCCCTGTTTCAAGAACCGTATCGAATCTGCCGCCGGAGCAGGATTAGATTTCGGCCTCGCCCCCTCGTCAATCGGCCGCGCTAAAAGGGCGGCAGCCGGACGGCCGGGGGGCAGCCGCTTGCTGCCAGCACGGCCGCGCCGGCACCAAGGCCGGGGCCGCGGCGCCAACGGCGCGCCCACAGAACCATGTCGCTGCGTGCCGGCGCCGTGCCCGCGGGCCACCAATCCCTGGCCCTCGCGAGTCCACGAGGTTCCCCCAAGGTTCCAGAGATCCCGAGGACCCAAGGACCCAAGGACCCAAGGACCCGAGAGCCATACCGCCACGGCCATACGGCCATACGAGCCATACGGCCATGATCAAACCCGGAAACGGCAACGAACCGCTGGACACAGCAGTCTAGTTGCAAATGCTAATTAGATGTAAGAAAATTTGCGCTTATCACCATGCGCCGCGCCGGCCCGGCGGAAAAGCCAAAATCGCCAAATTCGCGCGCGCCCGGCAACCTGCCAGTTAAATTACCCGGCAAACTGCACGGCGACCTGCACGGCGACCTGCCCGTTAAACTGCCCGGCAAACTGCCCGGCAAACTGAAAGCGAAGCACCGCGCAATTGCGCCGCCCCGCCAGTCGCTCCGCCAGTCACGCAGCCAGTCCCCAAGACAGTCCCCAAGACAGTCCCCAAGACAGTCCCTTCGCCCCTCACTCCACCGTCACCGTGACCTCGGCCAGCTTGCCCGGCATCACCTCGACCTCCGCCTCGGCGTTCTTCTTGTCCCTGGTTCCGACCACGACATATTTGCCCGCGGGCATCATCAGCGGCTTGCCGGCCGAAATGCCGCCGATGCGATCGCGCGTGCCGTCTAGGTTCTTCTCCGCCTTGTAGACCACCAGATAGGTCTTCTTGTCGCTGGACACCGAAAGCGCCCCGGCATTGAGATTGACCGTGACCTCGGTCAGCTTGCCGGCGGAAACTTCGACCTCCTGCCCGGCCTTCGCCTTTTCGGCGATGACTTCGACGAAATACTGGCCGGCCGACAGCTTGAACTGGTTGCGCGCATTGCCGGCGGTAACGCGCTTTCGCGTGCCGTCCAGCTGTTTTTCCACCTCATAGATATTCACATAGGAACTGATCGGCTTGGCGCCCTCGGCCGGAATTCCGGTCACCTGGAGCACACCAAGCCCTATGATGACGGCCGTCTCGCTCAGTTGCCCGGCCTTGACCTCGACCTCGGTGCCGGCGGAAGCCTTGCCGAGCACGGCGCGGGCGTAATAGCGCCCCTCCGGCAGCACGAACTGGGTGCGCTGGTTGCCCGAAGTAACCGCCCCCCGATTGCCGCCGGCGCCCGCCTCGGCTTCCTCGACATAGATATAGGCCTCGTCCAGCGGCTTGCCGCCTTCTTCCGCCAGCGCCGCCACTTTGAGCAGCCCGGCATTGAGCACCAGCGCGACCTGCGTCGTGCCGCCATCCGCCACATCCACCGGCCCGCTGGCAAAAGCCTTGCCGACGCGCGTTTCAAGGAAATAGCTGCCGGGCTGGACCTTGAAGGGATTGTTCTTGGACCCGGCGGTCACCGCCTTGGCGCCCGCCTTGCCGCCTTCATTGTCGGCGGCGAAGACGCTGACATAGGCGTTTTCCAGCGCCTCGCCGCCGGTGGCGTAGAACACTTCGACCTTGAGCAGGGTCGGCTTGGCCTCCGGCTCGGGCGCCGCGGGCGGCGGCGGGGCCACGGCGACCTCCGCCACCACCTCGCCGATGGCCGAATTGAGTTCGTCGGCATTGTCGGCGGACAGATATTTGCCCCCGGTGTTCTCGGCCAGGCATTGCAAGGTGCGGGTATCCTCGCCTTTCAGGTCGAAGCCGACGACATGGACGGTGAAATCCACCCCGCTCTTTTCCAGCTCGCTCGCCAGCGCACAGGGATCCGCCTCGCAGGTTTCCAGCCCGTCCGAAACCAGGATCACCGTCGCCTTGGCTTCGGTGGAGCGCAATTCGCCCGCCGCCCGGCGCACCGCCTCGCTGATCGGCGTCTTGCCCTTGGGGCTGAGGGCGTTGATCACCGCCATGGTCTGCGCCGCATTGACCGGACCTGCCGGCACCACCGTCTCGATATCGTTGCAGTCGCCCTTGGCGCGGTGCCCATAGGCCATGACGCCGAGCGTCACCTTGTCGCCGATATCGGCCAGCACGGCGCCGACGACCTCGCGCGCCACCACGATCTTTTCGCGCCCGTCGACCCGCCCCCACATGCTGCCCGACGCATCGAGAATCAGCATGACATTCTCTTTCTGCGCCGTTCCCGCAGGGCCGGCCGCCTGAGCAAATAGCTGCACCGGGGCTGTCAGAAAAAGGAAAAAGCAGAGAATTCGTCCCAAAGCCGCATAGGACATGGCGCGTGCCTCCCGTTATTTTTTCCGCCTTGGCGGCAATTACTGCCGCGCATGTTTCGACAATCCTGCCCGCCGCGCAAGACTTGCTGGCGAAAAAGCTACCGCCGCGGCCGCGAATAGGCTCACGCACGAGCTGTTGATTGGATGCCCGGCGGCAGCGTCCGTAAGATCGGGCTGGCTGTCGGGGCAAAACCAGAAATCTGGGAGCAGACCATATGAACAAGACAAGCTTGGGCCTCGCCGGCGCCGGCGTGATGGCCGCCAGCCTGTTTATGGCCACCAGCCTTTTGATTGTCGCCGGCCCGCTGGCGGTCAGGGCGCAGGATGCCGCCATGACCTTCTTTATCACCAGCCAGGGGCCGGGAGACGGCGCCAATCTCGGCGGCCTCGAGGGCGCCGACGCCCATTGCCAGCGCCTGGCCGAGGCCGCCGGTTCCTCGGGCAAGACCTGGCGCGCCTATCTGAGCACCAGCACCGTGGACGCCAGAACGCGAATCGGCGCCGGCCCGTGGCATAACGCCAGCGGCGCGCTGATTGCCGAAAATCTCGACGCCCTGCACGGACCGGCCAATGCCATCAGCAAGGAAACCGGCCTCACCGAAAAGGGCGAACCGGTCAACGGACGCGGCGACGATCCCAACCAGCACGATATTCTCACCGGCTCGATGGCCGACGGCACCAGGGCGGAGCAGACCTGCGGCAACTGGACCTTGAATGGCGAGGGCAGCGCCATTGTCGGCCATCACGACCGCATCGGCCTGAACGACGACGCGCCGTCGAAGTCGTGGAATGCGTCCCATCCCAGCCGCGGCTGCGGCCAGGACGCCCTGCGCGGCACCGGCGGCAACGGCTATTTCTACTGCTTCGCCGCCAACTGACCGCGCGGCGCATGATCCCGGCCGCCGGCCCGCCACACTGGCCCGCCAAACCGGCCCTCCAAACCGGCTCTGGCGCTTCATCAACAGCGCCGGGGCCGGCACGCCGCGATATTGCGTTTTTGGCTGGCAACTTGAGCGGGCATGGTGTAGTCAACCCGGCAATTCACACGGAAAACAGCCTGCCTGAAATCCGCGCCCGCAAGCCAAGGACGCCCCGTGCCCGCGCATGCCGAAACGTGACGACATAAAGAGCATCATGATCATCGGCGCCGGCCCGATCGTTATCGGCCAGGCCTGTGAATTCGACTATTCCGGCACCCAGGCCTGCAAGGCGCTGAAGGACGAGGGCTATCGCATCATCCTCGTCAATTCCAATCCGGCGACGATCATGACCGATCCCGATCTCGCCCACGCCACCTATATCGAGCCGATTACCCCGGAAATCGTCGCCCAGATCATCGAGAAGGAGCGCCCCGACGCCATCCTGCCGACCATGGGCGGGCAGACGGCGCTCAATTGCGCCCTGTCCTTGAACCGCATGGGCGTGCTGGAGCGCTTCAATGTCGAGTTGATCGGCGCCAGGGCCGAGGCCATCGACAAGGCGGAGGACCGCGAACTGTTCCGCGAGGCCATGGCCCATATCGGCCTGGAAACGCCGAAATCGGAACTCGCCCACAACATGGCCGAGGCCTTTTCGGCGCTGGAGATCATCGGCCTGCCCGCCATTATCCGCCCGTCCTTCACCCTTGGCGGCACCGGCGGCGGCATTGCCTACAACCGGGAAGAATATCTCGAGATCATCGAGCGCGGCCTCGACGCCTCGCCGACCAGCGAGGTGCTGGTCGAGCAGTCGGTGCTGGGGTGGAAGGAATACGAGATGGAGGTCGTCCGCGACAAGGACGACAACTGCATCATCATCTGCTCGATCGAGAATATCGATCCGATGGGCATCCATACCGGCGATTCGATCACCATCGCCCCGGCCCTGACCCTGACCGACAAGGAATATCAGGTCATGCGCAACGCCTCGATCGCGGTGCTGCGCGAAATCGGGGTCGAAACCGGCGGCTCCAATGTCCAGTTCGCCGTCAATCCCGCCGATGGCCGCCTCGTCGTCATCGAGATGAACCCGCGCGTCTCGCGCTCCTCGGCGCTGGCGTCGAAGGCCACCGGCTTCCCCATCGCCAAGGTCGCCGCCCGCCTCGCCGTCGGCTACACCCTGGACGAGTTGGAAAACGACATCACCGGCGGCGCCACCCCGGCCTCCTTCGAGCCCACCATCGATTATGTGGTGACCAAGGTGCCGCGTTTCGCCTTCGAGAAATTCCCCGGCGCCCAGCCCCTGCTCACCACCTCGATGAAGTCGGTCGGCGAGGCCATGGCGATCGGCCGCACCTTCGCCGAATCGCTGCAAAAGGCGCTGCGCTCGCTGGAAACCGGCCTGACCGGCCTCAACGAGGTCGAGATAGTCGGAATCGGCCAGGGCGACGACAAGAACGCCATCCGCGCCGCCCTCGGCTCGCCGACCCCGGACCGCCTGCTGAAAGTCGCCCAGGCGCTGCGCCTTGGCGCCAGCGAGGAGCAGATTCAGCGCTCCTGCCATATCGACCCCTGGTTCATCCGCCAGATCGCCGCCCTGGTCGAAACCGAGGAAAAACTGCGCCGTCTCGGCCTGCCCGAAACCGAAGGCGCCTTCCGCGCCCTCAAGGCGCAGGGCTTTTCCGACGCCCGGCTTGGCGAACTGACCGGAAATCCGGCCGCCGACGTCAAGGCGCGCCGGCACGCCCTTGGCGTGCGGCCGGTCTACAAGCGCATCGACACCTGCGCCGCCGAGTTCGCCTCCCCCACCGCCTATATGTATTCGACCTATGAGGCGCCCTTTGCCGGCAGCCCGGTCGACGAAGCGGCGCCCTCCGGCCGGCGCAAGGTCATGATCCTCGGCGGCGGGCCGAACCGCATCGGCCAGGGCATCGAATTCGACTATTGCTGCTGCCATGCCGCCTTCGCGCTCGGCGATGTCGGCATCGAATCGATCATGGTCAATTGCAACCCGGAAACGGTGTCCACCGATTACGACACCTCCGACCGGCTCTATTTCGAGCCGCTGACCGCCGAAGACGTGCTGGAGATCATCGACCGCGAGCGCGCCAGCGGCGAATTGCTCGGCGTCATCGTCCAGTTCGGCGGCCAGACCCCGCTCAATCTCGCGCCGGCGCTGCAAAAGGCCGGGGTGCCGATCCTTGGCACCTCGCCGGACATGATCGACCTTGCCGAGGACCGCGACCGCTTCAAGACCCTGTTGCAGAAGCTCGGCCTCAAGCAACCCAATAACGGCATCGCCCATTCGGTCGCGGAGGGGCGCAAGGTCGCCGCCCAGATCGGCTATCCGCTGGTCATCCGCCCCTCCTATGTGCTCGGCGGGCGGGCCATGGACATCATCCGCGACGAGGCCGGCTTTGAGGGCTACCTGTCGAGGACCCTGCCCGAACTGGTGCCCCCCGATGTGCGCCACCGCCTGCCCGGCGACATCAATGCCCAGATCGACGTCGTGCTGAAGACCAACCCGCTGCTCTTCGATTCCTACCTCGTCAACGCCACCGAGATCGATGTCGACGCCCTGTGCGACGGCAAGGACGTCTTCGTCTGCGGCGTCATGGAGCATATCGAGGAAGCCGGCGTGCATTCGGGCGATTCGGCCTGTTCGCTGCCGCCCCATTCCCTCAAAGAGGCGCAGATCACCGAGCTTGAGCGCCACACCAGGGACCTCGCGCTGGCACTCAATGTCGGCGGGTTGATGAACGTGCAATACGCCATCGCCGACGGCGAGATCTACATCCTCGAGGTCAATCCCAGGGCCAGCCGCACCGTGCCCTTCGTCGCCAAGGTGATCGGGGTACCGATCGCCAAGATCGCGGCGCGGATCATGGCCGGCGAGAGCCTCGCCTCTTTTGGCCTCAGGAAGCCCGTCTTCGACCATATCGCGGTCAAGGAAGCCGTCTTCCCCTTCGCCCGCTTTCTCGGCGTCGATACCGTGCTGGGACCGGAAATGCGCTCCACCGGCGAGGTCATGGGGCTGGACCGCGACTATGCCACCGCCTTCGCCAAGAGCCAGCTTGGCTCCGGCACCATGATACCCACCGAGGGAACGGTGTTCGTGTCGGTGCGCGACGCCGACAAGCCGCGCATCGTCGACACCGTGCGCCGCATATCCGAGCTCGGGTTCCGCGTCATCGCCACCGGCGGCACGCAGCGCTTTCTCGCCGAGCAGGGCATCGACTGCACCAAGGCCAACAAGGTGCTCGAAGGCCGCCCGCACATAGTCGATGCGATAAAGAATGGCGAGGTCCAGCTCGTCCTCAACACCACGGAGGGCGCCCAGGCGCTGGCCGACAGCAGATCGTTGCGCCAGGCCGCGTTACTGCATAAGATTCCCTATTATACGACCCTTGCCGGCGCCATCGCGGCGGTCAAGGCGATCGAGGCCTATCGCACCGGGTCACTTCAGGTGGCACCGTTGCAATCTTATGTAGAGCACAATGGGCGCGTGAATTAGCGGCGGGTTTTGCGCGGCGACACAGTATTGCGGCGAAGGCAGCGCCGTCATGCGGGAAAAGGCGACGAAAGCAGACGGGGCATGGAAAAGATTCCGATGACAGCGGGCGGCTATGAGGCGCTCGAACACGAATTGCGGCGCCTGAAGTCGGTCGAGCGGCCGCGCATCATCCAGGCGATTTCCGAGGCGCGCTCCCATGGCGACCTGTCGGAGAATGCCGAATATCATGCCGCCAAGGAACAGCAGGGCTACAACGAGGCCCGCGTTGCCGAGATCGAGGAAAAGCTGGGCCGCGCCGAGGTCATCGACCCGTCGAAACTGGACGGCGACCGCATCATGTTTGGCGCCACCGTGACCCTGGTCGACGAGGACACCGACGAGGAAAAGGTCTACCAGATCGTCGGCGATTTCGAGGCCGACGTGAAAAGCGGCCGCATCTCCATTTCCTCGCCGATCGCCCGCAGCCTGATCGGCAAGACGGTTGGCGACACCGTCGAGGTCAATACCCCCGGCGGCGGCAAGAGCTACGAGATCCTCAAGGTCGTGTTCCGGTAGCGGCGCACCGGCCGGTTCCGGCGGCAGCACCGGCGGCTTGCGGAATTCGGGCGGAACTCGGGCAGCAAGTGAGGGAACCGCGCGACGACATGGCGAAGTCTCCCCCGCCGGCCGGCGACAACCGGATCAGGACCTGCCGCATTCTGACCGACGGCAAGGCCGGCGACCTGGTGCAATGCCTCGGGCTCGCTCAGGCGCTTGGCCTGGAGGCGGATATCCGCACGATCGTCCCGCGCCGGCTGTTCGCCTTCTTCATGCCCTTCGGCCCGATAGACCCGCGCGACGGGCCAAAATGTCCGGGCAGCCCGGTCGGCCCGCCCTTTCCCGATCTCGCCATCGCTTCGGGGCGGCGCAGCGCAGCCTATCTGCGCGCCCTGAAGAAAGCTTCCCAGGGACGCACCTTCACCGTTTTCCTGAAGGATCCTCGCATCGGCGCCAAGGCCGCTGATTTCATCTGGGTCCCCGGGCACGACCGGTTGCGCGGCGACAACGTGATGGTCACATTGACCTCGCCGCATGGCATTTCGCCGCTCCGGCTGGCGGCCGCGCGCAAGGCGCCGCCGGATTTCATCGGCCGGGCGTCCCGCCCGCGCGTCGCCATCCTGCTTGGCGGAGACTCGGCGCACTACCGGTTCGACGAAGACGCCAACCGGCGGCTTGGCGAGGCGCTGGCGCAGATTCGCGCGTCCCACCCCTCCGCCTCCTTCCTTGTCACCCCTTCGCGGCGCACGCCGGAGGCCACCTTGCAACTGGTGCGCCAAGCGCTGGCCGGGGCGAATTGTTTCATCTGGGACGGCGGGGGCGAAAACCCCTATGTCGCCCTGCTCGCCAATGCCGATTTTCTCATCGTCACCGCCGATTCGGCCAATATGGTCTCCGAGGCGCTGTGCGCCGGCGTGCCGGTCTATGTCTTCGAACCGGCGGGCGGTTCGCCCAAGTTCACCCGCTTCCTGTCCGCCCTCAAGGCACAAGGGCTGGTCCGCATCCTGGCCGGTGATCTGCAGCCTTTCGAATGCGCGCCGGTTGACGCCACGCCCCAGATCGCGGACGAGATCGCCCGCCGTTTCGCCGCACGTCGCCGCCTCGCCTGACCGCCTTTCGGGCGGGACTAAAAGCCGCCGCCCAATTGGCGGTGCAAAATTCGCCGATGGGGGACGACGGGACTGCCAAAATGGGTACAATCGGAGCGTGTTTTTGCGCTGCACCCGGTTCACCGGGGTGTTGGCGGCGCGGCGCGGTGGATGATTGCCCGGCGGCATGTCGCCATTTGCAGTTTGCCATTTGCCATTGCCGTGGCGCCAAACCGCACTAAGTACCCACATGCCCGGTCGCATCGGCGGGACATTTGTTTTACCCGAAGGTCAGGGGAGCCCGACACGGGATCTTAAAAAAGGGAAGCCATGACTAGACTGCACGCCAAGGCCATCATCATCGGCTCCGGCCCGGCCGGCTACACCGCCGCCATCTATGCCGCCCGCGCCATGCTCGATCCTGTTCTGATCTCGGGCATTCAGCCCGGCGGCCAGCTCACCATCACCACCGATGTCGAGAATTACCCCGGTTTTGCCGAAACCATCCAGGGCCCCTGGCTGATGGAGCAGATGCGCGCGCAGGCCGAGCATGTCGGCACGCGCATGGTTTCCGACCACATCACCGCCGTCGATCTGGCCCGCCGCCCCTTTCGCCTGACCGGGGATTCGGGCGCTGAATATACCTGCGACGCGCTGATCATCGCCACCGGCGCCCAGGCGCGCTGGCTCGGCATTCCCTCCGAGGAGAAGTTCAAGGGCTTCGGCGTTTCGGCCTGCGCCACCTGCGACGGCTTCTTCTACCGGGGCAAGGAAGTGCTGGTCATCGGCGGCGGCAATACCGCCGTCGAGGAAGCGCTGTTCCTGACCAATTTTGCCTCAAAGGTCACCCTGGTCCACCGCCGGGATGAGCTGCGCTCGGAAAAGATCCTTCAGGACCGCCTGTTCAAGAACCCCAAGATCACGGTGCGCTGGAACAGCGTGCTGGAAGAAGTGCTGGGCGGCGGCAACCCGGCCGGCGTCACCGGCGCCAGGCTGAAAAACCTGGAAAGCGGCGAAACCGACGAGCTTGCCGCCGACGGCATCTTCATCGCCATCGGCCATGCGCCCTCGACTGAACTGTTCGCCGGCCAGCTTGAGACCAAGCGCGGCGGCTATCTCGTCACCGCTCCCGATTCCACCGCCACCAATATTCCGGGCGTCTTCGCCGCCGGCGATGTCACCGACGATGTCTACCGCCAGGCGGTCACCGCCGCCGGCATGGGCTGCATGGCCGCCCTGGAAGCGGAAAAATACATCGCCGCCCTGGAAACCAAGAGCGAGGCCGCCGAATAGCATGGCGGGACTGCGACAGCAGGGCGAAAAGATGGACTGGAACAAGGTCAAGATCTTTCACGCCGCCGCCGACGCCGGCAGCTTTACCCGCGCCGGCGAGGACCTGGCCATGAGCCAGTCGGCTGTCAGCCGCCAGATCTCCAGCCTGGAACAGGAACTGAACGTGCCCCTGTTCCACCGCCATGCCCGCGGCCTCATTCTCACCGAGCAGGGCGAACTGCTCTACCGCACCGCCCATGACGTGCTCTCGCGCATGGAAAGCGTGCAGACCATGCTGCTCGATTCGCGCGAAAAGCCGTTTGGCGAACTGCGCGTGACCACCACCATCGGCCTCGGCTCGATCTGGCTCACCCCGCGCCTGAAGGACTTCCTCGACCTTTACCCCGATATCCAGATCCGCCTCATGCTCCATGAGGAGCAGCTCGACCTGGCGATGCGCCAGGCCGACGCCGCGATCTGGCTGCGCCAGCCGACCCAGCCCGACCTGATCCAGCGCAAGCTGTTCACGGTGCATTTCCACGTCTATTCCTCGCCTGAATATATCAAGCGCCACGGCCAGCCCCGGGATCTGGCGGATCTCGACAACCACAAGGTCCTGGCCTATGGCACCCCGGTGCCCAACCATCTGTCCGAGATCAACTGGCTGGCCAGCGCCGGCCGCCCCGAGGGCGACCCGCGCACCCCGGTGCTATGGCTCAACAACGCCCATGGCCTGCGCCGCGCCGTCGAACAGGGCATGGGGATCGCGATCCTGCCTGACTACGTGATTCCCCGGGACACCCACCTGATCCAGGTGATGACCGAAACCAGGATGCCCGAGATCGAGGCCTATTTCGCCTATGCCGAGGAATTGCGCGACTCCAAGCGTTTGATCGTGTTTCGCGATTTTCTCGTTTCCCAGGCCCGGTCGTGGAGCTTCTAGGGCGAAAGGCATTTTTCCGGTTTTGCGCCTAAGTTATTGCTGCACTGCACAAATCCGGGGAATTGGCCCCTTCAAGCTATGCGCTGGGCGCATAACTGACATGCGCCAGCCCCCGTTGCTGAACCGGCTTGCCGTTTGCATATTCAACTCAGCTGGAAACAGCAATGTCGGCTTGCGATTCCCCTCCCTTATCGCAAGCCTTCATCTCGGCAGGTCATTTGCCCCCCTCATACAAATGACCAGCCTGCGCCCAATTAGGACGCATAGCGAACTGGCCGGGCCCTTCAAGAGCCCGGCCTTTTCTTTTGTCTTGAGGCCGGTGGTGCGCCCGGCCGGCCGCCAGGCGGCAGCAACGCCGGAACGCCGGAACGCCGGTTAAAGCCGTCAATTCCCGTTGCACGCCCAGACCTTGATCTTGCATTCGGCCCAAAGCGCGAATTCGCAGTCGTCCAGCGCATCGTCCTCTGCCTTGGCGCGGGTCGGACCACGGCCGATTCCATAGTCGCGCTCGCCCTTGTAATTGCCGTAGGCATAGGCGCCGCAGCCGCTGGGGAAGGTCACCACCACCTTGCATCCGCGCCCGCATTCGGCCAGGGCGCGCTGCTCCGCGCTTTCCTTGGTCGGATGATCGAAGCCGTAGCCGAAGCGCGAGGCCTGTAGGTTGGACACCGCGATGGCGCCCCAGCCGAGCGCAGGCGAAACCGCCCCAAGCATGATCGCCGCGCCGCCAAGAGCGGCAATGGATCTGGACAAACCGCCCCCCTCGCCCCGTCGAAGCCGCGTTCAGGCCGCTTTCTGCGTGCCCGCCAGCACCTGTTCGGCCAGCTTTCCGGTCAGTTCGGCCAGATGATCGAAGGTGAACGTATAGGTGCCGACGCCAGCTGTCGCCGACCTCAGCTCAATGATCAGGTCGTGCAGCTCGGCGGCCGGCATATGCGCCTGAACGGTATCCCATCCGGCCCAGCCATCGCGGGCATCGAAACCCAGAATCTGACCCCGGCGCTGGGAAATGATGCCGTTGATGCGCGCCGTCGCTTCTGAGGGCACATGAACATCGACCGCCATGATCGGCTCCAGCAGCACCGGCGAGCACTGCGCCATGCCCTCCGACATCGCCAGCCGCCCGGCGGCGCGAAACGCCATGTCCGAGGAATCGACCGAGTGGTATGAGCCGTCGGTCAGGGTGACGGAAACATCGACCACCCGGAATCCAAGCGGCCCGCGCTGGAGATAGTCGCGCACCCCGGCCTCCACCGAAGGGATATATTGCTTGGGAACCACACCGCCGGAAATGGTATCGCCAAAGACAATGCCGCTGCCGCGCGGCAGCGGCTTGATGTCCACCACCACATCGCCGAACTGGCCGTGGCCGCCCGACTGCTTCTTGTGGCGCCCGCGCTGGGTCACGCCTTTCCGGATGGTTTCCAGATAGCCGACATGGGGCTTGCTGGTATCGACGGCAACGCCATATTTGCCGGTCAGCCGCTCCAGCGCCACCCGCAGATGCATCTCGCCCTGGCCATGCAGCACCATCTGGTGGATCTCGGCGTCATGTTCCAGCCGCAGCGATGGATCCTCCTCGATGATCTTGTGCAGGGCGGCGGCCAGTTTGACTTCGTCCTTGCGCTCGCTGGCGGCCACCGCCAGCGAATAGACGGCCGGCACCGCATCCAGACTGATCAATTGTTTCGCGGCCCCTTTTTCGCTCGACAAGGTCGCGCCGGTGGCAAAAGGCTCCATGCGGCCCAGCGCCACCGTTTCCCCCGCGACCGCCTTGCCGCGCTTGTTCGGCTCCTGGCCCATGAGATCGAACAGGCCGGCAATGCGCGCCTCCGCGCCATCGGGGCCGTACAGCACGTCGCCGTCATTGACCTCGCCGGCGAGGATGCGGGCCAGAGACAGCTTGCCGCCATGGGCGGTATGAAAGGTCTTGAGCACCTGGGCGCAGGCCCCTTTCGCCGGCGTGCCAAGCCGCGCCGCGGTCTGCTCGATTCCGGTCACTTCATGGCGCAGGGCCTTCAGAAGCCGCAACACGCCATTGGCGTTTTCTGCCGATCCCATCAGAACCGGCACGATCAGTCCCTCTTTCAGCTCGGTGCGCAAATCGTCGAAGACCCGATCGCGCGGCGGCTCGACATCCTCCAGCAGCTGCTCCATCAGCGCGTCGTCGAAATCGGCCAGCTGCTCAAGCATGGAATAACGCGCTTCCTTGCGCCGCGCCTCCAGCGCCTCGGGCACCTGAACGACCTCGCTTTCGGCGTGTTCGCGATAGACAAAGGCGCGCTCCAGCGCCAGGTCGACAAACCCGGTGACGATATCGTTTTCGCGGATCGGCACCTGGCGCAGCACAAGCGGCGTCTGGCTCGCCGGTTGCAGCATGGCGATCACATCGGCGACCCGGCCTTCCGCCTTGTCGACCTTGTTGAGAAATAGCAGCCGCGGAATGCCCAGCTCTTCGAGCTGGCGCAGGATCAGTTGCAGCGCCGGGATTTTTTTCTCGTCCGGCTCGAAAACGACCACCGCGGCATCGACGCCGGGCAATACCGCCGCCGTCTCGCCCTGAAACTCGATGGAACCGGGGCAATCGATGAAGGTGTAACGGTCGCCGAGAAATTCCGTGCTGGCGACATTGATCTCGACACTCATGCCATGGGCGCGCGCTTCCGGCGAGGCATCGCCCAGCGTATTGCCGTCGCCCACCTTGCCCTGCCGGGTGAGCACGCCATTGCGCGCCAGAATGGCCTCAAGAAGTGTCGTCTTGCCGCTGAGATAGGGTCCGACAAGCGCTATGCACCGCGGACCCCCTGCTGGGGCACCGTTACCACCACCCATATTCTTGCCTCCGCTTTGACCAATACCGGCTGACGCGGGGCACCCTCCCGATCTGGCAGGAGTGTACCCGCCCGAAGCGGTATCGTCCCAATCCTCGCCGCCTTATGCAAGGGGCAAAGATCAGGGGCGCCAGGGTGGCGTTGGCGGCGCTATCTCAGGCGCAGCTTGAGCGAGCTGACGCCGGCGGCGATATTTAGGCCTTCCTGGGATTGCAGGCTGAGCGGCTGCAAGGCAATCGATTTTTCCAGCCCGCCGAGCAGCGCATTGGCCCCGATGCCTATTCCCGCCGTCGCTTCGGCAGAAATCCCGGCATAGTCGCCCGCCAGGGCGCCGGGGGGAATTTCGCGCGTCGGCGCCAGCACCGCCCACACCATGCGCCCGCGCGTGGTGCTGCCGATATCGATGCCGAACTTGGCGATGGTGCCGCCATAGGTTTCCTTGCCGCCCGTCGAGGGGTGGAAGGTGCAGACCAGCGATTTCTTCGAAGTGATGATCATCCCGGCGCCTTCCGAGACATCGCAGTCCAGCATGCCGGCCTCGATGCGCCCGGCGGCCAGCGGCGCCGATATCGCGGCGCCGGCAAGGATGCCTCCCGCAATCAGGATTCCAGCCCGTTTGTTCATTCCGGTTCTCCTCCCGAGACGCCGCCAGGCCGGCGCCCGCGGCGCCGTCAAATGCGGCTGCGAAAGCAAGCCTAAGGAAGAATGTGGCGAAATTGCTGGCGGGCCATGCGGCCGCGCGGCCGCGCGCAGCCCATGAAGAACCGCGCTAACTTGCTGTTTGGCCGCCTGTTCCTGCCTGCCAAACAGCAAGTAAGAGCGCTGCCGTGCGGCGGCGCCCGTTTCTAGCGCAGCGAGCCGCAGAAGCGCTGGATCCGGGTGCAGGATTCCTCGAGCGCCTCATTGGAGGTCGCATAGGAGATGCGGAAGAACGGCGCCAGCCCGAAAGCCGACCCCTGAACCACCGCAACGCCTTCTTCCTCCAGCAGGGCGGTAACGAAATCCTCGTCGCTCTTGAGCACCTTGCCCGCCGGCGTCGTCTTGCCCATCGTGCCTTCGCAGGACGGGAAGACATAAAAGGCGCCCTCCGGCATCGGGCAGGAAATACCTTTAGCCTGGTTGAGCATGGAGACAACCAGATCGCGCCGCGCCTTGAACAGTTCGGCATTGCTGGCGATGAAATCCTGCGGTCCGTTCAGCGCCTCCACCGCCGCCCACTGGGCAATCGAGCACGGATTGGAGGTCGACTGCGACTGGATCGTCGCCATCGCCTTGATCAACTCCACCGGGCCGCCGGCATAGCCGATGCGCCAGCCGGTCATGGCATAGGCTTTGGAAACGCCATTGACGGTGAGCGTGCGTTCGTAAAGGCGCGGCTCGACCTCGGCCGGCGTGGCGAATTCGAAACCGTCATAGACCAGGTGCTCATACATGTCGTCGGACATCACCCAGACATGGGGATGGGCGGCCAGCACGTCGGTCAGCGCCTTCAGTTCGGCGCGCGTATAGGCCGCCCCGGTGGGGTTGGAGGGCGAGTTGAAAATCAGCCACTTGGTCTTCGGCGTGATCGCCTTTTCCAGCGCCGCCGCCGTCAGCTTGAAGCCGGTGTCCATGCCCGCTTCGGCAATCACCGACGTACCGCCGGCCAGCGCCACCATGTCGGGATAGCTGACCCAGTAGGGCGCCGGAACGATTACCTCGTCGCCCGGATTGAGCGTTGCCATCAGCGCGTTGTAGAGCACCTGCTTGCCGCCGGTGCCGACGCTGATCTGCGCCGGCTTGTAGTCCAGTCCGTTCTCGCGCTTGAACTTGGCGCAGATCGCCTGCTTCAGCTCCGGAATGCCATCGACGGCGGTGTATTTGGTCTGGCCGGCCTGGATGGCGCGGATCGCGGCTTCCTTGATGTTTTCAGGCGTGTCGAAATCCGGCTCGCCGGCGCCAAGGCCGATAACGTCCATCCCCGCCGCTTTGAGCTCGCGCGCCTTGGTGGTCACGGCGATGGTGGCGGATGGCTTGATCCGGCTCAAGGATTGCGAAATCAGGCTCATTGCAGGTCTCCGGTTGTCGGCGGCGATTTGAAGGGCGCGGCAAGGCGTGCAAACGCCCAGACGTGTAGTGCCAGCGGCCTTGCGGTGCAAGGGCTTCGGCGGGCCAAAAGCGGCCCCGGGACCGCTCGCAGACGCCTCCCGGGCGGCTCCCGGGCGCCTGCCTGGCGGCACCTTGCCACCTTTTTGCCACAATATGGTTCCGGAAGCGCCACATTGGCGGCAAACCAGCGCCAAAGTCATTGTCTCTACTGGGTCCTGCCGCCGGTGATGTCCCATGCATGGGGCGAGTCGGCGGACCGAGGGACAATAACGATATGGGGGAAACCACGATGATCGACCTTACCACGATCTGGGTCCGCCGTCCGGCGCCCCAGCCGGTCCCGGCGAAATGGCTGACTCTGTTGTCGGCCGGGCTCCTTCTGGCC
Organism: Rhodobiaceae bacterium; assembly: GCA_020441905.1. Lineage (GTDB taxonomy): Bacteria > Pseudomonadota > Alphaproteobacteria > Rhizobiales > NORP267 > JAGRLG01. The sequence continues at coordinate 9,670 of JAGRLG010000008.1, read as the reverse complement.
ATGACGCTGGCCGGCATCAATATCGCCCTGGTGCTGTTGCAGACCGGCGAGGCCTCCGCCAGCCCGGTTTCCAGCGTCGTCGCGGCTCACGCGCTCATTGCCGGCGATCTCAACCCGGGCGGCCCGCAGCCGGTCATGTTCGCGCTCCTGCTGGCCCAGGCGCTGGTCATGGTGGCGACCACGCTGGTGCTGTGGAAAAAGGCCGGGCGGTCGATCACGATCGGCCGCCGCTTCTACTCCTGACCGCGCCGTCCCATTGAAGGTTCCGGCGGCGAAGGTTCCGGCGGCGCTTTCACGCCGCGGGGGTGCGAATGCGCTCGCGGATCAGAGCTGCCAGCCGGTCCGGCCGTTTCAGGTCATAGGCGTCGATTTCGGTGCCGTCCCACATCCTCAGATGGAGACTGCCCGACCCCAGCATTCGGGCCAGCGGCGATACTCGTACCGTCGCCGATTCGATCTCGCCGAGGTCGATTTGCCTGGCCTCGTGATGCGGCCAGCCGCGCGCCACCAGGACATGGGTTTCGGTGAGCGCGACGCCGATTGAGTAAAAGCGCAGAAAGGCGTGGCCCCAGAGCAGGGGCGGCGCTGCCACCAGAACGAGAAAGACAAGGCGCGCCAGGGCACCGCCGGCAAGATCGTTCCAATCGAGAATCAGCCAGGCACAACCGTAAAGCGCGGCGACCAGGATCGCCGGCAGAAACAGGCTCCAATGCGCCCGCGTCTCCGCCAGCGGATTGATGGTGGCCGCCAATTCGCCGATATCCGCTTCACTGTCTTCGCTGCTCACGTCCCCCCCCCGACAGCCCGATCCTCGCCGGATAATCGCGCCAGCCCTGTCCGCGCCAGCCCTGTCCGCGCCGGCCCTGTCCGCGCCGGCCCTGTCCGCGCCGGCCTTGTCGCGGCCGGTCGCGTTCTGGCGCCAAGTCTACGCCGCCTTTCCCGGCGGCTAAAGCCCGCTGCGGGCAAATAGCAGACGGGCTGTGCATAGCCGCCGCAGCGCCGCGCGCCCTTCCCCAAAAGGGAGGCAGCACCACGCGCCCTTCCGTAAAGGGAAGTGGAATCGAAATCTTCTGCATATGTTGTGAATCCGCCACAGCGGAAAGTAAAAACCATGCTAATCTGTGCCACAAGAACACACTACTAGAAGACTCGAAGATCCGGTCTTGGCGGGGATTTTGTCATGAAACATAATTATTTTGCGGGCATTGCCCTTGCCGTCTCGCTGTTTGCGGGATCGGCTCAAGCTACGGATATTCTTGCACAACCCACCAACTGGAGCGGCCCCTATGTCGGGGCAAATATCGGCTATAGCTGGGGGCCATGGCGCAGCACCGGCGTTCTGGTCGGCCCCGCCGGCACGGCCTCGCCCAATGTCAATGGCATCCTGGGCGGCCTCCAGGCCGGCTACAACTGGCAGAAGGACAGCTGGTTCTGGGGCATCGAGGGCGATATCCAGATCACCGGCGAGAAGGACACAATCGGCTGGACCGCTTTGGGCCAGGTCGGCGCCGTTCCGGTCGGCAACACCGTCAGGAACGAATGGCGATTTCCCTGGTTCGGCACCTTGCGCGCCAGGGCGGGGCTCGCCAATGACGATTGGCTGGCCTATATCACCGGCGGCCTCGCTTTCGGCCACGCCGAATACAAGTTCACCAATCTGACCACGGGCGCTGTGCTCAAGGACGACGCTACCCGTGCCGGCTGGACTCTCGGCGCCGGCGCCGAGCGGGCGCTCGACCCCGATTGGTCGGCCAAGCTCGAATATCTCTATGTCGACCTGGGGCGCGAAACCTTCCTGGCCGGCACGGCGACCCCAGTGCGCACCAATATCCGCGACCATATCCTGCGCATCGGCGTCAACCGGCGTTTCAGCACCGGCTACTGACGCGCCGGATGGAGCAGATTGCAGGGCGCCGCCCCCGAGGAACAATAGGGGGCGGCGCCCTGACTTTTGCCACCGCCCCGCAGAGGGATTGGAGCGGAGCGTGGCGGCAAAGGGCGATGCGCTATTCGCCGGGCTGGCGAATCTTGGTGATATCCAGCGCCTTGAGGACATATTTCTCGTAGAGCGGCTCGCTGGATCCCTTGCGCACCTTGCGCAGGAAGTATTTTTCGAACGCCACCTTGGCCAGATGCACCCATTTGCCGTGGGACGACCAGTTGACGTTGCGCGGCGGGATCTGCGGCATGGCGACAAAGGCAACGCCGCCATCGCCGAAATCGGCCAGGCATACCGCGTTCCAGGTCGCCTCGTCCGCCGGCTCGCGGCCGTCGATGAGGGCGCGGATATTGTTGACGCTCGCCGCGACCATGCTCTCGATCATATAGCCGGTCTTGGGCACGCCGACGGGCACGGGGGTCTTGCCCACCGGCGGGATGGCGATGCAGACGCCGATACCGAACACATTGGGATATTTCGGGTTGCGCTGATGCTTGTCGACGATGACGAAGCCGCGCGGATTGACCAGGCCGTCGACACCCATCAGCGCCTTGATGCCGCGAAAGGCGGGCAGCATCATGGAGTGGTCGAAAGGCAGTTCGTGGCTCTTGCGGACCTCGCCATCCTCGCCGATTTCGCTGACATGCATCAGCCCCTTCTCGACCTTGTCGACGCGGGCATTGGTGATCCACTTGATATGGCGCTCGCGCAGTTCGCTCTCGAGCACGCTCTTGGTGTCGCCGACCCCGTCGAGGCCGAGATGGCCGATATAGGGCTCGGCGGTGACAAAGGTCATCGCCACCTTGTCGCGGATGCGCCGGCGCTTCAGATCGGTGTCCATGATCATGGCAAATTCATAGGCCGGGCCATAGCACGAGGCGCCCTGCACTGCGCCGACCACGATCGGCCCCGGCGCCTTGCAGAAGGCTTCCCATTCCTCCGAGGCCAGGGCGGCATGATTGACATCGCACACCGAGGAGGTGAAAGCGTCCGGACCCAGACCTTCGATCTCGTCGAAGGCAAGGTCGGGACCGGTGGCGATGATCAGATAATCGTATTCGACCGCCTCGCCATTCTCGAGCTCGATCCGGTTCTTTTCCGGCTTCACCGCGCTCGCCGCGCTGGCGATGAAGTCGATGCCCTTGCGCTTGAGTGTCGGCGCCAGCTCGACGGTGATATCGGACTTCTTGCGCCACTTGACCGCAACCCAGGGGTTGGAGGGCGTGAACTGGAAATATGGAACCTTGGAAATGACCGTGATCCGGTCCGACGAGCGCAGCGCGTCCTTCAACTCGAAGGCCGCCGACATACCTCCGATTCCGCCACCCAAAACGACGATATGGGCCATTGCTCCCTCCCTATTTTTATCAGTATCCGCTAATATAGCGTCATCTAATATGAGGAGCAACAAGTCTGCTGCAAGCGGTGGCCTTCGCCTCTCTTCCGCGACCAAGCGCCGCAGGCCGAGCCGCAACGCATAAAAGGACAGCCGGGTTTCGTTTCGAAGCCCGGCTGTGGTATTCTCCAAAAAATCAATATGATAGCAATGCTATCCGATCCAATACATCACAAAAATCAGGATGCCTTGCCAAGTGTCCGGCAGCGCAATTCGACGCCGACGATAAAGCGCGAGCCCAGCGCCTTGTCAAAATGGGTGCGCACTCCGGTGCCGACCCCGCCGGCGGCGCAGCGCGACCATTCGGCAACCTCGCCGCAATCGTCGAAGCCATTGCCGAAGCGCTCCTCGCTCCCCGTCACCGGAGGCGAAATCGTGCCGTCAGCCTTCAGTTCGCTGATCTCGACCTCCAGCGCCGCCAGGCGCTTGCCCTTGCCCTTTTTAGGGTAGCAGGCGCGCAGGCCGGTAATGACCCGCATGGTCGGCGCGAAGGCGGCATTGAGTTCGCCGACGCTCTTGACCTCGCTCTCGTCGCCCTTGGCGCCTTCGCACTCTTCCGACTTGTCGACGCTGACCCGCGCCGGATTGTTGGGCGCGCGTTTGTAGACCTGCATCAGGCAGGGCAGCAGCCCGGTGCGCCGCCAGGCGATGCGTTCCACCGCCAGATCGTCGGCGCCAGGCTCGAGAATGACCGCCTTGCCGCTGACACCCGAAAGCGTGCCGTAATAGGAATCGCCGGTGAAGGCGAAGGGCAAGGGCTTCTGGACATCGCTGTCCTGTCCGGCGCAAGCCGAAAGCACCAGGATACCGGCAACCGCCATGGCGGCCGGCCGCAGCGCGCCGGCGGCTCCAGCCGGCCGCAAGGAACGAAACAGATTGAACATGATGGAAAGCCCCCTCAAGACGTCGTCGCGATCTGCCCGGTATATTGCGCCATCCTGCACATGGGAGCCAAGGGGGCAAGTGGGCATGCGCGCGCCCAGTCGTCGCGCCCAGTCGTCGCGCCCAGTCGTCGCGCCCAGACGTCGCGCCCAGACGTCGCGCTCCATTCCCTGCCGGCGGCCGCGCAAAAATGTTGACCCCGCCGCAGCCCTGTGCAGTCTCGCGGCAACTTGCGCGCCCGACAAAGGCCCGCTGAGGAAAAAGGACAGGGGATTTGGCCACTGGAAGGCTGGACGGCAAGATAGCGCTCATCACCGGCGGCACCCGCGGCATTGGCCGGCGCGCGGTCGAGCGATTCCGTGCCGAAGGCGCGGCGGTCTGCTTTACCGGGCGCAGCGAGGCCGCCGGCCGCGCCGTGGCGGCGGACACCGGAGCCACCTTCCTGCGCGCCGATGTCGCGGACGCCGCCGACACAAGACGTGTATTCGCGCAAGTGCTCTCGGCCCATGGCCGCCTCGACATCCTGATCAACAATGCCGGCGACCCCGGCCCCGCCGGCCGCATCGAGACCATCGCGCTGGAGGACTTCGACCGCACCATGGCCATCCACCTGCGCGGCACCTTCGCCCATATCCGCGAGGCGGCGCCGGTCATGCGGGCGCAAAAAAGCGGTTCCATCGTCAACCTGGCGTCGGTGGCCGGCCATCGCACCGGCGCCCTGTCGGCCGTCTATTCGGCCGCCAAGGCCGCCGTTCTGCACCTGACGCGCTGCGCTGCCATGGAACTTGGCGAGGACAATGTGCGCGTCAATTCTGTCTCTCCCGGCATTATCGCCACCGGCATTCACGCCCGTGCCCAGGGCATCGACGACGAGCGCGCCGAGCGCATAGCCGAACTGATGCCGGCCCATATCGCCCGCCTCCAGGCGGTGCCGCGCCCCGGCCTGCCCGACGATGTGGCGGAAGCCCTGCTCTGGCTGGCCGGCGATGAAGCCCGCTTCGTCAACGGCTCCGATCTGGTCGTCGACGGCGGGCTGATCTGGGGCCGCCGTTTTTCCGACTCCCTGGGTTTCGGGGCCGGAACCAATGGGGGAACCAACGGAGGCGCCAATGGGGACCCGAACGGGGAAGCGGCGCGGCGCGGAAACAAACCGGCGAAATAAATCGGGCCGCCCCGTCAACCGGAGCGGCCCCGAAGTTGGTCGGGAGGAAAGATCCTTTACCTGCCCAGCGGCACCCGCACGCCGGCGAGGAACACATGGTCGACGCCGGAGGGCTTGGTCGAGGTATTGATGCCGTCCGTGGCGGTGAAATTGGCCTGGCCCGTCGCCACCAGCGAATAGCGCCCGGTGAAGGTCACGCCGCTGTCGCCAAGCGGCACGTCGAGGCCGGCATGCAGGGCGCCTGCGGCCACGGTGTCGCTGTCGTTGAAGGCGAAGGCGCCGGGAGAAGCGCCGAAATTGTTCATGTTGAAGACGGCGAAGCCGGCGCCGACGCCGACGAAGGGCCGCACCACCGAGCCGATATCGAACGACACCAGGCCGTTGACCATCAGGGTGTAGACATCGATGCTGCCGGCATGGGGGAACGGCGTCCCCGCCAGCACGACCGTGCCCTTGTTGGCGCGCGTCCACGACCCGGCCAGTTCGACCCGCAGATTGTCGCCGAAGGTATGCCCGACGGTCGCCGCGCCGGTGAAGCCGCCCTGCGGCTTGTAGGTGCCAGGCGCGCCATTGACAGTCACGTCGCGCTTCAGCGGCAGTGCGCCGCCGACCAGGCCTTCCACATACCAGTGGCCGCTGGGGCCTGCGGTGTAATCGGCCGCGATCGCGCTACCGGCGGAAAAAAGGCCGAATGTGGAAATCAGCGTGGCAGCCGCCAGCTTGTTGATCTTTTTCATGATATTACCTCTATTCCCTGCTTTTGCCGCGCCCGCTGGCTCAATGACCGAACCCGCCCGGCGCCGGCTGAAATTGTTTGTCGCCCCTGTCAAAGCGCCCGGCAAAACTAGCACGGGGCAACGGCGGCGTATGTCACATCGGCGCAACACTCGGTCAAAACCGTGCCGCCTGGGGACAATATCGAGGCGCCGCCCGCGAAGCCTTCACGACGATTGCTATTTCTCGCGCGGGTTTGATAAGCTGAAGCCAATGGGGGCGATCGGACAGGAGAAACTCATGTCTCTTCGCAACGTTCTGATTGGCCTCGGCTTCGCCGCCGGCCTTCTTTTGCCAGCGGCCGCCCAGGCCGCCGCCAGCTATGCAGTATCCAGCCTGAACCTGCGCGCCGGACCCGGCACCGGCTATGGCCGCATCGCCGTCATTCCCGCCGGCGGCCGGGTCGAGATCTACAGCTGCACCGCCGGCAGCGCCTGGTGCAATGTCAACTTCGCCGGCTATGTCGGCTGGGCCTCGGGCCGCTATCTCGCCGGCATCGCCCCGGTGCGGCGCTATTACCGTCCGGCGCCGCCGCCCTATTACGCGCCCTACCCCTCGACCGGCTTCAGCTTCTTCTTCGGCGCGCCGAGCTATAATTACGGTTATCATCCGCGCCGCGCCTATCCGCGCTACCGCCACGCCCCCAATTACGGCTATTACGGCGGCCGGGTCTATGGCGGGGGATATTACGGCGGCTATGGCGGCGGCTATGGCGGCTATCCCAATTTCAGCGGCGCCCCGAAACTGCCAAGCGCCGGCTTCGGAAATTAGGATCCGCTGCATCCGGCCCTTGCCGGCCGGCGCCTGCCGCCCTACCAGCGGTGGAACACGACAAAGGCGCCGGCGGCGATGAGGGCAAAGCCGGCGAGGTGGTTCCAGCCGAGCGCCTCCTTCAGGTAGAGCACCGAGAAGCCGGCGAAGACGATCAGGGTGATGACCTCCTGGATCGTCTTCAGTTCGGCCGCGCTATAGGCGCCGTGGCCGATACGGTTTGCCGGAACGGCAAGGCAGTATTCAACCAGCGCGATGCCCCAGCTCACCATGATGACGGTGAGCAGCGGCGCCTGCTTGAACTTGAGATGGCCGTACCAGGCCAGGGTCATGAACAGGTTTGAGGCGGCGAGCAGCAGAACCGGCGCCACCGCCGGGGAGAACAGCAAGGCGCGCATGGCGATCCCACCCGATTGAGAGCACCGCCCCTGATTTGGCCCCTGATTTGGCCAGTTATTTGGCCAGTGATTTGGCCAGTGATTTGGCCAGTGATTTGGCGAGGCGGCGCGCCGATCTATCGCGCCCGGCGCCGCGGCGCAACAGGCAAGTTCATTGCCGGTTGAGCCTGTAGCCCCCTTCGGCCCCGCGCGTGACATGGCCAAGGCGGGCCAGCGAGGGATCAGGCCGGGATCAGGCCGCCTTGAGGCGCGCCAGTTCCTCTTCGAATTCGAAGCGAAGCTGCGCCGCCTCGTCCTCGGGCAGCCACAGCGTCATCTGCGGAAAGATCGTGCGGTAGAGTGAAAGCCGCCCCCGGTCCCAGGGCAGCGACTGCGCGGCCCGCGCCTCGGCCAGAATGTGGTGCAGCCGCGCCCGCACCTTGTCCGCGTCGGGCCGGTAGGCGGGCGCCGCCGCCTCGCCAAAGAGGTCGCCCTGCTCACCGCCAGCACCAAAAAGGTCGGTTTGCCGATCTTCCGGCATTGCGCTTCCCACACCCCCGTGTTGCACGAATCACAACAGAATCGTGCCGCAGCAAAAGGCCGGGCGCGAGCGAAATTCGCAATTCACCCGCCGATAGCAAAAGCCTGTTGATAAGCCGCGTCGATGGCCGCCATCTGAGCGATAGTGAAGGCCAGCACATTGGCGACGTCTTCGACATTGTTGATCTCGTCGAGCGTCAGCACCCGCCCCTTGCGGTCTTTCAGATATTTCGCCAGCACCTGGTAGCCGCCGATATGGAAATTCCACACTTGCGCCGGCACCGGCGCGAAATATTGAGTCTCGTTGATGTAGAGCGCCTCTTCGGCCTCGGCATGGCGCGGCTTTACGACCTCGTTGTTGCCCCTGCCCTGATAGCTGCCAAGCCCCTGCGCCGGCACTTCGCGCAACAGATGGGCCTGCATCAGCTCCCAGCCCAGCGCCGATAAGCTTTCAAAATCGGAAGCCTGTTCAGGGAAGGGAATACGCGGGAAATCGATGCGCAGGAACTCGGCATATCTGGCGCGATAGGCCGGCGCATGCAGCACCGCATAGATATAGCCGAGGATCTCCTCCGGCGTGTAGGGGTGGTCGTAAAGCCTATCCAAATATGTGCGGAAGTCATGGGCGAGGTTCTCGGTTTGCTCCCCGCCCAAATCGTAAAGGTAGAGCGGGAACAAAAATCCATTGTTCGAGGTTTTGCCAGACATGCAGATCACTTCAGCGATCTTGTCTGTTACCTGAACATGTTTGAACGTCTCACCCTTCGTTTGGCGCGATGTTATGAGCGCCACATTTTCAGCCAACAAGTGCGTCATGACGCGTTCTCGACGATGAACCGCCACTTGGCTGTCCCACACGGTCCAACGCATATCAAAAGGGCGATAAAGAATTGGCACCACTTTGTTACGCCAATCGCCACCCTTGAGTTTCTTTTTGGCCTCCTGGTAATTCCATTGCGATTGCGAGCAAAGGCGGAAAAGCCGACGGGCTTCGGTTTCATTACTGGTTGCAACCAAACGCTCGACCTTGTCTATCGCCTCTTCTTTCGAAAACGAAATAGCAAACTGATCGTGAGTGGTCACAATGCCTGGCGCGGGATCGCCCACCGGCGCGAAAATATCTCGAACCGACCAGAACTCGTCATATTTGCTGGCTAGAGCTCCATCCCAAGGCCGAAAGAGAAACAAGGGCTGGATCGGCGCAATCTTCTGCCAGGCCATTTTGGAAAACTCGGAACCCACGCAGGCTTCATATTTTGGCTGGCGTTTCCCCCAAAGCTCGGCATGCCAAACACCCTTTTCCAAACCGGGCTTTTTCACAAACAGTGAAATCGCAACGCCCTGCTGAATGTCGAAGACGTTCTGGTCGTCGCCGCCATCCGGCGCGCGCTCCTTCTTCTTTGCATTGCCATGCAGGTCGAGAACATGGATCTGATCGAAGGTCTGCATCAGCGATTGGCGCATGCCCTTGAAGGTTGGATTATCGAGCCAGGAATGGTTGGTGATGATGCCGACCACGCCTTCCTCGACCGCATCCATCTTCATCTGCGCAAAGCGGATGAACTTGACATAATCGTCCTGCAGCCATTTGCCTTGGCCAGGTTTATTTAGATCCGGAAAGCCCTTCTTGTATTCCTGCACCGAGGCCCGCGCCACCGGCCCCATATTGCGCGAATGGCCGGAATAGGGCGGATTGCCGAGAATGACGAGAATGGGCTGGTCCTTGACCTTTTGCGCCTCCTCCACCTCGTGGCTCAGTTCCGGCAGCAGCAGGTTCTTCTGCGGCTCGATGGGCTCCAGCGTGTTGGTGAGGAAGACCTGGAGGCGCT
>JAGRLG010000045.1 GCA_020441905.1 Rhodobiaceae bacterium | reverse complement strand
CTCGTCACGGACCAGGGCGTGGATATAGATGGTGTCGAAAGGCACTTCCTTCATGAAGTGCAGCGACATCATCATCATGCGGGCAACCCAGAAGAAGATGATGTCGAAGCCGGTGACCAGCACGTCGGTGGGAAAGAAGCGTTCCAGTTCCGGCGTCCTGTCGGGCCAGCCCAGGGTCGAGAACGGCCACAGCGCCGAGGAGAACCAGGTGTCGAGCACGTCCTCATCGCGATTCAAGGGCGTGTCCTTGCCGTAATGGGCATGGGCCAGCGCCGCCGCTTCGGTCTCGTCGGTGGCAACGAAGATCTCGCCATCGGGGCCATACCAGGCCGGGATCTGGTGGCCCCACCACAGCTGGCGCGAAATGCACCAGGGCTGGATGTTGCGCATCCATTCGAAATAGGTCTTGTCCCAGTTGGCGGGCACGAATTTGGTGCGCCCGTCCTCGACAGCCTTGATCGCCGGCTGGGCCAGGGTCTTGGCGTCGACATACCACTGGTCGGTGAGGAAGGGTTCGATGACGACGCCGGAACGGTCGCCCTGGGGCACCGACAAGAGATGGTCGTCGATCTTTTCCAAAAGGCCCAGCGCATCGAGATCGGCGATGACGCGCTCGCGGGCGACAAAACGGTCCAGCCCGCGATAAGGCTCCGGCACCTCGCCGTTGAGGCGGGCATGGGCGTCGAAGATGCTGATCATTTCGAGATCGTGGCGGCGGCCGACCTCGAAATCGTTGAAGTCGTGGGCCGGGGTGATCTTGACCGCGCCGGAGCCTTTTTCCGGGTCGGAATATTCGTCCGCCACGATGGGAATGCGGCGCCCGACCAGCGGCAGGACGACGAACTTGCCGACCAGTGCCTTGTAGCGCTCATCCTCCGGATGCACGGCAACGGCGGTATCGCCGAGCATGGTTTCGGGGCGCGTGGTGGCGACGGTGATGAAGGTCGAGGGATCCTCCGCATCGAAGGTCTTGCCCTCCAGCGGATAGCGGAAATGCCACAGATGGCCCTTGGTTTCGACCTGGACCACCTCAAGGTCCGAAATGGCGGTAAGGAGCTGGGGGTCCCAGTTGACCAGGCGCTTGTCCTTGTAGATCAGCCCAGAGCGATAAAGCTCGACGAAGACCTTGATAACGGCGCGCGACAGGCCTTCATCCATGGTGAAGCGTTCGCGCGTCCAGTCGCAGGAGGCGCCGAGACGGCGCAACTGCTGGATAATGGTGCCGCCCGACTCTTCCTTCCATTCCCAGATGCGGCGCACGAAGGCCTCGCGCCCCATTTCCAGGCGGCCGGGCAACTGGCGCTCCATGAGCTGGCGCTCAACCACCATCTGGGTGGCGATGCCGGCATGGTCCATGCCCGGCTGCCACAGCACGTCCTTGCCGCGCATGCGCTCGAACCGCGCCAGGATATCCTGGATCGTGTTGTTGAGGGCATGGCCCATATGCAGGCTGCCGGTGACATTGGGCGGCGGGATGACGATGGAAAAGGTTTGCGCGCCGGCGCGCTCCGGGCGCGAGCAGCGGAAGTAGCCGGCCTCTTCCCACTGGGCATAGAGCCGGGCTTCCACGTCCTTGGGACTGAATGTTTTTTCGAGCATTTTTGCCCCGATCGGTGCATTGGCTGGGTCCGGGACGCTGTTATGCCCACTCGCCAGCGCAAGTCAACGCCCCCGGTGCCGGACAGCGCGCGAAAACCCGCAATGGCGGGCAGATCGTCTATGGAAAATCGGGCAGGAGCCGGACCGCCACTCAGCGCCGGCCGCGCGAAACCCGTTCGATTTCCTCGCGCACCAGGCGCTCCACCAGCGGCGGCAGGTTGGCGTCGAGCCAATCCTTCAGCATCGGCCGCAGCATTTCCTGAACCAGATCCTCAAGCGTCCGCGAATGGGTGGAGAGCACGAAATTCTCGAGCGAGGAAAAGGCCGAGGCAACTGAGGAATCGGCGTTGGACGACAACAGGCCGCGTTCCTCGACGGGTTTTTTCGCTGCAACCGGCGGCGCCGCATCGATTTCCATTCCCTGCAGGCGTTCCACTTCGGCGTCGAATTCGGCGTCCATTTCCTCTTCCGTCTTTTCCAGAAAGACGATGTCGTCCTCCTCCCCGTCGCCCTCTTCCTCATCCGCCGCCGGCGAGGCGGCCATCCCCGACGTTGCCGCCTCGTCGGGGTCGGCGACTTCTTCGGTCAGTTCCAGGACGTCCATCTCGTCCTCCCCGGCGCCATCGGCGGCGCCGAAATCGTCTTCCGCCATGCCGGTTTCGGCCAGTGCTTCCATCTCGCCGGAGTCATCGGAATGGCCGGGATCTTCAGGCGCGGAGTCGGCGTCCATCTCGAGCGCCGGGGCCGTCATTTCGCTGGCGGTCTGCTCGCTTTCGGCCTCGGCCGCCGCCGCGCCGCTTTCCTGGTCGTCGTCCGAAATGATTCGCCGGATCGACGCGAGAATCTCTTCCATCGTCGGTTCGTTCGCCTGCTCCGGTTTACTCATTTGCTAACCCCCTGTAATGCCGCCGCTTTTAGGGATTTTCCAAGTCAGCGCGTTTAATGCCGCGCCGATCCGGAAAGCTGCCCCCCTGCCCTTCGACTATCTCATCTGCGAAATAAATCGCAAGCCTCCCCGGCCCTGCTGTCCACAAGGCAATTCAGGCGCCGGATTTAGCGGAATTCACTCAGTTCTGGTCGCTAGGACCGAGGCCGAACCATTTGTTGCGGACCTTGTTGTAATTGACCATCGGGTCGTAGATCGCAACATTGAGACCGAGCTTCGAGGCGCTGAGGCGCCCGACGGCGGACAGCAACGCATAGGAGGCGACGACATAGTCGCGCCGTGTCGACACCAGCGACACGCGGGCATCGAGAAGCTCCTGCTCGGCGTCGAGCACATCGAGGGTGGTGCGCTGGCCGACCTTGGCCTCCTCGCGCACGCCCGCCAGGGCCACTTCGCTGGCCCGCACCTGGGCCTGACCGGAGCGGATCTGGGCCTTGGTGGCATCGAGCTGGCCCCAGGCCGAAATGACCGCGGCACGCACCTGGCGGCGCACCAGTTCCAGTTCCAGCCGGCGCTGGGCGCGCACTTCCTTGGCCTGGCGCACCCGCGAGGAAACCTCGCCGCCCTGGTAGAAGGGCACGGTTACACGGCCGGTAATCGCCGCCGTTTCGGTACGCTTGGTGGCGACGGTCGGATCCCACCGCTTGGTGAAACTGGCATCGAGGCTGACCGTCGGCAGCAATTCGCCGGTGGTGACGTCGACGCCGAAATCGGCGGCCTCGGCGGAATAAATGGCGGTGCGAATGGCGGGATGCTCGGAATCGGCGGAAAGCAGCGCCTCATCGAGGCTGCGCGGCAGCTTGAGTTCGATCGAAGGCGGCTGGACCGGGCCGTTGGCGGGATGGCCAATCACCTGGTCATAGACAGCGCGGCTCGAATTGAGATTGGCCCGCGCCAGATTGAGCGTGGAAATGGCAAGGGACAGCCGCGCCTCGGCCTGGGCAACGTCGGTTCGCGTCACCTCGCCGACCGTGAAACGGTCACGGGTCGCGCGCAACTGCTCGGTGAGTACGTTCACATTGTTGGCGCGAAGCGAAACGATCGAGCCGTCGCGCACCACGTTGACATAGGTTTCGGCCGCCGAAAAAAGCACGTTCTGCTCTGTATTCAGCAAGGCTTCGCGCGCCGCGCGCACGATGGAGTCCGCCTGCTTGACCGAATTGAGCGTGCGGAAGCCGCGAAAGACAGGCTGGGTCGCGGTGATGCTGAAGCCATAGGGCGAAACGCGCCCGGCGCTGCCGACCAGGGGCGGATTGAGAATCGTTTCCTGGCGCTGATAGCCGACATCGCCGCTGCCGCTGAGGCGCGGACGGCCGGTGGAGAGCGCCTGGGGCACGTTTTCGTCGGTGGCACGCGTGCTGGCACGCTGCGCTTCCAGCTCCTGATTGGTCACATAGGTGGATTCAAGGGCCTGGCGAAGGGATTCAGCGGTGGCAACACCCGCGCTGCCGGCCAGGAAGGCGCCCGCCGCGACGGCAAGCAGAGCCGCAGACGCAATTCCACCGCGCCCACAGCGCGCGCCCGCGCCAATTGCGCGCGAGGTGCCGCTCATGCCCCGGTTCCAGCTAAAGACCATTCCCTCTACCGACCCCGTCGCCTCATTCGCCCCGCGCCGTATTGCCCCGTATATTCTGATTGCCCTGCTGGTGCTCCGAGAACCACCAAATCCGGGTCAGTCCTGCCATCCGGCCTATTGTTCGTTCCCGGTTATGGTCCGGGTTACGCCTGCGTCGAATCAATTGGCGCAACGTCACATTATGCGAGGCGGCGATTTCAATGAACCCCAGAACTGGCACAGCGGAAATTTTGTATTCAGGTGATGCCGGCAAGCAACACCGGGCCGCAAGAACTGGAAAAAACCCGCAGATGGAAGTTAAAAGACGAACTCTTCCTCAGGTTCGAAACCGGGCAAGACAGGCGCCGCGGCATTGAAACCGGCAATTCCGGTCGTCTTTCCGTCGTGGCGATGGAAAACCCAGATCCGCCGCACCCCGCCCTCTTCGAGGACCGCGACGAGACGTCCGCCCTCCTTGAGCTGATCGCAAAGCGCCCCGGGCACCGCACCCAGCTGGCCATTGACGACGATGACATCATAGGGACCCTCGGCGGCATAACCCTGGGGCAGCGGGCCGGTAACCACCGCGGCGTTGGCGATCTGAAGCGCCGGCAACACGTCATTTGCGATGGCCGCCAGATCTTCGTCGCATTCCAGCGCGACCACCGAATCGGCCAGGGCCGACAGGATGGCGGCCGAATAGCCGGTGCCGCAGCCGACATCGAGAACAAGGTCGGTGGGCTTCACATCGGCCAGCTGGACCATGCGGCCAAAGGTCATCGGCTGCATCAGGTAGCGGGCCGGCCCCTTGGTCCCGGCCGGCTTCAACTCGACATCCTGGTCGGCATAGCTCAGGGCACGCCGCGCGCCGGGCACAAAATTTTCACGGGGAACCCGCAGGAATTCGGCGAGGAGCCGCGGATTGGTGACGTCATTTGGACGCAACTGCGATTCCACCATATTGGTGCTGGCCAAGCTGATGTTTTCCATGATCGCTCCTGGGATCGCTCCGGGCAGATGAGCATGCGGCGCCGCCATGCGGCGATTTCCACAGATGGTTTAACTCAAGATCGCCAAAAGGCAAGCGGCTGAACCGCGGATGCGGCTTTCCGCCCGCATTGGGCAGACCATGATGGCCGGTTCACCATCATTCCAGCGGGCGCGGCAGGCATATTGTATCGCTGGCTGGACCTTGCTATATCCGCGCTGCAACACGGCGCGCGCCGGTGTCATACACAGGCAGCCGCCGGCTAAGCGGCACGCGCTTCAAGAGGCCACGTGGCGGAGTGGTGACGCAGCGGACTGCAAATCCGTATACCCCGGTTCGATTCCGGGCGTGGCCTCCAGTTTTTCACCAGATCCCGGTTCTCTAAGTCTTGGTTCCCCCCCAAGACCTGAGCCCTGCCCTCCGGCCAAGCCGCCTCAGGGGCGGATGATCGCCTCACTCGCCGTGCGGGCGGCGCGGGCGCCGCGGGCGCGAGCGGCGCTGCCACCAGCTCCACCCCTTGCGGCGCAGCCTGCGTATGAAGGCGATGTCATAGGACAGAACGATGATGCCGAGCGGAATCATCCAGAAACCGACAATGGGCAAGAATCCCAAAATACCGCCGATGACAAGGACGATGCCAAGGCCGATCCGCGCCAGGCGGGACGCCGGCAGCGCCATGGTGTAACGGCCGAGGCGCAATTTCCTTTGCGACATGACATCCTGTTCGCAGCTAACGTCGATCCGCCAAAAACCCGGACTTGGGCGCGGCCGGCTTGACCGGCGCGTCCCGCCACCTTTTTCTTTATCTGGGTACAGGCACAATGGGCCTGCTTGCAATGGCGCTGTTGGCGCAACTCAAGGGCATGGCTATTCAAGGGCATGCCGGCAACCGGCGGGGGAGATGGTGCAGCAATGGCGATAAAGGAACCGGGACTTGAACATTTCTGCGACCTGACGGTGGAACTTGCGCCGATCATGGAACTTGGCCCGGGGCGCGCGGGGCAGCGGCGCATCATACCTATCGTTGGCGGCACGGTGCGCGGCGGGCGGATCAGCGGCCGCGTGCTCAATGTCGGCGCCGACTGGCAGACTGTCTTTGCCGACGGCATGGCCGAACTGGATACCCGCTACGGCATCGAGACCGACGATGGCGCCGTCATCGAGATCCGCAATTTCGGCTATCGCCATGGCCCCAAAGAGATCATGGCGGCGGTAGCGGCCGGCGAGGATATCGATCCGGCGCACTATTACATGCGCACCCATGCCCGCCTCGAAACCGGCGATCCGCGCTATGACTGGGTCAACCGCGCGCTCTTTATAGGCAGCGGCGGACGGCGAAAATCTTCCGTGGAAATAACGCTTTACAGAATTTTATAGTGATCTCGATTCAAGTCATGGCGCACCCTTTGCGGCGCCTTGCGCCTGACAAGAACGCAGCCGGGCGCCGCCCTTGCGCGCCGCGGGGCCAATGTCGGCGAATATAGGGATTGGCAACGGTGCGGGGCTTTTGCTATAGGCAGGGCGTCGAGCGGCGCAAGAACGCTCTGATCCCCGGTAGCTCAGTTGGTAGAGCAAGCGGCTGTTAACCGCTGGGTCGCTGGTTCGAGTCCGGCCCGGGGAGCCAGTTTTGAAGGAAAGCAGGGCGGAACCGAAAGTTCCCCCTGCTTTTTTTGTCTGTTTTTGCAAAGTATTTTGCGGTTTTCGCCCTATGGACGATGGGCTATAGCAAGACGATGACCGCCCATATTTCCTCCCCTCCTGCCCGGCAGGCGATCTGGCGCCACCTTCCCCCCGCATTTCGCATTCTGCTGGCCATGACGCTGGCGGCCCTGGGCTTCAGCCCCGCCGGAATCGCGGTGCGGGCCGGCGAGGCGCCGGCGCTGGTTGCCTGCGCCTCCTCCATGCGCTTTGCCATGGAGGAACTGGCGTCCGCCTTTCGCGCCAGCAGCGGCGGAGAAATGCGGATCGCTTACGGATCCTCGGGCAATTTCGCCCGCCAGATCATGCAGGGCGCGCCATTCGAGCTATTCGTAGCGGCGGACAGTATCTATGCCGGCCGCATAGCCGAAGCGGGGCTGGCACTTGACGCCGGCAAAGCCTATGCGCAGGGCCGTCTTGCGCTGTTCGTGCCGAAGGGCTCGCCGCTCAAGCCCGACGCCAGTCTTTCCGACCTTGGCAAGGCGATCGCCGACGGGCGCCTGAAACGCTTTGCCATCGCCAGCCCGGAACATGCGCCCTATGGACAGGCGGCACGCGAGGCACTGGAAAGCGCCGGGCTATGGGACAAGATCGGCCCCTACCTCGTGCTGGGGGAAAATGTCGCCCAGGCGGCGCAATTCGCCTCCGCCGGATCGGCGCAAGGCGGGATCATCGCCTATTCGCTGGCCCTGGCGCCGGATATGGCCAGGCGCGGCAATTTCGTCCTGCTGCCGGGCGGCAGCCACCGGCCGCTGCGCCACCTTGCGGTGCTGACCAGGCGGGCCGGCGCGACAGCGCGCGCATTCTATGATTTCCTGACCACGGAGCCGGCGCGCGCGATCATGGCGCGGCACGGATTCGGGTCGCCGCAGGGAGCAGACTGAGCGATGGATTGGCCGGCGCTGGCGCTTTCACTTCGCCTAGGCATTTTCACGGTGCTGCTGCTGTTTCCCATCGGCATCGCGGCGGCGCGCGCCCTGGCCTGGCGCAGGTTCCGCGGCAAGGGGCTGGCCGAGGCGCTGATTACGCTTCCCCTGGTGCTGCCGCCCACCGTTCTCGGCTTCTACCTGCTGGTAGCGTTTGGCGGCAATTCGCCGCTCGGACACGCCTTCGAGGCGCTGTTCGGCCACACCCTGGTGTTCAGTTTTTCCGGCCTGCTGGTGGCATCGGTCATCGTCAACCTGCCTTTCGCCATCCAGCCGATGCAGCGCGCCTTCGAGGCTATTCCCGCCGATGTGCGCGAGGCGGCGGCCTGTTCCGGCATGACGCCGCTCGAGGTGCTGATGCGCATCGAGCTGCCGCTGGCCTGGCCCGGCATCGTCACCGGAATGGCGCTGACCTTTGCCCACACCTTGGGCGAGTTCGGCGTCGTGCTGATGGTCGGCGGCAGCATTCCCGGCGAGACGCGAACCCTGGCCATCGCCATTTACGACCGGGTGCAGGACTTCGACAATGGCGCGGCGGCCACCATGTCGGCGCTGTTGCTGGCGATCTCGCTGTTCGCGCTGGCCATCACCTATGTCCTTTCGGGGCGGATCGGCCGGCGCCATGGCTGACAAGGGCCTGCATGTCCGCCTGAACCAGCAGCGGCCGATTCCACTGGATGCCGTGCTCGATTGCGGCCCCGGAGAAATGCTGGCCCTGGTCGGGCCTTCGGGGGCGGGCAAATCCACCGTGCTGCGCTGTATCGCCGGGCTGCACAGCCCGCAAGGCGGGCGGATTACCTGCAATGGCGCGGTCTGGTACGACGGCGCCGGCGGCGTCAATTTTCCCGCCTGGCGGCGCTCCGCCGGCATGGTGTTCCAGAGCTACGCCCTGTTTCCCCATATGACCGCGGAGGGCAACGTCAAAGCGGCGCTCGGCCACCTGCCTGCCCCGGAGAGAAGCGCGCGCGCCCAGGCCCTTTTGCGGCAGGTCAATCTTTCCGGCCTGGAGCGGCGCTACCCGGCGGAACTTTCCGGCGGCCAGCAGCAGCGCGTGGCGGTGGCCAGGGCGCTGGCCCGCGAACCCGCCGTTCTCTTGCTCGACGAGCCTTTCTCCGCCGTCGACCGCTCGACACGCCAGAAGCTTTACCGCGAACTGGCGGAACTGCGAAAAGAGTTGCGCATACCGGTGCTTCTGGTGACGCACGATCTGGACGAAGCCGCCCTGCTGGCCGACCGGCTGTGCCTGCTCCACCACGGCCGCACCCTGCAAAGCGGCACGCCGCAAGAGGTCATGACCCGGCCGGCAAGCGTCGAAGCGGCACGCCTTGTCGATGTGCGCAATATCTTCACCGGCCGCATCGCCGGGCACGATTCAGCACGCCGGGTGACCATCCTCGAATGGAACCGTTACCGCCTCGAAACGCCCTACCAGCCGCGCATCGCGGCGGGCACCAGCGTTGCCTGGGCAATCCCCACCGCCAATGTGCTGCTGCACCGGCGCGACCGCCCCTCGCGCGGCGAGCAGGAAAATCCCGTCGCCGGACGGGTCAGCGAATTCGTGGTGCTGGGGGACTCGGCCTCGGTGGCGGTCGATGTCGAGGGCATTGCCGATACGCCGCTGTTCATGACGATCGCGCTTCATGCCGCGCAGCGCAATCGAATCGCCATTGGCGAGCAGGTTCATGTTTCGCTGCTCGCCGAGGCGATCTATATCATGCCGGGCGAGGTTTCCGGCGGAGCGCCAGACACAGCCGCGAGTGGCACTGAAGGAAAAAATGAGGAAGACGACGCCGGCCCGGCCGGCTAAATCCCGTTGCCAGGCAACGAAATTTCACTATTTGTTATTTGGAATAACTCTACTTTCAAAAGCCGCTGTTTGTGCTAGACAGCATGCCCTTGAGGGTTGCAAGGGAGCGGCAACGGAGGCGTCATGCTGAACGGACGGCATCAGGTACGAGTCTATTGGGGCCATTGCGACCCGGCGAAGATCGTTTTCTATCCCAACTATTACGTGTGGATCGACGAATCGAGCCACGAAATGCTGGAAAAAGGCGGGCTGGACCAGCTCGGCCTGCGCAAACGCTACGGCCTGCGCGGCACCGTGCTGGGCTCGGTGGTGGCCAAGTTCATGACCCCCAGCTATTTCGGCGACGTGCTCGACGTCTATTCCCAGGTCGGCAAGATCGGCCGTTCGACATTCGAGATCGAACATCGCATTCAGCGCGATGAAACCCTCATCGCCACCGCGACCGAGTTGCGGATCTGGGTTGTCGACGACGAGGACAGCCCGTCCGGGATCAAGGCCGTTCCCATTCCCGATGCGGTTCAGGACGTGCTGGCCGGGCGGGCCGCCGCATATTGAGCCACGGCGGCAATCGTTTGGCCGCCCACGCTTGAAGCGGCTCCGCGCGCGCGCTACCGTCTGCCGGCGGGCATTTCGCCGCCAATTCTCATCTTTCCGACCAGAAGCGATGCAATGACTGTGAAGACCGGGCTGATCGAGGCGATTGGCGACACACCGCTTATCAAACTGAGGCAAGCTTCCGAGCAGACCGGCTGCACGATCCTGGGCAAGGCCGAATTCCTCAACCCCGGACAATCGGTCAAGGACCGCGCCGCGCTCTATATCGTCCGCGATGCCATCGAGAAGGGCACGCTGAGGCCCGGCGGCACCATCGTCGAGGGCACGGCGGGAAATACCGGTATCGGGCTGGCGCTGGTGGCCAATGCGCTGGGCTACCGCACCGTGATCGTCATTCCCGACACCCAGAGCCAGGAAAAGAAGGACATGCTGCGCGTTGCCGGCGCCGAGCTGATCGAGGTGCCCGCGGTCCCCTATGCCAACGCCAATAATTACGTGAAGGTTTCGGGGCGCCTTGCCGAGACTCTCGCGTCGTCCGAACCCAGGGGCGCGATCTGGGCCAACCAGTTCGACAATGTCGCCAACCGCCGGGCCCATATCGAAACCACCGGGCCGGAGATCTGGCGCGACACGGGAGGGCGCATCGATGGCTTCATCTGCTCGATGGGCACCGGCGGCACCATTGCCGGCGTCGCCATGGCGCTGAAAGACTACAGCAAGGACATCGTCACCGCGCTCGCCGATCCCGGCGGATCGGGGATCTATTCCTTTCTCAAGGAGGGCCGGTTCGATCCGGCCGGGACTTCGATCACCGAAGGCATCGGCAATAACCGCGAAACGGCGAACCTGAAGGGCGCGCCGATCGACGACGCATTCAAGATCTCCGACGAGGAGGCGCTGCCCTGGCTTTTCGATCTGCTCGAACACGAGGGGCTGTGCATGGGCGGATCGACGGCGATCAATATTGCCGGCGCGGTACGGCTGGCGCGCCAGATGGGGCCAGGCCACACCATCGTCACCATTCTTGCCGACTACGGCACACGCTATCAGAGCAAATTGTTCAATCCCGCCTTCCTGCGCGAAAAGGGGTTGCCGGTGCCGGCCTGGCTCGAAAGGCCGGGGCGGACCGATGCGTCCGCGGTGCTGGAATAACGCTGGGGCCTGAAACCGCCTGGCCGGGCGGTTATCCCATGGGAATCGGGCCCGAAGTTATCGGGCGCGCAAAATTTCGTGCCACCTTGACCTGGCACGGTTGGCCTTCACAAAATTGTCGGTAACAATTGATATCTGACATCCAGCCGCCATTTTCGAGGTATGGCCTTGGCGGCGGCGGTCGTGTAATCACGGCGGGCACAACCGCCGGCATTCACGAACGTCAAACGCGGTATTGGTATCCAAGGGAGAATTCTGCATGAAGGGTCGCGACCAGCTGCTGGTATCCACGCAATGGCTGATGGAACATCTGGCGGCGCCGGATCTGGTGATCATCGATTCCTCCTGGTATCTGCCGGGCCAGGACCGCGACCCGAAGCGCGAATACCGGGAGTGCCATATTCCCGGCGCGCTGTTTTTCGACATCGACGAAATCGCCGACGAAAATTCGCCGCTGCCGCACATGCTGCCCTCGCCGGTCAAGTTCAGTTCGCGGATGCGGGCCATGGGCATTGGCGATGGCAAGCGCATCGTTGTCTATGACGGCGCCGGCCTTCCCTCAGCCTCGCGCTGCTGGTGGACATTCATGGTCATGGGCCACGACGATGTCGCGGTGCTGGACGGCGGACTGCCCAAATGGATCGCCGAGGGCGGCCCGGTGGAACAAGGCACGACGGTTCCGCAGCAGCGCCATTTCACCGCCCGGCGCGACGCCGGCAAGGTCTGCGACCTCGATACCATGCGGGCCATTGTCGAGGGACGCGACACCACGGGCGCCCAGATCGTCGATGCCCGCCCCGCCGACCGCTTTGCCGGCACCGCACCCGAACCGCGCCCGGGCCTGAAATCCGGGCGCATGCCCGGCGCCATCAACGTGCCCTATACCTCGCTGCTCAATGCCGACGGCACGATGCGCTCCAACGAGGAAATCAAGGCCGTCTTCGAAAAGGCCGGGGTCAACCTGTCGCGCCCCATCGTGACCAGCTGCGGCTCCGGCATTACCGCCGCCACGCTGGCGCTGGCGCTGGCGATCATCGGCCACCCCAATTGCGCGGTCTATGACGGCTCGTGGTGCGAATGGGGCGCCAGCGAGGAACTTCCGGTGGTGGCCGGCTGACCAGCCGGGCCGAGCTTCGCTCAACTCAAGATCTGGCCGAGGAAGGTACGGGTGCGCTCGTGCCGGGGATCGGCGAAGAATGCCTCCGGCTCGTTCTCCTCGACGATCTGGCCCTCATCCATGAAGATGATGCGGTCTGCGACTTCGCGGGCAAAGCCCATCTCGTGGGTGACGACCAGCATGGTCATGCCCGAGCGCGCCAGATCGGTCATGACGTCGAGGACCTCCTTGACCATTTCCGGGTCCAGCGCCGAGGTCGGCTCGTCGAACAGCATGATCTTCGGGTTCATGCACAGCGCCCTGGCAATGGCGACACGCTGGCGCTGGCCGCCGGAAAGCTGGCCGGGATATTTGTTCGCCTGCTCGGGGATCCTGACCCGCTCGAGATATTCCATCGCCAGCGCCTCGGCCCTGGCTTTCGGCATATTGCGCGCCCAGACCGGCCCGAGAGTGCAGTTTTCCAGCGTCGTAAGATGGGGGAACAGATTGAAATGCTGGAACACCATGCCGACCTCGCGGCGGATGTTTTCGATCCTTTTCAGATCCGACGTCAATTCGATGCCTTCGACGACGATGCGTCCGCGCTGGTGCTCTTCCAGCCGGTTGATGCAGCGGATCAGGGTGGATTTGCCCGAGCCGGAAGGGCCGCAGATGACGATGCGCTCGCCCTTGTAGACCTTCAGGTCGATATCCTTCAGGACATGGAAATCGCCGAACCACTTGTTCAGGCCCGAGATCTCTATGGCGATATCGCCGCCGCGCGGCGCGCCCTGCCCGCCGTGGTCAGCTGCGTTGTTCGACATTCAACCGGCGCTCCATGAATAATGAATATCGCGACATGCCGAAGCAGAACAGCCAATAGACGCCGGCGGCAAAAAGATAGGCGGTCAGGCTCTGGTTCGGGCTGGCCCATTTGGGGTCGGTGAAGGACAGCTGGATGATACCCAGAAGGTCGAACAGGCCGATGATGAGCACCAGGGTGGTGTCCTTGAACAGGCCGATGAAGGTGTTGACGATGCCGGGAATGACGAGCTTGAGCGCCTGGGGCAGGACGATCAGGCGCATCGTCTTCCAATAGCCGAGGCCGAGCGCCATGGCCGCTTCATATTGCCCGCGCGGAATGGCCTGGAGGCCGCCGCGCACGACCTCCGCCATATAGGCGGCGGAAAACAGCGCCACCCCGATCAGCGCCCGCAGCAATTTGTCGAAATGCACGCCGTCGGGCAGGAACAGCGGCAGCAGCACGCTGGACATGAACAGCACGGTGATCAGCGGCACGCCGCGCCAGAATTCGATAAAGACAATCGAGGCCAGACGCACCGCGGGCAAAGCGGAACGGCGGCCAAGGGCAAGCAGGACGCCGAGGGGCAGCGAGGCGGCGATACCGGAAATCGCGACCACGAGGGTCAGCATCAACCCGCCCCAGCGCGCCGTTTCCACGCGCGGCAAGGTGAACCAGCCGCCGAAGAGCAGGATATAGGCGGCCACCGGAAAGACGGCGAGAAGAAACAGGACGTTCCAGCGCTTGCCGGGCACGGAGGGCATCGCCACCGGGATCAGCCCGCCAGCCAGAAGCAGGAATACGAGGTCGACCCGCCAGCGCTCGGCCGCCGGGTAGCGGCCATAGATGAACTGGCCGAACTTGGCGTGGATATAGGCCCAGCAGGCGCCCGCGCCCTGCCCCTTGGCCGGCAGGCAGGCTTCGCGGTCGGCGCCCTGCCACACCGCGTCGATGAGCGCGAACTGGACCAGCGGCGCGGCGAGGGCATAGATCAGGTAGAGGCAGGCCAGGGTGAGCGCCGAATTCCACCAGTTCGAAAACAGATTGCGCCGCAGCCAGCCCAGCGGCCCGGAGGCAAGCATCGGCGGCGGCTGGCTCGGCGCCATGGCGGACCGGACGTAGGGGCGTCTTCGCGGAGCCATCGCGCCCGTCCTATCGCTCGACCAGCGCGACGCGCCGGTTGTACCAGTTCATCAAGGCGGAGGTGACCAGCGACAGCAGCAGATAGACGGCCATGGTGATCGCCAGCACCTCGAGGGCCTGGCCGGTCTGGTTGAGGCTGGTGCCGGCAAAAACAGAGACAAGGTCGGGATAGGCGATGGCGACGGCAAGCGAGGAATTCTTGGTCAGATTGAGATACTGGCTGGTGAGCGGGGGAATGATGACCCGCATCGCCTGCGGAATGACGACCAGCCGCAGGGCCTGGCCACGGGTAAGGCCGGCGGCGAGCGCGGCTTCCGTCTGGCCGTGGCTGACCGCCAATATGCCGGAGCGGACGATTTCGCCGATAAAGGTCGCGGTATAGAGCGACAAGGCGAGCACGAGGGCGGCATATTCGGGGATAATGACGATCCCGCCCTGGATGTTGAAACCGCGCAGCGCCGGAATCTCCCAGGAAACCGGCATGCCGGTGGCGAGAAAAATGCCGGGACCGAGGGCGAGGCAAAGGGCGATGATCAGGCCGCCATGACGAAGGGGCTTGCCGGTCGCGATCTGGCGCCGCCGCGAATACCAGTGCACCAGCAGGGCGCCGGCGAGGCCGCAGCAAAGGGCTAGCAGCGACCAGCCAAGGCCCGGCTCGCCCAGGGGCGCGGGGAAAAAAAGGCCGCGGGTGTTGAGGAAAATGCCGCCGCCCGGGGTCAACGAACGGCGCGGCACCGGCAGGGCGCGCAGCACGGCGAAATACCAGAAGAAGATCTGAAGCAGCAGCGGGATATTGCGCAATATCTCGATATAAGCTTCAGCCAGCCGCGCCAGGAGCCAGTTTGACGACAGGCGGGCTATGCCGAGCACGAAGCCGATGATCGTGGCCAGAACAATGGCGAGCGCGGCGACGGCGAGAGTATTGATCAGGCCGACGAGGAACGCCTCGCCATAGGTCGATTGCTCGCTATAGCCGACCAGCCAGGACCCCAGGGTGGCGACGAT